>NZ_JBVIVK010000034.1:0-53604 GCF_055595715.1 Streptomyces sp. NPDC040410
GGAACTGCACCACGCCAAACAGCACGACGAACAACAGTGGCTGACCCAATGGACCACAAGCCAGCAGGACGCCTGACCGCACCTCACCCCCTCATACAGGCCCGCCCAGTGGCCCAGTTCACCTGGGCCACCGGGCCCGCACACACTCCCCGCACCTGAGCCCGCTTCGCCCCCGGCCGCGCAGCCACGCGCACGCACCGCCCCTTGTTCGTCCGGGGCCTGTCCCAGGCGTTCTCGGGCCGCACCATCACCAACGGAGGTCTTCCACATGTCCATCGGCAGGTCCGCCCTCGTCCACAAACACGATCCGCCGGACAAACGCCGGCGCAGCCTCGCCGATCGCACCGCCGCCGTCATGGTGGAGCGCCGCAAGGTGGTGATGCTGGTCTGGCTTGTGATCGTGCTGGCCGCCGCTCCGCTCGCTGCCACGCTGAACGGCGCCCTGTCCGGTGCCGGCTGGAACGCCCGGGGGTCCGAGAGCGAGAAGGTCCGCGCCGAGCTGCGTCGTGACTTCGCCGAGTTGGGCACCGAAGCCGCGGTCGTCGTGGTCCACGTGCCCGGCGGGAGTGAGCGGGATGCCGCGGTCGATGCCGTGATCCGGCAGGTGGAAGGTTCGGCGTCAGTCAGCAAAGTGACGGACCCGCGCGAGCGACCGCCGTCCGCCGGGCTCGTCAGTGAGGACGGCCGGACGGCTCTGGTCCCCGTCCACCTGAACGCAGACGAGGAGGCCGAACTGCCCCGGGCCGCGGGGAAGGTCAGTGAGGCCGTGAGCGAGGCCGAGCTGCCCGCAGGCGCGAGTGCGGACGTGACCGGTGAGTGGCCGGTGTGGGCCGATTTCAACGAGTCCAACGAAAAGGCCATGCTCAAGGCCGAACTCCTGTCCGGCCTGCCCATGATGGTGCTGCTCGTGGTGGTGTTCGGCAGCATCGTCGCCGCCGGGATGCCGATGATGCTGGCGATCGTCGGCATCGCGGGCGCCTACGGCGCACTGCACCTGGTCACCATGGTCAGCCCGCTGTCCGTGTGGTCGATGAACTTCTCGATGATGATCGGGATGGCACTCGGTATCGATTACAGCCTGTTCGTCATCACCCGCTACCGCGCCGAGCGCGCCAAGGGCATCGACACCGAGACCGCGCTCGCCACGACCCTGGCGACCTCCGGCAAGGCGATCGTGCTGTCCGGCCTTGCCCTGGTCATGGCACTGGGTGCGCTGTTCCTGCTTCCGGTGATGGTGTTCCGTTCCATGGCGCTCGGCATGATCCTCGCCGTCGTCGTCGTTGTGGCCGCCGCCCTGACCCTGCTGCCCGCGGTTCTCGCGGCCCTCGGCGCACGGGTACTACGCGGCCGCGCCAAGCCCGGCGGCCGCAGTGAGGCCCGCTGGGGCCGCTGGTCCGACCGCGTCGTCCGCCGCCCCGCGGTCGGCCTGATCGGTGGACTGCTCCTGCTCGGCGCGCTGACCGCTCCGGTCGCCGGTGTCGAACTGGGTATGCCTGGCGCGCGCGTGGTGGACACCGGGTACTCGAGCCGCGACGGCTACGAGACCCTCATCGACGCGTTCGGTCCCGGCGCGGGCGCCGCGATGTACGTCACCACTCCCCGCAAGCAGGCCGCGCAGGTCGTCAGCACCGCCAAGAACATGGGCGGTGTCCAGCACGCCGAGGTGGCGGCCGGGCCCGCGGACTCGGGCCGTACGGTCGTCCGCATCACGCCCACGACAGCCATCGACGACGCACGCACCTCCGGCCTCGTAGCCGATCTGCGAGAGAGACTCGACAGGGCGGCACCCGGTTCCCTGGTGGGCGGACCGGCGGCGCAGAACCACGACATGACCGAGGCACTAGCAGCGTCCGCGACCGGCATCATCGCGCTGGTGCTCGTGATGTCGCTGCTGATGATGCTGATCGTCTTCCGCAGTGTGGTGATCGCGCTGGTGTCGGTGGTAATGAACCTGCTCACTGTCGGAGCGGCGTTCGGCATCGCCTCGGTCATCTTCCAGCACGGCGTGGGCGCCTCGCTGATCGGCATCGAGTCCCAGGGCTTCATCAACGCCTGGGCTCCGGTGTTCTTCTTCGCGATTCTCTTCGGTCTGTCGATGGACTACCAGCTGTTCCTGCTGGCCTCGATACGTGAGAAGTACGAGCAGACCGGCGAGACCCGTACTGCGGTACGGGATGGCATCGCGGCCACCGGACGGCCGATCACGAACGCGGCTGTCATCATGGTCATCGTGTTCGTGGCCTTCGGTGTCACGGGCCCGATCCCGCCCACGGAGCTTGGCATCACGCTGGCCATCGCCGTGATCCTCGACGCGACGATCGTGCGCATGCTGATCGTGCCGGCGTCCCTGGCCGTCTTCGGCAACGCCAACTGGTGGATGCCCCGCTGGCTGGACAGGGCACTGCCGACCTTTACCTTCCGGCACTGAACCAGACGCGGTCGAGGCGACTCCTGGTGGTGCTCCACCGCTGCCCAGGCGCCCCCTCGAAGCCGGTCGGCTGACCGCTCCGTTCGGTTCGCGGTCATCGCCAGTGACGTGATCTGCCCCGCCGGCAGCGCGGACGACTGCGGCACCGAGTTGTTCCGGCCCTACGATGACCATCCGGCACCCATCTGCGCGATCCCCGGCAGCCACGACAGGTACGAGGACCTCGCCGCCTTCATGCGCGTCTTCTGCGACCACACCCACCCCTCGCAAACCCCAGCTCACAGCAACCAACGAGATCTCCCCAGAACCCGGGGCGGTTCAACGACCGGCACCCAACTGGGTGGCCATGAGGCGGACGATTTCCGTCTGGTGCTCGGCCACGAAGAAGTGGCCGCCTGGGAAGACCTTCAGCATGAACGGGCCGTCGGTGTGCCCGGACCAGGCGGCGGCCTCCTCCAAGGTGACCTTCGGGTCGTCGTCGCCGACGAGGCAGGTCACGGGGCAGCGCAGGGGCGCCCCCGGTTCCCAGGTGTAGGTTTCGGCTGCGCGGTAGTCCGCCCGGATGGCCGGGAGGATCATGCGCAGGATTTCCTCGTCGCCCAGCAGTCGGGGGTTGGTGCCGCTGAGGCCGCGCATCTCGGCGACGAGGCCGTCGTCGTCGCGCAGGTGGACGGTCTCGTCGCGGTGCGTGGACGGGGCGCGGCGGCCGGAGGCGATGAGGGTGGCGGGCGTGATGCCCCGCTCCTGCTCCAGCCGTCGGGCGATCTCGTAGGCGAGGGAGGCGCCCATGCTGTGGCCGAACAGGGCGATGGGCCGGTCGGTCCAGGGCAGGAGGGCCTCGTAGACCTTGTCGGCGAGCGCCGGTACGGAGTCCAGGAGAGGTTCGGTGCGGCGGTCCTGGCGGCCGGGGTACTGCACGCACAGCACGTCGACGCTGTCGGGCATGGACCGGGACACGGGGAAGTAGAAGCTGGCGGAGCCGCCCGCGTGGGGCAGGCAGACCAGGCGGACGCGGCTGTCGGGGCGCGGGTGGAACCTGCGGATCCAGGCGCCGTTGTCCTCGGTGAGCGGGGAGTTCACTGAATCGTTCCCTTTCGGTTTCGGTTCGGCCGGCCCCACCGTGGCGGGGCGTTCGCCGGGAGGAGAAGCGGCGAGGCGCGAGCGGGCCCCGCCCACCGCTCGTCAGGAGTCCGCGACGTCCTCCTTGATGATGCGCTCGACGTTCCGCTCTGCCAGCGCCGTGATGGTCACGAACGGGTTGACGCCGATGCTGCCGGGGATGAGTGAGCCGTCGGTCACGTAGAGGTTCTTGTATCCGGCGACGCGGCCGTAGTCGTCAGTGGCCTTGCCGAGGACGCAGCCGCCGAGCGGGTGGTAGCAGAAGTCGTCGGCGAAGGCCTTGATCTGCTTGCCGAAGAGGTCGTACCGGTAGATGGTGGCGTTGACCTTGTTGATGCGGTCGAACAGCGACTTCGCGGCTGCGACCGCGGGCGCGTTCTGCTCCCGGGTCCAGCGCAGGTCCGCCCGGTCCTTGGCGGCGTCGTAGACGAAGGTGCCGCGCTCCGGGTTCTTGGTGATGGCCAGGTAGAGGCTGACCCAGGTCTCGACACCCGCCGGCAGGGGGGCGATCTCGGCGAAGACGGGGGTGTCCGGGTTGTCCCAGTCGTCGATGCCGAGGGCGGGGATCGCCGACTGCTTGGTGCCGGTGGGGTTCCACATGTGGTTGGCGCGGGCGGTCATGATGTTGCCGTTGGGGCCCCAGCCTCCGCCGACCTCGGGGCTGAGGTTCGGGAGGGTGCCGGTCTCCCGGGCACGCAGCAGCAGTTCGGTCGAGCCGAGGCTGCCGGCGCCGAGGAAGAGGTGGCGGCAGGAGACCTCTTTGGTCCGGAGCAGCTTGCCGTAGGTGTCCCTCTGCTCGACGGTCAGAAGGTACGTGCCGTCGGGTTGCTGACGGATCGTCTTGACCTCGTGCGAGGTCTCGATGGTGACTTTGCCGGTGCCCAGGGCGGCCGCCAGGTAGCTCTTGTCGAGTGAGACCTTGCCGTGGTTGTTGCCGTAGATGACCTCGGCGGCCAGCGCGGACTTGGGCACCGCGCCGTCCGCCTCACGGCGCATGTAGTCCCAGTCGTATACGTTGGGCACGAAGGTGGTGCTCAGCCCCGCATTCGAGGCCTGCCGGCGCGAGACACGCGCGAACGTGTACCACTCGCTCTGCTCGAACCAGCTCTTGTCAATGTCGTTGACCCGGAGGGTGGAGTTCGCGCGCGGGAAGTACTTGGTGTACATCTCGTCGGCGTCCACCTGGGGCAGCACCTCCTCGAAGTACGAGCGCCGGGGCGTGACCGCCATGCCGCCGTTGACGAGCGAACCGCCGCCGACACCGCGTCCCACGTACACGGACATCTGGTCGAAGTTGACCCGGTCCAGTACACCCGCGTAGGGATCAATGTCCCGGTTGGCGACATCGAGCCACAGGAAGGAGCCGAGCGGGGCCTCGGTGCGGGTCTTGAACCAGCTGGAGCGTCTGTCGGGCGCGAGCATTCCGCAGAATACGTTGCCGTCCGGACCGGTCTGGTTCCACAGCTGACCCATCTCCAGCATCAGGGTGGGGACCCCTGCCTCGCCGAGACGCAGGGCGGAGACGGCCGCGCCGTAACCGGTGCCGACCACGACGGCGGGGACGAACGTGCCGCCGGAACCACTTGTTGCGCTGGCAGCAGCCGCCCGGGGAGCGGCGGTGATCGTGGTCTGCCCCGCGAGTGCGGCGGCACCCAAGGCCGCCACGCCGAGCATGCGGCGGCGCGACAGAGGCTGGTGTGCAATCACGCTGTGTCTCCTGAGCTTCGAGGGAGAGGAAAGCTGAATCGGAAGGCCGGCCGGAGCGGCGCGGCCCGGGGCGGAACGGACCGTGCGGAGACCGCGCAAAGGCCGTCGCCGGATTCCGGATCGGGCGGGCTGGCCCTGTGGTGGCCGGGCCCGGAGTTTCGCTTGCCCGGGGGTACGGAAGCGGGCGTCAGGGTACGGCCCGCTCCCGGGCGCGGGCAGCGCTCACTGGTGCCTCCAGGCGCCGGCGGGGCCGGCAGAGGGGAGGACGCGGCCGGTTCGGACCGTCCGGCTCCCGGGAGCTCGCGGTGGGCACTGGTGAGGCGTTTCTCCACGGCGCGCGAACTCACTCGAGGCGTTCCGCCATGTGCCTGCCGGGCACTCCGTGGGCGGCGAGTCCGGCGACCGTGCGTTCGGCCCGGGTGAACGCTGCCACGGCCACCGGCGCGAGCGGGCGCCCGGCGCGGGCCCCATGCCGTCTCACTTGACGAAGTCGTCCACGACCTCGGGCGGCCAGGTGCCGACCTTGAGCACGCCCATGGAGTAGGCGCGGGAGACCAGCGCGGCACGGTTGGGCACCTTCAGCTTCCGCAGCAGGCAGGTCACGTGGTACTCGACGCCCTGCCGGCTGAGGTAGAGGCTGGCTGCCAAGGGGACGGTGGAGACACCGGCGGCGATGCCTTCGAGGATGCGCGCGTCCATCGCGGAGAGGATCTTCCTGCGTTTGGTCACCACACGTGTCTGCTCGGCGTCACCGGCCGTGGGCATCATGACCAGGATCGCGGTCGTGTCGGGCAGGCCACCGCGTACCGCGACCGCGGTGAGCGGAACGGTGAAGGCGGACTCGTCGCCAGGCCCCACGGCAATGACGGGCGTCACGAATCGCTGGTGCCTCCCTTCCAGTAAATTGGAGAATTGGCGCACCAGCGGCTGCTGCACGCTCGGGTGCAGCACGTCACGGAAATTGCGGCCGCATATGTCCTCGGACGAGTCGTTGAACTGCCGGAAGAACTCCTGGTTCGCCTGCTGGATGGTCAGGGTTTTATCGAGGCTCGCCATGCACAGGCCCGGAGATGCAGGTGCTGGACTCAGCAAGAGAGGGCTCCCTCAGGAAACTTGGGCGAAATAAGTTCGGAGACTGGTGAGCGGCCGTGAAGGCCGTCAGCAGGGGCGTCGTCGGCCCTGGGACCAGCGGTATCTCCAGATGCTGAACATCGTGCGTCACCGCCCTTGCGGGGTCCTGGTCGAGCCGCTGGCGGCCCCTTGCCGTCGTCCGCCATCGTTTTCCGGACCGCCTGTCGAAATCCTTGCCGAACACCTGCCGCTTTCTTGCCAATCGATGGATCTCCAGCTTGGAAGGCGCCTTCTCTATGCCAGGATCCGCAGGGGACGGTGTGAGATCAGCCAGCCCGAAACCGTCCGTCAGCCAGCCGTACCGCGAGCACGATGGGGACCGTCATGCCCTTACCTCCGTCCGTAAACGTGTCACCCACAACTACCGGCCAGGCTGAGCTCATACTGAGCGTTCTGGGGCCCATGTCGGCACGACACGACGGGCATGACCTGCCGCTCGGCCCGCCACGCCGGCGAACACTGCTCGCCCTGCTGCTCATCCGCCTTGGCCGCGTGGTGCCCACCGAACTGCTCATCGAGGAACTGTGGGGTGACGGAGCGCCCCGTCACGCCGTCGCCACACTCCAAAGCCATGTCTCTCATCTGCGCCGGGCCCTGCACACAAAGGCGGGAACAGGCCAACTTTCGGTGCTGCGTCATCGGACGCCCGGTTATGTCCTCGATCTCGATCCCGAGCAGGTCGATGCCTGCCGCTTCGAGCGTCTGGTCACCGACGGACGGCGGCTCCTGGAACAGCGCGATCCGCGCACCGCGCGTGCCCGGCTCACCGAGGCCTTGGGGCTGTGGCGCGGCTCGCCCTACGCGGAGTTCGACAGCCATCCGCCGCTCAGTGACGAGTGCACCCGACTCGAACAGATCCGGCTCACCGCCGTGGAGTCCTGCGCGGAGGCGCGGCTGGCTCTCGGCGCGGCCGAAGAGGTCGCCGCCGATCTGGACGGGGAGGCGCGCCGTCATCCCACGCGGGAGCGGCTTGTCGGCCACCTCATGACGGCACTGTCCCGGCTCGGACGGCAGGCCGAGGCGCTTGAGGTGTATGAGCGGACGCGCAGTCATCTGGTCGAGGAGTTCGGCGTGGAAACCGCAGCCGAACTACGCCGGGTCAGAAACACGATCCTGCGCCAGGAGCCGAGAGCGAGCGCCCACTCGAAGAAGCTGTCTCCCGCACCACTTGAGTCCACCGGAGCGTCACATGTCCCGCTCGTCATGAACGAGACGGGTGACGGCGGAGTACGGAACTTTGAGGGCTCCGGAAACGGTAGGACGGCCGTCACGGCCCGGGGGCACGGCCGGGCGGTGGCAACCAACGACGCCAACGGGACAGACGACTGCGGCGCGGCCGTCGAACGCGAGGGGATCACGGGGACCGACGCGCGCCCGGAGGCGCGAACCCATGTGCCGCCGGGTGCGCGGGCGGCTGCCGCCGGCACGCAAGCCGGGCCAGCCCGGTGGCGGCTTGTACCCGGGCCGGAGCACGAGCCGGCAGCCGCTCCGGGGGCCGGCGAATCCCGGGAGTTCGAGTCGGGGTGGACCGCTGCGCCTTCGCTGTTCACCGGCCGCAGCCAGGAGCTCGACCGCCTGACGACCGCAGCCGCGAGCGCGGTCGTGGGCCACGGCCATGTGGCCGGCGTCCTCGGCCCCCCAGGAGTCGGAAAGACCCGCCTGCTGCTGGAACTTGCGGCACGTCTGGAGAGCATGGCCGCGCATGAGAGGGGCTCCGGACTGGAGGTGGTCTGGAGCCACTGCTTCCCCGGCGAAGGCGTCCCCGCCTACTGGCTGTGGACCCAGATCCTGCGGCGGCTGTCCGCCACCCGGCCGGATGCCTTTCGCGAGGCGACGGAACCGTACGGCGCCCTGCTCGCCCCACTGATGCCCGAGCGGTCGGCGGCCCGGACCGGAGGCCCGAAATGGGCCTCCGACTGGTGCCAGGCCCGCTTCCTCGCCCACGACGCGGTCTGTGAGGTGTTGCTCGCCCTCGCCGGGAAACAGCCGCTCGTGCTGCTCCTCGAAGACCTGCAATGGGCGGACACCGCCTCCCTCGACCTGCTCAGGCTACTGAGCACCCGCTGCCAGGGCCATCCGCTCGGCATCGTGCTCACGGCCCGGAAGTTCGAGGCCGAGTCGGACGTAACGCTGCGCCGGATGGTCTCCGACGTGCTACGCGGCCCCAGGACCGAGACGCTGCGGCTCTGCGGGCTCTCCCTGCAGGCCGTCGGCGCCCTCGTCGAGGCACATGCGGGGTCTGGAGTGGACCCGAAGGTTGTCGAGGTGCTGCACCGGCGCAGCGCTGGCAACCCGTACTTTGTGATGCAGCTTCTCTCCCTTGTGGGGGACGCGCGTAAACTCCATCGCCCGGACGCCGTTGACGCGCTCCTGACCCACATTCCCACCGGCGTACGCGAGGCTCTGCACCAGCGCCTTGCCGCGCTGCCCGAGCCGGTCCTGCGGGTGCTTCGACTGTGCGCCGTCATCGGCGCCGAGGTGGACACCGACCTGCTGCACCGGACCGCCACGCCCGACGAACCGGTCATCGCGGGTCTCGAGTCCGCCATCCGTGCCGGGCTGCTCGGGGAGGACCCGCACCATCCGGGGCGGCTGCACTTCGCTCACGCCCTGGTCCAGGAGACGCTCGTGGACGAGCTCCCCCGTGAGGACCGCCACCGCCTGCACGCCAGGGTCGCCGACGCGCTGAGCGCACGCAGGCGCGGGCGAGTGGGGGACGAGGAGATCGAGCGGGTGGCACATCACAGCTGGCACGCCAAGCGTGCGCTGCCCGCCGCCGAGGTGCTGCCTCGGCTGCTGCTCGCCGCGGAACACGCCGAGCAGTGCATGGCGTACGAGCAGGTGGAGATCTGGCTGCGCCGCGCGGTGCACCTGGTCGGCTTCCTGCCACCGGACGATCCCGCCATCGTGAGGTTGGAACAGAAGCTGCACATCCAACTCGGCCACGTACTCGCCAACACTCGCGGCTTCGGCCACCCCGAGGCCGAGGCGGCACTGACGCGCGGGCGCGCCCTCAGCACGGCCACTCATTCCCCCGAGGACCCGTCAGTGCTCTGGGCGCTGTGCGCGGCATACCTGGTCACCGGCCGCTACGACGCCTCGCGGCAGTTCTCCGGCCTGCTGCGGGACATCTCGCGGCAGACCCTGGAACCCGTGGCGGCGCTCGGTGCGGCGTACGGCGAAGGCATCGTGCTGCATGTGCGCGGAATGCTGCCGCAGGCGCTCGCCGAACTGGAGCGCGGCGTCGGCATGGCGGATCGTTTCGCCAACGAGGGTCTCGCGCTGGCGCGTACCTACCAGCACGACCCGCGCGTCTCCTGCCGCTCCTACGACACCTTCACCCACTGGCTCCTTGGACACCGGCAGACCGCCGGCACGCGCCGACGTGAGCTGTTGAGCCTCACCGAGTACGAAAACAGGCCGTCCGACCGCTCCTTCGCGCTGTACGTGGACGGGGTCGTGGCGGCGTGGGAGGGTGACGCCCGCACCGCACTCGCCTCGAGCGACGAGGGCGTCCGCGTCGCGGGCGAACACGGACTTCTCTACTGGAAGGCGATGCTGGGCGTCGTCAAAGGGTGGGGCCTGGTGCACGCGGGAGATCACGACGACGGCCTCGCCCTCATGCACAGCTCGCTGGCCGAGTTAGGCCAGTCCAGGACGTACTTACGCCACCCGCTCCACCTGGGCCTGCTGGGCCAGGCGCAACATCACGGCGGGCGGATCGAGGAGGCGAGGACTACCTTCCGGATGCTGCTGGCCGCCGTCGAGCAACGCCGCGAGCGCGTGTACCTCCACCCGGCACTGCCCGCGACCCCGCTGCTCCACGAACTGCTGGGCCACGGTGCCGACGACGCGCTCACGGGCCGGGGCCCAGGACGGGACGGGCCCGGCTCCGGCCGATGAGCGCGGTGGCCCCGTGCTCTGCCGCGTCGCTTGACATCCGGTTCGGCCGTGATGCGCCGCTGCGGGATTCCAGCAAGCGGTGGCCCTGGCCCCGGCTCCCGGGGAGCCACCGCTCGCGCGGGTGCGGACCCCAAGCCGACGGCCCATGCCGCTCAATCCTCGTAGATCGCGACCGCCTGCACCGGACAGGCCATGGGGACGTCGTGCACACGCGGGTCCCCCGCCCCGTCCTCATGTCCCGGGACCAGGGCGACCAGCGCGTCGTCGTCCTGCGTGAAGACGCCGGGTGCCGTCATGACGCACTGGCCGGAGCCGATGCACCGGTCGCGGTCGACGGTGATGCGCATGGCGTGGCCCGCCTCCCTTCCTTCCGTTCCCTGCGCCCGGGCCCTCACCAGGTGACGGGGAGCTCGATCGGGCCCTGGGCGTCGTGACCGGCCTTGATGGGCACCTCGTCCAGGGGTACGGCCAGCCGCAGGCCCGGGATGCGGGCGAAGAGCGTGCCAAGGGCGATCTCGAGCTCGGCGCGGGCGAGATTCTGCCCCAGGCACTGATGGATGCCGTGGCCGAAGCCCACGTGGTGACGTGCGGTGCGCCGGGCGTCGAAGATGTCGGGGTTCTCGTACGCCGTGGCGTCGCGGTTCATCAGCATGATGGAGACCAGCACCGCGTCCCCGGCCTTGATCGTCTCGCCGCCGACATCGATGTCCTCCTTGGCCATCCGGACCATGTAGTCGGAGACGGAGGTGAACCGCAGCAGCTCCTCGACGACTCCCGATACCGCACCGGGGTCGCGGAGCAGCACGTCTGTCTGCTCGGGGTGCTGGATGAGCGTGAGGGCTCCGAGGGCGATCGCGTTGACCGTGGTCTCGTGGCCGGCCACCAGCAGGACCAGTGCGATCATGACCACCTCGTCGTGGTCCAGCTCGCCCTCCTCCAACTGGCGTGCGATCAGCTCGTCCAGCAGGCCGTCCTCAGGCTCGGCCTGCTTCTTCCCGACCAGGCCGTGCAGATACGTGTACAGCTGGCCGAAGGCCGCGTCGGCCTCCGCCGACGTCGCGGCGCCCACGAAATTGCGGGAGCACTCCTCGAAGAAGTCGTGGTCGCCGTACGGGACGCCGAGGAGCTCGCAGATCGCCATGGAGGGCACCGGCAGGGCGAACGCCGACACCAGGTCCGCGCCCGGCCCCTTCGCCAGCATGTCGTCCAAGAGCCGGTCGACGAGGCTCTGAAGCCTGGGACGGATGGCGTTCATGCGCTTGACGCCGAAGCTGGGGATCAGCATGCGCCGCTGCCGGGCGTGCAGGGGATCGTCGACGCCGATCAGCGGGAAGGCGAGCCCGCCGCGGTCCTCGGTGCGCTGGACGACGACGGGGAAGACCGGGTGACCCCAGTCGGAGGACAGCCGGGGATCGACGAGCAGCGCCCGTCCCTCGGCGTGCCCGGTGATCAGCCACGCCGGTCGGCCGTCGAACAGCGTGACCTGCGTCAGCGGGCTCTCGCCCCGCCATTCCGTGTAGGCCTTCGGCGGCTGGTACGGGCAGGTCCGGTCCTGAGGGAAGGACGGGGGCTGCGACCCGGAGAGGCGGATTTCGGTCTCTGTCATGTCGTGCCTTTCGAACAATCGGCAGGGCGGTCGTTCATCGATACGTGTTTGGCTACGGGAATCAGGCTTCAGTCCGTCAGCAGGCCTTGCGCGGCCCGGTCGGCACCCGGCCGCCGGGCCCCGGACCCTTCGTCGGGCCAGTGGGCCGCGGGCCGCTGTCACGGGCTCCTCGGCGCCGCCGTGGTCGACCGGCCGGCCGTCGGAGCACCCGGTCACCGAGCGGACGCCGGGCGCGTGGCGGGACACGGAGTACGAACCGTCGCCGCGTTCGGTGACGGCGGCGTAGGTGAACGGGACTGCGCGCTGGCCGCCTGGGGACGCGACCGCCGTTGCGTCGGGCTGTGGCGTGCCGCAAGCGGCTTCGGGGACCCTCAGCGCGAGGACCGGGCAGCGGCGGGAGAGTCACGGCGACACGAAGACCGACATGCGGAATCTCCAGGTCCGGCGGCCATGCGCCCGAAAAGGGCAGTCCCTGGTGTGCACGGCGGCCTCGGCCGCCCTCGGCGCGAGGCGGCGACGGAAGGCGTGATCAGCGCAGGAGGTCCGCGGGCGCCGGTCTCCTGTGGGAGTGGGCCGTGGTGCGGCGGTCACCAGGTGACGGGCAGCTCGTGCACGCCGTAGAAGACCATGTCGGTGCGGAAGCGGAGCTCCTCGACGGGCTTGGCCAGGCGCAGGGTCGGGAAACGGCGGAACAGGGTCTCGAAGACGATCTGCAGCTCGATCCGGGCGAGTTGCTGGCCTACGCACTGGTGTGCGCCGAAGCCGAAGGCCAGATGCGGGGCGGGGCGGCGGGTGATGTCGAAGCGCTCCGGCTCCTGGACGAAGGCCGGGTCGAAGTCGGCGGCGAGGACGTGCGCGACGACCTGCTCGCCCTGGGTGATGCGCACGCCACCGAGCTCCACGTCCCGGGTGGCGACGCGCTCGCCGCCGAACTGGCCGATGGTGAGGTAGCGCAGCAGCTCCTCGACCGCGCTGCCGACCAGCGACGGGTCCTCGCGAAGCAGGGCCAGTTGGTCGGGGCGGTCGAGGAGCAGCGCCGCACCGAGGCCGATCATGCAGGCGGTGGTGTCGTGGGCCGCTATCAGCAGGGTGCCGGCCGCGTTCATGAGGAACATGTCGTCGACCACGCCATCGGGGTCCTCGGTGGTGATCAGCGCCGAGATCAGGTCGTCACCGGGGTTGGCCCGGCGCTCCTGGACGAGCTGGTAGAGCAGCCCGCCCAGGCGCATGCCGGCGGCCTCGGTGGCGGCGGCGTCCTGGTCGACGCGCATCATCGCCTCGGCGATGTCCTGGAACTCCGCACGGCGCTCGACCGGGACACCGAACAGATCGGAAATCACCATGGAAGGCACCGGGTTGGCGAAGGTCCTCACCAGGTCGACCGGGCCGCCCCGCGCCTCGATGACATCGAGGTGCTCGTCGACGATGCGCTGGATGTTCGGCCGGAGCGCATGCATGCGCCGGACGGTGAACTCCTTGGCGAGCAGCCTGCGGTCTGCGGTGTGCTCCGGCTCGTCCTGCCACAGCAGGCTGCCGCGGCCGGGCTTCTGGGTGACGACGCCGTCCTGGGTGTGCAGCGCGTGGGGCACCTGGACGCTGAACGAGGGGTCGCGCAGCAGGGCGCGCACCTCCTCGTAGCCGGTCACCAGCCACGCCTCGTGGCCGCTGGTGAAGGTGGCCCGGGTCACCGGGGCGGCCGCCCGGACGTCGGCGATGCCGTCCGGCGGCAGGAACGGGCAGCTGCGGGCGTTGGGGACGGCGGGCGCGTCGGCGGTGGGCTCGGGCATGACTCTCCTTGTGCTTGTGGGACGTGGGGGGTTCGTACGACGGGGGACGGTCAGGCGGCCGCGAGTTCGAGCGCGGTCTCGCCGCGCCGAGGCGCGTTCACGAGGACGGCCATGTTCCCGGAGGGGTGCACGTTGTCGTGCATCATCTGGTGCATGCGCCCTATGTCCTGGAAGCCGTCGCAGGCGGACAGGCAGGGGTCGAGCATGCCGGCGCCGACGAGGTTGATGACCTCGCGGCACTCGCGAGTGCCGGCGTAGTGCGAGCCCTGGAGGCGCTTGGAGCGCATCCACAGGTGGCGCAAGTCGACGTCTCCGTTGTAGCCGGAGGTGCCACCGCAGATCACCACCATGCCGGCGTTGTCGCACAGGTACATCGAGGTCGGCAGGGTGTCCTGGCCGCTGTGCTCCAGCACGATCCGCGGGGACTTGCGCTCACCGAGGATCTCCCAGATCTTCTTCCCGACCCCGCGAGCGCCGCGCAGGAACCGCGCCGACGCCTCGGCGTCCCCGGCGTCGGGAAGCCGGCCCCAATGATCGAAGTCGCGGCGGTTGACGGTGCCCTCCGCCCCGAGGCGGCGGCAGTACTCGGAGCGGTCCTCGCTGGAGACCACGGCGATCGGGATGCCGCCGGCCAGCCTGACGAGCTGGATGGCCATCGAGCCGAGGCCGCCCGCACCGCCCCAGACCAGGACGGGGTCTCCGGGGCGGACGGTGTTGCCCTGCCAGCCGAACAACTGCCGGTAGGCGGTGGGCCCGGTGAGCAGGAAGGCCGCCGACTCCTCCCACGACAGATGGGCGGGCTTGGGGTGGCACTGGTACTCGTCGACGCGGCAGAACTGCGCGAAGGAGCCGTAGTTGGTCTCGTACCCCCAGGCCTTGATGCTCTCCGAGACCAGAGGGTCCGTGCCCATCCGGATGTCCTCGGCGGCCTCGTCCCACTGGCCGCTGGTGAGCAGCACGTGGTCACCCACCTCGACGTTGCGGACGCCTTCGCCGACGGCCCACACCACGCCGGAGGCCTCCGAGCCTCCGATGTGGAAGTCCTCGGGCTGGCCCTGGCGCTGCCGCATCCCGATGACGTCGACCGGCTCGCCCAGAGAGGACCACACGTTGTTGTAGTTGATGCCGGCGGCCATCACGTAGACCAGCACCTGGCCCCGGCCCACCCGGGGGGTGTCGACGACCTCAGTGCGGAACGCCTGCTTCGGCTCGCCGAATCGGTTCTGGCGGATCACCGAGGCGTACATCTGCCGCGGGACCTCACCGAGGGGCGGGGTCTCGCCTATCTCGTAGAGAGCCTTCGTCATGATTTCTCTCCCACATCTACTCGGTCCGGTCTGGGGTGATCGCGGTGGTCGCGCGCCGGTCATGCGGTCGTTGCGTCCTAAGGTGCGGCGGCGCCGGACGAATCGGTGACGACGTCCGCCAGCCAGGAATCCACCGCCGCCGCGGTGGTGCCGGCGTGGTCCTCCAACATCGAGTAGTGGTTTCCGGTCACTTCGACGATCGTGTCCACGTGCTCGGGTGGTGCGGCGCGCCCGTCGCCGTCCGCGGCGCCGGCCAGCACGGGCTCGCTCGCCCGTACGAGCAGGGTCGGCGCGGCGATCCGCGGCGCGGCCCAGTCGTCGAACAGGCGCATATAACGACCCATCGCGGTGAGCTGTTCACCGCCGGACGCCATGAAGTCCAGGCGCTGCGACTGCGCCTGGGCCATCGCGTTGAGCACCTGGTGGTCGAAGGGGACCTCGCGGCTGAAGCTGTCGACCATCACCACGGCCGCCGGCTGCTCGCCCATGGCCTCCAGGTGTGCCGCCACGCCGTGGGCGATCCAGCCACCCGAGGAGTAGCCGAGCAGGACGACCGGCTTTCCGCCGGCGCACTCCCGTACGGTCTGCGCGTGCAGCCGGAGCACGCCGTCCGGATCGGACGGGACCGGCTCGCCCTTCTCGTAGCCGGGGTGGACCAGCGCCCACACGTCCAGCCGGTCGCGGAAGGGTGCGGCGAACCGCGCGTACTGGTGTGCCCCGGCCGGTACGACGTACGGCGAGAAGCACATCAGCGCGAGGGGATGGTCGCCTTGCGACAACCGTACGGGGGCGGGCCGCTGGGCCAGTTCCTCGGGCCGCTCGAACGAAGGCCGGAAACGGGCCGCCTCCATCAGCATCCCCATGGCCTCGGCGGCCGTCCCGTTCTGGCTCGCGTGCCGGTAGAGCTGCACCAGCATGTCGGCGGGCCGCTCCTCCGCCGCGCCGTGGCCGGCGCCCTGGAGCCGCGTCAGCAGGTGCTCGGCGAGCCTGGCGGGCGTGGGATGGTCGAAGGCCAGTCCGGCGGGCAGGCGGAGACCGGTCGCCGCCGACAGGCGCCGGCGCAGGTCGACCGCGGTGAGCGAGTCGAAGCCGAGCTCCAGGAAGTGCGCGGTGGGCAGCACGTCCTCGGCCGACGTGTGACCGAGGACCACGGCGCTCTGGGCGCGGATGTGCTCCAGCAGCCGCTCCTCCTGCTCGGCCGGTGCGAGTGCGGCGAGCTCGGTCGCCAGCGCCGCTCCGGCGCCGGTCTCCTCGCCGACGGCCAGCTCGGCCTCCAGGAGCCGCTGTACGTCGGGCAGGTCGGCCAGCAGCGGGCTGGGCCGTCCCACGGTGAAGGCAGGCAGGAACTTCTCCCAGTCGATCGGGGCGACGGTGAGGGCCGCCTCGTCGTGCTCGACGGCCTGGCGCAGGGCGGAGATCGCGAGCTCGGGGGCCATGACGCCCAGGCCCCGCCGTTCGCCGCGCTCCTGGACCGCGTCGTCGACCATGCCGCCGCCCGCCCAGCCGCCCCAGGCGACCGAGGTCGCGGTCAGGCCGCGGGCCCGCCGCCGCAGTGCCAGGGCGTCGAGGAAGGCGTTGGCGGAGGCGTAGGATGCCTGCCCACCGCTGCCCCAGACGCCGGCACCGGAGGCGAAGAGGACGAAAGCGTCCAGCTCACGGCCGTCGAGCAGCTCGTCGAGGTGGATGGCGCCGGTGACCTTGGAGGCCGCGGCTTCGGCGAACTCGTCGAGACCGGCGTCGGCCAGCATGGACGACCGTGCCGTGCCGGCGGCGTGCAGCACCGCGGTGAGCGGGTGCCGGGACTCGACGCGGGCGAGCAGTCGCGCGACCGCATCGCGGTCGGCGGTGTCGCAGGCGGCGATGGTCACTTCGGCGCCCAGGGCGGTCAGCTCCGCATGCAGTTCCTGCGCACCGGGGGCGTGGGGCCCGCTCCTGCTGGTGAGCACCAAGTGCTGCGCGCCCGCGCCGGCCAGCCACCGGGCGAGGTGCCGGCCCACGCCGCCGGTTCCGCCGGTGACCAGGACGGTACCGCGAGGCTGCCACGGTGTCGCGGGCTCCACGTCTGCGGGCCGCGCCCGGACCATGCGCCGGCCGTACACGCCGTCGACACGTACGGCGAGCTGATCCTCGTCGTGCTGGGCCAGCGCTCCCGCCAGGCGGCGCAGCGCGTGCTCGTCCAGCTTCTCGGGCAGGTCGACGAGACCGCCCCAGCGCCGGGGCAGTTCCAGTGCGGCGACGACGCCCAGACCCCAGACCTGTGCCTGGCCGGCGTCGCGCAGCGGGTCGGTGGCTCCGGTGGACACGGCTCCGCGGGTCGCACACCACAGCGGTGCCTGGACGTCCACGTCGCCCAGCGCCTGCAACAGGGTGACGGTCGTGGCGAGGCTCGCGGACAACGTCGGGTGGGCCGGGTGGCAGCCGGGGGCGAGGCCGAGCATCGACAGGACACCGGCGGGCTGTTCGCCGCCGAGTTCCTCGGCGAGCCGGTTCGCGGCCTGCGATCGGTCGCAGTCGACGGGGAGTTCGACGACCCGCACCTTGGCGCCGTGGGCGCCGAGCACGCCGACGACGCAGGGCGCCCACGGCTCGTCCGCCAGGCCGGCGGGGAGGACGGCGAGCCACAGGCCGTCCAGGCCGGGGGCCGGGTGGTCGGTCAGCCGCCGGAAGGAGACGCGGTAGCGCCAGCCGTCCACCGTGGACTTCTCGCGGCTGCGCCGGCGCCACGCGGACAGCACCGGCAGCGCCGGGCCGACGAGGGCGGCGTCGTCCGCCCCGAGTTCAGCGGCGAGCCCGGACAGGTCCGTGTTCTCCACCAGCTCCCAGAACCCGGCCTCGACCGGATCGGCGCCCGCAGGCACCGGGTCGGCGCTCTCCAGCCAGTACCGCTGCCGTTGGAACGCGTACGTCGGCAGATCCACGCGCCGCACCGGACGCCCGGCGAAGGGGACCGTCAAGTCGACGTGCACGCCGCTCACGTGCAGTTCGGACACGGAGCGCAGGAAGCGGTCCATGCCGCCCTGGCCTCTGCGCAGCGAGGCGCCGGTCACGGCGTCGGCACCGGCCTCCTCCGCGATCTCCTGCACCGCGCCGGCCAGCAGCGGGTGCGGGCTGCACTCGACGAACACCCCGTGCCCGTCCGCCAGCAGCGTCCGTACGGTCCGCTCGAACTCCACCGTGTGCCGCGCGTTGCGGTACCAGTACTCGGCGTCCAGGGCGGTGGTGTCCAGCACAGTGCCGGTCACCGTGGAGTAGAAGGGGACGTCCGCCGGGGCCGGCGCCACCGGGGCCAGCAGCTCAAGCAGTTCGGGGCGCAGGCTGTCGACCTGGGCGGAGTGCCCGGCGCCGGTCGCGCCGCGGACCTTGCGCACGCGCACGCCTTCGTCTTCCAGTTCCGCCAGGAGTTCGTCGACCGCATCGGGCTCTCCGGAGACGGTCAGGGCGGCGGGCCCGTTCACGGCGGCGACCGACAGCCGGGTCCCGTACTTCTCCAGCCTCGCGCGGGCCCGGTCGGCGGGCATGGCGACCGCGAGCATCGCGCCCTTGCCCATGAGCTTGGTCAGCGAGCGGCTGCGCAGGGCCACGATCCGGGCCGCGTCGTCCAGCGTCAGCGCGCCCGCGACGTACGCGGCGGCGACCTCGCCCTGCGAGTGGCCGACGACGGCGGCAGGCGTCACGCCGTAGGAGCGCCACAGGGCGGCCAGCGACACCATCACCGTGAACAGCGCGGGCTGGGCGACGTCCACCTCGGCCATGCCCGGTGCGCCCGGCTCGGCGCGCAGGACCTCGAGCAGCGGCCGGCCGACGTAGGGGGCGAACGCCTCGGCGCAGGCCTTCGCCTGCTCGGCGAAGACCGGGGAAGTGTCCAGCAGTTCGCGGGCCATCTCGGTCCACTGCGAGCCGTGACCGGGGAAGACGAAGGCGACCCTGCCGGAGGCTGCGGCGGTGCCCTGGACCACGGTGTCCGCGGGTTTGCCGTCGGCGAGCGCCGCGAGTCCGGCCCGCAGCTCGTGCCGGTCGTGGCCGACGACCACGGCCCGCTGCTCCAGCTGCGTCCGCGTGGTGACGAGGGCGCGGCCGACGTCGGGCAGCGAGAGCCCTTCGGTACGGTCGAGGTGGTTCAGCAGCCGGCGGGCCTGCTCGCGCAGGGACCGGGCGGTCTTCGCGGACAGCGCCCACGGGAACACGTCCAGGGGCCGGGCGGCGGTCGCGTCCTGCGCTGCGGGGGTCTGCCCGTCCCCTGCGGCGGGCGCGGTCCGCGGAGCCTGCTCGATGATGGTGTGCACGTTGGTGCCGCTCATCCCGAACGAGGAGACGGCCGCACGCCGTGGCCTGTCCTGGTCGGGCCAGGCGGTCTGCTCGGTGAGCAGGCGCACGTTCCCGCTGGACCAGTCGACCTCCGGGGTCGGCTCGTCGACGTGCAGCGTCTGCGGCAGGATGCCGCTGCGGATGGCCATCACCATTTTGATGACGCCGCCGACGCCCGCGGCGGCCTGCGTGTGGCCGATGTTGGACTTGAGCGAGCCGAGCCACAGCGGCCGGCCCTCGGAACGCTCCTTGCCGTACGTGGCCAGCAGGGCCTGCGCCTCGATCGGATCGCCGAGCCGGGTTCCGGTGCCGTGGGCCTCCACGGCGTCCACCTCGTCCGCAGCGAGCCGGGCATTGGCCAGCGCCTGCCGGATGACCTGCTGCTGGGCTCTGCCGCTGGGCGCGGTCAGGCCGTTGGAGGCGCCGTCCTGGTTGACCGCGCTGCCCCGCACGACGGCCAGGACCTCGTGCCCGTTGCGGCGGGCGTCGGACAGCCGCTCCACCAGGACCAGGCCCACGCCCTCGGCGAAGCCGGTGCCGTCGGCGGACGAGGAGAACGCCTTGCAGCGGCCGTCGGCGGACAGCGCGCGCTGCCGGCTCGACATCGTGAACGCGGACGGTCCGGCCATCACCATCACGCCGCCGGAAAGTGCCATGGAGCACTCTCCGTTGCGCAGCGCCTGCACGGCGAGGTGGAGGGCGGTCAGCGAGGACGAGCACGCGGTGTCGACGGTGACCGACGGGCCTTGCAGGCCGAACGCGTAGGAGAGCCGGCCGGAGATCACGCTGGCCGCGTTGCCGCTGGGGATGTAGCCCTCGACGCCGTCCGGCACCTTGAGCGGGCGGCCGGTGTAGTCCTGGTAGCCGGTGCCGACGAAGACGCCCGTGGCGGTGGAGCGCATCGTGTCGGGGGCGATCTGGGCGCGCTCGAAGGCCTCCCAGGTGGTCTCCAGCAGCAGGCGCTGCTGCGGGTCCATGGCGACGGCCTCACGGGGGCTGATTCCGAAGACCGCGGGGTCGAACTCGTCCGCGTCGTGCAGGAATCCGCCGTGGGTGGTGTACGTGGTGCCGGGGTGGTCGGGGTCCGGGTGGTAGAGCGCCTCGACGTCCCAGCCGCGGTTGCCGGGGAAGCGGGAGATCGCGTCGCGGCCGGAGGCGACCAGCTCCCACAGGTCCTCGGGCGAGCGTACGCCGCCGGGGTAGCGGCAGGCCATCCCGATGATGGCGATCGGCTCGTCCAGCACCGCGGCGGCCGCCGCGGCCGTGGCCTTCGCGTCCTGGCCGCCGGTGAGTTCGGCGAGCAGGTGGGCGGCGAGGTCCGCGGCCGTGGGGTGGTCGAAGACCACCGTCGTGGGCAGGGCGAGGCCGGTGGCCTCGTTGATCCGGTTGCGGAGTTCCACCGCGGTCAGGGAGTCGAAGCCGAGGTCCCGGAAGGGCCGGTCGGCCTCGACGGCGCCCACTCCCCGGTGGCCGAGGGCGGCGGCGGCGTGCGTGCGCACGAGGTCGACGAGGGCGCGTGCGCGGTCTTCGTGCGACAGCCCGGCCAGGTTCTCGGCGAGCGCCCCTGAGCCGTGGCCCGCCTCGGGGGCATCCTCCGCGAGCGTCGCGCGCACCTCGGGGAGGTCGCCGAGCAGCGGGCTGGGCCGGCCGAGGGTGAACGGCACGATGAAGCGCGACCAGTCCACGTCGGCCACGGTCAGCAGGGTCTCGTCGCGGTCGAGCGCGCGCTGCAGGGAGGTGATCGCCGATACGGGGGTCATCGCACGGAGGCCGCGGCGGCGCAGCCGCTCCTCGTCGTCGCCGTCCTCGACCATGCCGCCGTGGGCCCAGGGGCCCCAGGAGACCGCGGTCGCGGTGAGGCCGCGGTCTCGGCGCTGCCGGGCGAGACCGTCGAGGAAGGCGTTGCCGGCGGCGTAGGCGGCCTGGCCGCCGCTGCCCCAGACGCCGGAGATGGAGGAGAAGAGGACGAAGGCGTCGAGCTCCCGGTCACCCAGCAACTCGTCCAGGTGCGCGGCGCCGCCCGCCTTGGCGGCGAGCGCGGCGGCGAAGGCGGCCGGGGTGGTGGCGTCCACCATGCCGGCGTCGGCGACTCCTGCGGCGTGCACGACGGCGGTGAAGGCGTGCTCGGCGAGCAGGGCCGCCACGGCGTCGCGGTCGGCCACGTCGCAGGCGGCGAGCGTGACGCGGGCGCCGAGGGCCTCCAGCTCGTGCCGCAGGGCGGCGGCGCGCGGGGCGTCCGCGCCCCGGCGGCTGGTGAGGACGAGGTGTTCGGCGCCGCCGCGCGCCAGCCAGCGGGCGACGTGGCCGCCCAGCGCACCCGTACCACCGGTGATGAGGACGGTGCCGCGGGGCCGCCAGCGGCGGGTGGCCGCCCGTGCCGGTGCGTGGGCGAGCCGCCGGGCGAAGACGCCGGAGGCGCGGACGGCGAGCTGGTCCTCCTCCCACCGGCCCGTCAGCGCCTGTCCCAGAACGCCGGCCAGGCGTGCGGCGGCCTGGTCGTCGACGGACTCCGGCAGGTCGATCAGGCCGCCCCAGCGCCGGGGCAGCTCCAGGGCTACGGTGCGGCCCAGGCCCCAGACCTGGGCGTGCCGGGCGTCGCGTACGGCGTCGGAGCCGCTCACGGCCACCGCGCCCGAGGTGAGGCACCACAGCGGTGCGTCGACGCCCGCGTCGCCCAGGGCCTGGACGAGCAGCAGGGTGGGCAGCACGGGGTCGCCGCTGACGAGCAGGGACAGCACGCCGTCGACCGGCCCGATCCCGGCCAGCTGCCCGGCCAGACCGGCGCGGTCGCTCGCCGCGCCGACGACCAGCGTCTTCAGAGTGGCGCCGCGGGCGGTGAGCGCGGTGCGGACCGCGGCGGTCTGCTCGTTCTCCTCCTCCGGCACGGCGAACAGCCAGGTGCCGCCGATGCCGGCCGGAGCGAGCTCGCCCAGGCGCTTCCACGACTCGCGGTAGCGCCGGTCGTCGACGGCGGCCTGCTCCTTGCGCTGCCGCCGCCATAACGACAGCCTCGGCAGCACGTCGCTGAACGCGTCCCCTGCCCCGATGTCGAGGGTCTCGGCGAGGGCCCGCAGGTCCTCGCGCTCCACGGTCTCCCAGAACTCCGCGTCCACCCGGTCCACCGCCGCGGCGGCGGCAGCGGTTTCCGGGGCGTCGACCCAGTACCGCTCGTGCTGGAAGGCGTAGGTCGGCAGGTCGGTCTTCCGCGCACCGGCGAAGAACGAGTTCCAGTCCACGGACACGCCGTGCGTGTGCAGATGGGCCAGGGCCGTCACGAGCGCCTGCCGTTCGGGGCGGTCGGCACGCAGGACGGGCACGGTGACGGCCTCGTCCGCACAGCCCTGCGCCATGCCGCTCAGGACACCGCCCGGGCCGATCTCGATGAAGGTCTTCACGCCCAGGTCGTGCAGGGTCCGGACGCCGTCGGCGAAGCGCACCGCTTCGCGCACGTGCCGGACCCAGTACTCGGGGGTGTAGGCCTGGACGAGCTGACCCGTGAGGTTGGAGACGACGGGGAGCTGCGGCTTCTCGAAGGCCAGGCCACGGACGACCTCGGCGAACTCCTCCAGCATCGGGTCCATCAGCGGCGAGTGGAACGCGTGACTGACCTTCAGCCGGGACGTCTTGCGGCCCTGCTCGGCGAAGCCCGCGGCAATCGCCAGGGCCGCCGTCTCGTCACCGGAAACCACCACCGACGAGGGGCCGTTGACCGCGGCGATGCTCACCCTGTCGGTGAGGTGGGGCAGGACTTCCTCTTCGGTGGCCTGCACGGAGACCATCGCGCCGCCCGCGGGCAGGGCCTGCATCAGCGCGGCACGCGCGGACACCAGCTTCGCCGCGTCGTCGAGGGACAACGCACCGGCCACGTGCGCGGCGGCGATCTCGCCCACGGAGTGGCCCACGACGAAGTCGGGCCGGACACCCCAGGATTCGAGGAGCCGGAACAGGGCCACCTCCACCGCGAAGAGCGCGGGCTGGGTGCACCCGGTCCGGTGAAGCGTTTCGGCATCGACGTCGACCGGGGCGTCCAGGCGCGCGCACACCTCGTCGTGGGCCGTGGCGAAGACGGGGAACTCCGCATACAGCTCGCGCCCCATGCCGATGCGCTGCGAGCCCTGCCCGGAGAAGAGGAAGCCGGTCTTGCCGCCGGCCGGGCGCCCCAGCAGCACACGGGATGAAGGGGTCCCGGTGGCCAGGTCCTCCAGCCCGAGGAGGAGTTCCTCACGGTTCTCCCCCACGACCGCGGCCCGGTGACGCATGGCCGCGCGGGTCGTGGCCAGCGACAGCCCGACGTCGTACGGCCGGACCTCGCCCCGTACCAAGGGCAGCAGCCGGGCCGCCTGGGCCTGCAGCGCCGCGTCGCTCCTGGCGGAGAGCACCCACGCCAGGGGGCCGTCGGCGGGAGCATCCGCGGGCTCCTCGTCCTGGGCCGGCGGGGCCTGCTCGACGATGGTGTGGGCGTTGGTGCCGCTGACGCCGAAGGACGACACGGCGGCCCGGCGCGGGTGATCGGTCTCCGGCCACTCCACGGCCTCGGTCAGCAGCCGCACCGCGCCCGCCGACCAGTCCACGTGCGGCGTCGGCTCGTCCACGTGCAGGGTCCGCGGGAGCACTCCGTGGCGCATGGCCATGACCATCTTGATGATGCCGCCGACACCCGCGGCCGCCTGCGAGTGACCGATGTTGGACTTCAGCGAGCCCAGCCACAGCGGCCGGTCCTCCGGCCGCTCCCGGCCGTACGTGGCGATCAGCGCCTGCGCCTCGATCGGATCACCCAGCGTCGTGCCCGTACCGTGCGCCTCGACGACGTCGATCTGGGCGGGAGACAGGCCGGCCGATGCCAGGGCCTGGCGGATGACCCGCTGCTGCGCGGGGCCGTTGGGCGCGGTCAGGCCGTTGGACGCGCCGTCCTGGTTCACGGCGCTGCCCCGCACCACGGCCAGCACCCGGTGCCCGTTGCGGCGGGCGTCGGACAGCCGCTCCACCAGGAGCATGCCGACGCCCTCGGCCCAGCCGGTGCCGTCGGCGGCGGCGCCGAACGCCTTGCACCGTCCGTCAGGGGCCAGCCCGCGCTGGCGGCTGAACTCCACGAACGCGGTAGGCGTGGTCATCACCTGCACGCCGCCGGCCAGCGCCATGGAGCACTCGCCGCCGCGCAGCGCCTGGGCCGCCCAGTGCAGCGCCACCAGCGACGACGAACACGCCGTGTCGACGGTGACCGCCGGGCCCTCCAGGCCGAAGGTGTAGGCGATACGGCCGGACATCACACTGGCGGAGTTGCCGGTCCCGAGATGGCCGTCGGACTCGCCGCCCACTCCGACCAGGAGGTTGACGTAGTCCTGGTAGCCGGATCCGACGAAGACTCCGGTACGGCTGCCGCGCACCGAATCCGCGTCGATGCCGGCCCGCTCGAACGTCTCCCACGTGGTCTCCAGCAGCAGGCGCTGCTGCGGATCCATCGCCACGGCCTCTCGCGGGCTGATCCCGAAGAACCCCGGGTCGAACTCCCCCGCCTCGTACAGGAATCCACCGCGGCGCGCGTACGTCTTCCCCGTCGCCTCCGGGTCCGGGTCGTAGATGCCCTCCACGTCCCAGCCCCGGTCCGCCGGGAACTCGCCGACCGCGTCACCACCGGAGGCCACCAACCGCCACAGGTCCTCGGGCGAGCGCACCCCGCCCGGGTAGCGGCACGCCATGCCGACGATCGCGATGGGTTCCTGGTCCTTCTCCTCGACCTCGCGCAGGCGCTCCCGGGCCTGACGGAGGTCTCCGGTGACGCGCTTGAGATACTCGAGAAGCCTGTCTTCGTTGCTGCTCATCCGCCTCATCCGTCCTCGGCTGTCGTCAAAGGTAGAGCGCCAAGAACTAGGAATTTTCTAGATCTTGATCGATCAGATCGAAGATGTCGTCGATCGTCGCGTCCTGGAGCTGTCGCTGCGCATCGGCGGATTCCGCGCCTTGCTCTCCGGCGGAGTTCACCAGGGACAGCAGTTCCTGCAGCCGCCTCCGCACCCCCGACCGGACCGTCTCCTCGGCCGAGGCGGCCGTCGAAATCAGCGACTCCAGCCGGTCGAGCTCGCCGAAGACCGACACCTCCTCCGGGCCCGTCTCGCCGGCCAGTTCGCTCCGCAGGTGGCGGGCGATCGCCTCGGGCGTCGGGTGGTCGAAGACCAGCGTCGCGGGCAGGGTCAGGCCGGTGTCGGCAGTGAGCAGGTTGCGCAGCTCCACCGCGGTCAGGGAGTCGAAGCCGAGGTCCCGGAACGCCAGGTCCGGTTGCACCGCCGCGGAGCCGCTGTGGCCGAGTACGGCCGCCGCGTGCGCGCACACCGTGTCCACGAGCAGGCGTTGCTGTTCGTCTTCGGACAGCGTGGACAGCTTCGCGTTGAGCGCGGACGGCTCCGCGGCCTGCTCGGCGGGCTCCTCCGCGAGGACGTCCCCGACCTCGGGCAGGTCGCTCAGCAGCGCGCTCGGCCTGCTGACGGTGAACGGGACGACGAACCGCTCCCAGTCCACGTCGGCCACCGTGACCGTGCCGTCCCCGCCGCTCAGTGCGTCGTGCAGGGCGGAGATCGCCCGGTCCGGCCGCAGCACGGTCAGACCGCGCTGCCGCAGCCGCTCCTCGTCCCCGGCGTCGGCGACCATGCCGCCCTCGCCCCACGGGCCCCAGGCGATGGCGGTCGCGGCGAGGCCCCGGGCCCGCCGGTGCTGCGCCAGGCCGTCGAGGAAGGCGTTCGCGGCCGAGTACGCGGCCTGCCCGCCGCCTCCCCACACGCCGGAGACGGAGGAGAAGAGGACGAAGGCGTCCAGCTCCTGATCGCCGAGCAGTTCGTCAAGGTGCACGGCCCCGACGGCCTTCGCGGCGACCGTCGCCGCGAAGTCGCCGAGGCTCGTCTCGGCGAGCATGCCCGCCTCGGCGGTGCCCGCCGTGTGGACGACGGCGTCCACCGGGTGCTCGGCGAGCAGCGCGGCCAGCGCCTCGCGGTCGGCCACGTCACAGGCGGCGACGGTCACGCGCACGCCCGCCTCCTCCAGCTCGGCCTTGAGGCCGGCGGCGTCGGGGGCGTCGAGACCGCGGCGGCTGGTGAGCACCAGGTGCTCCGCACCCCCACCGGCGAGCCAGCGGGCCACGTGCCCGCCCAGCGCACCCGTACCACCGGTGATCAGGACGGTCCCGCGCGGCGACCACGAACGGTCGCTCCGGGCTGCGGGCAGACGCGACAGGCGCCGCACGAATACCCCGCGGTCGCGGATCGCGACCTGGTCCTCGGCCGACTGGCCGAGCACCGTGGCGAGTCGGCCGACGACTCGGTCGTCGACCGTGCCGGGAAGGTCGACGAGACCGCCCCAGCGCGGCGCGTGCTCCAGCGCCGCCACCCGGCCCAGACCCCAGACCTGGGACTGGTACGGGTCCGTCACCTCGTCGGCGGGGCTCACGCCCACCGCATTCCGGGTCGCGCACCATAGGGGGGCGCCGATGCCCGCGTCGCCCAGGGCCTGGACGAGCAGGACGGACAGCGCGACGCCGGCGGTCAGTGCGGCGGCCGCCGGGGCGGCCTCGCCGTCGACGGCGAGCAGCGACAGGACGCCCGCCACGGTCTCGTCACCGGCCGCCCGGGCGAGCTGCGCGGTCAGGTCCTCACGGCCGGTGGCCGGCTCGACCGGGACCGGCAGCGGGGCCAGGCCCCGCTCGGTCAGCCCGCGGAGGCAGGCGGTGACCCAGTCGTCGCCGAGTTGCGCGGCGCTGACCGGAACCAGCCATACACCGATCCGGGCAGGGCCCTCCGGGGAGGGATCGGGTATCGCTTTCCAGGTGACGGCGTAGCGCCAGCCGTCCACGGTGGACTGCTCCTTGCGCTGCCGCCGCCACGACGACAGCCTCGGCAGCACGTCGCTGAACGCGTCTCCTGCCCCGATGTCGAGGGTCTCGGCGAGGGCCCGCAGGTCCTCGCGCTCCACTGTCTCCCAGAACTCCGCGTCCACCGGGTCCGCCGCCGCGGCGGCGGCGGCGGTTTCCGGGGCGTCGACCCAGTACCGCTCGTGCTGGAAGGCGTAGGTCGGCAGGTCGGTCTTCCGCGCACCGGCGAAGAACGAGTTCCAGTCCACGGACACGCCGCGCGTGTGCAGATGGGCCAGGGCCGTCACGAGTGCCTGCCGTTCGGGGCGGTCGGCTCGGAGTACGGGGATGGTGACGATGTCGTCCACACAGCCCTGCGCCATGCCGCTCAGGACACCGCCGGGACCGACCTCCACGAACGTGGTCACACCAAGGCCGCCGAGGGTCTCGATGCCGTCGGCGAAGCGCACCGCCTCGCGCACGTGCCGCACCCAGTACCCGGCGGTGTACGGCTCCGCCAGCCGGCCGGTGAGGTTCGAGACCACCGGGATCCGCGGCTCGTTGAAGGCCAGACCCCGGACGACCTCCGCGAACTCCTCCAGCATCGGATCCATCAACGGCGAGTGGAACGCGTGACTGACCTTCAACCGGGAGGTCCTGCGGCCCTGTTGGGTGAAGACCTCGGCGATCTCCAGCACGGCATCCTCGGCTCCGGAGACCACCACGGACTCCGGGCCGTTGACCGCCGCGATGCCGACGCCGCCGGTCAGATGCGGCAGCACCTCGTCCTCGGCCGCCTGGACCGCCACCATCGCACCACCCGCGGGCAGCGCCTGCATCAACACGGCACGCGCCGACACCAGCTTCACCGCGTCGTCCAGCGACAACACACCCGCCACATGCGCAGCCGCGATCTCACCCACCGAATGACCGGCCACACAATCCGGCCGCACGCCCCAGGATTCGAGGAGCCGGAACAGCGCCACCTCGACCGCGAAGAGCGCGGGCTGGGTGCACCCGGTCCGGTGCAGGCTCTCGGCGTCGACGTCGACCGGCGCGTCCAGACGCGCACACACCTCGTCGTACGCATCGGCGAAGACGGGGAACGCCGCGTACAACTCACGCCCCATACCGATCCGCTGCGAACCCTGACCCGAGAACAGAAAGCCGACCTTGCCTCCCGGCCGGCCCTGGACGACGCCGGGCGACGGCATTCCGGCGGCCAGGCAGTCCAGTCCGCGGCGGAAGTCGTCACAGCTCTCGCCGATGACGGCCGCTCTGTGGCGCAGGGCGCTCCGGGTGGTGGCCAGCGAAAAGCCGACATCGGCCGGTGACGTGCCGTCCTCCACGAAGGCCAGCAGCCGTCGTGCCTGGTCGCGCAGCGCAGCGCTGCTCTTGGCGGAGAGCACCCACGGCAGGAGCGTCGGCGCCGGGGCGGCGGTGGCCTCCTCGGCCGGGGCCTGCGGGGCCTGTTCGATGATGGTGTGGGCGTTGGTGCCGCTGACGCCGAAGGACGACACGGCTGCACGGCGCGGGCGGTCCGTCTCGGGCCAGTCGACGGCCTCGGTCAGCAGCCGGACGTCTCCGGCCGACCAGTCCACGTGCGGTGTGGGTTCGTCGACGTGCAGGGTCCGCGGGAGCACGCCGTGGCGCATGGCCATGACCATCTTGATGACACCGGCGACACCCGCGGCGGCCTGCGTGTGGCCGATGTTGGACTTCAGCGAGCCCAGCCACAGCGGCTGTCCGTCGGGCCGCTCCCGGCCGTACGTGGCGAGGAGCGCCTGCGCCTCGATCGGGTCACCCAGCTTCGTCCCCGTACCGTGCGCCTCCACCGCGTCGATGTCGGCGGCGGTGAGGCCCGCGGAGGTGAGTGCCTGCCGGATGACCCGCTGCTGCGCGGGGCCGTTGGGCGCGGTCAGGCCGTTGGACGCGCCGTCCTGGTTCACGGCGCTGCCCCGCACCACGGCCAGCACCCGGTGCCCGTTGCGGCGGGCGTCGGACAGCCGCTCCACCAGGAGCATGCCGACGCCCTCGGCCCAGCCGGTGCCGTCGGCGGCGGCGCCGAACGCCTTGCACCGGCCGTCGGCGGCCAGCCCGCGCTGGCGGCTGAACTCCACGAAGGCACGCGGGGTGGACATGACCATCACGCCGCCGGCCAGCGCCATGGAGCACTCGCCGTTACGGAGGGCCTGGACCGCCCAGTGCAGGGCCACGAGCGACGACGAGCACGCCGTGTCGACCGTGACGGCCGGTCCTTCCAGGCCGAGGGTGTAGGCGATACGGCCGGACATGATGCTCGCCGAGTTGCCCGTGCCGAAGAAGCCCTCGGAATCGTCGATCGCGTGGAAGGCCTGGGCGGCGTAGTCCTGGTAGCCGGAGCCGACGAAGACTCCGGTACGGCTGCCGCGCACCGAATCCGCGTCGATGCCGGCCCGCTCGAAGGTCTCCCACGTGGTCTCCAGCAGCAGGCGCTGCTGCGGATCCATCGCCACGGCCTCACGCGGGCTGATCCCGAAGAACCCCGGGTCGAACTCCCCCGCCTCGTACAGGAATCCACCGCGGCGGGTGTACGTCTTGCCGGACGCGTCCGGGTCCGGGTCGTAGATGCCCTCCACGTCCCAGCCGCGGTCCGCCGGGAAGTCGCCCACGGCGTCGCCGCCGGAGACCACCAGCTGCCACAGGTCCTCGGGCGAGCGCACCCCGCCCGGGTAGCGGCACGCCATGCCGACGACCGCGATGGGGTCGTCGTCCTCGGCGGGCGCGGCGGCCGCTTCGGGTGCGGCCGCGATGGTGAGGCCGGTGAGCTCGGTGCGCAGCTGCCGGGCGAGGGCCAGGGCGTTGGGGTGGTCGAAGACCAGCGTGGGGGGCAGTGCGAGGCCGGTCTCGGCGTTGAGCTTGTTGCGCAGTTCGACCGCGGTCAGGGAGTCGAAGCCCAGGTCCTTGAAGGCCCGGTCGGCCTCGACCTCGCCGGCGCCGTCGTGGCCGAGGACGGCCGCCGCGTGTGCGCGGACGAGGTCGACCAGCAGCGCGTGCTGCTCGGTCTCGCGCATCCTGGTGAGGCGGTCGGCCAGGGGCGAGGCGGCGGCCGTGCCGGGCCCGCCGCCGGTGCTGCCCGCGGTGGGGATCAGGTCGGCCTCCGGGAGGTCGCCGAGCAGGGCGCTCGGGCGGCCCACGGTGAACGGGGGCAGGAACCGCTCCCAGTCGACGTCGGCCACCGTGGCGGTCGCCTCGCCGGAGTCCAGCGCCTGCCGGAGGCCGGCCACGGCGAGCTCGGCGGGCATCGGGATCAGCCCGCGGCGGCGCAGTCGTTCGTCCGCGCCGTCGGCCTCGGCCATGCCGCCGCCGGCCCACGGGCCCCAGGCCACGGCGGTCGCCGGCAGGCCTTGGGCCCGGCGGCGTTCGGCGAGTCCGTCGAGCAGGGCGTTGGCCGCCGCGTAGGCGGCCTGGTAGCCGCTGCCCCACACGCCGGCGATGGACGAGAAGAGGACGAAGGCGTCGATTTCCCGGCCGGCGAGGAGCGCGTCGAGGTGCAGGGCGCCGGCTGCCTTGGCGGACAGCACGTCGGCGAAGGCGCCCGGCGTCATGGCCTCCAGTGGCTCCATGTGGTCCACGCCCGCCGTGTGGACGACGGCGTTCACGGAGTGCTCGGCGAGCAGCGCGGCGAGCGCCTCACGGTCGGCGACGTCGCACGCGGCGAGGGTGACACGGACCCCCGTCGCCTGCAGCTCTGCGACGAGACCCGACGCACCCGGCGCGTCGAGGCCGCGGCGGCTGGTGAGCACCAGGTGTTCGGCACCGGCACCGGCGAGCCAGCGGGCGACGTGCCCGCCGAGCGCACCCGTACCACCGGTGATCAGCACCGTGCCGCGCGGCGACCACCGCTGCCCGGCCCGCGTGTTCCGGCGGGCGGCGGTGTGGGACAGCCTGCGGCCGAACACGCCGCGGGCGCGGATCGCGACCTGGTCCTCGGCCGACTGGCCGAGGACCGCGGCGAGGCGGCCGGCGACCCGGTCGTCGACCGTGTCCGGGAGGTCGATCAGACCGCCCCAGCGCGGCGCGTGCTCCAGCGCGGCGACCCGGCCGAGACCCCAGACGGCGTTCTGGGCGGCGCTCGGCACCGCGTCCGCCCGGCCGGTGGACATGGCGGACCTGGTCAGTGCCCACAGCGGGGCGTCGATGCCCGCGTCGCCCAGGGCCTGGACGAGCGCGAGGGACAGCGCGGTGCCGATGGAGAGGGCCGGGTGTCCGGCGTGGGGCCGCTCGTCGGTGCCGAGCAGGGAGATCACACCGTCGACCGGGGTCTCCCGGACGGCGTCGCCGAGCTGCCGCAACAGTGCGCCGCGGTCCGCGGCGGGGTCGACCGCCACCCGGACCAGCCGGGCCCCGCGGGCGGCGAGGCCGTCGGCGACGGCGGCGGTCCACTCGACGGCCGAGGTGTCCTCCGTGACCAGGAACAGCCAGTCGCCCGGCAGTTCGTGCGCCCGGAGGCCGCTGAGCGGCTGCCAGCCCGTGCGGTAGGACCAGCCTTCCACGGCGGACTCCCGGCGCTGCTGCCGGCGCCACGCGGACAGCCGGGGCAGCACCGCGTCCAGCTGCTCGGCGGGCAGGTCGAGGGTGGCGGCGAGGGACTGGGCGTCCTCGCGCTCCACCGTCTCCCAGAACCCGGCCTCCACGGTGTCGGTCCCCGCGACGGCGGCGGCCGTGGGCGCGGTGGTCTCCAGCCAGTACCGCTGGTGCTGGAAGGCGTAGGTGGGCAGGTCGGCGCGCCGGGCGCCGCGGCCGGCGAAGAACGCCTGCCAGTCGACGGGGACGCCGTGCACGTGGAGCTGCGCGACGGCGCCGGTGATCGCCTCGGGCTCGGGGCTGCCGGACCGTGCGGAGGCAACGGCGACCGCGCCGTCCAGGCAGCCCTGGGCCATGGCGCTCAGCACCGCGCCGGGGCCGGTCTCCACGAACGTGGTCACGCCCAGCTCGCCCAGGGTCCGGATGCCGTCGGCGAAGCGCACGGCCTCGCGGACGTGCCGGACCCAGTAGTCCGCCGTGTACGCGTCGATGAGCTCACCGGTGAGGTTCGAGACGACCGGTGTCCGGGGCGTCTCGAAGCGCAGACCGCCGACGACGCGGGCGAAGTCCTCCAGCACGGTGTCCATCAGCGGCGAGTGGAACGCGTGGCTCACGGTGAGCCGGGAGATCTTGCGGCCCTCCCGGGCGAAGAAGTCCGCGACGGCGGCCACGGCGTGCTCGGCTCCGGAGACCACGACGGACTGCGGCCCGTTGATCGCCGCGATGTCGGCGTCGTCGGTGAGGTGCGGCAGCATCTCGTCCTCGGTGGCCTGGACGGCGATCATCGCCCCGCCGGCGGGCAGGGCCTGCATGAGCGCGGCACGAGCCGTCACCAGTGCGGCCGCGTCCTCCAGCGACACGGCCCCGGCCACGTGCGCGGCCGCGATCTCGCCCACGGAGTGCCCGGCCAGGTAGTCCGGCCGCACGCCCCACGACTCCAGCAGGCGGTGGACGGCGACCTCGTGCGCGAACAGCGCGGGCTGGGTGAAGGCGGTGCGGTTCAGCTCCTCGCCGTCCTCGTGACCGTTCTCGCCGAAGGCCACGTCCCGCAGTGGCCGGTCGAGGTGCCGGTCGAGGTGGGCACACACCTCGTCGTACGCCTCCGCGAAGACCGGGAACGCCTCGTACAGTTGCCGCCCCATGCCGATGCGCTGCGAGCCCTGCCCGGAGAACAGGAACCCGACCCGGCCGGCGTCGGCACGGCCGAGGACGACGCCCGGAGCGGGCGCCCCCGAGGCCAGGGCCCGCAGGCCCTCGGCGATCCGGCCGCGGTCGGCACCGACCACGGCGGCGCGGTGCTCCAGGGCGGCCCGGGTGGTGGCCAGCGAGAGGCCGACGTCGGTGAGGGACGGTTCGGCACCGTCGGTGGTGAGGGACAGCAGGCGCTCGGCCTGGGCGCGCAGCGCGGCCTCGGACTTGCCGGACAGTACCCACGGCACGGTCCCCGTGGCGACCTCGACCGGTACGACGGCGGCCGGTTCGGCCACCGGGGCCTGCTCGATGATCGTGTGGGCGTTGGTGCCGCTGACGCCGAAGGACGAGATCGCGGCGCGGCGCGGGCGGTCCGTCTCCGGCCAGCCGACGGCCTCCGTCAGCAGCCGCACGGCGCCCGCCGACCAGTCCACGTGCGGCGTCGGCTCATCAGCGTGCAGTGTCCGCGGAAGGACGCCGTGGCGCATCGCCATCACCATCTTGATCACACCGGCGACGCCGGACGCCGCCTGGGCGTGACCGATGTTGGACTTCAGCGAGCCCAGCCACAGCGGCCGGTCCTCCGGGCGCTCCCGGCCGTACGTGGCGAGCAGCGCCTGCGCCTCGATCGGGTCACCCAGAGCGGTGCCCGTACCGTGCGCCTCCACCGCGTCGACATCGGCCTCGGTGAGCCCGGCGGAGGCCAGGGCCTGCCGGATGACCCGCTGCTGCGCCGGGCCGTTCGGCGCGGTCAGACCGTTGGACGCGCCGTCCTGGTTGACCGCACTGCCCCGTACGACCGCGAGGACCTCGTGGCCGTTGCGCACGGCGTCGCTGAGGCGCTCCACGAGCACCACGCCCACGCCTTCCGCCCAGCCGGTGCCGTCAGCGCCGGCGCCGAACGCCTTGCACCGTCCGTCAGGGGCCAGCCCGCGCTGGCGGCTGAACTCCACGAACGCGGCCGGTACGGCCATGACGTTCACACCGCCCGCGACGGCCATCGTGCTCTCGCCGTTGCGCAGCGACTGGATGGCCAGGTGCAGGGCGACCAGCGACGACGAGCACGCCGTGTCGACGGTGACGGCCGGGCCCTCCAGGCCGAACGAGTAGGCCACGCGCCCGGAGACGACGCTCGCGGCGCTGCCGGTGAGCAGGTGGCCCTCGACGCCTTCCGGGACCTGCGGGAGGCCCGCGCCGTAGCCCTGGTAGGACATGCCGACGAACACGCCGGTGCGGCTGCCCTTCAGGGAGGCCGGGTCGATGCCGGCCCGCTCGAACGCCTCCCACGAGGCCTCCAGCAGCAGGCGCTGCTGGGGGTCCATCGCGAGCGCCTCGCGCGGCGAGATCCCGAACAGTGCGGCGTCGAAGTCGCCCGCGTCGTAGAGGAAGCCGCCGTCGCGCGCGTATGTCCTGCCCGGGGTGCCCGGGTCGGGGTCGTAGAGGTCCTCGACGTCCCAGCCGCGGTCCTCGGGGAAGCCGGAGATCGCGTCGCCGCCGGACGCCACGAGCCGCCACAGGTCCTCGGGCGAGCCGACGCCGCCGGGGAGGCGGCAGCTCATGCCCACGATCGCGATGGGTTCGTCGACGACGGCGGCCGCGCGCTGCTCCTGCTGCGCGGCGCCCCGCGAACCGAGCAGTCCGGCGCGCAGGAACCGGGCCAGGGCCGTGGCGTCGGGGTAGTCGAAGACCAGCGTGGTGGGCAGCTTCAGGCCGGTGTGGGCCATGAGTTTGTTGCGCAGTTCGACGGCGGTGAGCGAGTCGAAGCCGAGGTCGTTGAAGGCCCGGCCGGGCTCCACCGCCGCGGCGCCGTCGTGGCCGAGTACGGCGGCCGCGTGCGTGCGGACGAGGTCCACCAGCGTGCGGTCCTGCTCGCCCGCCGGCAGCCCGGTCAGCTGCGCGGTGAGCGCGTCGCCGACTTCCGCGCCGCCGGAGGCCGGCGCCTCCAGGGCGCGGCGCGCCTCGGGCACGTCGGAGAACAGGGCGCTGGGGCGGGTGACGGTGAACGGGCCGATGAACCGCTCCCAGTCGAAGTCCGCGACGGTGAGGGCGGTCTCGCCGTCGGCCAGCGCCTGCTGGAGCGCGGAGATCGCGAGGGCGGGCTGCATGGGGGGCAGGCCGCGGCGGCGCAGCATCTCCTCTCCGTCGCCGACGCCGGCCATGCCGCCCCCGGCCCAGCCGCCCCAGGAGACGGCGAGCGCGGTGCGCCCGAGTGCCCGCCGGTACTCGGCGAGGGCGTCCAGGTAGGCGTTGGCCGCAGAGTAGGCGCCCTGGCCGGCGCCGCCCCAGATACCGGCGCCCGAGGAGAACATGACGAACGCGTCGAGCTCCTGACCGGCCAGCAGTTCGTCCAGGTGCGTGGCACCCGCGGCCTTGGCCGCCACCGTGGCGGCGAAGGCGGCCGGGTCGGAGTCCTCGATCATGACGTGGTCGCCGACGCCGGCGGCGTGGACGACGGCGTTGACGGGGTGCTCGGCCAGCAGCGCGCGCAGGGCGTCACGGTCGGCCGCGTCACAGGCCACGACGGTCGCGGCCGCGCCGAGCTCCTCCAACTCCGCGACGAGCTCCGCGGCGCCGGGCGCCGCGGGCCCGCGGCGACTGGTGAGCACCAGGCGCTCGGCACCCGCACCGGCCAGCCGGCGGGCGACGTGGCCGCCCAGCGCACCCGTACCGCCGGTGATCAGCACCGTGCCGCGCGGCGACCACCCCTGGGCGGAGCCGGTGGCGCGGGCGGCCCGGACGAGCCGGCGCCCGAAGACGCCCGAGGCGCGGACCGCCACCTGGTCCTCGGCCGTCTGGCCGAGGACGGCGGCCACGCGGGCCGCGGTGCGGGCGTCCAGCAGATCGGGAAGGTCGAGCAGTCCACCCCAGCGCTGCGGGTATTCCAGCGCCGCCGCCCGGCCGAAGCCCCACACCTGCGACTGCAGCGGGCGGTTCACGCGGTCGGAGCGGCCGGTGGCCACCGCGCCGCGCGTGGCGCACCACAGCGGGACGTCGACGCCCGCGTCGCCGAGCGCCTGCACCAGGCAGAGGGTCGCGGCGAGGCCGTGCGACAGGCCGGGGCGGCCGGCCGAGGCGCTCTCGTCCTCGGCGAGCAGGGACAGCACGCCGGTCACCGGGCCGACGCCGGCCAGCTCGCGGGCGAGCGTCCCACGGTCGGTGCCGGGCCCGGCGACGAGCGTCACCAGTTCCAGGCCGCGCTCGCCGAGCGCGGTGCGGACCGAGTCGGCCCACTCGCTCTCGCCGGCCACGACGAGCAGCCAGGTCCCGGACGCACCGGGCTGAGGGAGCGCGCCGAGCGGCTTCCACGTGACGCGGTAGCGCCAGCCATCGACCACGGACTGCTCGCGGCGCTGACGGCGCCACGCGGACAGCCGGGGCAGGAGCGCGCTCAGCGAGGCGTCCGCGCCGACGCCCAGGGTCGCGGCGAGGGACTCCGCGTCCTCGCGCTCCACGCTGTCCCAGAAGCCGGAGTCCGCCGCGTCGGCCGGGGTGCCGGCGGCGGCCGGGTCCTCGTCCCCGTCCAGCCAGAAGCGCTCGCGCTGGAAGGCGTAGGTGGGCAAGGTGACGCGGTGAGCGCCGGGGAAGAGGGCCTGCCAGTCCGGGGAGGCGCCGTGCACGTGCAGTTCGGCGAGCGCGGTGACGACGGCCTGCCGTTCGGGGCGGTCGGCTCGGAGTACGGGGATGGTGACGATGTCGTCCACACAGCCCTGCGCCATGCCGCTCAGGACACCGCCGGGACCGACCTCCACGAACGTGGTCACACCAAGGCCGCCGAGGGTCTGGATGCCGTCGGCGAAGCGCACCGCCTCGCGCACGTGCCGCACCCAGTACTCGGGGGTGTACGGCTCCGCCAGCCGGCCGGTGAGGTTCGAGACCACCGGGATCCGCGGCTCGTTGAAGGCCAGACCCCGGACGACCTCCGCGAACTCCTCCAGCATCGGATCCATCAACGGCGAGTGGAACGCGTGACTGACCTTCAACCGGGAGGTCCTGCGGCCCTGTTGGGTGAAGACCTCGGCGATCTCCAGCACGGCATCCTCGGCTCCGGAGACCACCACGGACTCCGGGCCGTTGACCGCCGCGATGCCGACGCCGCCGGTCAGATGCGGCAGCACCTCGTCCTCGGCCGCCTGGACCGCCACCATCGCACCACCCGCGGGCAGCGCCTGCATCAACGCGGCACGCGCCGACACCACCTTCGCCGCATCCTCAAGCGACAACACACCCGCCACATGCGCAGCCGCGATCTCACCCACCGAATGACCGGCCACACAATCCGGCCGCACGCCCCAGGATTCGAGGAGCCGGAACAGCGCCACCTCGACCGCGAAGAGCGCGGGCTGGGTGCACCCGGTCCGGTGCAGGCTCTCGGCGTCGACGTCGACCGGCGCGTCCAGACGCGCACACACCTCGTCGTACGCATCGGCGAAGACGGGGAACGCCGCGTACAACTCACGCCCCATACCGATCCGCTGCGAACCCTGACCCGAGAACAGAAAGCCGACCTTGCCCTCGGAGCGGGCGCGTCCCAGCGTCACGTTCGCCGCCGGTTCGCCGGCGGCGAGGGCGGTGAGGGCTTGCCGGAGCCTGTCCGAGCCCTGTGCCAGGACCACCGCGCGGTCTTCGAACGTCTCGCGGGAGGCCAGGGAGAGACCGATGTCGGAAGCCGTCCAGCCGTGGTGCGCGTCGAGGTGGCCGGCCAGCCGGGCCGCCTGGGCGCGCAGCGCCGGCTCGCCCTTGCCCGACAGCACCCACGGCACGAGCGCGCCGGAGTCGGGCGTGGGGAGCAGCTCCGCCGTGGCGGGGGCCTCCTCGATGATGGTGTGGGCGTTGGTGCCGCTGACGCCGAAGGACGAGATCGCGGCGCGGCGCGGGCGGTCCGACTCGGGCCATGCGACGGCCTCGTTCAGCAGCCGGACGTCACCGGCCGACCAGTCCACGTGCGGCGTCGGCTCGTCCGCGTGCAGTGTCCGGGGCAGGATGCCGTGGCGCATCGCCATGACCATCTTGATCACACCTGCCACACCTGCCGCGGCCTGTGTGTGGCCGATGTTGGACTTCAGCGAGCCCAGCCACAGCGGCCGGTCCTCCGGCCGCTCCCGCCCGTACGTGGCGAGCAGCGCCTGTGCCTCGATCGGGTCACCCAGCGTCGTGCCCGTGCCGTGCGCCTCGACGGCGTCCACGTCGCCCGGAGCGAGCGCGGCCGAGGCCAGGGCCTGGCGGATCACCCGCTGCTGCGCCGGACCGTTCGGCGCGGTCAGACCGTTGGACGCGCCGTCCTGGTTCACGGCGCTGCCCCTTACGACCGCGAGGACCTCGTGGCCGTTGCGCACAGCGTCGGAGAGGCGCTCCACGAGCACCACGCCCACGCCCTCCGCCCAGCCGGTGCCGTCAGCGCCGGCGCCGAACGCCCGGCAGCGGCCGTCGGGCGACAGGCCGCGCTGGCGGCTGAACTCCACGAAGACGCTCGGGCTGGCCATGACGGTGACGCCGCCGGCCAGGGCCATCGTGCACTCGCCGTTGCGCAGCGACTGCATGGCCAGGTGCAGGGCGACCAGGGACGACGAGCAGGCCGTGTCGATCGTGACGGCGGGGCCTTCGAGTCCGAAGGTGTAGGCCACCCGCCCGGAGACGACGCTGGACGCGCCGCCGACGAGCCGGTGTCCCTCGACGCCTTCCGGCGTGCTGCGCACATCGGCTCCGTAGCCCTGGTAGGCCATGCCGACGAAGACGCCGGTCCGGCTGCCGCGCAGCTGCGCGGGGGCGATCCCGGCCCGCTCGAAGGTCTCCCACGAGGTCTCCAGCATCAGGCGCTGCTGCGGGTCCATCGCCAGGGCCTCCCGCGGCGAGATCCCGAAGAAGCCGGCGTCGAAGTCGGTGGCACCGTAGAGGAATCCGCCGTCGCGCGCGTACGTCTTGCCGGGGCGATCGGGGTCGGCATCGTAGAGGGCCTCGACGTCCCAGCCGCGGTCCGACGGGAAGTCGGAGATGGCGTCGCCGCCGGATGTCACCAGGTCCCACAGGGCCTCGGGCGAGTCGACGCCGCCGGGCAGGTGGCAGCTCATCGCCACGATGGCGATGGGCTCCTCGTCGGCGGCCGCGTGCTGCTCCTGCTCCACGGCGGCCCGCGATCCGAGCAGCTCGCTCTGCAGGAAGCGGGCGAGCGCCGTGCTGTTGGGGTGGTCGAACACCAGCGTGGGGGGCAGCGCGAGGCCGGTGGCCGTGTTCACGGCGTTGCGGAGTTCGACGGCGGTCAGGGAGTCGAAGCCGAGGTCCTTGAAGGCCCGGTCGTGCTCGACCTCCACCGCCGAGGAGTGGCCCAGTACGGCCGCGACGTGCGCGCGGACCAGGTCGATCAGGGTCTCCGTGCGCTCGGCCTCCGGCAGTCCGGCGAGCCGGGCCGCCAGGGGCGCGGCGCCGGCGGCGGCGTCGGCCGGTGCGGCGGTGCCCACGCGGCGTACCTCGGGCAGCTCGGACAGCAGGGCGCTCGGGCGGCCGAGGGTGAACGGTCCGATGAACCGTTCCCAGTCGATGTCGGCCACGACGACCGCGGTGTCGTCGCAGTCCAGGGCGCGCTGGACCGCGGTGACGGCGAGTGCGGCGGGCAGGGTGACGACGCCGCGGCGGCGCAGGTGCTCCTCGTCGGCGTCGGTGACCATGCCGCCGTCGGCCCAGGGGCCCCAGGCGATCGCGGTGGCGGTCAGGCCCCGGGCCCTCCGCCGGGCGGCGAGCCCGTCGAGGAAGGCGTTGCCGGCCGCGTAGGCGGTCTGCAGGCCGCTGCCCCAGACGCCGGCGATCGACGAGAAGAGGACGAAGGCGTCCAGCTCGCGGTCGCCGAGCAGGTCGTCCAGGTGTGCGGCACCGCGGGCCTTCGCCGCCACCGCGCGGGTGAAGTCGGCCGGTGTCAGCTCGTCGAAGGGGGCGAACTGTTCCACGCCCGCGGCGTGGAAGACGGAGGTGAAGGTGTGCCCGGCGAGCAGCGCCGCCAGCGCGTCGCGGTCGGCGACGTCGCACACGGCGAGGGTGACGCGCGCTCCCAGCTCCTCCAGTTCGGCCTTGAGCGCGGTCGCGCCGGGCGCGTCGGCGCCGCGGCGGCTGGTGAGCACCAGGTGTTCGGCACCGGCACCGGCGAGCCAGCGGGCGATGTGCCCGCCCAGCGCACCCGTACCACCGGTGATCAGGGCGGTGCCGCGTGGCGACCACGACCGGCCGGCGCCGCTTCGGGCGTGGACGAGGCGGGCGGTGAACACGCCGGTGGCGCGGACGGCGACCTGGTCCTCCTGGCCATCCGCAGCGCCGGCTCCCTGGCTCAGTACGGCGGCGATACGGCCGGCGGCGCGCTCGTCGACGGCCGCGGGCAAGTCGATCAGCCCGCCCCAGCGCCGGGCGTGCTCCAGGGCCAGGGCGCGGCCGAGGCCCCACACCTGGTTCTGCACCGCGCTGAGCGGTGCGTCGTCGGAGCGGCCGGTGGCGGCGGCTCCGCGGGTGGCGCACCACAGCGGCGCGTCGACGCCCGCGTCGCCCAGCGCCTGGGCCAGGGCCACGGTCTGCGCGAGACCCTGCGAGAGCGCGGGGTGCTCGGGCGAAGCGGACTCGCCGGTCGCGAGCAGCGACAGGACGCCGTCGGGCGATCCGGCTTCGGCTGCGGCCCGGGTCAGCTCACCGGCCAGGGACGCGCGGTCGGCGTCGGCGCCGACCGTCAATGGGATCAGGTGCGCGCCGCGTCCGGCGAGGGCCGCGCGGACCGTCCCGGCCCACTCGTCGCCCTCGGGCGCGGCGAACAGCCATGTGCTGCCGGAGAGGTCGCCGGCGGACAGGCCGTTCAGCGGCTGCCAGGCCAGCTGGTAGCGCCAGCCGTCCACGACGGACTGCTCGCGCCGCTGGCGCCGCCAGGCGGACAGCTTCGGGACCACGACGTCCAGTTCCTCGGGGCTCAGCCCCAGCGTGGCGGCGAGGGACTGGGCGTCCTGGCGCTCGACGCTCGCCCAGAACTCGGCGTCGAACGCGTCCACAGCGGCCGTCTCGGCCTCGGGGGCCTCCAGCCAGTAGCGCTGCTGCTGGAAGGCGTAGGTGGGCAACTCGACGCGCCGGGCGCCCGGGAAGAGGGCCTGCCAGTCCACTTCGGCGCCGCTGACGTGCAGTTCGGCGAGCGCGGTGACGACGGCCTGCCGCTCGGGGCGGTCACCGCGCAGCAGCGGGACGGTGACCGCCTCGTCCACACAGCCCTGCGCCATGCCGCTCAGGACACCGCCCGGACCGATCTCCACGAACGTGGTCACACCCAGCTCGTGCAGGGTCCGCACGCCATCGGCGAAACGGACCGCCTCGCGGACGTGCCGCACCCAGTACTCGGGGGTGTACGGCTCCGCCAGCCGGCCGGTGAGGTTCGAGACCACCGGGATCCGCGGCTCACTGAACGTCAGACCGCGAACGACCTCCGCGAACTCCTCCAGCATCGGATCCATCAACGGCGAATGGAACGCGTGACTGACCTTCAACCGGGAGGTCCTGCGGCCCTGTTGGATGAAGACCTCGGCGATCTCCAACACGGCATCCTCGGCTCCGGAGACCACCACGGACCACGGGCCGTTGACCGCCGCGATACCGACGCCGCCGGTCAGATGCGGCAGCACCTCGTCCTCGGCCGCCTGGACCGCCACCATCGCACCACCCGCGGGCAGCGCCTGCATCAACGCGGCACGCGCCGACACCAGCTTCGCCGCATCCTCAAGCGACAACACACCCGCCACATGCGCAGCCGCGATCTCACCCACCGAATGACCGGCCACACAATCCGGCCGGACACCCCACGACTCCAGCAGCCGGAACAGCGCCACCTCAACGGCGAACAACGCCGGCTGTGTGCAACCGGTCTGGTTGAGCTGCTCCGCGTCCGCGTCGAGCGTGACGTCGAGGTGGGCGCGGATCTCGTCGTAGGCCGCGGCGAACGCCGGGAAGGCGTCGTAGAGTTCGCGGCCCATGCCGGCCCGCTGCGAGCCCTGGCCGGAGAACAGGAACCCGGTCTTGTCGCCGAGGCGGGCCGCGTTCTGGACGACGGCCGCGGACGGGGCGCCGGACGCCAGTGCCCTTACGCCTTCGGTGAGTTCCTCCAGGCTCTCGCCGACGACGGCCGCCCGGCGGTCCCAGGCGGTGCGCGTCGTGGCGAGGGAGAAGCCGATGTCGGCCGGCGAGCGGCCGGGGCCGCTCCCGCCGCTCCGGCCGTCCTCCAGGAAGGAGAGCAGGCGCTCCGCCTGCGCGCGCAGCGCCGCGTCGCTCTTCGCCGAGAGCACCCACGGCAGCGCGCCGGCGGCCGGGTCCCCGGCCGGCTCGGCGGCGGGCTCCCGGTCGAGGGCCGGGGCCTGCTCGATGATCGTGTGCGCGTTGGTGCCGCTGACGCCGAAGGAGGAGACCGCGGCGCGGCGGGGGTGGTCCGACTCGGGCCACGCGACGGCCTCGGTCAGGAGCTTGACGCCGCCCGCCGACCAGTCGACCTGAGCGGTCGGCTCGTCAACGTGCAGCGTCTGCGGCAGGACGCCGTTGCGGATGGCCATCACCATCTTGATCACACCGGCGACACCGGCGGCGGCCTGCGTGTGACCGATGTTGGACTTGATGGACCCCAGCCACAGCGGCCGGTCGCCCGAGTGCTCCTGGCCGTACGTGGCGAGCAGCGCCTCCGCCTCGATCGGGTCGCCGAGGGTGGTGGCCGTGCCGTGCGCCTCGACCGCGTCGACCTGGGCGGCGGTGAGGCGGGCGTTCTCCAGCGCCTGCCGGATCACGCGCTCTTGCGACGGGCCGTTCGGGGCCGTGAGGCCGTTGGAGGCGCCGTCCTGGTTGACGGCGCTGCCGCGGATGACGGCGAGCACGTCGTGGCCGAGTCGGCGGGCGTCGGACAACCGCTCCAGCAGGAGCACGCCGACGCCTTCGGACATGCCCGTGCCGTCGGCGGTCGAGGAGAACGCGCGGCAGCGGCCGTCGGGCGACAGGCCGCGCTGCGCACTGAACGCGATGAACGTGTTCGGCGTGGCCATCACGGTCACGCCGCCGGCCAGGGCGAGCGAGCACTCGCCGCGGCGCAGCGCCTGGGCGGCCAGGTGGAGCGCCACCAGCGAGGACGAGCAGGCCGTGTCGACGGTGACCGCCGGGCCTTCGAGGCCGAGGGCGTAGGAGATGCGGCCGGACACCACGGCGGCGGTGTTCGCGGTGACGAGGTGGGCCTCGATGTCGCTGTCGCCCTGCCGCTGGAGGTGGGCGTGGTCCTGGCCGTTGGTGCCGACGAACACGCCGGCCCGGGTGCCGCGTGCGGTGACGGGGTCGATGCCCGCGCGTTCGAGGGCCTCCCAGGAGGTCTGCAGGAGCAGCCGCTGCTGCGGGTCCATGACCAGGGCCTCGCGGGGGGAGATCCCGAAGAACGGGGGGTCGAACTCGCCGGCGTCGTAGAGGAAGCCGCCCTCGCGCACGTACGTGCGGCCCGTCCGCCCGCGCTCGGGGTCGTAGATCGTGTCCAGGTCCCAGCCGCGGTCGGTGGGGAACCCGGACACGCCGTCGCCGCCCGAGGCGACCAGTTGCCACAGGTCCTCGGGCGAGCCGACCCCGCCCGGGTAGCGGCAGGCCATCCCGACGATGGCGATGGGCTCGGTGTCCTTCGCCTCCAGCTCACCCAGCTGCCTGCGGGTCTGGCGCAGGTCCACCATCACGCGCTTGAGGTAATCCCTGAGCTTGTCGTCGTTCGACATGTTTTACGTCCTCGGTAGCAGTGCGTGAGATGAGTCAGTGAGACCCGAGCTCTTGGTCGATGAGGTCGAACATCTCGTCGTCGGTGGCGGCGTCGATCCGGTCGAGGTCGAAGTCGCGGCCGCGGTCGGTGCCGGGGCCGGCGTCGGCGGTGTTCGCCGCGGCGTCCTTTCGGGTGTCGGTCCACTTCCAGAGCAGCGCCTTGAGCCGGGCGGTGACCTTGTCCCGCACCGCGTCCTGCGGGGCGATCGCGGCGAGCCGCGCCTCCAGCCGGTCCAGTTCGCCGAGCACGGGCGGGGCCTCGGCGGTGAGGTCGAGCACCAGGTCCTTGTGGAGGAACCGGGCGATCGCGACGGGGTTGGGGTGGTCGAAGACCAGGGTGGGCTTGAGCCGGAGCCCGGTCGCGGCCTTGAGCCGGTTGCGCAGCTCCACGGCGGTCAGGGAGTCGAAGCCGATGTCCCGGAAGGCCGTGGTGGGCTCGATGCGGGCGGCGGTGGCGTGACCGAGGGCGGCTGCCGCCTGATGGCGCACCAGGTCCAGCAGGACCTTCTCCTGGTCGGCCTCGGGTGTCCCGGCGAGACGGCGGGCCAGAGCGGGGGTCCCCGCGGCCGCAGCCTCGCCGGCCGCGGCGCCGGTGTCGCCGACGAGGCCGCGGAGCACGGCGGGCAGCATGCCGGCGCGGGCCATGGCGCGCAGGCCTGGAACGTCCAGCCGGACCGGCACGATCACCGGCCGGTCCACGGTGAGGGCGGCGTCGAACAGGGCCAGCCCCTCCGCCGGGGTGAACGGCACGACTCCGGCCCGCCCGATCCGGTTGCGGTCGGCGTCGGTGATCCGGTCGCCCATGCCGCCGTTGTCCGTCCACAGCCCCCACGCCAGCGAGGTGCCGGGCAGACCCGCGGCCCGGCGCCGCCGCGCCAGCCCGTCCAGGAAGGCGTTCGCAGCGGCGTAGCTCGCCGCGCCGGCGCTGCCCAGGACTCCGGCCAGGGAGGAGAACAGCACGAACGCGGAGAGGTCCAGGTCCTTGGTCAGCTCGTGCAGGTGCAGCGCCCCGTCTGCCTTCGGCCGCAGCACGGTGTCCAGGCGCTCCGAGGTCAGGGCGGTGACCACGCCGTCGTCCAGGGCCGCCGCCGCGTGCACCACGGCCGCGAGCGGGTGCTCGGCCGGGACCGAGGCCAGCAGTTCCGCGAGGGCGTCCCGGTCCGCGATGTCACAGGCGGCAACGTCGACGTGCGCGCCCAGTTCGGAGAGGGCGGCGACGAGTTCGCCGATGCCTTCGGCCGCGGGGCCGCGGCGACTGGCCAGCAGCAGCCTCCGCGCGCCGCGTTCGGCGACGAGGTGCCGCGCGAGCGACCGTCCGAGGCCACCGGTCGCGCCGGTGAGCAGCACGGTCCCCTCGGGGCCCCACGCGTGACCGGTGGGCTCCTCGGGCCGGGTGATCCGGGCGAGGCGCGGCACGTACAGCTTTCCGTCGCGCACCGCGGCCTGCGGCTCGTCCAGAGCGGCGAGCGCCGCGGCCAGCGCCGGGGCGAGGCCGCCGTTCGTGACCGAGTCGTCCGCGTCGACGAGCAGGAGCCGGTCAGGGTGCTCGGTCTGGGCCGACTTCACCAGACCGGAGACCGCCGCGTGCGCGAGGTCCGAAGCTGTGCCGTCCAGCTCGACGGCTCCGCGCGTCATCACCACGAGCCGCGCGTCGGAGAACCGCTCGTCGGCGACCCACTCCTGGACGGCCGACAGCACATCGGCCAGCAGCCCGCGCGTCGCCGCGGCGGCGTCGCCCTCGCTCGGGGCGCAGTGCAGGAGGACGTGGGCAGGCGTGGCCGCCCCGCCGTCGACTGCCTTGCGGAGCCCGTCGATGTCGGAGTGGGAACCCTCGTTGCCGAGGACCGCCCACTCGGCTTCGGAAGCAGTGGCGGGAGCGGAAGCCGCGGTGTGCTCGACCCAGTCGACCTCGAACATCCAGTCCTGGTGCGCCACGCGCGAGGCCAGCACCTGCTGCGGGGACATCGTCCGTGTCCGGACGGACGCGACCGACGCGACGGGAGAGCCGTCGGCGTCGGACAGTTCGATCGCCACCGCGTCGTCACCGGCGGGCCGGATGCGTATGCGTACGGCCCTGGGCCCCGGAGTGTGCACGGACATGCCGCTCCAGGCGTAGGGCATGAGCACCTCGCCGGGGTCTTCGGCGCGGTCCGACGCCAGCACGCGGAGGGCGGCGTCCAGCAGTACGGGGTGCAGGCCGTAGCGGTCCGCCCGGTCCCGCTCCGTGACAGGCAGTTCGGCCTCGGCGTACAGCTCGTCCCCGGCGCGCCAGGCGGCGCGCAGACCCGGACGGCCCTCCACGGCCACGGGTTCGGCACCCGTCGGCGGCCATGTCATCATGTCGAACTCCGACGCCGGAGCGTTGCGGGTGAGCTCTCCGGTGACGTGGCAGACCCACGGCTCGCCGGCACCGCCCGCAGCGGGCCGGCTGAAGACGCGCACCGGGCGCCGGTCGGGGTCGTCGCCCGCACCGACCTGCACCTGGATGCGGACGGCGCCCTGTTCGACCAGAACCAGCGGGGCGTCCACGTCCAGCTGTTCCAGGTGCGGGAACCCGGCCTGCCGTCCCGCGGACAGGGCGAGTTCCACGAATGCGGCGACCGGGAGCACCGGCACGCCGCCGACCGTGTGTTCCGCGATCCAGGGCATGTCGGCCGGGGACAGCCGGCCGGTGAACAGCACGTCCTGCGCCCCGGCGGTCTCCACCACGGCGCCGAGCAGGGCGTGGCCGGAGGAGTCCAGGCCCGCCGAGGAGACGTCGAGCGCGGCCGTTCCTTCGAGCCAGTAGCGCTCGCGCTGGAAGGCGTACGTGGGCAGGGCGACACGCCGGGCGCCCGGGAAGAGCGCCTGCCAGTCCGGGGAGACACCGTGCGTGTGCAACTGCCCGAGGGCGAGAGTGAGCGCCTGGGGTTCGGGGCGGTCGGGACGCAGGGCGGGAACGGTGACGATGTCCGCGTCGTCGAGGCAGCCCTGGGCGAGGGCGCTGAGGACACCGCCGGGGCCGATCTCGACGAACGTGGTCACACCCAGCTCGTGCAGGGTCCGCACGCCATCGGCGAAACGGACCGCCTCGCGGACGTGCCGCACCCAGTACTCGGGGGTGTACGGCTCCGCCAGGCGGCCGGTGAGGTTCGAGACCACCGGGATCCGCGGCTCGTTGAAGGCCAGACCGCTGACGACCTCCGCGAACTCCTCCAGCATCGGATCCATCAACGGCGAGTGGAACGCGTGACTGACCTTCAACCGGGAGGTCCTGCGGCCCTGTTGGATGAAGACCTCGGCGATCTCCAGCACGGCATCCTCGGCTCCGGAGACCACCACGGACCACGGGCCGTTGACCGCCGCGATACCGACGCCGCCGGTCAGATGCGGCAGCACCTCGTCCTCGGCCGCCTGGACCGCCACCATCGCACCACCCGCGGGCAGCGCCTGCATCAACGCGGCACGCGCCGACACCAGCTTCACGGCGTCGTCCAGCGACAGCACACCCGCCACATGCGCAGCCGCGATCTCACCCACCGAATGACCGGCCACACAATCCGGCCGGACACCCCACGACTCCAGCAGCCGGAACAGCGCCACCTCGACCGCGAACAACGCCGGCTGCGTCGAACCCGTCTGATGAAGCGATTCCGCATCGACGTCGACGGGCGCGTCCAGATGCGCGCACACCTCGTCATACGCCGCAGCGAACACCGGGTAAGCCTCGTACAGCTCACGCCCCATCCCCAGCCGCTGCGAACCCTGACCCGAGAACAGGAACCCGACCTTGGCCCGGTCGGCCCCGGCGCGCCCCGTCACCACCTGTCCTGCGGGCTCGCCCACTGCGAGGGCGGTCAGCCCCGCGCGCAGCTCTTCCATGTCGGCGCCGACGACCGCCGCCCGGTGCTCCAGCGCCGAGCGGGTGGCCGCCAGCGAGAACCCCACATCGGCCGGTGACGGGGCCGTGAGGTCCACGGACGACAGCAGTCGTCGTGCCTGCGCTCGCAGCGCCTGCCCGGTCTTCGCGGAGAGTACCCACGGCACCACCGTGGTCCGGGCCCGCCTCAAATCCTCGGCCACGCCCTCGCCTTCAGTCGTGTCGTCGGCAGGGTTCTCCGCCTCCGGTTCGGGCGCCTGCTCGAGGATGATGTGCGCATTGGTGCCGCTGATCCCGAACGACGAGATCCCGGCCCGGCGAGGGTGGTCCGCCTCCGGCCACGCGATCGCCTCGGTCAGCAGCTCGACCGAGCCGGCCGACCAGTCGACCTGCGGGGTCGGCCGGTCCACGTGGAGCGTCTTCGGCAGCACGCCGTGCTGCATCGCCAGCACCATCTTCATCACGCCGGCGGCACCCGCGGCGGCCTGCGTGTGGCCGATGTTGGACTTCAGCGAGCCGAGCAGGAGCGGCCGTTCGCGCTCTTGTCCATAGGTCGCCAGCAGCGCCTGCGCCTCGATCGGGTCGCCGAGGTTGGTGCCCGTGCCGTGTGCTTCGACGGCATCGACCTCCTCGGCGGACAGCCGGGCCCCGGCCAGCGCTTCGAGGATCGCGCGCTGCTGCGAGGGGCCGTTCGGCGCGGTCAGGCCGTTGGACGCGCCGTCCTGGTTGACGGCGCTGCTCCGGACGACGGCGAGCACCTTGTGGCCGAGCCGGCGGGCGTCCCGCAGCCGCTCCACGAGCAGCAGGCCGGCGCCTTCGGACCAGGACGCCCCGTCCGCCGCCGCCGCGAACGACTTGCAGCGGCCGTCGGGGGCGAGTCCGCGCTGGCGGCTGAACTCGACGAAGGCGCTCGGGCCCGCCATGACCGTCACGCCGCCGGCGAGCGCCATCGAGCACTCGCCGCCCCGCAGCGCCTGCACGGCGAGATGCAGGGCGACGAGCGAGGACGAACAGGCGGTGTCGACGGTGACCGCGGGGCCCTCGAAACCGAAGGTGTAGGCGATGCGCCCGGAGGCGACGCTGCCGGAGTTGCCGGTGCTCATCAGCCCCTCAACCCCTTCGGGGAGGACGCCGGGCGTGAAGCCGTAGTCGTGGTACATCAGGCCGGCGAAGACGCCTGTGCGGCTGCCCTTGAGGGTGGCGGGGTCGATGCCCGCATGTTCGAAGGCCTCCCAGGCGGTCTCCAGCAGCAGCCGCTGCTGCGGGTCCATGGCCAGCGCCTCGCGCGGCGAGATCCCGAAGAAGTCCGCGTCGAAGTCCGCCGCGTCGCCGAGGAAGCCGCCCTGCCGGGTGTAGACCTTGCCGGGCTGCTCGGGGTCGGGGTCGTAGAGCGCGTCGACGTCCCAGCCGCGGTCCTCGGGGAACTGCGAGATGGCGTCTTTGCCCTCGGCCAGCAGCCGCCACAGCTCCTCGGGGGAGCCGACGCCGCCGGGGAACCGGCAGCTCATGCCCACAATGGCGATCGGCTCCTGGTCGCGGGCCTCCAGCTCGCGCACGCGCCGCCGGGCCTGGCGCAGGTCGGTGGTGGCCCGCTTGAGGTACTCCCGGAGCTTGTCTTCGTTCATCATCGGTGTTGTCCGCCCCTTTTGGCCTGCGCGGTTCAGGAGGTGCCGAGTTCGTCGTCGAGGAGCTCGTACAGCTCCTCGTCGCTCGCCGAGCTGAGGTCGTCCTCGTTCTCGGCTCCGCCGGCGCCTCCCGGATCGGCCGGCTCGTTCCCGTTCCAGCGGGCGAGCAGCGCCTGGAGACGCATGTTGATCTTGGTTCGGGTGACGTTGTCGACGCCGTCCGCTCCGGCGCCGTCGAGGGCGGCGGCGAGGCGGTCGAGCCCGTCGAAGACCGGCGCCGTCCCGGCCGTGCCGCCGGGGAGGTCCTTCAGCACCCGCTGCGCGAGCACCGCGGGCGTCGGGCAGTCGAAGACGAGCGTGGCGGGCAGCCGCAGGCCGGTGGCCTGGTTCATCCGGTTGCGGAGCTCCACCGCGGTCAGCGAGTCGAAGCCCAGGTCGCCGAAGGCCTGGTCGGGCTGGACGGCCTTGGCCGAGCTGTGTCCGAGAACGGCGGCGACCTCGGACCGGACGAGGTCCAGCACGGCCTCTTCGCGCTCGCCCTCGGGCAGGCCCGCGATCCGCTGCGCCAGCGGTACGGAAGCCGCCCGGTCCGTGCGCCGCGGCCGGGCGCCGACAAGCGCCTTGAGCAGCGGCGGCACCGGGGCGGTCGCGTTCCGCAGGGCGGCGAGGTCCAGCCGTGCCGGCACCACCACGGGCTCCTGCAGCGCGAGCGCCGCGTCGAGGAGTTCCAGGCCGTCCTCGTCGGACAGCGGCAGCACGCCGCCGCGGGCGAGCCGGGTCCGGCCGGCGCCGCCGAGGTCCTCGGTCATGGTGCCGGTGCGCTGCCACAGGCCCCACGGCAGCGACACCGCGGGCAGCCCCTGGGCCCGGCGGCGCCCGGCGAAGGCGTCCAGAAAGGCGTTGGCCGCGGCGTAGTTGGCCTGGCCGGGGGTGCCGAGGGTGCCCGCGAGCGAGGAGAAGAGGACGAACGCCGACACGTCGCCCGCCAGCTCGTGCAGGTTCAGCACCGCGTCGACCTTGGGGCGCAGCACCGTCTCCATGCGCTCCGGCGTGAGCGAACCGATCACGCCGTCGTCGAGGACTCCGGCCGTGTGCACCACGGCCGTCACCGGCGTGCCGGACAGCACCTCGGCGAGGGCGTCCCGGTCGGCCACGTCGCAGGCGGCCCAGAGCACTTCGGCACCCTCGGCGGTCAGTTCCTCCTGGAGCTCCGCCGCACCCTCGGCGTCCGCGCCGCGCCGGCTCATCAGGAGCAGGCTGCGCACGCCGTGTTCGGCGACCAGGTGCCGGGCGACAAGTCCGCCCAGGGCGCCGGACGCGCCGGTCAGGAGCACCGTGCCGGTCCCGAAGTCCGGGGTGGCCCGGGGGGCGTCGGCGGCGGCCCTGGCGAGCCGCGGCAGCAGCAGCGCGTCGCCGCGCAGTGCCGCCTGCGGCTCCTCGGAGGCGACGAGCCGGGGGACGGCCGCCGCCGCGAGGTGCTCTCCGTCGGCGTTCTCTTCGGTGTCGAGGAGGACGATGCGGTCCGGGTCCTCCGACTGTGCCGACCGGACCAGGCCCCACACGGCCGCCTGCACCGGGTCGCCCTGTGCCGGATCGTCGCGTGCGGCGACCGCGCCCCGGGTCACCAGCACCAGGCGGGCGGCCCGGTCCTCGGCCAGCCACCACCGGACCAGCCGGAGCACCTCGGCGAGGACGTCCCGGCCCCGTTCGGCGTCGGTGCCCGACCCGGCCGGGCAGGGGACGACGACGGCGTCCGTGTCCGCCTGCGCCCCGGTCTCCGCCGCGGGGGCGGCGATGAGGGCGGCGATGTCGTCGTAGGCCCGTACGGCCAAGGCCTTCGCGTCGGCTGGTGCGGCGAGCGGTGCCCAGTCCACGGTGAACAGGGAGTCCCGGGAGCTCGTGCGCAGCTGCTCCGCCGACACCGGGCGCAGCGTCAGCGACTCCACCGACACCACGGGACGGCCCGTGCCGTCGGCGGCCTCCAGCCGTACCGTGTCCCCGCCGGCCTGGGAGAGCCGTACCCGCAGGCCGGCTGCTCCGGTTCCGTGCAGCGTGACGCGGGACCACGCGAAGGGCAGCAGGGGCCCGTCGGCGGCCGGTACGAGGCCGCCCGCGCCCAGCGCGTGCAGCGCGGAGTCGAGCAGCGCCGGGTGCACGCCGAACGCGTCCGCGTCCGCCTGCGCCTCGTCGGTGACGGCGAGTTCGGCGTAGACCGCGTCGTGGCCGCGCCAGGCGGCACGCAGCCCCTGGAAGAGCGGGCCGTAGCTCAGGCCGAGGTCCGCCAAGCGGTCGTAGAACCCGTCCAGGTCCACCGGCTGGGCGTCGGCCGGGGGCCAGCTGCTCAGGTCGGTGCCGGAGGGGGCTCCGCCGGTGGCCAGGACGCCGGTGGCGTTGCGGATCCAGGGGCCGTCCCCGGCTCGCGAGTGCACGCTCAGCGGGCGGCGGCCGGAGTCGTCCTGGGCGCCTGCGAGGACCTGGAGCGCGACACCGCCGTGCTCGGGCAGCACCAGCGGTGCCTGCAGGGTGAGCTCCTCGACCACATCGCAGCCGGTCTCGGCCGCGGCGTGGGCGGCCAGTTCCACGAAGGCCGTGCCCGGCAGCAGCACCGTGCCCAGCACCGCGTGGTCGGCCAGCCAGGGCTGGGCCTGCAGGGACAGCAGCCCGGTCAGCAGGTGGCCGCCGGTGTCCGGCAGCTCCACCGCAGCCCCCAGGAACGGGTGGTCGGCGGCGTCCAGTCCGGCCGCTCGCACGTCACCGGCCGGAGCGCCCGCCTCCAGCCAGTACCGCTCGTGCTGGAACGCGTAGGTCGGGAGGTCGACGCGGCGCGCACCCGGCAGGACTGCGTCCCAGTCGATGCCGACGCCGTGCACATGGGCCTGGGCAAGGGACAGCATCAGCCGGTGCCGTCCGCCGTCGCCTCGGCGCAGCGTCGGTACGACCGCGGCCTCCGCCTCGGCGGCCTCGATGGCGTCCTGGATGCCCGCCAGTTGCACGGGGTGCGGGCTGACTTCGACGAAAACGTCGTGTCCGTCGGCCAGAGCGGTCCGGATCGCGTCGTGGAACCGCACCGTCTGCCGCATGTTGCGGTACCAGTAGCCGGAGCCGAGCTCGTCCGCGTCCAGCTTCCCGCCGGTCACCGTGGAGTAGAAGGGCACGGAGCCGGGGAGCGGGATGATGCCGGCGAACCCCTCACTCGCCTGCGCTTCGACGCGTTCGATCTGCGGCGAGTGCGCGGCATAGTCGACGGCGACCTTGCGGGCCTGGATGCCCTCCTGTTCGCAGTGGGCGAGGAGTTCGTCCAGGGCGTCGGTGTCCCCGGAGACCACGACGGTCCCGGGCCCGTTCACGGCGCCGGTGCCGAGGCGGCCGGCCCACCGGCCGATCAGTTCCTGCGCCTCCTCGTCCGGAAGCGTCACCGAGGCCATGCCGCCGCGGCCCTGGAGTTCGCGCACCGCGAGGCTGCGCTGCGCCACGATGCGCGCCCCGTCCTCCAGGGAGACCGCTCCGGCGATCACCGCCGCGGAGACCTCGCCCTGGGAGTGCCCGACGACGGCGTCGGGGGTCACTCCGAAGGAGCGCCACACCTCGGCCAGGGCCACCGTCATCGCCCACAGCACGGGCTGCAGCACGTCGACCCGGTCCTGCTCGACATCGGGCGTGCCGCGCAGCACCGCGGTCAGCGACCAGTCCACGTGCGGCGCGAGGGCGCGCTCGCAGGCGTCGATCCGTTCGCGGAAGACGGGGGAGGTCTCCAGCAGTTCGGCGGCCATGCCCACCCACTGCGACCCCTGCCCGGGGAAGACGAAGACGGTCTTGCCGCCGGTGCGTGCGGTGGGGGTCACCACGCCGGGCGGCGTGGCGCCGCGGGCGACACCGGCCAGTCCCTGCCGGAGCTCCTCGGGGGTCTCCGCGACCACCACGGCGCGGTGTTCGAAGGCCGCCCTGGTCGTGGCCAGCGAATACGCCGCGTCGGCCACCGGGGCCGCCTCGCCGTCGTTGTCACTGTCGTTGTCGTTGTCGTCCAGGAAGGACACGAGGCGGGCGGCCTGCGCCCGCAGTGCTGCTTCGGTCCTGCCGGAGAGCACCCACGGCACGGCCGCGCCCGAGTCGGACGCCGGGGGCAGCTCCTCGGCAGCGGGGGCCTGCTCGATGATGGTGTGGGCGTTGGTGCCGCTGACGCCGAAGGACGACACGGCAGCACGGCGCGGGCGGTCCGTCTCGGGCCAGTCGACGGCCTCGGTCAGCAGCCGGACGTCACCGGCCGACCAGTCCACGTGCGGTGTGGGTTCGTCGACGTGCAGGGTCCGCGGCAGGACGCCGTGGCGCATCGCCATGACCATCTTGATCACACCTGCCACGCCTGCCGCGGCCTGCGTGTGGCCGATGTTGGACTTCAGCGAGCCCAGCCACAGCGGCCGTTCGTCGGAGTGTTCCCGGCCGTACGTGGCGAGGAGCGCCTG
>NZ_JBVIVK010000035.1:0-53136 GCF_055595715.1 Streptomyces sp. NPDC040410
CCGCAGAGACCGTGGGTTTCCGATGAACGTCCCTCAGTCACGCTGAACCCACGGCCGTCGTGCCGGTAAGAACTCTGTCACCAGCCGCAAACGGCAGTGATCTTGTGGGTGTCACCCGTGTGGGTGAGTCCTGGGTCGTACAGCTGCGCGGGATGAATACCCGAGAGGACGATCGACGACCGTGGCCCGTACCCCTTTGGACCTGGACGACCTGGTCGAGCACTGGACGCTATTGAAGGACGAGCAGGGGCTCGTGTCCGGCAAGCGCGGTGCGACGCGACTGGGCTTCGCCGTGTTGCTGAAGTTCTACACACAGTACGGCCGGTTTCCCCGGGGCCGGTTCGAGCTGCCGGGCGAGGCGGTGGAGTTCGTCGCCCGGCAGGTACAGGTACCCGCGTCCGAGCTGGACGCGTATGAGTGGAGCGGTCGGACGGTCGAATATCACCGTGCGCAGATCCGTGGGCACTTGGGCTTTCGTGAGTGCAGCGTTGCGGACGCGGACAAGTTGGCGGCCTGGCTTGCCGAGCACGTCGCGTGCAAGGAGCGGCGGCCGGAGCAGGTGCGGGTGGGGCTGCTGGCCCGTTGTCGTACGGAGTGCATCGAGCCGCCCACCCCGGGGCGGTGTGACCGGATCGTGGGGGCGGCGCTGCGGGCCGCCGAGGAGACTCTGACGGCGCGGATCTCAGCAAGGCTCACGGTGGAGAGCACGGAGCGGATCGTGGCCCTGGTCGCTGGCGCCGACCAGGACGACGGCGCGGTGCCCGGTGATGCCGGTGTAGGTGAGGGCGAGGACGGTGTGCCGGTCCTGAGGAAGATCAAGGAGGCTCCGGGCAACGTCAGCCTGGAGACGATGCTCACCGAGATCGACAAGCTGCTGGCGGTCCGGGCGGTCGGGCTGCCTGCGGATCTGTTCGCGGACGTCGCGCCGAAGGTGGTGGCCGGCTGGCGGGCGCGGGCCGCAGTGGAGTCCCCTTCCCATCTGCGCACGCACCCGCTGCCGTTGCGGGTGACGCTGTTGGCCTCGCTGCTGCACGAGCGGGAGCGGGAGATCACCGACACGCTGGTGGAGCTGCTGATCTCCACGGTGCATCGGATCGGCGCGCGGGCGGAGAAGAAGGTTACCGAGCAGTTGGTCAACGCGTTCAAGAAGGTGTCGGGCAAGGAGAGCATCCTCTTCAAGCTCGCTGAGGCGTCGATCGGTGAGCCTGAGGGCACGGTCCGGGAGGTCGTCTACCCGGCGGTGTCCGGCGGTGAGCAGACGCTGCGGGAGCTGGTGCACGAGTTCAAGACCCGTGGTCCGGTCTACCGGCGCACGGTGCAGACCACGTTGAAGGCGTCCTACACCAACCACTACCGGCGTGGGCTGATCAGGCTGCTGGACGTGCTGGAGTTCCGTTCGTCCAATCACACCCACCGACCGGTGGTCGAGGCCCTGGTGCTGGTGGCGCGGTACGCGGCGGCGGGCAACACCACGTACTACCCGCTGGGCGAGACCGTGCCGGTGCACAGGGCGATGGGCGGGGACTGGGCGGAGGTCGTCCACCGCACCGACAAGCGAGGCCGGCGCCGGGTGGTGCGCATGGTCTACGAGGTCGTCGCCTTCCAGGCCCTGCGCGACCAGCTCAAGTGCAAGGAGATCTGGGTCATCGGCGCCGACAAGTGGCGCAACCCTGATGAGGACCTTCCCCAGGACTTCGCCGAGAGGCGCGAGGAGAACTACCGCGAGCTCCGCAAGCCGCTGGACGCGGCCGACTTCGTCGACGAGCTGCGCGAGCAGATGACCACCGAGCTGACGCTGCTGAACGACCAGATGCCGCGGTTGAGCTGGCTGGACATCGCCGAGCGCAAGTCCGGCGCGATCCGGCTAACGCCGGCCGAGGCCCAGCCCGAGCCGCGCAACCTGCGCAGGATCAAGGCCGAGGTGCAGAGGCGTTGGGGCATCGTGCCGCTCGTCGACATGCTGAAGGAAGCCGTGCTGCGGACCGGCTGCCTGGACGCGGTCACCTCCGTCTCTGGCGGGGGCAGCCTGTCGGTGGAGGTCCTGGCCGAGCGCCTGCTGCTGGTCATCTACGCGTACGGCACGAACACCGGCATCAAGGCCGTCGCCTCCGGCGGCCACGGCCACACCGAGGACGAACTGCGCTACGTGCGGCGCCGGCACCTGTCGGCGGAGGCCGCCCGCGCCATCGCCGTCCAGATCGCGAACGCCACCTTCGCCGCCCGCAGCACCGAGTTGTGGGGCCAGGGCTCGACCGCGGTCGCCTCCGACTCCACGCACGTGCGCGCCTACGACCAGAACCTGTTCACCGAGTGGCACTCGCGCTACGGCGGCCGCGGGGTGCTCATCTACTGGCACGTGGAGAAGAAGTCCCTGGCCATCCACTCCCAGCTGATCAACTGCACCGCCTCCGAGGTCGCCGCGATGATCGAAGGCGCCATGCGGCACGGCACCACCATGGACGTCGAGGCCAACTACACAGACTCGCACGGCCAGTCGGAAATCGGGTTCGGCATCACGAGGCTGCTGAACTTCGACCTGCTGCCGCGCATCAAGCGGATCAACAAGGTCAAGCTGTACCGGCCCGTGGCCGGCGAACCGGACGCGTACCGGCAGCTGACCCCGGCGCTGACCCGCCCGATCCGCTGGGAACTCATCGCCCAGCAGTACGACCAGATGATCAGGTACGCGACCGCGATCCGCACCCGCACCGCATCCACCGAGGCGATCCTGCGCCGCTTCACCCGCAACGCCTCCCACCCCACCTACGCGGCGATGCTGGAGGTCGGCCGCGCGCAGAAGACCATCTTCGTGGCCCGCTACCTGCGGCTTCGGGACCTCCAGCGGGAGATCGAGGAGGGCCTGAACGTGATGGAGTCCTCCAACGGCGCGAACTCCGTCATCGCCTATGGCAAGGGCGGGGAGATCGCCTCGAACCGGCGCGACGAGCAGGAGATGTTCGTCCTGTGCCTGCGCATCCTGCAATCCGCGCTGGTCTACGTGAACACCCTGATGCTCCAGGACATCCTCGGCGAACCGAGGTGGACCGAGGTTCTCACGCCTGCCGACCGCCGCGGCCTGACCCCGCTGTTCTGGTCCCACGTACGCCCGTACGGCGAGGTGAACCTCGACATGGGCGCCCGCCTCAACCTCGCTGCGGCCTCCGTACCGGGCCCCGGGCACCGGCCGACCAGACCGCGCGAACCACCGTAAAAAATGAATGAACCCGCGCCAGTACAGCGCTGCGGGCGGGCCGCGCCAGCGTCTGGCGTGGCGCGACCTCGACACGCGGCTGCCCCGGGCTCGTGCCTGGGCCACCATGCTGGCCTCTCTGGCCTGAAGTCCCAGCTCGGGCACCCGAGAACAAGTAACCCGCCGGTAGGTTCCGGATGTTCAGCGATGGCAGCGGGCCCGACTTGGTCAGCTCCCAATTCAGTGGGGTCGGGGGCAGGTCAGCAGTGGGCCAGCACCGCCACCTCCCGGCCGAACCCGAGCACCAGCCAACCGTCCGAAGTGATGGCCACCGCGTTCACCTCAGCGGGGAACATCAACTCCGGTTCGTCTGGTCGGCCGGTGGCCAGGTCCCACACCCGCACCGTCTCGTCACCGCCGGTGACGGCGACCGGTCGGCCGTCCACCACAGCCGTCGCCACCGCACACACCGCACCGGCTGGGTCCTTCCTTCGTTCCCGTAGCTCCTTGCCACGAGGCGTCAACAACGTCATGTCCTGCAGCGTCCCGCCCGCGCGGGCAGAGTCACCTTGAGGAGGGATTGGGTCTCCAGGGCACGCTCTTTGAGGTAGCAGGGGTCCGCGACCCGCAGGGTTGCGCTGGTCATCTCGAAGGTCCCACGTCGTACCTGGTGCCCGCCGGGATGGCACCACCGTGGTCGAGGAGGAGGGCGAGGTCGGTACATCCCAGGTAGACCGGCTTGCGCCACCCGATATTGATCGACAGCCCCGCGTCGTCCGCGACCTGATAAAGCCGCTCCGCCCAGAAGGCCTCAGCCCGTTCTGCGTCATCGGAGCGGGTCGCCAGGGCGTGCAGGCGATGGTCGGCCGACGGCGGCAGGTCCCGCAGCACACGGCCGATGGCCCGGCCCTGTTCGATAAGGAAGCGCTGGCGGGTGCAGAGGCTTCCTGGGCGCAGGCCGGGCAACTCCCAGCCGAGTACCGTCTCGCTGATCTCCACGGCATCGAACAACGGCCGCACGACCCGTTCCGCGGCCTCCCGGTCGAGGACGCACAAGCCTGCGAGCCGATCTGCCGCCGCCACCACGGCTTGTGCCACACCGAGTATCTGGAGCAGGTCGTGGGGATCGCATGTGTCGTCGGTCAGCGGCTCCCCGATCTTGACCCTGCTTCCGACAGGTACGCGCAGCGCCCTGCCGTCGAGTAGGCCGAAAAGCCATCCTTCCCGATCTCCCGACGAGCACATGACAGCCCCGCCTGCCGTCAGTGACCTCCTGACCGCCGCGTAACCGTCCCCGGGAGTGGCTTCCTCGGTGAGCAGATAGCCCCACCCCGCCTGGCTCAGATACCCGGTCATAGGCGCGATCCAGGCGGCTCGCTCAGGCTGGTTCGCTCGGAGGATGCCCGCCACCGCCTCGGGTTCCTTCGTCGTCGCCACCGACCGTACGAGCCGCTCGGCGTCCTGCGCCGACACACCGGACCCCGTCAGAACGCGCGTCAGGTCATCCAGGAGTGAGGGCGACAAACCTGACTCATCGGCAACGACCTGCCCCCGCAGGAGATTCGGCGGCACCGGCTCATCGGACACGTCCTGACATGTTTCCTGCGTGACCGTTCGCCGGTTCTTCCGGCCGTCCATACGGAGGGTCCACACATGACCGCCGTTCCCGGAGCCGGAAGCGGTGTACCAGGTGCCGCCGCCCAGTGCGGTGGGCTGGCTGGTCACCGTGAAGGGGTACCTGATCTGCTCGGGAAACTGTGCCTGGGAGGCGTCGACCAGCCAGTGCCGGCCGTCGACGGTCCCGGTGATCACGGTGGTCTCGTCCAGGAATCCCCCTGCCTGGTCCCAGCAGGGTCCGTCCTCGTTGTCACCCGGCTCCACATCCGGGTGGCGTGGAGCGGTGGGGGCGAACACCTCTGCGATCACGGAGTGGTCCCGGGCATCCTGAACTTCGAGGGAGTCCTCAACGTGGTTCACGGTCAGCAGTCGACTGCCCGACGGGCTTACTCCGACCACATCCTGATCATCCAAACACTCCACCGCCAGGTTCAGGCCATCCCAGCGCCCCCAGTGCACCATGGGTCCATAGGGCCCGTTACCGCTCAGCCCCATCTGGCGGGGGTCCGGGTGGGGCACATGGGTGCTGCCGAGAAGGTCCGCCCCGATCTCCGTACGCGCCAGCACCCGCCCGTCTGCAGTGTCCAGTAGCAGCCACTCGTCCACCGCACCCCGGGCCGGACCCGGTTCTGGCAACGGTCCCATCACATACGCCCACACCAGTCGTCCGTCCGCCGAGAAACCGGCCGATCCCGAAAGTGCAAAGGAGTGGTCCTGGCTGCCCGCGTACTCGTCGAAGGACAGGTGCATCTCCTGGCAGGCCCACTGCCAGCAGCCGTGCCGGAGCTCCCAGCGGACCTTTCCCGACGGCTCCACCGCCCGAAGCGCGTGCACGCCCGCGAAGACGGCCAGGCTCCGGTCCGGAGCCACCGCGCAGGTTCCGTACCGTCGTGGCCAGGGAGCCGGAAACCGAACCGCTGCCTGCTCGGCCTGTGCCGGCGCTCCGCCCACACCGCAGACCACCAACTCCCGGTCGCTGCGCTGCCCGAGCATCATGCGTCCTGGCCGGCCCTCCAGGACCGGTGCGTCGGCCTGCGACGAGGGCAACGGGGCGGTCACTGTGGCAAGCAGTCGAGCCGTAGCAGGCATGTGAAACTCCGAGGGTTGAGGTGAATTTTGTGAACACTACGACGCGGCACAGACAACGCTGGCGCCCATAGCTCCGCCGAGCGATGATCGGCAGTTCCGACAGGGGCAGAGGTCGAACGCGAGGAGTTCAAGGTCGATGAACTGAACTTCCAGGGCGGCGTCATCGGCGGGCTTGCGATCAATGGGGCAGCGGTTCGCAGCCAGGCGTCAAACCGCAATGTGCTCGTCTCAACGGGGGGTCAGGACCGCGACCTCCCAGCCGAACCCAGCCACGAACTGGCCATCGGGAGTGAGGGCCACCGCATGGACCGGCGCGGGGAACACAAGCTCCCGCCCGACCTGTCGCGCCGGCCGCGACCGGTCGGCCGTCCACCACAGCCGTCGCCACCGCGGACACCGGGTAGTTGTGGCCGGTGAGGGTTTCGCCGACGGGCCGGCCGGTGGCCAGGTCCCACACACCCGCACCGTCCTGCCGGGGCCTCCGGTGACGGCGACCGGGCGGCCCTCCACCACGGTTGTCGCCACCGCCCACACCGCAACCCCGGATCCTCCAGTCGCCCATCTACTTCGGCGGATTGCACCCCGGCAGCGTCAACACGCAGGTCATCAGACATACCCGCATCCAACCAGCCCCCACCGACACATCCCCCCGGCCCAGCACCCGCACCACACGATCAAGTAGTCAGTTGCGTAGCCTCACGGAGAAAGTCCCCACAGTCCCAGCCCGGACAAGACTCGTCCCAGGCCCCGCATCTCACCAGATCAAATCAGGCGGGTCTTTGTCGGCCCTCTATCGCTCGGCAGGCCGCCAGGACGGTACCGCGGTAAATACCGGATTTACTGCGGCAGAGCCCCTACCGTGATCACAGCGACCTGCGGCGGGGTGATCCGGCCGCAGGAGCGAGGTGTACGCATTTACTGCGGCAGGGTCGGAGGGTGGAGCAGGCATGGCGATCGAACCAGTGACCGAACTCTGGAGCGGAGGCGCACTCCGGCTGCCGCGCGCCCGGGTCGCGCCCCTGTCCGCCCCGCCGTCGTCGTACACCGCAGCAGTCGAGCAGTACCTCACCGGCGCGGGGATCGCGAAGTCCTCCGCGAGGATCTACCGGATCTCGCTGACGACGTGGGGGTGGATGCTCGCCGGCGAACCGGCGCCGACCGGCCCCGCCCGCCGGGGTGCGAAGCCGCCCGTCTTCCCCGTCGCCGCGATCGACGACCCGGCGCTGCCGGAGGTGCTGGCCGAGCTGGCGGCGGCGCGGGCGGACGAGATGGACACCGACACCGTCAACCGGGAGCTGTCCATCGCGCGCAAGGCGATCGGCTGGTGGCAGCGCCAGGGCTGGATCGAAGGCGATCCGACGATCGGCATCGAGCGGCGGCCGGCGCCGCCGGACCGCACCAAGGCCTTGGCGGAGAACCAGATCGCCGCCCTGTGGCGCCTGGACGTCGCCCTGCGGGAGAAGACGCAGTGGAAGATGCTCTACGAGTCGGCGGCGCGGGCCGATGAGGTGCTGTGCCTGAACGTGGAAGACCTGTACCCGCAGGACAAGCGCGGGAAGATCACCGCGAAGGGCGGGGCGACGGAGTGGATTCACTGGCAGTCCGGCACCGCCCAGCTGCTGCCCCGCCTGATCGCCCGCCGTACCCGCGGTCCGCTGTTCCTCACCGACCGCAAGGCCCCGGCCGGAACGCCGACGCTGGACATGTGCCCGGAGACCGGCCGGGCCCGGCTCTCCTACCGCCGGGCTGAGGAGATCTTCGAGGAGAACACCCGGCTGCTGGCCAACCCGCTCGCCTCGCCCGAGGACATCGAGGACCTGGACGGCTGGACACTCCACCGGCTACGCCACAGCGCCCTGACACACGACGCCGAGGACGGAACCTCCACCCCGATGCTGCTGGCCCGTTCCCGCCACGCCTCTGTCCGCTCCCTGGAGCGGTACGCCCGTCCCGGAGTCGACGCGGTCGCCCGGCACGTCGGGGAACGCGACCCCGCCGCACGTCGCCGCACGTGACACCCATCGTTTGCGGCTGGTGACAGCGTTCCTACTGGCACCCCAAGTCCGCTGCGGTTCGGCGGTGCCCCGTAGGCGCGGGCTTGTATCGATGTGCGGCTCCGCCGCGTGGGCGCGACCAGCCACGATGGTGCCGCGGACGATCGACGGCGCACCTCGCGGCCCCGCGGCGGAGCCGCACATCGGCACAGCCAGCGGAGCGCTCAGCGCGCGCTCCGTGGGCGGCAGACCATGGCGGTGAAGTCGTGCCCCACATCCGGCAGTGCCGCGTCCTCGGCGGCAAAGCACCGCTCCAGCAGCGCCAGCGTCTCCGGCTCCTGGTCACGGAAGTTGTGCGCGATCCCGGAGAACGCGATGTGCAGCACCGTGCCCCCGTACGGCCGTTCCTCGACGACCTCGAAATGGCGCCGCAGGCCCGGCAGCAGCGCCGCCGCGTCGACCGCCTCCGAGGGGTCGTCCAGCACCATCGACAGTCTGCTGGGCCGCACGACACGGCGTTTGATCCTGCCGTCGGCCAGCCGTCGGCGCTCCTCGGGGAGCTGGACCAGCAGCGCGTTCGCCGCGTCCAGTTGGCCGTCGGTCCACTGGAACCGGGTGGGGCCGACGAACTCGTCGATCACGAACATCCCGCCGGGCTCGATCAGTTGGGACAGCCGCGGCAGGGTCTCGTCGAGGTCGTCGAAATGGTGCAGCGACTGCAGGCCCAGCAGCACGTCGAAGCGTTCCCCGTCGCTGGTCATCCGGTTGACGTCGGTGACCCGGAAGCGCAGGACGTCGGCGAGACCGTTCTCGGCGGCGGCGCGGGTGGCGAAGTCGATCCGTTGCTGCGCCACGTCCACGCCCTCCAGGAGACCGAACGCACCGGTCTTCGCCCAGAGCAGCTCGTTTCCGCCGGTGCCGCATCCCAAGGACAGTCCGCGCAAACCGGTGCGCGGCGCGAAGTGCTCGGCGGCCACGTACTCGGGAAACGAGGTGTCAGCGTCGCCGGTCATCAGCAGATTCCACCGCTTGACGACCGCTGGTATCGCCCACCACTCGGTCAGCGACGGATCGACCTGAGACCAGTGCTGGACCACCCGGGCGCCACCGCGTACCCGCAGCTTGGCCAGCACCGGATCGAGTTCCAGCCGCCGCACCTTGCGCAGCAGCCGGTCCGCGTCATGTCTGTTGATCAGGTTGTTCAGCACGCGAGCTCCGTTCGTACGGCTGTCAGCGACTTCGTCGCACCGAGCACCCGCTCGCTGAGGAGCACGGATCCGGGGAACAGGTAGCGCATCTCGGAGCGTGTCAGCAGCTCGATGTTGATCACGGCGTTCATCGCCGACTCCGGGCTGTCGGGACGGCTGTGGACGAGCGGCCAGTGCCTCACCAGACGTGCCCTGGCGGCCAGTGGCAGGAACTGGAAGCCGGGCGCCACGAAGTGCGGCTCGACCGGGAAGTAGCGGTACGGCGTCTGGATCCAGTGCAGCGGCGCCAGGGACTCGACGGCGGCGACGAACCGGCGGCGCTGGCTGTGGCCGCCCACGTGCTCGATGGTCGAGTTGGAGAACACCAGGTCGTAGCCACCGTGGCTGCTCAGTTCGGCGGCGACCGCCGGGTCGGTGACGTCGGCGACCTCCGCGGTGATCCAGTCGGGCAGTTCGGCGGGATGTTCCTCCAGGTTGATCAGGTGGACGTGCTTGGCGCGCACCGGTGCACGCAGCCACATCTCGGCCGTCCCGCCCAGGTCCACGACGCTCATGCTCTCGATGCCGGGGAAGCAGCGTTGGAACCTTTCCCAGCGGGCGATGCGGAGTCGTTCGCCCAGCGAGCCGGGCGCGTCGACGAATCTGTTTCTGAGGGCGCGGGATCGGGGCACGGGATCAACCACCTGTGGTCGGAACGGAAGGGGAGCAACGGTACGCGGAGCCGGCCGCTTCAACTGGGCTGTGACCATTGGGTGTAGAAGCTGGCGGGGTTCATCAGGTACCGGACGGTGGGGTGCGGCACATGGAGCACCCGGTGCCTGCGGCCGTACCGGCGGATCAGCTCCCAGTCCTCACGGGGCAGCACCTCCGGTGTCCGGCGCAGGCGGCTGAAGTGCAGTGAGCGATTGCGGCGGGCGACGAAGGCGTTGGTGTCCAGGAAGGACTCGCGGGCGGCCCGGCGCCTGTCGTAGGGCACCGACAGGACGTCGCGCTCGCTTCCGTCGGGCAGGACGCGGCGCAGCGCCGTGTAGACGCCGTCGGGGCCGCCGGGTGACTCCAGCACTTCCAGCGCCCGGGCGAGGTGGTCCGGCTCCCACAGGTTGTCGTCGTCCAGGAACGCCACATAGCGGGACCGTGTGAGCCGGATCCCGACGTTGCGGACGACTCCGGCGGTGCCGGTGTTGATCGCCAGTGAAACGGCGAACAGCCTTGGGTCGTCGGGTAGTTCGGGAAGCCCGGCGCCGTCGTCGACGACCATGACGACCTGGTCGCGTACGCTCTGCGCCAGGGCCGAGCGCACCGCGGCGCGCAGCGCCTCGGGGCGGCGGTGGGTGGCGATCACCGTGGCGACCAGCGCCGACGGCCGGGACGGGAGGCCGGCCGCGAGCCGTCGGGTCTCGGCGTTCTCGACGCGGCGGAGCCTGATCGCGGAGGGGGCCAGCACGATCTTGTTCCTGGCCTCGAAGAGCACCAGCCAGCCGAACGCCGCCTTGAGCAGCGTCCAGGGCGCGCGCGCGACCCGACGCATCATGTGGTTGCCTCCCGGTCGGGTGCCCCGCTCACGAGGACGGCTCGGGGTGGATCAGGCGGCCGTCGGACATCCTGTTGTTGCGCCACACGTTTCCGGTGCCGCCCTCGTTCCAGTGGGCGACGACGCCGTATCCGCCGGAGGCGGGGTGGTACTGCGTCGAGAAGATGTTGTCGGTGACCTTGATCCCGGTGGCGCCCTTGTCACCGCCGTAGAGGGCGTACGCGCCGCCGGCCACCCAGTTGTGGTCCACGGTGACATTGCGAACCACTCCGGTGTCCGCGAACAGGCCGATGCTTCCCGAGGCACCCTGCTTGAGGCTGGTCGGGTTGAGCAGGGTGTTGTGGCGGATGATCAGATGCCCGGTGTTGCCGCCGCCGCTGATCACCGCGTTGGTGTGCTGCCACTCGCCGCCGAGGTTGATGAATGGCCTGATGTCGTGCACGTAGTTGTCGTGGATTTCGCCCTGGCCCATGGACAGGGCGTCGCCGAACACCGAGACGTCGCACCAGCCGACCTCGATGGAGCTGCCCCCCATGTTCGACACCGCGTAGTCCACGCCTCCGTTGTCCGGCCCCTTCCCGGGCACGGCGGTGATGGTGGAGTGCAGGACCCGCAGGCCGCTGTAGCCGGGGCGCAGGTTGATGCCCCACCAGTTGTCCGAGGTGATCTTGGTGTCGATGACGGTGACGTCGTTCGCGTAGATGTCGAGCGAGCCGGTGATGTCCCAGCCCCGGATGACGAGCCCGTCGGTACGGACGGCCATGTACCCGGTCTTGTGGGGCGTGAGGGGGATACGCGGACCGGTCGTTCCGGCGTCGGGGAAGCCGCAGGCGCCGGGAGAGGCGCAGGCGGTCCTGGCCGCGGGTTTGTCGGGCGCGCCGCTTGCGCCGGCCGTCACGGTGGGCTTCCGCGTCGGGGACGGCGAGGCGTCGGGGTGCCCCGTCGCCTGGCCGTCCGCGGTCGACGGACCGGCGGTCGGTGAGGCCGAGGAGCCGCTCGCGGGGCAGGTCAGCGCGTCGTCCGGGCAGTCCGGCAACGCGGACCGGTCCGATCCCGAGCAGGCCGCGCCGACGACCGCCAGTAAGGCTGCAAGCAGCAGCCCCGCGAGCGAGCTCCGGCCGATGCGCCGTGACATCCGGCTCACCTCATGTCCTGTTGGGTAGGCCGAACCGGTGCGGACGCCCGGTGCCGGCTGTGGGACCGGTCGCCGCGGCCGACGCCGCGCAGGAAGTCGCGGCTGGGCAGTACGCACACCGTGTAGCCGGCCAGGGCGATCGTGCCGATGGCGAGGAGCGCGAGCCGGCCGTCGCCGAACTGGCGCTCCAGGCCGAGGATGATCGCGGCCATCACGGCCCCGCCGAGGAAGGGCCACGCGCAGGCCCTGGCGATCCGGCCGACGCCGATGCCTCCACGGCTGAGCGCGACGAGGAAGACGGGCACCACCATGCCGCCCGCGACCAGGACATGGGCCTGTGAGACTCCGACAATGCCGTTCAGGCGGGCGGCGACGAGGAGCACCGGGATCAGGGCTGCCAGCCACAGGCCCTGGACCAGGAAGAGCGACCGGCGTTGTCCGATCGCGACCAGGCAGTCGTAGGCGAGTTCGCCGCCGATGCGGATCAGGCCGAGGGCCATCAGCCAGGGCAGTGCCGCGGCGGCGGGAGCCCACTGGCTCCCGTAGATCAGCTGGATGACCGGCCCCGCGAGGCCGGCCAGCAGCAGGCACAGCGGGACGGTGCCGGTGATCAGTACGCCCAGGGCGCGGCTGAAGCCCTGGGCGAGCGCCTGCGGCGAGTCGGCAAGGCGGGAGAATCCGGCGAAGGAGACCCTGCGAGCGGCCTCGGAGATGATCCGCACGGGCCAGCCGGAGATGTTGAAGGCGAGCACGTAGAAGCCCAGAGACACGTTGCCCAGCGTCGCGCCCACCACCATGGTGTCGACGTTGACCACCGCGAGGGCCAGCATGCTCGCGCCTGCCAGCGGAAGCCCGAACCTCAGCAGCGCCCGGGCCTGCCCGGGGTTCCAGCCGTATTTCAGGGTGCCCGGTGCGGCCAGCCAGCAGCCGATCAGCGTCACGATGTTCCCGGCCACGGCTCCCCAGGCGAAGCTCATCGCGCCCCAGCCGTCGAAGGCCAGCAGCAGCGTCACCGAGGTGCTCAGCACGAAGTTGAGCCCGTCGATGATCATCCGCTTGCCCTGGGCGAACTCACGGGTGAGGAAGCCGCCGGGCACCTGTGCTATGCCGTCGATCACCACGCACAGGCACATCACCCGCAGTACGCCCGCGGCGTCCGGCGAGCCCACCAGGCCGGCCACCGTCGGTGCCGCCGCGAACAGCGCCACGTACAGCAGGCCGCTGGAGAGGGTGCTGAGAGTCAGTACGGTAGGCGCGAACCGCCGCGCGTCCCCCTCCCAGCGCACGATGGCCAGGCCTACGCCCAGCTCGTTCGCGGACAGCAGGACCAGCAGCACGGTCTGGGCGATGCCGTACACGCCCCATTCCGCGGGGCCCAGGGCGAAGCGCGCCAGGACGATGCCGGTGGCGAAGTTGCCCAGGCGCATGACGACGGTGTTGATCAAACTCCATCGGGCCGCCGAACGGACCTTCCGGCCGAGGGAGGGAGATGCGGGGGGTGCGGGGTCGGGGGGTGCGGGAGCGGGAGGAGCGGGGGCGTCGCTCGTCTCACCGGTCTCGCTGTCCGGTGCGCGGGCGGTGTCCATGAGTCGACTCCTCGTCGAGCGGCTCGGCGGCGGACGCCACGGCCATGACGGGCCGTGGCGTGGGCTCTGCGGCGGCTGAACCGTCCTCGGCGGACCGCGACCAGCTGGGCGGCCGCCGGATGGCAAGCGTCCCTTCCACGACCGATTCCTCGGTCGAGGGGATGGGGGTGGTCGTCTCCTCCTCCGGCTCGGCGTGCCGGGCCTCCAGCTCGGGCACGGGCTCGGGCACGGGCTGGAGCGACCTCTTGCGCGCCTCGACGTAGAAGGCGGCGACCAGGGTGAGTACCAAGCCCAGACCCCCGGCCATGACCATGTACTCGAGCCGGGTCTTGGTCTGCGCCACCGGGTTCTGCGGGGCCACGATGGTCGTCATGCGGATCATGGCCTTCGGGGCGACCGACTGCTGCTCCTGGAACTGCTCGAGCCGCTCCTTGGCATACGCGGTCAGGACGCGGTTCGAGGACAGGGCGGCGGCCTTGTCGGTGCCGGTGACGGTGAGCCACATGAGCGGCCCCTGGGCGTTGTCGGCGAGTTTGGCCTCGAAAGTCCCGGTGGCCCCGCGGGACTTGAGCTCCCGGACGGAGTCGTCGGAGTTGAGGTTGCGGGCCAGGCTGTCGGCCATGCCGGTGAGCGAGGTCTGCGTGCTCAGGAAGGGGTTGCCGTCGTAGGCAACGGTGGCTTTCTGGGAGTTGAGGAGAACCACCGTGCTCTGCGACTGGTAGGTGACCGGAACCACCAGGGTCACGGCGACCGTCAGGCCAGCGGTCAGCAGCAGTCCGGGCAGCAGAACGTACCAGCGCCTGCACATGACACGGAAGATCTCAGCGAGATCCATGGTGGTCCCCCCTCGCGGCCCGACGCCCGACGAGCATATGTTGCAATCGGATCATATGAAGGGCGTTTGATCGGTCGGTCTCGGCCTCGTACCTGCGGTGCCTCCCTCCAGCAGCACGTCGGCGATCCGGTCGCTCGCGCGGCCGTCCCACAGTTCCGGCCGACGCGGCTCGGGAGGGCTGTCCAGCACCCGGTTCACGGTGGCCACGATCCGCTCCGGATCCCGGCCGCCCAGCACATTGGTGCCCTGCTCGACGGTGATGGGCCGCTCGGTGTTGTCCCGCAGGGTCACGCACGGCACGCCCAGCGCGGTGGTCTCCTCCTGTACGCCGCCCGAGTCGGTCAGCACGAGGCGGGCGGAGTCCTGCAGGGCGAGGAAGTCCAGGTATCCGGCGGGCGGCACGAGCCGGATGCCGCCGGGGACGCCGATGTCGGTCAACCGTTCGGACGCGCGCGGGTGCACGGGCAGCAGGAGCGGGCAGCGGCCGGCGATCTCGCTCAGGGCCTTCAGGAGCGCGGCGAGGACCCCGGAGTCGTCGACGTTGGCGGGGCGGTGCAGGGTGACCAGGCCGTACTCGCCCCTGATCAGGCCGTATCGGCTGAGGATGTCCGAGGCCCTGGCCCGCTCCAGGTTGGCCAGCAGCGTGTCGATCATGACGTTGCCGACGAGGTGGATCTGGTCGTCCCGGTACCCTTCCGCACGCAGGTTCTCGGCGGCGTCGGGCGAGGGGGCCAGCAGATAGTCGCTGACGCGGTCGGTGGCGACGCGGTTGACCTCCTCCGGCATGCTCCAGTCGCGGCTGCGCAGGCCGGCCTCGACATGGGCCAGCAGCGGCCCGGCCTTGGCGGTGACCAGGGCGCAGGCCAGCGTGGAGTTGATGTCGCCGACCACGACGACGATGTCCGGGGACAGCTGGCCGAGAAGCGGCTCGAACGCGGTCATCACGCGTCCGGTCTGCTCGGCGTGGGTACCTGAGCCGACCCCGAGGAAGCGGTCGGGCGGGCGGATGCCGAGGTCGGCGAAGAACACGTCGTTCATCGCCGGGTCGTAGTGCTGACCGGTGTGGACGAGGATCACCTCGGCGCCCCGGCGTTCCAGGGCGTCCATCACCGGTTTGATCTTCATGTAGTTGGGTCGCGCCCCGGCGACGCAGACGACTCGCGGCATGGCTCAGAGCACCTCGATCGTGGGTCCGGCCGACAGCCGCCGACGGCAGTCGAGAACGAAGGGGGCGTGTTCGGCTATGAGTTCGTAGTCGAAGCTGTCATGGTCGGTGAGCAGGACCACCACGTCGGCGGCCGCCAGCTCCTCCTGCGCCGGTTCGACCCGCACCAGCCGGGTGTCCACCGGCAGGCTTTCGACGACGTGCGGGTCCGCCGCCCTGACCTGGGCCCCCATGTCGAGCAGCAGTTGGGATATGCGCAGGGCGGGCGACTCGCGTGCGTCGCCGGTGTTCTTCTTGTACGCCAGGCCGAGCAGCAGGATGCGCGAGCCGTTCACGGAACGACGTCTTTCGTTGAACAAGTCACTGATGCGGCGCGCCACATACTCGGGCATGTGGTTGTTGATGTCGTTGGCCAGTTCCACGAAGCGGAAGCTCTGGCCGAGTTCACGCTGCACGCGCCAGGACAGATATGAGGGGTCGATCGGCAGGCAGTGGCCGCCAACGCCCGGTCCTGGCGTGAACTTCATGAAGCCGAAGGGCTTGGTGGAGGCGGCGTCGATGGCCTGCCAGACGTCGATGTCCAGGTGGTGGGCGAACATCGCGACCTCGTTGACCAGCGCGATGTTCACATGACGGAAGGTGTTCTCAAGGAGCTTGGCGAGTTCGGCCTCCTTGGGCGAGCTCACCGGCACGGTGGTGTCGACGAGCTGGGCGTAGAAGTCCTGGACGGCTTTGAGGGACGCCGCGTTGACGCCGGATACGACTTTCGGGGTCTCCTTGAAGCCCCATACGGCGTTTCCGGGGTCGATCCGCTCCGGGCTGTAGCCGAGGTGGAAGTCGGTGCCCGCGGTCAGGCCCGAGCCGTCCTCCAGGATCGGGGCGAACAGGTCCTGGGTGGTGCCGGGATAGGTGGTCGACTCAAGGACGACTGTGGCTCCGGGGCGCAGGTAGCGGGCAAGGGTGACCCCCGAGTCCTTGATGTAACGGAGATCGGGAGTGCCCTCGGCCAGCGGGGTCGGTACGGTCACGACGGCGACGTCGAAACCGCCGCAGTCGCGGGCCGATTCGCTCGGCCGGTACGCGCCGCGGTCCATTGCCGCGCGGATCCGCTCGGAGGAGACGTCCTCGACGAAGGACTCACCGGCGGCAAGGCTCTTGACCCGCCGGGAGTCGACGTCGTAGCCGATCACCTCGTGTCCGACCTCGGCGGCGCGGATGGCCAGTGGCAGGCCGACGTATCCCTGTCCGATCACGACGACGCGCATCAAAGACTCCTGTTCGCGGGAGCGGTCGACGGGGTGAGCCGGATGAACTCTCGCGCCGTCATGAGGACGAAGGCGGCATTGGTCGTGAGATAGCGCCGGCCCAGGCGGCGCGGCTCCTGCAGCGCGCGGTAGAGCCACTCGGCTCCCCACCGCTGCCAGGACTCGGGGGCCCGCTTGGTGACCCCGGCCAGGATGTCGAAGGAGCCGCCGACTCCGTGCACGAGGCGGGCGCCGGTGCGGGCGCCGTAGGCGGCGGTGAAGATCTCTTTCTTGGGCGAGGTCATGCCGAGGAACAGCATCTGGGCGCCGCTGTCGGCGATCGCGCCCGCTATGGCCTCCTGCTGGGAATCGTCGAAGTAGCCGTTCCGGCTGCCGGCCACCTTCAGGCCGGGAAAGCGGTCGGACACCCGGCGCAGCATCTGCTCCAGCACATCCTGTCTGGCGCCGAGGAAGTACACGGACATGCCTGCCGATTCCGCCTCGGCCAGCAGCCGCAGGAACAGGTCGATACCGGCCACCCGTTCCGGCAGCGGGGCGCGCAGTATCCGGCCGGCCCAGACCACGGCCTGTCCGTCGGCGAGGACCAGATCGCAGCCGGCCACCGCCTTCGCGAGCCGGTGGTCGCGCCGCATGTTCACCAGCTTCGCGGCGTTGACCACCCCGATCTCGAGCTGTCTGCCGTCCCGGACCGATTCGAGGCAGCGCTGTACGGTCTCGTCCATGGTCAGCGGGTCCAGCTCGATCCCGAACAGAGACTGACGCTCGTTCATATGCGGCCCCCCTGCCAGGCGTAGAGCATCCAGCCGAATTCGTACGGCCGGCATTCGCGGTCCACGGAGGCGGGGCGGTACACCCGGTCCAGGGACTTCAGCCGGATGTTCGGAGCGACTCGGGTGCCGAGTCCTCGGGCGGCGCGTACGGCCTTCTTCGGATCGCCCCGGTAGACCTTGCGCCAGGTGGCACCGAGCTCGTCGAGGATCAACGGCTCCTGGTTCTCCGGGCGGGCGGACAGTTCGGGGACGTCCGTCATCCAGCGCAGGCCCTTGCGGATCGACGCGCCGAAGTCGGTGCCGCCCGCGTCGGCAAGATCTAACAGGGCGGTCGGCGCCATCGCGTGCTGGTGGACGCTGTAGACCGGGTAGCCCTCCACGACACCGCCGGTGCGCGCGTCGTAGTGCCACCACCACTGTCCGCCGTCGCCCTGCAGCTCGCAGATGCGCGCCGCGCACGCCTCGGACGCGGCCAGCGCCTCCGGATCGCCGTCTCCGTCGCCGCTGGCGTGTGCGCGGGCCAGGGCCTGGAGCGGGTATGTCTGGTCGGCGAAGCAGCTCACGTGCGCCCGGTACCAGGGCACCAGGCCGGGCCCGGTGGCGTGCGGGAACAGCGGGCTGTCCCCGATCCGAGCCCGCAGCAGACGGTCGCGGGCCGCGGTGAGTCGTCTCTCCACATCGACCGTGCCTCGGGCCGCCGCGAGGGCGGACAGCACCCACGCCGCCTCGACCGTGTACTGCGGCCGGCCCTCCTCGTCCAGGGCTTCGACCCGCGCGAGGGCGTCGGACACCTTGGGGTGGCCGGTCTCGGCGGCGGCCCAGGCGATGAGCGCCGCGTCACCGAGGTTGGTCACCGCGGGCAGTGACTCGACCAGCAGACCCGTGAACTCCTGGGCGGTACGCCCTCCGAGCACCGCGCGCTGACGGTCCTCGGGGAGGAACCGGGCCCCCAGCGCGGTGATGGCCGCGTACCGGGTGCTGGTCCCGCGCCGCTCCAGGGTCCAGGAACCGTCGGGTGCCTTCCGCCCGGCCATGGTGAAGGGGAAGGCCTCTCCGCCGGGGAGCAGCATCGACGCAAGCCCCAACTCGGCCACCATGAGCAGTCGTTGGGCGAGCGACAGCAGCGGCTGCTCGTTGCGACCGAGCACCGCCAGACGTGTGATGGTCATCGTTTGGGCACACCAACCCCCCTGTGGGTCCTCTTTTTGAACAGCTCGTGATGGCCGCGCGGCTGATGGCCACGCGGCGGAAGGCAGACGTCAGGCGTCGGAGCGGTCGTCGCTCCTCGCTTCAGGCACAGGTGTCCCCACCCCGTACCCCCCCTGGGCACGACTGACTTGTGCACTCACTGTGCTCGGTCTGCACAGATCGCACACATGTTATGCCTGCAGATGTTCGAGGATCGGCGTTTTGAGGGAATCAGGGGGTCATGCGCGTTCGACGAGCTCGCCGTCCTTCTCGTCGTACAGCGCGCCCGTCTCGGGGCACTCCCATCCGCCCGACTCGCCTTCCCACGCGACCAGTCGAGCGCCTGCCCGGCCGACCCATCCGATCCGGCGCGCCGGAACGCCCGCCACGAGTGCGAAGTCCGGCACATCCCGGGTCACCACGGCACCCGCCGCGACCAGCGCCCAACGACCGACGCGTACCGGCGCCACACACACCGAACGTGCCCCCAGCGACGCCCCCTCGGCCACCACCACTGCCACGGCCTCCCAGTCGCCACCGCGCTTCAGCCGGCCCTCCGGGTCCACAGAACGGGGGAAGTAGTCGTTGGTGAGGACCGCCGCCGGGCCGACGAACACCCCGTCACCGAGCACGGCGGGTTCGTATACCAAGGCGTAGTTCTGAAGCTTCACGTTGTCGCCGATCCGCACCCCCGGACCGACATACGCTCCCCGGCCCACGATGCACCCGCTGCCCAGCCGGGCGTCCTCCCGTATCTGGGCCAGATCCCAGACCGTCGTCCCGTCACCGATCGTGGCCGTATCGTCGACCTGTGCGGTCGGCTGGATCTTGAAGCTCACCTGGCTGAACCTTTCCCTTCGTCGAGCAGAGCCGGTAACGCCGTCTCGAGCGCCTCGCGCCAGGGACGGACAGGTTCGATCCCCGCCCGGCACCGGCGCTCGCGTCCCGGGACGCTGCCCGCGGGGCGGGGAGCGGACCGCACGAAGGCGGTGCCGGTGGTCGGCCGGACGTGTCCGGGGTTGCGGTCGCCGAAGCGCCGGTCCGCGCCGAGCAGCCGGAGGCCCTCCGGTGCCAGGCCGGACCAGGTCATCTCCGTACCGCTCGTGCCGTGGCCGGCCCTGGCGGGCGCGGTGACGGCGAGGGCGGCCTGCCCGAGCCGTACCAGCCGGTCCGCGAGGTCCACCGTCCAAGTGGGCAGTCCGCGCTGGTCGTCGACCAGGTCGACACGTCGGCAAAGTCGGACGGCGTTCTTGACGGACTCGAGTCTGACCATCCTGCTGATGAGAGTCCCGCCCCCACTCCGTACAGCCAGGCCGTACGCACGGCATGGCCCGCGCCCGGCCCGCCCGCTCCCCCACCGGCTTGGTACGTCCGTATGTACTGCGCTGCGCGGTGCCGTCGAGGCGTCCTCCGGGTTCGGGCTGATGCAGTCGTCTGCGAACACGCAGTCCGTCGAGACCCGCGTCAGCCTGGCGTCGGCCCTCGCGCACGCCTCGACGAGGTGCCAGGGGCCCGCCGCCGTCCACCCGCGGGAACATCCGCCTCGCACGCCTCGTCGTCGTCAACGGCCGCCAACGCGGCCCGGTTGCCCTGGATTTGGGGCCGGTGCGCACCGACCGTGCCGTGCACCGTGCCGACGCCGGTGATGTCGAGACTGCCACGGGCCAGGCCGACGGCCTTCTCGCCGTCCCGGCGACGCGATGCCGGCCCCGGCGATCGCCTCCAGGGAGCAGAACGGCAGCGGCTTGTTCGCGACCGGTACAAGTCGGTTCGCCGATGTCCGGGACATGGGGCGCAAACGGGTACCTGAGCCACCAGACGACAAGAGTGCCTTCATGGACATCACCCTACTTACGCCGGACTCGCAGACGGGGGGATTCCGCATACCGTATGGCCCGTCCGGGACGGCCCAGTGTGCCGGCCACGGCCGGGTAAGCGGCGCAGGCCCGCCCCAGGGCCGGCGAACGGAGCACCGCGAAGTCGAAAGACGGCTGTAACTTCGCCAACTGTTGGTGTAGATGTGTCAGTTGTTGCATCTCCTTGATCGCAACAGGCGGTGATCGCGATGACTCCTCAGTCGCTCTGCCCGCGATCGCCGATCCCCTCACACACCGCGAAAGGCACACGTATGGCGAACAACCGCAGGATGCGGTACGGCGGACGGATGCTGGCGCTCTCGGCGATTGCCCTGGGAACGGTCGCCGCGACGGCCGTACCGGCCCTTGCCGAGGACGAGCCCACCCGGGCACAGCTCATAGCCGACTGCGACTCGGGAGAAGGGCAGTGCACCTTCAACGAGCCCCGGTTGGGCGAGGCGTATCTCGGAGCCTTCCACCGGGTGTCCGACTCGCTCTACAACTGCAGCACCTCGCCTGCCACGCAGTCGATGACCTGGTCCGACACGGTCGGTTCCACCGACTCGGCGGGCGTTTCCGTGACCGCCGGCGGCAAGATCGCGGGCATCATCGATCTCAGCGTGACGGCGACGTACAGCCACACGTGGTCGAGCACGCACTCTGAGACCAGCTCCGTGAACATGACGGTGCGGCCCGGTGAGGTCGGCTGGATCTCCCGTGCGCAGGTGATGCAGACCGTCTCCGGCACCTGGCAGACCCACTACGACGACCCGAAGTGGGGCCACTACTTCTGGTTCGTCCCGGACGCCGTCACCGGGCCCGCCCCGAACGGAACGGACGGCCAGAGCAACGCGGTGGTCGTCAAGTCCCGCAAGATGACAGGGGAAGAGAAGCGGTCCTGCTCCAGCCGCTCCAGTAAGGCCAAGACCTTCGTCGTCCAACGCTGATCCGGCAACCCGGCGCTTGGCTGCCTCGCGGTCCCGACACCCGCGAGGCAGCCCGGCAGTCCCGCGGTACGGGCGGTCAGGCGGCCATGCCCCGGCGGGCCTGGTGAGACAGCGTTGTCCCGCAGATCCGCAACGAGTGCCTGCGCCGCGAGCCGGCGACGCTGCAGGACCGCACACCGCTGCAGAACACCACCGGCGCCCTCGCTGGTTGTTGAGGCTGTGCCCCCTGTCCCGTGAGAAGGGCCGGGCCGATCACTCCTCGTCGGCATAGAAGTCGCTGTAGTAGGCCGACCGGTCCTTCACCGTGAAGTCCTCGAAGTCCCCGGCCGCCTCACAGTCGAGCAGTCTTTTGAGGCACCCCCGAGCGGCCTCGGACGACGAGGGAGGCGCGGGACGCGATGCCAGAAACGTCTTTGTCTCGGTCAGACCGGCTCCGCACAGCAGCTGGACGTCGATCGAGCAGTCGGCGTCCATGCTCGAAGATTTCGCATGCCATATGCGCAGTACGTCTTCGAGGAGGCCGCTGTTGAACAGCTGGACGCAGCACAGAGCCATCAACTCGGTGTCCCCGAGCCCCTGCTGGTGGCGTTCCCGGCGCGTCTCCTCGTCCAGCAGTGCACGCACCTCGTCCAGCGGGCCACCGCGCGGCTGCAGCCCGTAACGGTGAAGGCATTCGTCAGCGGTCGGCACGTACGTCCTCCTCGTCCGTGGTTGTCCCTGGTGCAGGCCCCATCCCGGGGGAGGCTCCCACATCGTCCCCGGAGAGTGTCAGACCCGGGTGCCATGCTGTCGCCATGCTTCAGCAACTCGACACCGTCAACTGGGCCGGCCTGACACACGCGTACGGCGGCGCCACCGATGTGCCCGACCAGATTCGCGCCCTGCGCTCCGCCAACTCGGACGTCCGTGAGAAGGCGTTGCACGACCTGTACGGGAACATCTTCCATCAGGGCACCCGCTACGAGGCCAGCGCCCACGCCGTGCCGTTCCTTCTGGAGCTGCTCGCCGATCCCGCGACCCCGGACCGGGCGGAGATCGTCGGGCTGCTCACCCACCTTGCGATCGGGTACGGCGAGTCCCACCTGCCGTCGGGATACGACATCGCCGAGCACCGTGCCGCCGCCGTCGGCGGGGACGTGCTGCTGGCGGCCGGCAAGGCCCATGCGGACGATGACGACGAGGACCACGACGAGCACGAGGACGACGAGCCCGGCGGCAACTGGCTTGAGGAGCCGGCCTTCTACTCATACCTGGAAACGCTCGACGATGACGACGCCCACCGGGTCCACTCGTATGTCGAACTGGCGGTGTACGACGCGGTGCGCGCCGGGCTGCCTCTGATCCGGACGCTGCTGTCCCACGAGGACCCCGTGCTCCGTAGGACGGCCGCCTACACGCTGGGCTGGTTCCCGGAAGAGGCCGCGGAGAGCCTGCCCGCTCTGACCGCGGCTGCCCAGGACACCGATGCGGCGGTGGCCGCCACCGCCCTGGTGGCGACTGGCCTGAACGCGACCCCCGACGAGCCCCGGGCGATACGCCTGCTGGAGGCCGCACTGGACGATCCGCGGGAGCTGGTGCGCTGGGGCGCTGCCATCGCCCTGGCCCGGGTGCACGGACCGGCCGCTGCTCCGCGGGTCGCCGAGGAACTGCGCAGCTGGGTAGGGCGCGACGCCGAGCCGCGCGACTTCGTCCCCTTCTACGACGGGGACCTGCGGGGCTGTGCGGCGCAGTCACTGCGTCTGCTCGGTGACGCCTACGCGGACGGCTCGTTCACCGGCCTGCTGGCCTGCCTGCGCGAGGTGTCCGGCACGGAGGCGCTGCCGATAGCCGACGCGGCCCTGCGGCTGGCCTTCGCTGACGTGCCGCTGCCCAAGGGCACACCGTTCAGCGCACTCGACGAGCGCCAGCAGCGGCTGGTCCGCGTACTCGCCGAGTCTCCCGGCACCTGGCAGTTGGGCGAGATGAGGTTCGGCAACTTCTGTCTGCTGGTGTCGGGCTACGGGCTGCCGGGCACCCCTGAGGCCATGGCCACGTACTCCGCGGGGGGTTCCTGACTTGCAGGCGTGGACGAAACGTTCTGTCAGCCCTGTTGGCCGGATGCCCGCGCGACGAGCCGCGACAACGCCGTACGGGAGGAGATATCCAACTTGCGGTAGATCCGGCTGAGGTGGCTGTCCACCGTCCTCGCGCTGAGGAAGAGCTGTTCCGCGATCTCCCGCGTACGCTTGCCCACCGCCGCCAGTTCGGCGATCTCACGCTCCCGGTCGGTGAGGACGTCGAGGCAAACCGGCTCGTACATGCCAGCAGGCCACACCGACGAGCGGCCGGCGAGGATGTCGGTCCTGACCCGGGCAGCCTCCTCGCGTATCCGCTGCGCGCCGCAGTCACCGGAAAGCTCGGTGGCCGTCTCCAGCCAGGTGAGCGCCTCTTCCTCACCCCGCACCAACTGGACCGAACGCGCGCCGTTCACCAAGGTCAGGGCCTGGACGAGCGGCAACCCGCTCCGCCGGAAGGAGTCCGCCGCCCGGTCGAACAACCCGGCGGCCAGATCGTGCCGCCCTTCGGCCGCGTGCAGCATGGCGCGGGCCCGGGCCGCGTGCTGGGCCTGGAGCGGCAACTGCAACCGCTCGGCGGCGTCGTCGGCGGCGTCGGCCCAGCGGTGGGCCGAGGACATGTCACCACACCGTAGGGCAGCCATGGTCAGGATGCCCAGCAGGAAAGGGTGGAAGGGACGCTGCAGCCGCGGCAGCCCTTCACCACCGCCCTCCTCCAGCAGTGTGCGGATGCAGCCGGCCGCGTCGTCGGCGAACAGCTGGACCTGGGCGTAGAGTCCGACCGCGGAACAGCGCCACCAGCCCCGTCCGTGGGAGGTTCTGCGCAGCCCGTTACGAGCGAGCGCGACCAGCCCGGCGCTGTCGCGTCGGGACCTCGCCCACGTCAGCGCCGCCGCCCGCGTCACCATGGCCAGCCCCACACCGTCGTCCACTCCCAGGGATCTGGCCAGCAGTTCGGCGTCAAGCGCCCGGCGCCGGGCGTCGGCCAGCTGACCCGTCCACTGATCCAGCAGGGACAGGCCCATGAGCTGATTGAGCACGACGGGCTTCCGACTACCGCCGCATGCCGCCTCAAGTCCTCGGCCCAGATGACGGTAGGCGTCCGTGAACCGCTCCAGGTACATCTCGGCACGGCCCAGCATCGCGAACGCTTCGGGCGTGGCCGCGGCTGTCGCATCCGGCAGGCCGTCCACCAGCCGGGCGCACTCCGTGACCTTGTGGGCGGCCTCAGGCAGCAGGCCCAGCTGGGTGTCGCCGAACGCCGCCAGGACACGCAGGCCGTACGCCGTCCCCCCGGCCGCTCGGTCGGCCTCGCCGACCAGGTCGCGTTCCTTCCGGTACGTGCCCCACTGCACCGCGATGTGCCCGTGGGCGACGACCAGTTCACGGGCCGCGTCCGGCAGCGGACTGGGCAGTGGCCGCGGCAGCAGGTCCAAAGCCAGCCGTACCACCGCGTCAGCTTCCTGGTAACGGCCCAGCAGCCGCTCGATGTCGCCGCACACGGCCGAGGCCATGAGAAAGACGTCGTCGGGCAGGTCCGAGCGGTGCCGCAGCACCTCGTGAGCAAGGGAACGTGCCTCGTGGAGACGGCCGGCGCCGGCAAGCGCGCGACAGCAGTCCAACGCCAGAAGCGCGCGAGCCGGACCGACCCGTTCCCCCACGGGGAGGGTGTCCAAGGCCAGACGCAGCCAACGCGCCGCAGCAGCAGGTGTCTGCGCCATGACCTCCGCCGCCCCCTCGACGAGCGTCTGGAGCGCTTCCTCCCCACCCGAGCCCAGCAGATGCTCGGCCTGGCGCGCGCGGGCGACGGCGGGCGCCCGACGTCCCGTGAGCAGGCGCAGGGCCCGCCGGTGGGCGGCGAGCCGGAGGGCGGGAGGCGTGCACTCCAGCACGACGTCCGCCAGCACCGGGTGGCGGAAGGCGTACCGGCCGCCCCAGGCAAGCGGACGTATGAGGTCGTTTCGGCTGAGTTCGTCGAATGCGTGCAGGGTCCGGTCTACATCCACATCGCAGACGGCCGCGACGTCCTCCGGAACGAAGGAGCTGCCGAGCACCGCGGCGCCACCGGCCACGACTGCCGCGTCCTCGGTGAGGGCATGGACCTCCGCCGTGAGGGATGCAGCCTCGCGCCGCAGACCCTCCCGGTCCGGGCCGGCGGACAGCAGCGGCCAGCCATCCGGGTCCCACCGGGAAGCGGCCAGGATCCTCACGATGCGCGGATTGCCTCCCGACGCGGCGTGCAGCCGCTCGGCGTACCCATGGAAGATCACCGCTTCCTGAGGAACGCTCCACGGAAAGCAATTCCGGTTCGGAAACATGGCAAAGGAACCCTCCTCGTCCTCCACCCCGCTCGTCGCATGCTCCACCACCGCAACGCCGCTCTGGCCGGGCTCCTTCTCGGCGGCTTCCTCCTCCGCGACCTCCTCACCACCCCAGCCGTCCAGCACCCCGGCGACCGCACTCACCTTCAGAGGAGCGGGTTCCAGGCGTGTCACGGCGCCGGTCTGCACTCCGTACGCCAACGCCTCCAGCAAGGCCGGACCGGTCTGTCGCGGACGGTGCGCCAGCGCCAGGACGAACGGTCCGAGCAGCGGGGTGCTCACCAGTCGGGCCACTGACGCCGCCGACTGCTCGTCGCACAGGTGCAGGTTGTCCAGGAGCAGCACCCCGCCGCGACCGGCTGACCACTGCTCCAGGCGCATCCGCACCTCAGCAGCGAACTCGCAGTCGCTCATCGCCGCCTTCGGCAACGCCGAAAGCTCCACCCGTTCCTCGTCTGTGGAGCGACGGACGGCGGAGCAGGTCTGCAGCACGTCGGTGAACAGCTGATAAGGAACCTTGGGGCCATGAAGGGCATGAGCTCGGGCGACCCTCACACCCATGTCCACGGCCCGCGAGGCCAGAACTCCCAGCAGGGTGGTCTTTCCGATGCCGGGCTCACCGCTGATCTCCACCACCGCCCCGCGCCCGGCGGCGAGCGTCTCCAGAACGGCGTCAAGACGTTTGACCTCCGCGTCCCGGCCGACCAGTGAAGCATCGTCGTCCTGTGACGTCACCTCGAACACCGAGTCCCTCCAGCCTGATTTTGATCGCATATGCACTGACAACACCTGGGCCTCCTCCGGTTCCGCACTGACGGATCGTTCGGCAACGGCCTTCTGAGGCCGAGGAGAAGGATGACGCCGCATATCAGTGCAAGGAGGGCTCGGTGAGACACCCTGGTACACCGGAAGGGACCGGGCCGGTGGAAGTACGGGCCCTCTCCGGCGCGGATCGTGATGTGCGTGAGACGAGGTCCGGTGACGACCCGACGGGAACGGATGCACGGTGGAGCAACACGGGGCTCCTGGTGAAACCAACGGCTCGCTACAGCAGCTCGCCGCACCCGGCGCTGTACGGGGCCGGCGTGAGAGCTCGCCGGGGGTGCATGGGGCAGGCCCCCGGGGCCTTCTGGCCTCGGGGGCTTCGTAGTCCGGTGCTCCCTCCTGTGCCGCGTGCTCACATCCCGCTGCCGGTTGCGTGGATGGTCTGCCGACTAGCGCGCTACTGCTCGCGTCACTTGTGGGGTTCTCAACTCCTCGACTGCTGCCTGCGGTACTCCTCGGCCGGCAGTCCCCCGATTCCCCAGTCCTCCAGTTCGACCTCGTCGATGACCACGAACGTCGTGGCAGGGCTTTTGTCCAGCACCCTCACCAGCAGATCGGTGACGCCCGCGATGATCTCGGCCTTCTGCCCGGCGGTGGCGCCCTCTCGCGTGATCTTCACATTCACGTACGGCACGGCAGTCAGCCCTCTTCCTCAAGCGTCTCGAAGTGGAAGACCTTCGAGATGATCTGCCACCGCCCCTCAGCCCGCACCAGCGTCAGGAAGTCCCAGTAACGCCTCGGTCCCATCGAGCACTCCACTCGGGCCAGTGCCGTCACCGGGCCGACGAATTCGACCGACGCGATGCGGTCGCGCCGCACCTCGCCCCGCGCCGACGGCGGTTCGCGGCGGCGGACCACTGCGAAGTACTCGTCCATGGTCAGTCGCAGCAGCGGCCCGTCGCCCCCACCCTCGGTTGCGGTGGCGTATACGGCATCGGGGTGGAACACCTGGCCGAGCAGGTCCGTGTCCCCGTGGTGGAGGCCGTCGAAGAGCTGCCGGAGTACCTTCTCCACATCGTGCCGGGTGCTCATCATGAGCGCCCTGTCACATGGCCGCCGTCCACGCGCAGGGCGTGGCCGGTGATGAACTCGGCGCCTGCGAGGTAGACGACCGCGTCCGCGATCTCGGCGATCTCGCCCACACGGTTGAGCAGTGCGAGGCCGCCGAAGGAATCCACGTCCGAACCCTCGTGCAGCGGGGTTCGGATCACGCCCGGCGCCACCAGATTGACGCGGATCCCGTCGGCCGCGAGTTCGGCGGCCAGGCTGGTGGTGAGCGTGTGCACGCCGCCCTTGCTGATGACGGGAGCCGACGCGGGGAAGCCGGCGATCGCGTGGTCGACCAGCACCGTACCGATGTTGACGATGCTTCCGCCGCGGCCCTGCTCCCGCATCCGGCGCACCACGGCCTGGGTGGTCAGGTAGGTCCCCTTGAGGTTGCCTGCCAGGTACCCGTCCAGCTCCTCCTCACTCACCTCGGTGAACGGCTTGGGCGCGAAGGTGCCGGCGTTGTTCACGAGGACGTCCACGCCCCCGAACCGCTCCACGGCCTCCCGCACGAGCGCCTGACCGGTCGCCGCGTCCCCGATGCCGCCCGCGACCTGTGCGATCCGTTCGCCGTGACCGAGCTTGGCGGCGGCCTTCCCCAGCCGGTCCGCATCCCGGCCGTTGATCACGACATTGGCGCCTGCGGCAAGAAAGGCGTGGGCGATCCCCAGTCCGATACCGCTCGATGCCCCGGTGACCACCGCGGTGATGTTCCTCGACACTCAAACCACTCCTGATCCGCTGTCATCCATTGCGACGTACACGAACCTAGGAGCCGGCGATCAATAACACCACGTCGAAGTTTGAAGTATGTGATAATCCAGGGTTATGACTGTGGATTTGCGCGATCTCGAACTCCTGGCCGCCACCGCCGACTCCGGCTCGCTCACCGCGGCGGCGGAGCGCCTCTACGTCAGCCAGCCCGCGCTCAGTCAGCGCCTCACCCGCCTCGAGGACCGGCTCGGCATGCCGCTCTTCGACCGCACCGGCCGCAGGCTTGTCCCGAACGCGGCCGGCAGACGCCTGCTGGTGGCGGCCCATCAGGTCCTGGACGAGCTGCGCTCGGCGACCCGCGACCTTCAAGAGATGCGTGACGGCCGCGACCGCCGGGTGCGTTTCACCGCGCAGTGCAGCACCACCTTCCAGTGGCTGCCCCCGGTCATCCGCGCCTTGCGTGAGCGGCACCCCGAGGTCGAGGTCCGTATCGAATCCGTCCCAGACGACGCACCGGTCCCCGCGCTGCTCGCCGACCGTGTGGACGTCGCGCTGGTCACCAAGCCGGACCGGGAGATGGAACGGATCAGTCTGACCCGCCTCTTCGACGACGAGATGGTGGCCGTGGTCGCGTCGGACCACTCCTGGGCGCAACGCCCCCACCTCACGGCCGAGGACTTCACGGACGCCCACCTGATCCTCTACGACGCCTACGACCAGGCCCGGATACCCGCCATCCCGCTGCCCCTGCCGCCGCAGGCCCGGCCGGCCCGTATCACCACGATGCCCGTGATCACAGATTTGGTCATCGAGATGGTCGCCGCAGGCCAGGGCGCGACGATTCTCCCCAACTGGGTCGCCGCGCCGTACACGAAGTCCCACGACCTCGCGCTGATCCAGATCGGCACCACCCCCATGGCCCGCACCTGGTACCTGGGCACCCGCCAGGGCCCCCGCACACCTCACCTGCGGGCGTTCGTCGACGAGCTGACCACCCACCTGACACGCCCGTAGCCGAGCATCCGCGACGGCCCCTGCCCTCTTCCATGATCAGGAGTCACACCGTTCGCTTCTCGGTCCCCTCCCCGGGACTGCGCCCGACGGCGTGCAGGAGGCACTTGGAATACCGGTCGATGATGTGCTCCACGGCGAACGTCGGCCGGGAGGAGAGTGCTTGCTCAAGAGTGAGCCAGAGGGGTGCCTCACCTTCCTCGTTCACCATCAACTCCCCCTGTCCGGCTGCCCGGTGGTCGTCGACGTCCAGAAGGTATGCGTGCCAACGATGGGCGTCGGATCCCCTCCTGCACATGTCGCCGTTGAGATGCTCGTCCGCAACGATCCGGAGTCCGTCGTGCGCGTCGGGGATTCCTACTTCCTCCCAGAGCTCGCGCGCTGCCGCGCGCTTGGGGTCCTCTCCGCGTTCGACATGGCCTGCGGGTACGGTCAGACGGTAGGGAAAGGCAGTTCTCTGGAAGAAGAGAAATCTCCCTCGTGGGTCCCGTACGAATACGCCGGAACTCTCATGCCAGTACTCGCCGTCCGAATCGGTCCACCAGCGGATGCGGGGATCGATGACGACGGCTCTTCCCGCCTCACGGCCGCACGAACGGCAGGTGCACCGTTTTCTCCCGTCCACGACCATCCATTCGACGGTCTCGGCGTGGCAGTACAGGCAGTATTCGCCTTTGGTGTCGTCCCGCAGCGGGACGAAGTCGATTTTCATCCTGCGCCTTTCAAGGAGAAGGCCGCGGACAGCCGGACGGCATTCGGAACCCCCCACAGTCGTGGCTCGGTCAGATTCTGTTGCGGTCGGGCTTGCTGACGTCCGGTGCCTTCCGCAAGGGCTTCGGTCCCTCCCCCACGTCCGCACCGTCCGGTGCGTCGAGCGACCGGGAGGCGCCGTGTGCAGTGCCGGTCGCGCACGTGCGGGCGCCCGTCAGCAGAAGGACTGTGCCAAGTCCGCCGAAGAACAAGGTCCCGGCAGCGACGGCACCCCATCCCGCCGCAGCGATGGCCAGGCCGAAGACCGGTGGTCCCAGCAGCATTCCCACACTGCCGAGTTGGTTGAGGATGCCATTGGCGACATCGACATGCTCAGCACGGCTCACCGCGGCGGGGACGGCAGCGAAGACTGCGGAGATCAGCAGTCCGTCGACGAGGAGAACAAGCGTGGCGGCGCCGCCGCTGACCGCGAGTGGGAATTCGGCCGAGAAGGCGGGGAGGCAGGCTACCGGCATCAGTACGCCCAGCGGGACGAGCGAGGAGAGGGCCACGCCGCGCCGCAGCAGCCAGCTGGCGGTAAGCCCCCCGACCGCACTCCCCAGGCAGACGAGTGCCACCACGGTACCGGCCACCGCCGGCGTCACCTCTCGGCGCTCGGTGAGGAAGAGCGGGAGGACCATCACCACAGCGACACCGACCAGCGACAGACTGCCGTACGCCGCGCCGAGCCTCAGCGCCCCGTTCCAGGTGCCGGCTGCGCGATGCCGGTACTGCACGGGGGGCCTCGGCAGCCGAGGCAGGACGGCGGTGAGCACTCCGGCCATGATCAACGGACCGAGCGCCGTGAGGGCCAGCCATCGGTTCCACGTCCACCGGGATGCCAGGACTCCGCCGGTGGCCGCGGCGATTGCCAGGCCCGTCGGAACGCAGGTACCCCACAACGCGAGCGCTGCCGATCGGATGCCGCCCTGCGTCATGCGGGTGAGAACGACCGGACCCGCCACGAAAACCAGCAGGTAGCCGACTCCTTCCACGACACGCGACCCAAGCAGCAGGCCCCAGGATCCGGCGGTCGCGCTGATGGCGGCCGCTACCGACATGACGACCAGGCCCCAGGACAGAGCCCGGTGGGCGCCGAAGCGGCGGATCCACCATCCCGCCGGGATGCCGAGGGCGGCGCTCACGGCCGTAATGCTCGATGTGGCCCAGGCGAGCGCACTGGCTGACAACCCCAGTGACGAACGCAGGGCGGATCCCACCGGTGAGACGGCACCCAGGCCGACTGCCGCCAGCACACCGGCGAGCCATGTCGCCACGACGTACTTCCAGGGTGACGTCGACACGCGGCGGTGGCTGTCTCTCTTCCAGTCGCGCACGGGTTCTCCTTGTGTGGCCGGCGTGTTGCCCCGCACGGCCGTCGTCCAGGGCCGGGTGGCCGGTGCCGCGTGGCGGGAAGGCCGATCTTTTGAGCACCTCCCGCCACGCGAGTCCGGATCAGTCGTCCAGGCCGAACTTGGCCAGCAACTCCTGATGGCCTGCCACATACGAGGTGTCGGTGATCACGGTCTGGTCGGAAGGACCGCGGCTGCACATGCAGAGGTGGCGGCTGCGGGAGGTGACTCGCACGGCTTTTGCGCCGCCGGAGGACATGATCTCTTCTGCGATCTCCTTGACGAGGTACTCCTGGATCTGGAAGCGCCGGCTGAACGCCTGGACCAGGCGAGGGAATTTCCCGAGTCCGAGAATGCGGTCACCGGGGACGTAGGAGATGTTGACCTTCCCGAAGAAGGGCAGGAAGTGGTGCGCGCAGATCGAGAAGAAGTTGTTCTCCTGGACACGCACTACGCCGGTGTGCTCGCCGTTCACCAGGCAGGTTGTCTTGAGGATCTTTGAGGTGTCGATCTCATAGCCGCTCAGCAGCTCGCGATAGGCCCGGACGATGCGGTCCTCGCACTCCGGGCCGCTGTACCAGCCGAGTGCCCTCGCGTCGGTGGTCACATTGGATTTGAGCCAGTCTTCAATGGTCACGTGCGGCCTCCATTCCCACTTCCACCAAGGGCTCCGAAACCCGGTGGAGTTATTTCACTATCCACCCGGTTGCATTCGTTGAGAACATCGCCTGCTTGGCTGACACCCGATCAGACCAATGCACGGGTGATATGCCAATACCTAAGTATTCAAAGCACTGGCGAAAGTTAACGTTTCCCCGATGCTTAAGCCAGGTGGCTGGCGGGAACCCGGCGCTCGAATGGCAAAGAAAAACCGCCTGTTGAGCGCCGGAGCACGGCCCGCTCATTCTGCCCGTCATGCCATGCCCCAACACTGCGCCCCAGGGCGGGCCGGCACTCGGGGAGCGGAGCCGGAAGACACCATGCGCCCGACGCAGGAACCGCCACCCAAAAGACCCCCGCGATCAAGAAGTGGGCTGGCCCACCCCCCGGTTCCATCTGCACTTCACGCCGACCGGCTCGCCCTGGCTGAACCTCGTCGAGGGGTGGTTCCCCGAACTGACCAGCAAGCAGACACGGCGTGGCGTTCACAGGGCTGTCCGGGCACTGGAGAAGGGCATCCGCAACCGGATACACCGACCCGGGCACTAGAGGGGGTGATGTGTTCCTGGAGTATGTCCGAAGGTACGGCGGAAGACATCGATGAACGCGCTGGCGGACGACCAGCCGCACATGTGGGCCACGGTGGTCACCGGGATGTCCTCGGCAAGCAGGACCAAGGCGTGGTACAGGCGCAGTTGGGTGCGCCACTGCGGGAAGGTCATACCGAGATCGGCCTTGAAGAGGCGGGAGAGAGTGCGGTCGCTGGCGCCGACCTCCCTGCCCAGTGCGGCCAGGGTGCGGTCGTCGGCCGGATCGGTGCGCAGGATGTCGCACACGGCCTTCAGCCGAGGGGTGGTCGGGGTAGGCAGGTGCAGGGGCTGCTGGGGCGAGGCCCGCAACTGGTCAAGCAGCACGGCCCGCAGCCGCCCGCGTTCGGGACTGTTGTCGTGCGGGGTGTGCGTGTAAGCGAGGATCAGTTCACGAAGGAGGGGCCCGACTGTCAGCACGGTCGGCTCGTCCAGGCCGAGCGGGTTGTCACACGCGGGCAGGCCGACCAGGTGGAGTTCGATTTCGCCGTGAGCCTGGTGGGCATGCACGGTGCCGGCCGGTACCCAGATGGCGCGAGTACCCGGCGCGATCCACGAGCCCGTGCCGGTCGTGACGGCCAGCACTCCCCGGCCCGCGTAGACGATCTGGTGGTCGTCGTGGCGGTGGGCGTCTATGGCGGCTCCGGGCGCCAGCCACTGGGTGCGGGTCGGCGCCACAGGCTCGTGGCGGATTTCTGTCATTGATTGGCAGTTTATCGGAAGCGCGACATGCTGCTCGGCGATGACCATGGCGATGTGCCAAGGAATAGATCGATCATCATGCTGTCGGTCGGCCATGCCTGCGTGGACATCTACCAAGGTGCTGTCGCGTCGCTCGTCCCTTTCTTCGTCGCCGAGCGCGCCTACAGCTACGCCGAGGTCTCAGGCATCGTGCTCGCCGCCTCTCTGCTGTCCTCGGTGGCGCAACCGGCGTTCGGCGCACTCGCCGATCGCTGGACGATGCCCTGGCTCCTGCCGGTGAGTACGATCCTCTGCGGGCTGGGTGTCGCCCTGAGCGGTTTGACTGGTTCCTACGTTCTGACGCTGGCGTTCGTGGCAGTGTCCGGCATCGGGGTCGCCGCCTACCATCCCGAGTCCGCCCGCGTCGCGCGGATCGTCAGCGCTGGCAGCCATGGTGAGATGGGCTGGTTCTCCCTCGGCGGCAACCTCGGCTTCGCCGCGGCACCGCTCATGGTCACGGCCATCGTCGCCTCCGGCGGTCTGCGTCTGTCGCTGCTGCTGGTGGTACCCGCCCTCGCCGGCAGCGCGCTGTGCCTGCCCGTCCTGCGCGCACTGGAGAAGACGGTACGCGGCCGCCCCGGCAAGGCAGTTGCGAAGGTGGCCGACGACAGGGCCTCGTTCGTGAAGCTGTCGCTGGCCGTGGTCTGCCGGTCCATCGTCTTCACCGGCCTGACCACCTTCATCTCGCTCTACGCCCAGGAGCGTCTGGGAGGAAGTACGGCAGCGGGCACTGCGGCGTTGTTCGTTCTCTATCTCGGAGGCGCGGTGGGCTCTGTGCTGGGCGGCAGCCTGGCCAAGCGCTGGGACAGGGTCACTGTCGCCCGCTGGTCGTACCTGGTCACGGTCGCCGCCGTCGGGGGGATCGTGTTCGTACCTGGCCCGGCGATCTACGTGTTCGTGGCACTGACGTCCGCCGGCCTGTACGTCCCCTTCTCACTGCAGGTCACCCTCGGCCAGGACTACCTGCCCACGCGCAGCGGCACCGCCAGCGGAATCACCCTCGGGCTGACCGTCGGCACCGGCGGCCTGGTCAGCCCTTTCATCGGCAGCGTCGCCGACGCGACCTCCCTGCGTACCGCCCTGACTCCACTGATCCTGATGCCCGGCCTGAGCTGGCTGTTGTTCCGCACAATGCCCGAACCCACCGCGCCGAAGCCTATGGCGGCGCCGCAGCAGACCGGAGACGACACGGATGCCGAACTCTCTCCCGCGCGCGATCACCGCTGACCAACCCGCACGTCCGGCGGCCGGGCAGCCGCAGCGGACCGACGACGGGAACGGATTGGCGAGCACGTCGTCGCACGACACGTGCCCCTTGAAGGACTGGGGCTGCCTGGCCCCTCAGCGACAGCCTTCCTGGCAGCTGCTGTCCCGTCACTCGACCTCCACAGGCGAAGTCGAGTACTGCCGGTGCGCCTGTGACGCGCTGGTGGTCCTCCACAACGGTGAGCTCGCGGCCTTCACCGGACCCCGGCACGCCTAGACGGTTTCGTTCGGACATGTGCTGACCAGAGGAAGGTGCCCGCGATGTGGAGTCCGGACAGGCGGTCGATGGCCGGTGATCTCCGCCCCCCGCCCCGGCGGCCGCTGTGCAGCCGGTGGCCGCCCGAGACGCGGGTCAGGTGTGCTTCGACAAAGCGGCGCTGTTCCCTCGCGAGGGCCCGACGTCAGCCGACGGCCGCTCGGCCAGAGCCCCAAGCGTTGTCGCCGAGGCGGGGGAAGTCGTAGAACGCACGGGCGCTCAGCAGGTCGCAGGTGTGACACAGCGCAGCAAGCGGCCTCATGACGCGGTCGTTGGGCGAGTAGTCGCTGTCCCGGACGCCTTCGACGTACTGCCAGGCATTCTGCTGCTGAGGCGAGAAAACTACGCCGTACTCCGCCAGCTTGCGCTCCGCGAACGCCTTGCGGGCGGACTTGCCTGCGAGTTGGGGACGGATGACCAGGCCGCCGTCGGCATCGAGGACGGGCTTGCCGTCCACCAACAGGCAGCGCCACGGCTTCTCGATGTCGTGCAGGAACAGCACGGGCAGACCATCGGCAAGAGTGAACTGCTCCTCGGGTGCCAGTTCGGCCAGCCGCCCGGTGGTCGCGAAACCGCGATACAGCAGGACCCACAGATTCATGACCTCGACGATGTGGTCCCAGTAGCCGCCCTGCCACGCCTGATGGTTGTGGGACGAGCCGGGCGCTTGCTGCAGCAGCTCCCGGTGATCCTCGATGACGCGCCGGCAGGCGGAGCGGTTCGGCTCGTCCATCATGCCGATGAGTTCGTCCATGGAATAGTACGGCGGCGGGCTGGTCGTCAACATACTCACCTGCTTTTCAGTTAGGTGCGGCGATTTTCGCGCTGAACCAAGTATTCGTGACCAGTCATCGCCGATGACGGCGGGCCGGTCCGGGACGACGGCCCACCCGGCCGGCAGGGCAGCAGGCCGCCGCACGGGCGGCGTAGCGACTGGGGTATCCGTTGCCGGACAGTTACTCGGACGTGTATGCCTTCACAAGCTCCGTAAGCCAGTTGAGCCTGTCTCGGCCGACATCCCCACCGCGCCAGGATCGCCGCCCTGCCGGCGTAACCAGCGGGCAGGCCGGAGCACTTCGAGCCGACGGTCGGCCCGGCACGGTGTACGGCCGGACCGAGCATCAGGTCCAGCACCCGAAAGGGCCCCACGGGTGGTGTGCCGACTTCCAGCAGCCTCCAGTTGTGGGGTCGCACGCCGGGCTCCGGCTGCCGCTCGCGGTCGTCCCTCATGGCGCGGCCCCGCGCGATTCGCCCTCCACGGGCGTCAGCCGCCGCGGCGGACCGGCACGAAACGGACCGGCAGTCCAGGCCGAGCCTGGGCGGCCGCGCCGAGACTGCGCTCAGGCACGACGCCGATGACCGGATAGCCTCCGGTGGTGGGGCAGTCGGCCAGGAAGACCACGGGTCTGCCGTCGGGCGGGACCTGGATGGCCCCGACGACCATACCCTCGCTGGCCATTTCCTCGTGTACGGCGCGCTCCAGTACTGGTCCTTCGGTCCGCAGTGCGATGCGATTGCTCTTGGGCGAGACCAGGAAGCGGGCGCCGGCGAGGGTGTCCAGCGCGGCGGGTGTGAATCTGTCGTCCCGCGGACCGACCAAGGCGGGGAGCACGAGTTGCCGCGGCGGTGCCTGCCATACCGTCGTGTCCGAATGGAGCGGACGGCCGACCGCTTCGCCCACGGGCAGGATGTCGCCGTCCCGCAGCGGAGCGGGACCGAGCCCGGAGAGGAGATCGGTGGAGCGACTGCCGAGGACCCGGGGGACGGTGAATCCTCCGCTGACGGCCACATAACTGCGCAGGCCGCAGGTGGCCGTGCCCACTTCGAACAGGGCACCGGCGGGCAGGTACACGGGCGCGGCCCACGCGGCGGGTCTTCCGTCGACACTTACGGGGGCGGGTGCCCCGGTCACGGCCACGACCGCCGGCTCGGTGGTGTGAACGGCCACGCCGGTCAGCGTGGTTTCCAGGGTGGCTGCTTCGGGCGGGTTACCCACCAGTCTGTTCGCCAGCCCGTGTGCGGGCTGGTCGAGAGCCCCCGACCGCGGAACGCCCAGTCCTGCGTGGCCGAAACGGCCCAGGTCCTGGACAGTGGTCAGTGCTCCGGCGCGCACGATTTCCATCCTGCAGCCGATCATGCGCAGAGCCTTCCGGCGTTCATCGTGCCGGGGGACATGCCCGGGGCGTGGGAGGGCCCCGACTGGGGAACGAAACGCACCCGCATGCCCGGTGTGAGCAGTGCCGCCGGCTCACGGTCCATGTCCCACAGGCACACCTCGACAGTGCCGATCAGCTGCCAGCCTCCGGGCGAGACACGCGGGTACACGCCGGTGTAGGGGCCGGCGAGCGCGACGGAACCGGCTGGGACGACGGTGCGCGGTTCCGCCTTCCTGGGCACGTGACGGGTCTCCGGCAGCCCCAGCATGTAGGCGAATCCGGGGGCGAAGCCGCAGAAGGCCACCCTGTGTTCGACAGAACTGTGGAGACGCGCCACTTCGTCCTCGGTCACGCCCCACAGGTCCGCGACGGTGCCGAGGTCCGCGCCGTCGTAGCGCACCGGGATCTCGATCAGCGGGCCGCTCCCGGCATCCAGGGCCGGTACGGACCATTGACGCAACTCCGCCTCCATGGCCTCCACGTCCGTGACTCCGTACAGCAGCACGGTCCTTTCGCCAGGCACTATCTCCCGCACCGGCGTCAACGACGCCCGCTGGTCCAGCAGCCGGCAGTGCCAGGCCTGCGCCTCCTGCGGCGTGTCCAGATCGATGAGGAGCGAATCCGCACCGACCGGCATGAGCCTCATACGAAGGCCTCCACCCTGACTCCGGCCTCCCGCAGTGCGTCCCGCACGCGCCTGCCGAGTTCCACCGCTCCGGGGGTGTCCCCGTGCAGGCACAGCGAACGTGCACGCACGACGAGGTCGGTGCCGTCGAGGGCCTTGATGTATCCGTCCCGTACCAGGGCGACCGCCCTCCGGGCCATGTAACCGGCATCATTGATCACCGCGCCGGGGACGGCACGTGGCACCAAGGTCCCGTCCGCCGTGTAGGCACGGTCGGCGAAGGCCTCTTCGACGCCGGGCAGGCCAACCCGTTCGGCCTCCTGGAGCATGGCTGAGCCCGGCAGACCAAGGACGGGAAGTCCAGGGCTCGCGAGCCGTACGCCCGCGGCCACAGCCGACGCCTGCTCACGGTCCGACACCACGCGGTTGTACAGCGCCCCGTGCGGCTTGACGTAGGCGACGTCCGCTCCCGCCGCACGGGCGAACACCTGGAGCGAGCCGATCTGGTAGGCGATCTCGTCGGCCAGTTCCTCCGCGGGGACATCCATGGCACGTCGGCCGAAGCCGGCCAGATCACGGTAGGAGACCTGGGCGCCGATTCTCACCCCGCGCTCGACCGCCTTGTCGCAGACCCTCCGCATGATGCTCGGATCGCCCGCGTGGAAGCCGCAGGCGACGTTGGCGCTGGTCACGATGGACAGCATGGCCTCGTCGTCGGTGAGTGACCATCGGCCGTAGCCCTCCGCGAGGTCGGCGTTGAGGTCGATCACGATGTCTGTCATCGCTGCGTTGTCTCCTTGGAACAGTCCTCCCGGCACCAGACACCACTGCGCACTCATGCGAGTCGGTAGTCCGCGTCCCGGGCGTCGGTGATGAGCATGTAGCCGGGCGCGTGCGTGATGGCGTAGGGGGGCTTCGACTCCATGAGCGCTGCCTGAGGAGTCACCCCGCACGCCCAGAACACCGGTACGTCGCCCGGCTCGGCCTCGACCGGGTCGCCGAAGTCGGGGTGGGCCAGGTCCTCGATGCCGAGTGCGGCAGGGTCGCCGACGTGCAGGGGGCTTCCGTGGACGGCGGGCATGAGAGCGGTGACCCGTGTGGCGGTGTCCACGAGATCGGCGGGTATCTGCCGCATGGAAACCACCACCGGTCCTTCGAGCCGGCCACCGGGCCTGCACGCGAGACTTGTTCGGTACATGGAGACGTTGCGGCCCTGGGCCACATGGCGCAGCGGGACACCGGACTGCGCGAGCGCGGTCTCGAAGGAGAAGCTGCAGCCGATCAGGAACGTGACCAGGTCCTCACGCCAGGCTCCGATGACGTCGGACGGCTCGTCGACAAGCCGTCCGTTCTCCCACACGCGGTAGCGGGGGATGTCGGTTCGCAGGTCGGCACCGGGCGCGAGGAGCGTCGACCAGGAGCCCGGGTCCGTGACGTCGAGGACGGGACACGGCTTGGGGTTGCGCTGGCAGAACAGCAGGACGTCGTAGGCCCACTCGGCCGGTACCGCGATCATATTGACCTGGGTGTGGCCGGCGCACCAGCCCGTGGTGGGCACGTCGGCCCCGTCACGGAATCGGGACCGCGCCTGCCCGGGGGTCAGAGCCTCGGGTGTGGCAACACTCGTCATCGATCGTCCTCTCATCACGGGAAGCAGTTCGGGCTTCCCCTGCGGTCAGTGCCGATCCGTCGGCAGCCGGGGTGACGCGCCCGGTCGCCGCTCCTGCGTGCCTTGTGCTCACGCAAAATCCGTCGCCGCCGTGGTGGCCGCCCGACCAATACTAGAGGATCGTTGAACAATCCAACAGGGCTGTTGTTGTTTCGCTCATCGCTTTCCGGTTGACTGGTCCTGTCCAAATGACAGACCCGGCCGTACTCAGCCGTCGGCCACAGAAAGGAATGAGCCATGTCGACCGGAGTGGATGCATCGGTTCTCTTCGGTGACAGAGAGCGTCTGGGCCGTTCCAGCACCGCGGACCGCGTGGCCGACATCCTGCGGGCGCGTATCGCCGAAGGCCACCTGCCTCCCGGCAGCAAACTGTCCGAGGACGCCATCGGCAGCGCACTGGGCGTCTCACGCAACACGCTGCGGGAGGCCTTCCGGCTGCTGACCCACGAACGACTGCTCGTCCACGAGCTCAACCGCGGGGTCTTCGTCCGGATCCTCACCGCGCAGGACGCGACCGACATCTACCGGGTCCGCAAGCTGATCGAGTGCGCGGCCGTCCGCGCCCTCGGTCTCCCGCCCTACGAACTGAGCCGGGCGGAAGCCGCGGTGGCAGAGGGCGAGAAGGCGGCCGCCGAAGGCGCCTGGCTCGAGCTGGGCACCGCGAACATTCACTTCCACCAGGCCGTCGTGGGCCTCGCCGGGAGCGAGCGTCTTGACGAGCTCATGCGCGGCCTCCTGGCCGAACTGCGCCTGGTCTTCCACGCCATGGACAATCCACGCGACTTCCACGAACCGTACCTGGGGCGCAACCGGCAGATCATGGTCGCTCTGAAGGCTGCGGACCGGGTCCGTGCCGAATTGCTGCTGGCGGACTATCTCGACGACGCCGAAAGGCAGATGCTCCGGAGGTACTCCGAACTCACGCAGGACTGACCCCCCCCCGGCCGCCCGGCTTCGCGCGGCTTTCCGCGAAGCCGTGGGCCCGGTCGGCCACCGTCCTGACGGGTTCGTTCGGTCGGGGCCCGAGGAGCTCGCCCGGGGCCGGGCGGTCGTCGTCCAGGCGAGCGCGGCACCAGCAGCGCACTCTCGCCACACACCACTCTATTGTGGTATTGTTGAACAACCTTCTCTCGACGTTGCGAGTGTCACCCTCCGGCCACAACGGCCTCCGGGTAAGCGCCTGCCCACGGGCTTCAGCGAGGCACCCGGGCCGCACCCAAGGGCGCAGCGAATATGCAGGACCATTTTCCATCAGAAGGTATTTCATGCTCGAGATGCGTCGCTTGAGGCTCCTCGATGAACTTGACCGACGGGGAACCATCGCGGCCGTCGCGGCCGCCTTGCATTTTTCACCTTCAGGCGTTTCCCAGCAGCTCACACAGCTGGAGGGAGAGGTGGGCCTACAGCTGCTGGAGAGAGTCGGCCGCAAGGTGCGCCTGACCGAGGCGGCGAAAGTCCTTGTGGGGCATGCCAAAATCCTTTTGAAACAGATGGAGTTGGCGGAGGCGGAGCTCGCGGCCTTTTCTCATCAGCCAAGGGGAACGGTGCGTGTTGCATCGTTCCAGACGGCAGCTGTCGCTTTCCTGCCTGCCGCACTTGCCGCGCTGCGCGCCCACAGAGGGCTTCGAGTCGAGTTCTGTCAGGCAGAGCCGGAGGACGCGCTGCCAAGGCTCTTCGCTCATGATTTCGATATCGTATTCTGTGAGGAATACACCGGATTTCCCGGCCCCATGTCCTCGGATGTGGCCCGTGAGACGCTGTGTGTGGACTCTCTGAGCCTGGTCAGGCCGATTCCCCCCTCCCGCCCGATGGACACGCGGGCGGCCGTGGCCGCGGCACGTGATGACGTCTGGGTCATGGAACCTGTCGGCAGCCTCTCGAGAAGCTGGGCCACGGCTCTGTGCCGTTCCGTGGGATTCGAGCCTGACGTCCGCTTCGAAGCAAGTGATATGTCGATCCATGTGGAGTTGGTTCGGCAGGGCCACGCCACTGCGTTCCTGCCCGGCTTGGCCTGGCGCGGCCAGCCTCGCCCCCCTGGCCTGGTGACGCTGCCCGACCATGCGCGGTATCTGTCGACCGTGGTGCGGCCCGGGAGCGAGACAAACCCCGCGATAAGCGCCGTTCAGAGCACACTGCTGATCGCGACAGGCCAAAGCGGCGCCTTGCCTCAGCCTCGGAACGGCATCCGGTCACCCGAGCGTCTCAGCGCGGGCACGCCGGAGGACGAGTGACCGTCGCCCATGGGTGAATCAGTTGGCGAGCGATTACCGATCTGACCTCGGGACGCAGAATCGTAAGTCCAGCTGACGGGTGCGGCTCAGGAATTGTTGCTTTTCCTGAGCTGGGGCGCCGCGGATACTACTGCCGTGACGAACAACGAAAACCGGGAAACCGCACTCGACCCCGATCAGAACCGCCCTGCACCTGCCGTGGCGTTGACAACCGATATAGGCGAGGGTTTCGGGCGCTGGTCCCTTGCCGATGACGACCGTCTTCTGGAGACAGTGACGGGAGCCAATGTGGCGTGCGGGTTTCATGCAGGAGACCCCGACATCATGCGGCGGACATGCGAGACCGCTGCACGCAGGGGTGTCTCGATCGGCGCACAGGTGAGTTACCGGGATCTCGCCGGGTTCGGCCGACGCTATGTTGCCGTCCCTCCCGAGACTCTGACCAACGACCTTCTGTACCAAGTGGGCGCCCTCGACGCGTTCGCTCGCGTGGCTGGTACGCGTGTCTCCTATGTGCGGGCCCACGGCGCCCTCTACAACACGTCAGCACGCGACCGCGACCATGCCACGGCGATAGTCATGGCGGTCCAGCTGTACGACCCGGGTCTTCCCCTGCTGTGCCAGGCCGGCACGGCCACCTGGGAGATCGCCCGGGAGTGCGGGATCCGCACGATCGCCGAGGCGTTCGTCGACCGGGCCTACACCGCCGAAGGACTCCTCGTACCGCGTGACCGCCCCGGCGCCATGGTGGAAGACCCCGAAGTCGCTGCGGAGCGGGCCGTCGCCATGGTGCTCGATCGACGTATCACATCGATCGACGGGGGCGTGGTGCCGCTGGAGGCCCGCGCTCTGCTGGTCCATTCCGACACGCGAGGTTCGGTGGCGATCGCCCGGGCCACCCGCGCGGCGTTGCAGTCCGCGGGCGTCGAACTGACACCCCTTCAGTGAGGCTCCCCGGCCGCTCCCTGAAGACCTCGGCGAAGCCGTCATCACCGGACCGCCCACCGGTAGGGAGAGGGCATTGCTCTCGGCGTCGTACGTGAGCGCCTAAGGGGCCACCCCACCCGTCGCAGGCGGCCGTGCCATGGGCGGTCGCAGCAGGATTGCTATTTCGGATTATTCCGAAGTAAGCTGCTCGTCGTGGTGGAGCCGGAGGACCTGGACGAGCTCTTGCGCGCGACTGCCAACAGGCATCGACGACGCATCCTCTCCGAGGTATGGGGACGTGAACGGAGCGCGGGAGAGCTCGCCGAAGAACTCGGCCTGGCCCCGGCAAGCGTGTCGGAGCACCTGAAAGTGCTGCGCAAGACCGGACTGGTGACCATGAGAGTGGATCGCACGTACCGGCTGTACCGGGCCTGCCCCGAACAGTTGCATCGGCTGGCCGACCTGTTGCTGGAGGCGTTCCCGGCCGACGTTCGCCCCGGGGGCGGCAATGAGATTCCCAGAAGGACATGACATGGATGAGCAGACAGAACGCCCGGCAAACGCCGTGGTGCATTTCGACATCAGCGGCCCCGACGACGTGGACCTTCGCCGCTTCTACGGCGGCCTGCTCGAATGGCAGGTCGACGCCAAGGGCCCTGGTTACGCACTGGTGCAGACGCCCGGCGGCTTGCGCGGCGCGATCGTCGGCAGTGAGCAGGCCGGCCTCACTCTGGGCGTGGCGGTCCCAGACCTTGATCGAGCGGTTCGGAGCGCAATCGACCTGGGCGGTGTCGTCGTCATGCCGGCCACTGACAACGGGTGGGTGACCAAGGCCCAGGTCAAGGATCCCGCCGGCAACCTCCTCACCCTCATCCAGGCATGACAGGCGCCAAGGGGGCAGGGGGGTATTCCGGCACCCCCCTCGCCAAGAAGATCGGGATCAAGCCGGGTGACCGTATCCGCTTCGTTCACCGGCCCAGCCATTGGGAAGTGCCGGGTTGGCCCGACGCCTGCCGGGTGTACGACGACACCGGCGGCGCCGAAGATGCCGACATCACCCTCGCCTTCCACAGATCTCTTGCCGGTCTGGTCGCAGAGGGCCCAGGGCTGGTCGAAGACCTGGCCGATCACGCGATGCTCTGGATCGCCTGGCCCCGACGCGCAGCAGGGCACGAAAGCGACATCACCGAGAACGCTCTGCGTGAACTGTTCCTTCCGCTGGGCGCCGTTGATGTGAAGGTTGCCGCCCTCGGTGACGACTGGTCGGGGCTGAAGTTCGTCCGGCGCAAGGAGAACCGGAGTTCCTGACTCTGATCTCGCGAGATGCTTGCGGGCTCTCGGCACGCCATCCCGCGTCGGCGGTTCAGGTCCGCAGTCCTTCGCACAGGAATCCACCGGCCGCACTCGCTCAGAGCTCGCGACGGGGAGGAACGTTTTTGTAGCGTACTTCGAACGTCACGCAGCCCTCCGGGGAAACCCAAGGCCCATGTGGCATTCCCGGAGGCCGGCAGGCGTACATGCCGGCCGTGAAGGTCCTGCCCAAGCTCAGGTCCTGGATGCTTCCTTCCAGGATGTAGACCTCCTCCCAGAAATCGTGGCTCAGAACGCCGTTGGGCGTGGTGTCCGTGCCGGGAGCAAAGCGAAGCATCCGGCTTGCCACCCCCTGCTCCGGATCAGCGGCAAGCACGCGCTCGGTCAGACCGGCGCACACGCTGTCACCTGGCGGCGCCCACTCCACACCGGCCACGGAAAAGAATTCAGACTCGGGTTTGCTCACGGGGCCTCCGGTCGCGCTGGTTTGTCGGGGACACGCTGTTCCTGGCGGGCTCTCTGACCCGCCGTCATGCGGCGGGTACTCACACTCGTGTGCTGACTGGTGACGGGCGGCCGGCCAGCACAAAGCGAACAGGAAGGCCGGGTACCGCCTGGGCGGCGGCGGCCAGTTCCCTCTCGGGCACCACGCCGATCACCGGGTAGCCGCCGGTGGTGGGGCAGTCGGCAAGGAAGATGACGGGTCTGCCGTCGGGAGGGACCTGAACCGCACCGACCACCATGCCTTCGCTGGGCAGCTCTTTGTGCACGGCACGCTCCAGAGCGGGTCCCTCGGTCCGGAGGGCGATGCGGTTGCTGTTGGACGACACGGAGAACCGGCCCGTGGCGAGGGTCCGCAGTGCGGTGGCTGCGAACCAGTCGTCCCGGGGGCCGGGTATCACGGGCAGCACGAGCTCCCGCGGCGGCTGCGTCCAGAAAACGGTGTCGGCGTAACGCGGCCGGCCCGATGCCATCCCCAGGGGCAGGACGTCTCCGTCCCGTACAGGAGCGGGGCCCAGCCCGGAGAGCAGATCCGTGGAGCGGCTGCCCAGAACGGGGGCGACGGCTATGCCTCCGCCCACTGCCACATAGCTGCGCAGGCCGCTGGTGGCGTTTCCCACGTCGAGGACCGCACCCGTCGGCAGGTACACAGCGCTTCCCCAAGCCGCGGGTTGGCCGTCTACCCGCACAGCGGCGGGCGCGCCTGTGACGGCCACCGTCACCGGCCGCGTGGCACGAACAGCCACCCCGCTCAGGGTGGTCTCCAGGGTGGCGGTGTCAGCGGAGTTGCCCACCAGCCGGTTCGCCAGCCGGTGGGCCGGCTCGTCGAGCGCCCCGGAGCGAGGCACGCCCAGGTGCGCATGCCCGAATCTGCCGAGATCCTGAACTGTGGTGAGGGCGCCGGACCGTACAACCTCGAGCTTGCCGGCGCTCATGCGGACCTCGCGCCAATGCCCGGTGTCGCGGGGGTGACCGAGTCGGCGGCACCCCGGGGCCGTGCCGGGCGCCGTTCCTGGGGAACGAAGCGCACACGGGTGCCGGGGGCCAGGAGCGCAGCCGGTTGACGCCCCATGTCCCACAGCGGAGTTTCCGTGCTTCCGATGAGTTGCCACCCACCCGGTGAGGAGCGGGGGTAGATGCCGGTGTAGGGCCCGGCGAGCGCCACGGAACCGGCAGGCACAGAGGTACGCGGAGCGTCGCGGCGTGGCACGGAGTAGGCCTCGGGGAGCCCGGTCATGTAGGCGAATCCAGGTGCGAAGCCGCAGAAGGCCACCCGGTGCTCCGTGCCGCTGTGCTCCCGCACCACCTCATCTTCGGTCACACCCCACAGTCGGGCGACGGCGCGAAGGTCGGGCCCTGTGTATTCAACAGGGATCTCCAGGAGCGGACCGCTCTCTGCCGGTGACTTTGGAACGGCCCACCCGCTCAACTCGGTGCGCAGGCTCTCGATATCCGGGACGCCGTAGAGAAGAACGGTTCTCTCCCCGGGAACGATCTCTCTGGGCTTCAGGCTGCCGATGGTGCGACGGCGCAGGAGTTCGGAGTGCAACGCCTGGGCCTCCTGCGGCGTGTCGAGGTCGATCAGCAACGAGTCCTCTCCCACCGGGAGCAGCTTCATGCGTGCGCCTCCACCCCGGCCCCAGCGGCCTCCGGCGCATCGCGTACTGTCCTCGATCGCGCCTGCACGTGCACCGGTGTGCCGGCCGACGTCGGGGTGCGTCCCTCCGTGGCCGGCATGGGTGCCCGCCGGGTGATCTGCCCCGGCTCGCTGATCACCGACCCGGGGGTGCTCCGCGGAACCAGAGTCCCGGCCTGCGTGTACGCACGGCCGGCGAACGCCTCGGTGACCTCCTCCAGCCCAGCCCGTCGGGCTTCCCGGACGATGGCGGCGCGTGGGAGGCACATCACCGACAGGCCGGCGTCGGCCGGCAAGCCGCACATCGCGAACACCATGGCGTCGTCGCTCAGGGGCCACCGCACATACCCCTCCGCGAGGTCCGCGTCGAGGTCGATCAGTGTCTCAGTCATCATCCGTCTCTTCGGGGTCACTCATGTCTTCGTCCGTGGTTCTGCGCGCCACCTGGCGTCAAATGCGGCCCGGCTCAGGTGTCGCGGGGTGGCGGCCGTGCTTCCGGCGGTGCGTTGCCGGGAAACGGGCGCTCATCGCAGGGTCGGCTCATTCCGGCTGAACGGGCCCGGTGCGACTGCCCGCGACGCCACCAAAATCCGCCCCCCCATACAATAATGGATTGTTGAACGATACGACAAGACTAGCGGACTGCCACGCTACAGGACCGCGCCGCGCCGGGCCGAGTGGGGCGGCCGGCCCGGCGGGCGCAGGGGCCGTGTCACTGACCACCGCCGCCTGCCATGGGCCACTGCAGCTGTGCGCGTGCCACATCGAACGGGTACACGAGGCGGTAACGGCCGTTGTGGATCTGCTCAATGATGCCGCGGGCTCCGGTGTTCTGGTGGTTGTCGTCGAAGGTGACGCCGTCCCACGGCATGATCGTTTGCCGGCCCGGGATGTCGATGTTCACCAGGGCGGAGCGGATGTCGGCCGGCTCGGCGGATCCGGCGTCGTCGATCGCCTGGGCGAGGGTCATCACGGCGGTGAACGCGCGGGCCGCGTCGTCGTTCATCGGCGTCCCGTACTTCCTCCTGTAGAGATCAGCCACCCCCTTGGCGGCCGGGTTGTCCCGGGCCAGATCGGCGGACCAGGCGAAACGGCTGCAGACACCCTCCGCTGCGGCCCCTTCCCTGCGCTGGTAGTCCGGGTCCGCGTATCCCCCTCCGAACGCCATGAGCGCCGGCGGGCGGTAGGACAGGGCGGCGAAGGAATCGCTCAGGGCAACCGCCTGGGGTGTGTACAGCAGGGTGAGGACGACGTCCGGCGCCGCCACCGCGACCTCCCGCGCCTGGGCCGAAAGCTCGTCGGACCGCGCACCGACCTTGAGATCGGCGACAACCGTCCCGTCGACATAGGAGACGAGGCGCTTGATCATCGCCGCCCCGTCGTTGCCGTACTGATCGTCCGTGCGTACGACAGCGACACGCTTCACGCGGGTTCCCTTGCTCTGCTGTTCCTTCAGCAGAGAGAAGACGACGCGACCGTAACTCAGCTCCGACGGCCCCGTACGGAAGAACCAGTCCATCCCCCGCTCGGTCAGCGACGACGCCGAGGATCCCCCGTTCACGAAGGGGATTTCCAGTTGCTCGGCACGCCGGCTCGCCACATCGGTGACAGCCGATTCGTACCCGCCGGCCACGGCCGCCACCCGCCGGGTTCGCACCAGCTCCGCCACCTGGTCAGCCCCGCGCCTACGGCCTCCTGCGGTGTCGGCGGCGAACATCCTGAGCCTGGCGTTGCCCATCCCCGGAAGGCCCTTCCCGGGGCCGAGCGGCAGAGCGATCGAGGGCTGATCGCCGTTGACGATGTCCACGGCCAGCTCCGCACCTCTCGTCGTGTCCGTGCCCGCGGAAGCGGTCGGACCAGTCATCGGCGCCAGGAACCCGATGTCCACCGTGGCCGGCCTGCTCCCCCCTTCGGAAGTCTGGCTGGAGCATGCAGAGCCGAGGAACAGGGCGATGCAGACAAGAGCGGCCGCGGCGGTTGTCGATCTCGGCATCAGGCTTGCCCTCCTGCGGATGGGTGGTCGTCCGGGACGTCATGAGCGATGTGGCGAGAGGCGTGCCCGGATATGCGGTACGGCTTCTCCGTGCCGTGCAGCCCATCGGAGAACCGACGGTGGTTGAGCCATTCCTCCGGGGACCCGATGATCGGCGTGGCGTCGGGGGCAGGTCCCGGCGGCCGGACTTCAGCCCCTGCGACGCCGGGCGGTTCACCGGAGAGGGCCAAGGCGACTTGAGCGGGCCCCGCAGCGAGAGCCGCCGACTCGTCGTATGCGGGCCGATGCTCTCCGGTGCCCGGCAGTGGCTCGGCCAGCAGCTCCCTTGGGATCGTCACCAGCGCCGTGGTTCCCCGGCGATCAGGGCAGACCAGGCGTACGCGGATGCCGTGCTTCGTCGCGAGCCGACCAACGACGAACAATCCCATGCTGTGCCCCGAGCTGGGATCGAGTGACAGGTCGGAGTCCAGCCTGTCATTCAGGACGGCCAGTTGCCGGGGGTCTATCCCGATCCCCATGTCCGTGATGGATACCAGCAGATCCGTCATGTGGTTGGGCACCGGGCGACAGGCCACGACGACCGTGGAATGGGCGTGGGAGAAGACTGTGGCATTTTCCATCAGTTCGGCCAGCAGGTGCAGCAGGTCGGTAACGGCCTCCGCCCGGATCACGACCCCGGAGACCGGCCGGCAGCTGATGCGTGTGTACTGCTCCACCTCGGCGCTCGCGGCGAGCAGGATGTCCGACAAGGGCATCGGCTGGGGCCAACTGCGCCCGGTGCCGGAACCGGCCAGAACCAGAAGGCTGTCGTCCGTCCGCTGCATCTGTGTGGCCAGATGATCGAGGCGGAAGAGCTGGGCCAGCCGGTCGGGGTCGTGCTCGTTCTGCTCCAGGCCGCCGATCTCGGAGATCAGCTTGCTCACGAGGTCCTGACTGCGGCGGGAGAGGTGCAGGAACATTCCATTGATGTGCGTACGCAGTGCGGCCTGGTCCGTGACCAGTCGGACGGCGGCGTCCTGCACAGCGTCGAAGGCCTGGGCGACCTCGCCGATCTCGTCTTCGGACACCACTCCTGTCGGTATCGTCCGGAAGTCGCTGAGATCGTCGACGTCTGCCAGCCGCAGACGGCTCAGCGCATCCGGCAGGTGCTCGTCGGCGACCTCGAGTGCCGTGGCACGGAGAGTCTTGAGTGGACGGGTCAGGGACCTGACAACGACGACGACCACGCCACCGGTCACCGCGAAGACCACCACCAGTCCGATCGCCCCCCATACGGCTGCCTGGAGGCGGGACGCGTGCGTCTGCCCGCTGACCGTGATGAGATCGCCGAGGATGTGCCACTGCACCTCGCGCATCAGCGCGATCTTGCGTGAGGAGTCCTCGGACCATGTCGCCGGGAGAATGTCGAGCCGGGCGGCCTGCACCTGCTCGCCGGCCTGCTCCTGGATGGCCAGGGTGCCGCTGACGGGCGCGCCCTTGACCGTGTCGGCATAGAGTTTCTGCTGGTCCTCGTCAGCCGCGGCCAGAAAGCCGGCCGTCGACTCCTGTTGCCGTGCCACCGCGCTGTTGAACTCGGGATACTGCCCGACGAGGAAGGTGCCCCGTACGAGGACGGTGTTGAGCGTGGCCCGGACGCGGCTGGTGTCCTCGACGGCACGTGACAGCGCATTCAGCGCCCGGACCTGCCCGGCGGTCCGGCCACCGCCGTTGTGTTCTGCGAGAATCGGCCCGAGTTCCATGATCTTGGCGATCATGGTGGTGTAGTTGGCGAGGATGGAGCCTTCGGTGAGGTTGGCCTCGTCCGCCGACGTGCGCAAGACCCGCAGTGTGCGCAGCTCCGCCGCGCTCGCGTTGATCGCGGTGAGCAGCTGGCCGTCGCCGGTGTCGAGTCCTCGGACAGCGTCCCGGTAGGCGGTGACCGCCTCGTCGACCTTGGCGCGACGGTTGTGGAGACTCCCGTCGGCGGACTTCTTCCGCCCCCCGGCGATGAATCCGGCCGTGACGTCACGCTCGTCCTGCAGCGCATGGATCAGCCGGAGCGCGGGCCGCTGGAACTCGGCGAGATCCGAGAACCGCCCGTAGTCGTGAACGTCGCTGACGGCGCGGGAGAGGCTGGCGGCTGCGAGGCTGCCGGCCAGGACGCCGGGGATCAGAACCACCGCGGTGAGCTTGCTGCGCACTCGCCAGTTCCTGGGTGTCGCGAGCAGGCGGACGGTGTGAGGAAGGGGCAGGTGCCGGAGTCTTCTCCGGTGCGGCCTGCTGGCTCTCTTGTGCAAGGGCGGACCTTTCGTGGTGGACCACGGACCTGCCGGCGGAAGGGAGGGCCGCGACCGGCTCGGCGAAGGCCATGGCTGCCGGGGGCTCCTGCCCCCGATCCGGCGCTCCAGGAGGCGCTGGGGTTCCGGACGTGGCGGTGGTGGCCGGTGCGTCGATCGACCGGCCACCACCGATGGGAGGCCACTTGTGCAGGGACCTGCCCGGGCTGTGCGGGGAGCGTGTCAGGTGAGCTCGCTGCCCTTGGTCTCGGGCAGGCCCAGGAGGGCGACGAGCGCCAGGACATAGCCGACGGCGCCGTAGACCAGGGCGCCGCTGACGCCGGCGGAGGTGAAACCGCCGGCCGTCGGGAAGATCGCACCGAGGGCGCGTCCGACGTTATAGGTGAAGCTCTGGCCCGTCCCGCGGACCGCGCGAGGGTAGAGCTCGGCGAGGAACGAGCCGAAGCCGGAGAAGATGGCCGAGGCGCTGAAGCCGAGCGGGAAGCCGAGGACCAGGAGCAGGTTGTTGGAGCCCTGGGGGATGTTGATGTAGGTCATCAGCAGGCCGCCGCTGAGGAAGGCGAACAGGGTGAAGCACTTCTTGCGTCCCAGTCGGTCGACCAGGTGCCCTGCGGTGACATAGCCGCAGAAGGCGCCGCTGATGAGCACGGAGAGGTACCAGCCGGTGCCGACGACGGACAGACCGCGCTCCGCCTTCAGGTAGTTGGGCAGCCAGGTGAGGAATGTGTAGTAGCCGCCCATCACACCGGTGGCCAGCAGGGTCGCGAAGAGCGTCTTACGGGCGAGCCCGCCCGCGAAGATGGAGGACAGCGGAACGCGGGCCTCCTTCTTGGCCAGCTGCTCCGCCACCTCGGGAGCGTCCTTGACGCTGACGCGCACGTAGATCAGCAGCAGGGCGGGCAGCGCCCCGGTCCAGAACAGAACACGCCAGGCCAGGTCCGGGTCGACGTTGTTCATGACGTTGGTGCCGACGATGACGGCCATTGCCCAGCCGATCGCCCAGGCACTCTGCACCCAGGCCAGCACCCGGCCCCGGTAGCGCGCACTGGCGTACTCGGCGACCAGGATCGCTCCGGCCGCCCACTCGCCGCCGAAGCCGACGCCCTGCAGCCCGCGCAGGACGAGCAGCATCGGATAACTCGTGGCGAAGCCGCACGCCACGGTGAACAGGGCGTAGGTGGCCACCGTGATCATGAGGGTCTTCACCCGGCCGATCCGGTCGATCAGTACGCCCGCGAGGATGCCGCCGAGCGCCGATGCGAGCAGGGTGACCGTGCTCATCAGGCCGACCTGCGCGATGCTCAGGCTGAAGTAGGCCGCGATGGCCACCTGGCCCATCGGCAGCACGAGGTAGTCGTAGGAGTCGAGGGCGTATCCGCCGAACGCTCCCTTGAAGGCGCGGCGGCCTTGCTGGGGCATCGTCCGGTACCAGGCGAAGGGACCAGTTGCCTCGCTGGCCGCTGGGGCCTGCGTTCTGGGGGAGGTGGATGTCACGGTGACCTCACGGGAAAGAGGGAGAGGCAGGTCAGGAGGCGTTTGAGGAGCCGTGGAGGGACCAGTCTGCACGGGTCCGGCTGCTGTGGCCTCGGCGGTTGCGCACCTGCCGCGATGTGGGGAACAAGCTAGGGGTTGTTGAACAATCCCTCAAGAGGTTTGAAGGATTTTCCTACGTTGCCTGCCTTGCCGGCTGCTGACGGCTTCCGTGATCCCGGCTCAGCGGGCCCGGGAATCCCTCGGCCGCGGCTACCGGGAACCCCGGCGCCGGCGAGGCCCCGACCGGGAGTACGGCCCACACCAAGAGGCCGTGCGGCAGGCGCACGACACCCCAGTCCGAAGCCAGCGCCTCGATCAAGGCCAGGCCGCGGCCGCCCGACTCAAGGGCATCCGTCGCCCCGCGAGGGGCGGGGATACCGCTCCATGCGGAGCCGTGATCACCCACTTCGATACGGATACTCTCGCCAGCCTCGGTAGACATGTAACGCACAGTGTGCCAAACCGGACCATCTCCATGAGATATCGCGTTAGTCACGAATTCGGAGACGATCAGCGTGGCGTCATCGACGGCGTCGGACAGCCGCCACCGGGACAGCTGGGCGGCAAGCTGGCGGCGAGCCACCCGAGGGGAGTCCTCGGCCGCCGGAAGGTGCCACGTCGCCCACCTCCCAGGAGTGACGCTTGACGGGGCCAACTGCGCCCGAAGGCAGATGAATTGGGTCATGTCGCACTCGCAGGAGAGTGGGCTTGCGCCGAGATGGCGCCTGAGGGCCGCCTGGCACACTCGCCGGGCAGGGCTCGCGAAACGGGGATTCGACAGCGGTGCCGCACTACCGGCCGGCCCACGCGGAAGCCATGCGCTTCGACTTCATACCGATTCGGCGAGCTTTTCGTGGGATCGTTCTACGATCCTTGATTATGACGACATGCGGCGACCTGTCAACGGCCCTCGTCGCCACTTAAAAGTGCCAGTAGAGGCTCACCCTGACGCGGCCGCACCCCGCCATCGGTGACCTGATCACGTCTTTCACGCGCCCTGGACGCCGACAGTCAGGGAGTATTGAAGGATTGTTCGACGATCTGTACTGTCAGCTTGCGGCGAAGCCCGGCACCGAGCGATCTCGCTGCCGGGACTCCCTGGCCCGGCGCCTCCTCACAGACCGCTCGGGTACCTCAGCCGGGCTTCGCCGCGCCCGCCGCATGACCAAGACGATGCGGTGTCACTTCCCCCGACCACACGTATCCCGGTCTGAAAGAGAAGCCATCGTGCGCAAGGTGCTCATCGCCAACCGTGGCGAAATCGCTGTCCGCGTGGCCCGGGCGTGCCGGGACGCCGGGATCGCGAGCGTGGCCGTCT
>NZ_JBVIVK010000036.1:0-10357 GCF_055595715.1 Streptomyces sp. NPDC040410
GGACACGGGGGAAACGCCGGGACTGGTGAACGGTACGGGCGCAGCCTCCCATACCGCTCCCCTCCCCCCCCCCCCCCCCCCGCTCCCCCCCCCCCCCCCCCCCCCCCCCCCCCCCCCCCCCCCCCCCGCTGCCCCGGCACTCCCCGGCGCGAATCGGCATCGTCGTGGTGCAGACCGTTCGCGCCAGGAAGCACCGGAGTTGTGGTCAAAGGCTGATCTCCGGTGGGGAGTCCAGCGCAGACGGGGTGCGGCCGTCGGTCGCTTGCAGGAATGCCCGGTGAACCGACCACCGCATCGGCGCGGCCAGATGAACGTGTAGCGGCGCGGCAGCAAAAGCGCCGCTGAGATTGATCTTGTACGAGCTCCTGGAGGGTGCCCCGCCCTTCACGGGACAGTACGTGCACGACTACCAGGATCAGCACCTGCACGGAGCCGTGCCGCCCCTCGCCACGGCGCCGCCCCTCCTGGCGGCGCTGATCACCGAGTGCCTCTTCCGGGCCCAGCAGGGGCGCCCGGCTGGGGCAGATCCCCGCGGCCCGCTCTCCGGCGGGCTGGCCGCGCTCGCGCAGGCCAACCGGGGCGCGGTCGCGCGCCAAGCCACCCGGAGAACCGCGGCGTGTCGCTGTGCACCGGGACCTGCTGGTCTCGTGACCGCAAGTGACCGCTAGACCAGGCAATTCCTGCCAGGAGAACACGGAACGCCCGGGAGTCAGGCGGGGGATAGCCCGGTGACGTGAGGTGTTCGCCTTCGGGATGATGATGGTCCTGCCGTTACACGGGGTGGAGGAACCGATGCCACAGATGCAGCCGCGGAGGCGCTGGCGACGTTTGAGCAGGCGTTGCGGAGCCTGATCGTCACGGTGTTGGCCCAAGAAGCTGGGCAAGGACTGGGTCTCCCAGGTGTTCCCCGAGGAGCGGGCGGTCAAGATCCGGGGGATCCGGGAGGAGGAGGCCGCCGCCGTACACGGCGCGGGGTCGCTTCGGTTCCGAGCAGCGAGCTGGCGTACGCCCACTTCTCGACATCCTCGCCTTGCTGGAGAAGCACTGGGCAGACTTCAAGCCCGCGCTGGGCAATCAAAGCGAGTCGTTGGGGCTGCTCAGCCACTCGCCGCTCCGGGCAACGACTACAACTTCCGCGTCCACGTCCGGCACGGCACCACGACCCGCACCCTCGCCGAATCCGAGATCGCCCAGCGCTACCTGCGGCGCCTCCTTGGAGTCCGGCACGTGCAAGACGCGGAACCGCTGGCGCCAAGGGAGCGTTGAGAGTTACGCTCTGTACACGTTTCGTGGCAGGGTCGGGGAGGGTCCGTGGAACCGGTTTCGCTGATCATCGCTGCCCTTGCTGCCGGTACGGCGGCGGGATTGACGGACGTCGCCCAGGAATCCGTCAGGAACGCGGTGCGGTCCGCCCACCGCGCCCTGCGGGAGCGGGTACGGGCCCGGCTCGCCGGCCGGGAGGACGGGAACCTGGTCCTGGACCGGTTCGAGCGGGAACCCGACACCTGGGAGCGGCCGTTGCAGTCCGAGCTCGTCGCCGCAGGCGCCGCGGAGGACGCCGAGCTGATCGCGGCGGCCCAGCGGGTGCTCACAGAGGCGGGCAGGGCGCCGGAGACCGGGCCGAAGTACCGGACGAACTTCCACGGAGAGGTAGGCAGCGCCGTCGTCGGTGACGCCGCGCGCGTGAACGTGACCGTCAACCGGCCCGATCTGCCGTCCTCGGCGCGTGCGTCCGGTACCTCCGAGTCCGGTTCCCCCGCGCCAATGGAGTGACCCTGTGGACCAGCCGGGGGAGCCCACGCCCGTGGAGTTCCACGGGGACATCGACGTCGCACTGGTTGGTGACCATGCCACCGTCCACATCCACCCCCGGCCCGAGCCCGCCCCCGCCCCGTTCCTCGCCCCGCCCCGCCCCTCTGAGCTCCTAGTCGGGCGGGACGAGCTCCGCGCCCGGATCAGACAGGCGCTCCCGTCCGGCTCAGTCGCCCTGTACGGACTGCCTGGCGTCGGCAAGACCGCGCTCGCCTTGGACCTCGCCTACGACGACGATGTACGCGCCACCTTCCCCGATGGCGTGCTGTGGGCAGGCCTGGGCTCACGCGCCGGAACCACCGATGTCGTACGGCACTTGGCACTGTGGGGAGAACATGTCGGACTCGGCCCCCAGGAGCTCGCCGCCCCAGACCTGGTCGGCTGGTCTGAGGCGCTGCACCGCCGGATCGGCGGCAGACGGCTGCTTCTCGTCATCGACGACGCCTGGAACTCGGACGACGCGCTCGCCCTCCAGGTCGGCGGCCCCGGCTGCGCCCAGCTGATGACGACCCGTTTTCCCGCGGTAGCACTGGAGTTCGGCGGAGCGGCGCTGCGTGTCGGGGAACTCGTGCCCGTCGAAGGGCTGCGGCTGCTGCAGGCGCTGACGCCGGAAGCGGTCGGCGCCGACCCCACGGCCGCGGCCAGGCTGGTGGAACTGGTAGGCGGGCTGCCGCTGGCCCTGACCCTGATCGGACATCACCTGCGGGGAGCGGCCATCGACGGCGAAGCCTCGGTCGCTGACGCCCTGGACCAGCTCGGCCGGGCCGGGGAACGCCTGCGCCTCGCCCGCCGACAGGCCCCGGCCGCCGCCCACCCCAGCATCCCCGGATTGTCCCTCTCACTGCTCGCCGCACTGGACGTCAGCCACGACCGGCTGACACCCGAGGCACGCCGGGCACTGCTCGCCCTCGCCGCGTTCCCTGCGAAGCCCAACAGCTTCCCGGCAGCAGCCGCGCAGGCCGTGGCCCGGGCTGCGCCGGAGCTCATCCGCGCCCTCACCGGCACCGGTCTGGTGGAGTCCGCCGGACACAACCGCTACACGATGCACCAAGTCGTGCACGACTTCGTACGCTCCAAGGACACCGCATCCACGAATGTCGCGGCCCTGCAGGACTACTCGTTGGGAGCGGCGGAGCGACGCATGGTCGTGGTGTACGTGGGCATGGCCGGAGGGAAGGGCCCCTTCGGCGCCGATTCCGCCGAGGCGGGGGTCCCCCCCGACGGAGCCGAGGAGGTCAGCATGACGAGCGAGGAATTCCAGCGCGAGTTCGCCAATGTCCTGCAGGCGCTCGACCACGCCCACCACCACGGCATGCACGAGGAACTCCTCACCGGCATCGACGCCGCCTATCCCCGGCTGGTGCACCGCGGGCTCTACACCGTGGCCGAGCCCCACCTCCGGCACGCCCTGCACGCGGCCCGGGTACTGGGCGACGCCCGGGCCGAGGCCCGCACGCTGCTGCGGCTGGGCAGCGTCATCCTGGAGCGCGGCGACCTGCGGGAGGGCGGGCGGTACCTCGACGAGGGCATGCACCGCGCCCAGGAGACCGACTCGGTCGGCGAGATCGTCGGCCTGCTGCTGAAACTGGGCTGGAGCGTCGGGATGCGCGGCGACCTGGAACGGGCACGGCGCCACTTCTCCGACGCTCTCGTTGGCTCCCAGGGCGTCGAAGCGGTGCCGGCATTGCAGGGGCTCGGCTGGGTCGCCGGACTGCAGGGACGGCACGACGAGTCGGCCGCGCACCTGCGGCGCGGCCTGGAACTGGCCCGCGAGTACGGTGATGCTCCGCAGATCGCCGGGCTGCTCCAGATCAGCGGCTGGATGCGGGCGCTAGCCGGAGCGTATGCCCAGGCGCGGGAACTCTTCCAGGAATGCCTGGGACTCGCCCGCGCAGAGCGGCTGAGCACGGACGAGGTGGACGCCCTGCACGGTCTGGGCTGGCTGGCCGTCCGCCGCGGCCACCACGCCCAGGCGCGCATGCTGCTGACCGAGGGCCTGGAACTCGCCCGGGAACTGGACTACCACGAGCACGTACCGCTGCTGATCAACCTGGGCCGGGTACTGACCGCTCAAGGCGAGTACGACGAGGCGGGCAGGCTGCTGCGGCAGGCGGTGGAGGAGGCCCGGGCGCAGGCACGCCCGGAGAAGCTGAGCGACGCCCTGAGCGCGCTCGCCCGGCAGGAACTGGCCGACGGGCAGTACGAAGCGGCCGACGCCCACGTACGCGAGAGCCTGGACGTGGCGGAGCGGATCGCGGTGCGCGAGGTGCTGGTGGAGGCGCTGGAGGCAGCCGCGGATCTCGAGTTGGCCCGAGGCCATGCGCGGGGCGCCCAGGAGCCGTTGCTGCGTGCCATGCGGCTGGAGCGCGGCAACGCGGCAGTGATCGCCCGGCTCCGGATGCGGTTGGGCGAGTCGCACGAGGCGGAAGGCGACCACGCCACGGCCGCGGAAACCTTCCGTGCAGCCCTCGCGGGCGCCGAGCGGAGCGGCCAGGAGGAGATCGCCGCGCTCTGCCTGTACGGAGCAGCCCGCGCACAAGCCGCCCTCGGCGACACGGAGGGCGCGCGGCGGCTCGGCACCGATGCCGTGCAGCAGCTGGCCGGGCTGAGGGCTGCCCGGGCCACGGAAGCCCGGATCTGGCTGGCCGGCCTCACCTGACACGGCTCGCCTGAGCGGATGTGCCTGCCACCGCTTCGGCCAACTCTGCGATCAGCGAACCGAGTCGACGGCGCTGGAGGCCGGTGAAGACACGATGGGACAAGGCCGTGCGGCCAAGGTATTGCGTCACAGCAACACCCAACCCATGCGGCCCTGTTCATGTCGTGGCAGCAGCCTGATCGTGTCAGCGCGCGACGTGGTTGCGGTCCGGCACCGGGTCAACCCGAACTCGGAAGGTCGGAGAGCAGGGCCGCAGCAGCTCTGTCGAAAGGGGCGAGGCTGCCTGCGGCACGACACAGGATGTGCGCGCCTTCGAGTGTGACGATCATGAGGGTGGCCAGATCCGCGGCCTGAGACGAGCTCATTCCGGCGTGGGTGAGTTTTCCGGTGAGCTCGCCGACCCAGCTGGCGAACCCTTCGGCCGCGACAGTGCGCAGGCCGCTCTGGTCGGCAATGGCCGCACCGCCGTCGATGGTGACCGCCGCGACTGCGCAGCCGCCGCCGTCGGCGGACGCCTGCACCACGGGGCGGACGTTGCCGAGGAACGCCTCCACGACTTCGCGTGGCGTGCGGGCCGGCAGTTCGTGCAGGTGACCGCGTACGTCCTCCGCGTTGCGGCGGGCGGCTTCGAGCGCGAGTTCCTGTTTGCCGCCCGGGAAATGGTGATAGATCGCCCCGCGCGCGGCACCGCTCTCGGCCAGGACGTCGGTGAAGGACATCGCGGCCAGGCCGTGGCGTTGCAGCAGCCCGATCGCTGCGCTGATCATGCGGGATTTCGTGTCCGCGGCCATCGCAACCCCCCTTGACTAGTACGGCCATCCTACTCCATGCTCACATTACTAGGACGCACGTACTAGTGAGGTGGGCCGGGCAGGCCCCGAAACCGGAGGTTCGTGATGGGCAAGACGTTTCTCTACACCGAGATCCAGGCGGCAGTGCCGTTCGAGCAGTTCGACTGGCACCAGGTCAACGTGGCACTGAAGACCGCACCGGGCCTGATCCGCAAGACGTGGCTGTCCGGCATCGGAACCCACACCCTCGGTGGCTTCTACGAGTTCGACAGCGCAGAGAACGCCCTGGCCTTCGCTCAGGGCCCCTTCGCCGAAGAAGCCCGCCGGGCCGGAGCCCCGGCAACGACACGACTGTTCGACGGCGACATCGTCAAAGACGCCAGCATCGACCTGAACTCGCCGTACTACACCTGACACCGCAGGTCGCCGCCGAGTCAGCTCTGGACACCGCCTCGCTCCACCACCGGGGCGAGGCGGCCCCAACGGAGAGGCATCCCGATGAACATCACGCGGCACCCCGAGAACAGCGTGAGCTGGATCGACCTCGGCACCCCCGACATGGAGACGACGACGGCGTTCTACACCGCGCTGTTCGGTTGGACCGTCGCCCCACCGGACTCCAACGGCTACAGGCTCTGCGCGCTGCGCGGACAACTCGTCGCCGCCCTGGGGCCGGCCGAGGACCCCGGCGCACCCTACTGGACGATCAACGTCACCGTGGCGGACATCCAAGCCACCGCCACCCGCTTCACGAACCTGGGCGCCCAGATCATCGTGGCACCCACCCGGGTCGGGACGCTCGGCCACGCCGCCGTCACGCTCGACCCCGTCGGCGCACCACTGTCACTCTGGCAGCCCGGCACTCATGACGGCATGCAGCTGAACCACGAACCGGGTGCCTTCGCCGGCATCAGCCTTCTCACCGACCACTGCGCGCAGGCCGCCGCCTTCTATAGATCAGCCCTGCACTGGAACTCCAACCCCCAGCACACCAGGTTCCGGTTGCCGGACAACTCCATCGCCGCCGTCAGCCCGCCGCCAGCGAAACCAACGGCACAGCGATCACTCTGGCTGGTCAGTTTCGCCAGCAACAGGCCCCATGCCGAGGCCAAACGGGCCCGACAGCTCGGTGCGACCGAAGTTCGCCAGGACCCCAACGGAGACGTGGTCTTGCGCGATCCCACCGGCGCCCTGTTCAGCCTTACCCAGCACGTTCGATAGCCGCACTCCGCCCGAACGCGTTACCCCAGGCAATCGCGCACCAAGTTGTTAGGGCTCGCAGAGAATCAAGGTATTGCTTCGCGTGACTCGGCTCGTTGTCGTGATATGAGCATCTCCGATGAGGTCCGTGGTCAACTCGCTGTGAAGTTCGGGGTGTTGTTCCGCATTTGGACGAGCGGCAGCGGCGGCTGATGATGGGGGCCGAGGCCCGGATCCTGGGGCACGGCGGTGTCCGGGCGGTCGCGCGGGCGGCCCAGGTCAGCGAGACGACGGTCCGCAAGGGCGTGGACGAGTTGGAGGCCGGCGAGGAGCCTTTGGGTCGGGTACGCAGGCCTGGTGGTGGTCGCAAGAGGGCCGTGGACCTTGATCCGGGTCTGCGGCCCGCGCTGCTGGCACTGGTGGAACCTGACGAGCGGGGCGATCCGATGTCGCCACTGCGTTGGACGGTGAAGTCGACCAGGAAACTTGCGGCCGAGCTCACCCGTCAGGGACACAGGGTGAGCGCCGACACGGTCGGAGACCTGCTGCGTGAGGAGGGATTCAGCCTGCAGGCCGGCACCAAGACCATCGAGGGCAAACAGCACCCGGACCGTGACGCCCAGTTCCGCTACATCAACGAGCGGGCCAGGGAGCACATGGGCGCCGGCCAGCCGGTGATCAGTGTGGACACGAAGAAGAAGGAACTCGTTCGGGGACTACAAGAACGCGGGTCGCCAGTGGCGGCCGGCCCGTGAGCCGGTCCTGGTCAAGACACACGACTTCCTGGACCGGCAGGGACCGGGCAAGGCGATCCCGTACGGGATCTATGACATCGCCGCGAATACCGGCTGGGTCAGTGTCGGCACTGATCACGACACCGCCGCGTTCGCCGTCGCCTCCATCCGCCGTTGGTGGCAGGGCCGAGGCCGGCACGACTATCCGGCCGCCACCCGTCTGCTGATCACCGCGGACGCAGGCGGGTCCTACGACTACCGCACCCGTGCCTGGAAGACGGAACTCGCAGCCCTGGCCGCCGAGACGGGCTTGGACATCACGGTCTGCCACATGCCGCCGGGCACATCGAAGTGGAACAAGATCGAGCACCGGCTGTTCTCCCAACATCCCCATGAACTGGCGCGGCCGCCCGCTGACCAGCCACGACGTCATCGTGAACAGCATCGCAGCGACCACCACCCGCACCGGGCTGAAAGTCCACGCCGAACTCGACCCGGGCACCTACGACACTGGCATCAAGGTCACCGACAGCGACATCGATGCCCTGCCCATGAACCGGCACCGCTTCCACGGCGACTGGAACTACACCCTCCACCCTCCACCCCGCGACACCACCAGCGCAGCCAAGAACCCAGGCTCCTCCAGCGGTCCGTCCCCGCAGTCCTGCAGTGGGTGTCTGCGCAATCCGGAGCTGACCGGCATGCCCGAACCGGCGCTGGACGAACTCGTCGACCAACTGGCCCAGAAACTGGACGAGTTACGTGAGCAAGGACGGCTCCAGCAGCGTGGAGGGGAACGCATCCGTGCTCGCGGCGCAGGAGCCAAGGACAAGCTGACTACCGCCGACAGAGTCCTGGCCACCGTGCTCCACCTGCGCAAACTCGGCACCCGAGACCTGCTCGCCCAGCTCTTCGGAGTCAACGGCAGCACCCTCACCAGGGCCGTTCGCCAAGTCCAGCCCCTCCTGGCCGAGCACGGCTACACCATTCCACTCTCGACGGCCAGGTTCCGCACACCCGCTGACGTCACCGCGTTCCTCGCAGACAGCAACCCCGAGATCAAATCAGCATGTTGATTCTCTGCGAGCCCTTATTCCAACCGTGCACTATTCCGTCCTTCCCGCCCATGCTGCGGCCAACGGGTGGCTTCGTCGACGAGCCGAGAGCAGACGTTGCTCACTGCCGAGAGCGCCCTCTGCGGCCAAGGATCGATGGCGCACAGCTTCACCGTGCCCTGCGAGCCGCCCGTGACCTAGTGATCACCGCCAGCGTGCTGCCCGAGGGCCGACCCGTCCGCCCACGACGCTGAACGCAGCGGCGTTGGACAGCTCGGCCGCGTAGTCAGGCAGGTCGACGCTGCTGATCTGCTTGCCCATCTCCAGCATCTTGTCGAGGATCCGGCGCCGGTTCAGCAGCCCGTTGCGCACCCGCAGCCGGGTCGCGGTGCCAGGTGCCAGGAGCGGGCCGGTGCGGTCGTCGGGCGTAGTCGCGCAGGGTGTGCTCGTAACGGGCGAAGGCGGTGCGGTGGTCGCCGCGGGCCCGGGCCAGCTCGCCAGCCAGGACGTACGCCGCCACCACAGCGGTGCCAGTGCCCATCCCGCCGATGGTGGCCCCGAAGGCGGCGTCGCCCAGTAGGGCGATCCGACCGGTAGACCAGGCGGGGACGTCGGCCCGACTGATCGAGTCGAAGTACAGCTCGGGGGCCTGCCCCAGGCTCTTCAGTAGCCCGGGCATCTCCCAGCCGAGGCTAGCGAAGGCGTCCTGGATCCGCGTCTTCTGCTGCGCCACGTCGTGGCGGTCGTAACGGAGTTCGGTCGAGGCGAAGACGAAGAAGGCACCCGCCCGAGTCGGGTCGCGGTGGTCGGCGCCGACGGCGGCAAGCTGGCCGGGGACGTTGAGGCCGACTGAACGGGGCGGCAGGCCCAGGTAGTTGGGCGGCTGCCAGGTGGCCGCGTAGTAGCCGAGGTGGCGGACGTAGCGCTCCTCCGGGCCGAAGGCGAGCCGACGGACGTTGGAGTGCAGCCCGTCGGCGCCGATCACCAGGTCGAACTCGCGTGGCGCCGCGCCGTTCCGGAAGGCCACCCGGACGAGGCGACCTAACTGCGTCTACCGCACACAGCAATAAACAGTGTCCTTAAGACACAGTTAATCGAGCAGCCCCGGATGGAGTGGTTCACGTGAGCACGAAGGTCCTGATCTCGGGCGCGAGCATCGCCGGCCCCGCACTGGCCTACTGGCTGGGGCGGTACGGCTTCGAGACCACCGTCGTCGAGCTTGCCCCCCGCCCTGCGCGGCAGCGGCCAGGCGGTCGACTTCCGCGGCAAGACCCACCTGACCGTGCTGGAGCGGATGGGCGTGCCCGACGAGCTGCGTGCCCTCGACACCGGCGGCAGCCCGATAACCTTCGTCGACCAGCGCGGCCGTCAGCGCCTCCACCTGCCAGCCGACTTCGTGGGCGGGGACGTCGAGGTCCCGCGCGGGGAGCTCGCCCAGGTGCTGCACCAGCGCAGCCTCCCGCGCACCGAGTACGGCGTCGAGGTGGCGGATGCCGAGGGCCTCGGCGGCGTCTCGATGCAGAAGGTCGCCGGCCTGCTCGACTTCACCACGCGTCGCTCTACCGCTATGTGCCCGGCAAGGCGGAACTGGTCGCGCTCATGGTGGAGGCCGCGGTCGACGAACCGCCGCCAGCCGTGGACGGGCTCGGGTGGCGTGAGCAACTATCGTCCTGGGCAAAGCAGTTGGCGCGGTTGTTCAGGAAGTACCGGATCAGGTAGCGCCGCTGGCTGGTGGCTCCTGCGATCCGGTCGTCGATGTGCTCCTGGGCGAGGTCCGCGAGAGCCAAGCCGCGCTGGTCCATCCAGGCAGAGGCTGGAACGGCTGGTGGTAGGGCCAGGCGGCGGCGATCGTGAGCGTGGGCCCCCGGCCCGACGACCAGGGCAAGACCGTCTGGGCCGACCTGTCCCTCCCACCCGACGCGAGCCGGTGACAGGGCGTGGCACCCTCACCGACAACAGCAGTCGCACCGGCCTGGTGTTGTAGGCCGGCACCGGGGGGGGGGGGGGGGGAGGAGAGGGGGGGGGGGGGGGGGGGGGGGGGGGGGGGAGGAAGGGGGGGGGGGGGGGGGGAGGCATGGGTGGCCCTCGAGCAGGGAGCAGACCCCG
>NZ_JBVIVK010000036.1:10367-51834 GCF_055595715.1 Streptomyces sp. NPDC040410
ATTATAGCCCTTGTTTGCCTCTCCCCCCCCACCCCCCCCCCCCCCCCCCCCCTCCCCCCCCCCCCCCCCCCCCCCCCCCCCTCCCCCGCCACCGTGGGCGGCGGACGCCCACGCAAGCGCCTTACGGTGCGATCTCGAACTGCGGCGGCTGGAGTCCCGCGAGGCAGCTGGTGTCCGGCGCGGTCGGACGGGCGAAGAACGACGTGGTGATCGTCTGCGCGCACCGCGAGTCGGCGAACACCACGTGGGCGACGTAGGGGACCGTGACGGCGGTGGAGCGACTCAGCGTACGGGCGACGTACGCCCCGTTGCTCGGCGCCGTCTGTGCGTCGAACCCGCCGGACAGGGCGAGGGTCGGGATGTCGCTGCGCGTCACGTCCCTGACCGACGGGGGTGCCGGGGGGACGTCCCAGGCACGGCAGTCGTCGTGGAGCCAGGCGAGTTGCGGGGCGTTGGCCAGCATCGATCGGGGGAACGACGGGAACGCGCGGCGTCCGCCCCGGATGATATCGGCCCGGCTCTCGTACGGGGTCCACTGGCTGCAGAAGACGCCGTAGACCAGCCCGTGGGCGACCCTTCCGATGGCCTGCGGGCTGTACTTGCCGCCCGCGAGCTGCTCGGCGATCCGCTGCGGGTTGCCGTGGGCCAGTTCGTCGATGAAACGCGGCACCCCGGCCGCCACGTGGGTGGCCGAGGTCAGCCAGGTGACCAGGTTGCCCCCGTCCAGCACGACCTTCACCGGCTCCGGGTGGACCGGGACCGTGACGGTGGTGGTGATCGGGTCGGCCTCCAGCTCGCTGACGAGGCGGAGGAAGGTGGCCTTCAGGTTCGGGTAGCGGGTGTTGCAGGCGGGCTGCTCCTTGCAGGCCTTGAACAGGCCGTCGAAACCCTCTCGTGCGGCCTTCCAGGTCACGGCCCCGCCGGCGATGGACGGCGGCAGGATGCCGTCGATGCCGACCGAGCGGATGCCCTTCGGGTGCAGGTGCATGTAGTTGAGCGCCAGGTGGGTGCCGTAGGAGATCCCGAAGACGTTCCACTTCTTGACACTCAGCGTCTTGCGCAGGGCGTCGTAGTCGGCCGAGCTCTCGATGTCGTTGTAGGTGCTGCGGTCGGCGCCCTGGGCGTCCACACGGTCGCGGCAGGCCCGGGTCGCCTCAACGTGCAGGCGCCCGGTGGACGGCGCGTTGGAGACCAGGCCGAGGGCGCGGGCGTTGAACTGGTCGATGTTCGGGCAGGTGAGCTCCGGGTCGGCCGAGTAGGTGCCGCGTTGGGACATGAAGATCACGTCGCGGTCGCGGTTCAGGTTGCCGGCGAGCGCCATCGGGATCTCGGAGACCGCGTCGTCGCCGGGGCCGCCGGCGAGCCACGCGATCGGGTCGGGCGCGGGACGGCTGCTCTCCGCGGGCATGATCGCGACAGCGAGGGTGATCCTGCGCCCGCCGTGGCTCCTGGGCCCCTGGGCCCTGGAACGCTTCTCGGGCACGGTGAGGGTGCCGCAGCGGGCGCGCGCGAGATCGGGGATCGGGTCCGCCGTCCTGGGGCAGGGGCCCGGTTCGAAGTGGGCGTCGCCCACCGTACGGGCGACCGTGCCGATCGGGCCGTCGGTGCCGGAACGGGCGTGTGCGGGCATCGCGGCGAGGCCGACGACGAGCGCGCCGGCCGCGGCTCCGGCCAGCGTTGCCGGGAGCCGTCGCGCGGGGCGCTGACTGGGGGTCGTACCAGGGGACATCGTGCGTACTCCGGTCAGGGGATGATGGTGAACGGCTTGGGTTCGACTTCCGGCACGCAGCCGGTGTCGGGCGCGGTCGGCCGCGCCAGGAAGGAGCGCAGGACCGACGCGGCGCAGGGCTCCTGGGGCACCACCCAGTGGGTGATCCCGGGAATCACCACGGCGGTCGAGCGGGGCAGCGTGCGGCCGGTGAACGGCCCCCAGCTCGCCCCGGTCTTCGCGTCGAAGGTTCCGGTGATGATGAGTGCGGGCACCTTGCTGTGGGTGGCCACCCGCTGGACCGCGGTGCGGTCCGGGACGTTCCAGACACGGCACAGGTCGTGCTCGAAGGGCAGCTGCGGTGCGTGGGCCAGCACCGAGTCCGGCCATCCGGGGAAGGCCCGGCGACCCGCCTTCAGCACGTCGCGCTTCGAGAAGCCCGGGGCCCACTCGGCGCAGGCCACCGAGTGCGTCAGCCCGTGGGCGAACTCGCCGATGGCGGGCGTCGCGCCGGCGGCCTGGGCCCGCGCGAGGCGCTCCGGATTGCCGTCGGCGAGTTCGTAGAGTGCCGCGGGGACGTCGACGGCCGGTACCAGTCGGCCGTTGGCGACCAGCAGGTTCACCAGCGTGCCCCCGTCGAGGACGACCTTCACCGGGGTTCCGCCACCGGGCGGCGGTACGGTCAGCGTCAGGGGGTTCGCCTCCAGCCGCCGGACCTGCTCCGTGAGCCTGCGGGAGAGCTCCGGGTAGCGGGACTTGCAGGCGGGCTGGGCCTCACACGCCGCGAAGATTGCGTTGATCCCTTCCTGGGCGCTGTCCCAGGCCCACGGCAGGCTCACGATCTGTGGCGGCACGATCGAGTCAATCGCCAGCGAGCGGATGCCCTGGGGGTGTCGGCGCAGGTAGGTGAGGCCCAGGTCGGTGCCGTAGGAGTAGCCGTAGACGTTCCACTTCTTGATGCCCAGTGCCTTGCGGAGGGCGGCGAAGTCCGCGGCGTTCTCGGTGGTGTTGTAGGCCGTGAGGTCGTTTCCCTCGGCCGTCAGGCGGTCCCGGCACTCCTTCGCCGCGCGTACCAGCCCTTGTCCGGTGGACGGCGCGTCGTAGCGCAGGCCCACGGCGGTCGCGTTGAACCGATCCATCTCCGGGCAGGCGAGGTTCGGCTGTGAGTGGAGGGTGCCGCGCTGGGCCACGACGATCAGATCGCGGTCGCGGTTCACGTCGGAGTCGATCAGGAAGGGGATGGCTCCGAACGCGTCTCCGCCGGGACCCCCCTCCATGAACACCACGGGGTCCGCGGCCGGCGTCTTCGACGCTGCCGGGATGATGGCGACGGCCAGCCGGATGGTCCGTCCCGTGGAGCGCTCGCGGTTCTCGGGGACCTCCAGGAAGCCGCACCGCCCAGGAACCGGCTCGGGCGTCTGTGGGCAGGGGCCCGGCACGAACCGTGCCGGATGCCCCGACGGTGGCCCGCCGACAGGCGGCGACTGGGCGCTGCTCGGCGCGGTCCCGATCGCACCGAGGGCACCCAGACATGCGGCGAGGAGCGCCGCCTTCGTACGCGCCCTCCGGCCGCGTCGTGGACGGGTGTGTCGATCCCGACTCTGTACGGGCGTCCCGGTCCCGGAGAAGGAGGGCAGGGGTCCGGGGCCAATGTCGTGTTCCGCCACGTGATCTCGTCTCTCTGACGTCCCTGGCCACTCCGGTCGGGGGACGGTTGGCATGGCTGCGCCCCGCCGCATGGCCGGGCAGGGCGCGTACGCCAGCCTGCGTTCGGGCAAGGGCTTCCACCACTCGTCGCCTCCACTTGGAGCAGCCCCACCTCGGACCGGGGGCTGTCCCTGGTACCCAGTCGGCCGGGGGCGGAGCCACCTCCGCTCCGGCGGTGGTCACTCAGCCGTATGCCCGAGGCGGGTCTGTCCAGCCAACGGCCCTGTCTCACTTTCGGTGGTGACGGAGAGTGCTGCTATCCGAGGAGGATGCGGTGGCGAAGCAGGGTGAAGCCTGCTCGTCCGTGCATCTGGCGCGCGATCCGCTTGGTCTTGGTGTTGACACCCTCGGTGGGGCCGTTGCTGTACGGAAGCGTGAGGGCCGCGTTCACGGCGTCGCGGTCTCGTTCCAGACCTCGGGCGAAGGCATGCAGGTGGGGCAGGTCGGCGCCGCGGACCTGGACGATCCAGCGCGACGGACAGTCGTGCGATTCCCCGCGCTTGAAGTCGTTACTCACGAGCTCCGACTGTTTCATGATTGGTTTCAATCTGTCGAGCCGTTTGCAACGGCCCATGAAACGCAGTTCCCCCTGGATGCATCCGTTGGGTGACAGCGTTTCACAGTCCCTATGAAACAACCTCAGTGTCCGCGTTGTCGTCTCTTCGAGTCGGCGGACGTCCTCGCCACCGCCTACGACACCGGTTCGTGCCTGTGGCGTCCTGGCCGCTGGCGTGTGGCACGTTTCGCTCTTATTCCGGTCCCACCCCTTCAACACTCAAGAATAGGTTCTTGCTCCGCTGATCCTCAGATGCGTGCCCTCGGGTAACCTCCCCTAGGGCGCGTATCGAGTCGTGATCAATCGGTGGTTCGGGTGAGGTCTTTGATCCAGATCATCGAGGCGCGCAGGTGGAGGCCGGCGAGATAGCTGTCTGGGGTCTTGTCGTACCGGGTGGCGATGCCTCGCCAGGCCTTGAGCTTGTTGATCAGGCGCTCGACGGTGTTCCTCTCCTTGTAGAGGTCGGCGTCGTGGCTGACGGGCCGGCCGCCTGTGGAGCCCTTCTTCTTCCGGTTGGCGGCTTGGTCCTTCTTCTCCGGGATCACTGTCTTGATGCCACGTCTGCGCAGGTGGGCCCGGTTGCCGCGGGACGAGTAGGCCTTGTCGGCGGCGACCGCGTCCGGGCGGGTGCGGGGGCGGCCGACGGGGCCGCGGACCCGTAACTTCTTGAGGACGGGGATGAACTGCGGGCTCTCGGCGGCTTGGCCCGCGGTCAGCACGAACGCCAGCGGGCGGCACTTGCGGTCGGCGGCGAGGTGAACCTTGCTGGTCTGCCCGCCTCTGGAGCGTCCCAGGAGGGCGGCTTTCAGCCGAAGTTTTGGCCCACGCCGGATGCGTCGTCGCTCTTCGCGCTCGGGATCGGTATCGGTGTCCTGTCCGTCTTGTTCTTCGAGGCTGCCCCTTTTGACCTGACCTTCTCCGCCTCGATGGCAGCCTTCTCCAGTGCGCCGAGAATGTCCTCGCCCAGATGCATCCCGGCCGCGTCGTGGTGAGCGCGCGCGGTGGTGGAGTCGATGCTGACCAGGGACAGATCGATCTCACCCCGCTTCGCCGCTTCCGCGATCAGGCCCTCCAGCAGGGCCTCGAGAACGCCGACGTCACGCCACTGCCGGAAGCGGTTGTGAACGGTCGGCCAGGCACCGAACTCCTGCGGCATCTCCCGCCACTGTCCGCCGGTCTTGAATCGCCAGATCACCCCCTCGAACTGCTGCCGCAGCCGCTCGGGATACGGGCCGAACTCGCCGATCGGCAGGTACGGCTCGATGAACTCCCATTCCTCATCCGTCAGTTGCACACGCGTCACGCAAGAAGGTCTACCGCTGCAGACCCCGCCACGACGGCGAATCCCGCAGATTGATCACGACTAGATACGCGCCCTAGGCGGCGCCGAGGGGTTTTCCGCGCTTCGCGGCCACCGCCCGTGCCAATCACGTCACGGAATTCTGGCGCGGGAGGCAGCCTGTGCATCGATCGAAGAGGCAGCCCGGCTATCCCACGCCGTCGAAAATCCGGGCGCGGTCGCCGAACCTTTTTTGCAGCCTGTCCGTGCTTGGGTGATCGAGGGGGTTGTATCGCAGGTCGAGGTATTCGATTTCGTCCAGGTGCGGCGAGTCGGCCAGTGCTGCGGCGCCGTCCGGGTCGATGCGTTCCACCACCCACCTCTTCGGGAGCAGTACGAACCCCTTGGCGTCCTTGGGGCGGGGGACGACCTTGATCGTGATGCCCAGGGTGTCCTGGGCCCAGGTGTCGGCGTACTCGCGAACGTGGCTCTGGCAAGATTTTCGTAGCCGGAGATCATCTCGGTGACACGGTCGGCCGGTCCGTAAAGCGGCGGCGGAGGTGCGCGATCAGGACGACGCGGTGGCGGAGAAGTGAGACACCGGCGCGGCCAGCCATCAGGCGTTTCTGCAGCTTGACATCAGTGATGCGGCCTTCGTTGACTCCGGAGTTGTAAGAGGTGGTGATCCCTTGGACGACGGCATCCCGGTCTTCGTGCAGGGCTCCGGCAAGGCCGGTCAGCGGAGCCAGCCCGCTGTCTGCGAGGTCGTTCAGCCAGTCGGGCAAGGGTGTCGCGTCTCGATCGTCGAGCATGGCGGCGAACTGGCGGACCAGGTCGTGGGTGTGCCTGAGTTCAGGGCAGTGGTCGAGGAGCCGGGGCAGGCACTCGTTGATGTGCGGGCTGCGGCGGTGCGGGTGGGTGGTAATCCAGCGGGCAGCTTCGCGCGGGGAGGGCGGTCGCTCCCGTGGCTCGTCCAGGGGTAGGCCCCGTCGCAGCGGTGCGACGGCCATTTTCACGCGCTGGTAGTGGCCGAGGTAGCCCTTGGTCTGGAGTTCCTCGTGCAGGATCTTCGCGCTGTGCTGTCCCTCGTCCCAACGTTGTTGCAGGTAGCCGAGGTACGGATCCAGGGTTGAGGGCTTGCGGGGCAGGCGGCGCATCACTTCCTGCCAGGTGCGGGCTCGGGCGTATTTGCTTACGGTGCGGCGGTTCAGGCCGAGTTCCCGGGCCACGGAGCTGTGGCTGCGGCCGGTGCAGGTCAGAGCGTGCACGGCCTCGAACAGCCTTCGGGCATGCAGCCCGGCCCGGGTGTCCGCGGCCGTGTTCTCGAATGCCTCCTCGGCCGGCACGGCATGGGTCTCGCTGACCGGGGGCAGTGCTGCAGTCAGGCAACTGCGATGGGCGGAGGTGATGTCCCGGACACGGCGGGAAAGGCCCTGCCACAGGTGGAAGCGGTCGCTGACCTGGACGGCATCCGGGGCGCCAGCGGTGATGCCCTGCCGGTAGGTGAGCGAGCCGTCCCGGCAGGCGACCTCGACACCTGGGTGCTCGCGGAGCCAGCGGCCGAGCTGTTCCGCGTCGCGTCCCTCCCAGAGTGTGAGCGGGAGCCGGGTGGTGGCGTCGACCAGGAGGGTGCCGTAGGTGTCGCCGTAGAGCGCGAAGTCATCGACCCCCAGCACACGGGGTGTCTCCGGTGGCGGAAGCGGCACCCGCATCAGCTGGGACAGGACGGTGCATCGCGAGAGCCCGATGTTCACGATCCGCAGCATCCGGGAACCGCCCCGGCCGGCCAGCACCACGCCGACGTCCTGCACCAGGCGCTGCAACTGTGGTGTGCGTCGCTGGTAGCGCACGGTCAGCCCCGGCACTTGCTCGGCGAAGGTCTTCTTCGGGCAGGTTGCGTTTTCGCAGTACAGGCGGCGTACGGACAAGTCGATGCGCAGAGGTCGGCCTCCGGCAGTGACGTCGGCAAGGTGTCGTGCGTAGCGGCTGTGGCACCACGCGCTGAGCTGGCCGCATCCCGTACATCCCGCAGGGACACCGGATCTCGTGCGGGCGCGGACCGCCACGACAGCATCGGAGACTTCGACCGAGACCACCAGCACATTGGCCAACTGTGGTAACAGGCTTGCCAGTTCAACGGAGCACAGCCACAGGCTGCCCGCTACGCGGACCGGCCGACCGTGTCACCGAGATGATCTCCGGCTACGAAAATCTTGCCAGAGCCACGTTCACGTGTACGCCGACACCAGGTGCTGAACTCTTCTCCGCCGTAGCCGTTGTCCGCCCAGACCAGGACGATTTCGGGGTGCTCGGCATGGAGGCGGGTGAGCAGGATGCGGGCCGCGTCGCGGTCCTGCACGTCGGCGGGGGTGACGAGCAGGTCGACGAGCAGGCCGTCCTGGTCAACGAGAAGATGCCGCTTCCTCCCGTTGATGTGCTTGTTCGCGTCGTACCCGCGTGTCGCGTTCGACACCGTCTCCGCACCCTTGACGGACTGGGAGTCCACGATCACCCGGACCGGCCAGGGACAGCGCCGACGGCGCAGTCGCAGCCGTCGGCGGAGCTGGTCGAGGATCCGTTTGAGGACGCCGTTCTTCGCCCAGCGGGCGAAGTATCCGAACACAGTGCGCCAGGGGATGCCGAAGTCGGCGGGCAGCGCCCTCCATTTCGCGCCGTTGTCGGTGATGTAGCGGATGGCGTCGACCACACGTCGGCGGGGCCACTTCTCCGGAGCACCGCCCTTCGGGGTCTGGCATGCGGGAGTCGGGAGAAGGGGCTCCAGCAGGAACCATTCCGCGTCGCTGGTGTCGGAGGGGTAGCGGTAGTTCGGCAGCATCATGGGGGTTGGGGCCGCGATCTGGGGGTGAGGGGCCAACTGCGGTGCGGTCGCGGCCCGTTGTCTGCCTTCCTGCTCTACTTCACTCCAGGTTGGCCAGCAATTGAAGGGTAGATTCGAGCGCGCCCATCTGGGCCATGACGGTGCGGATATAGGGGTCGTCGGGGGTCTTGGTCTGGTGCGGGAGGAGGGTCCCGGCGATGAAGTGGGTGACGCGGTGGTGGACGGTGTTGACGAAGGCCCGCTCGTAGCCGATCCACACCTCCGGCGCATCGTCCAGCAGCCGGTATCCCCACTTTCTGTCCCAGGTCACGTGCGGCAGACCGCGCGCGGCGGCGACCTGGCGCAGGTGCGCGAGCCCGGTGTGGATCTGCGCGCGGGTGCGTTCGGTGGCGGCCATCAGCTGGGTGATGGTCAGTCCGGCGGGGCGGGCCTCCTGCAGGGCGCTGAGGATCGCTTCGGCGTGGACGTGAGCGGGGACACCCCGCCCCATCGCCTACTCACCCGAGCCTTTCAGCAGCCTCATCAGCTGCTCGTCCAGGTCGACCTCGCCGCGGGTGACGGCGTTCTCGATCCAGTCGGCCGCGGCGCGTACCCGGGCAAGGCCCCGGCCGACGGTGTCGCGTTCGGCGTCGTCGTAGTGCTCGCCACGCAGACCGGGAACGATCCTGCCGGCCGTGCTGACGAACTGCGCGCAGGCCGCGACCAGGTCCATGAACTGGGTGCTGTGCTCCATGCGCTGCAGTTGCGGGGCTGCCTCCTGGCGTGCGAACTGGGCCTGCTGGCGGAACCGGTCGAACTGGGCTTCGTTGACCGCGTGCCGGGCGGTGTCATCGGCCATGGCCTTGTCGGCAACCGCCGGACGGCGCAGGAAGTCGGTGGTCACCACGGCCGCGACCGCGTCGTCGGTGGCCAGGTCGTGGATCGCTTCGACCTTCTCCTGGACGCTTTCCGGAGAGTCGACCTTCCAGCCCACGACCCGCTTCGCGCTGTCGTGCGTCCACCAAGCCCGTCCGCCGCGCGAGTTGGCAGGGGGGTTGGTGACCGTCTCGAAACGCTCCTGCTCATCGGGGATGCTGGCCAGAATCTTGTGGATCGTGTGCGAGACGTCCGCCCGCCGGCGCTCCGTCGGCCAGCGCGAGGACACCCACCGGTAGGAGCGGACCGTCGTGTAAGCCAGGCCGACGTCTTCGGCGAACATCCGGAGGGCCTCGCTGACCGTGAACAGGTCGTCCCTCCCGGACAGATTCGCACCCCCATACGAACGCATCGGCTCGATCTCCACAGCCGCATCCCCGAGCCGCCACTGGACACTGCTCATCGCAGCCACCCAGTCCCGCCCTAGCTTGACCAGCTCGTCGTAGCGCTCCCGGGTCACACTCCCGATCATCGCGGGCATCCGGACATCACCCCCGGCGGACCCGGGTGCGGCACCTTGTCCATGCCGCCAACTTGCCCCGGCAGGCCGTCACTTCGCACCATCCAGCCGACTCTAGTGCTCTGACCGGGAAGGTTCACCGGGTCGTTGGTGCGCTGAAAGACCGGGCCCGGCGAAGAAAACTGGTTGCGGGGGCTGGGGCATGCCTGACACGGTGCGGGTTTCCGTAACACCCGTGAGGTTCCCATGACGATTTACTTCTATGGCGCCGACGAAGTCCCTTATGGATGCTTCTCGAACTTCTCCGATCACGGCTTCGACCTCGACGGGGTCTGGTGGCCAACCTCGGAGCACTACTTTCAGGCGCAGAAATTCAAGGGCACTCGTCACGCGGATCTCGTCCGGCGTGCTCGCACGCCGCTGCGGGCAGCGGAGCTGGGCCGTGACTCGTCCAAACCTCTGCGGAGGGACTGGGAGCGGGTCAAGGACGACGTGATGCGCCGTGCGGTGGCAACCAAGTTCCGCGCGCATGCCGATATCCGTGACATTCTGCTGTCCACCGGCGACGAAGAGATCGTCGAGGACACCACCACCGATCACTACTGGGGTCGGGGCAGGACCGGGAACGGCAAGAACATGCTGGGGCGGATTCTGGTGCGCACCCGTAGCCAGCTGCACGCCGAACTCGCCGAAGCTCTCGACAGCGATGGCCGCCGCCCGCGGTGATCCGGGAAACGTGTGCGGTGTGCCGCATGTGTAGGACGGCTCAGGCCACGGTCTCGAGGACAGGGCGCCCTCCCCAGCGGAAGCCCTACTTTCTTGATCGTGGTTCGAACTGGTCACTCGTAAGATCAGCGGGACCCAGGGGCTCTGGGTATGGCTGTCAGCGGTTCGCCATGAGATGGCTGGAAAGGCTTGGCCGCCCGGAGCCCCGCGACGACTCGACCGCCAATTGGGAGATGCGACTCGATCGCTGTGTAGGGCAACGTCGGCGAGGTCGTCTGCTGGGCTGCAGGAGCGCGACGAGCTGGCGGAGGTGCCCGTGCCCCGGATATGGGCCGGAGTGGACATCGGCAAGGAACACCACCACTGCGTGGTGATCAACGCGGACGGCGAACGGCTGCTGTCCCGCCGGGTCCTGAACGACGAAACGGCCTTGCTGGAACTGATCGGGGACGTCCTGGCACTCGACACCGACGTGCTGTGGGCCGTTGATCTCAACCACGGCGGAGCCGCCTTGCTGATCGGACTGCTGATCAGCCATGACCAGCCGATGGTCTATATCACCGGCCTGACCGTGCACCGTGCCTCGGCCTCCTACCGGGGCGAGGGAAAGACGGACGCCAAGGACGCCTTCGTCATCGCCGACCAGACATCCGATGCAGCTTGGAGTCAAGCTGCCACTGCCAACTCGATGGGCTTGGTGGGGAAGGCCGTGGCTTCGTTGTAGGGGACGCGGTTGCTGAGGCAGTAGTGGAGGCAGCCGAGCAGGCGATTGTAGAGATTGCGTTGTGCGGAGGAGTGGCGGTCTCCGGCCTCGCGGCGCCGGTCGTAGTGGGCGCGGGCGCCCGGTGAGGCGGTGATCGCGGAGAATGTCCATACGTAGCCGACCGCGGCGAGCCGCTGGTTCTTGACCTTGCGGGCCATCACGGTGAGGCTTTTGCCCGACGCGCGCGTTATCGGTGCCGCGCCGGCGAACGCCTTGAGTCCCTTGGGGTCGGCGAAGCGTGTTCGGTCATCGCCTATTTCGGCGAGGACTCGAGCGGCGGAGAGCGATCCAAGCCCGGGAAAGCTGGTGATGAGCGGGGCGTCGGGATGTGTCTCGAATGCCTCGACCACTGCCTCAGCGAGATCGTCCGCGCTGGTGCAGGCCGCGTCGAGCTGTCGCAGTAGCGCCAGCGCCTGCCGTCCCATGGCCTGTTCGACGAGCGGAGGCTGCCGCATCTGCGGACGCCGCAGGACCTCGCGCAGACGGTCGGCCTCGGCCTCGATGCCGAGTTTGCGACCCGCGCGTCGAACTACCGCCCGCAGCTGTGTGCGGGTAAGTCGAGCAGCCCTTTCCGGAGTGGGAGCCGTGGCAAGGAGTTCGCGGGCGACCGGATGGCAGAGTCCTTCGCGGGTCGACGCGAAGGCGGTGAGGAAGCCAGGAAAGTACTCGTGCAGGTGGGAGCGGAGCTTGTTGCCGGCCTGGGTCCGGTCCCAGACCGCATCCTGCTGGGCACGGGCCAGGACGGTTATGGCTTTCGCGAGCTCGCTGTCGGTCGGCATGGTGCGAAAGGAAGTTCTGTCAGTCCGCAGGATGTTCGCCAGGACCGTCGCGTCCAGGTGGTCGGACTTCTTGCGGGTGACCGTGTGGCGCTCGCGGTAGCGAGCTGCCGCCATCGGATTGATCGCGTAGACAGGTCGGCCTGTTGCGTGCAGGCATGCGACCAGGAGGCCGCGCGAGGTCTCGATCGCGACCGGGATCGGCGTATCGGCACTGTCTCCGTGAGTGGCCAGCAGCTCAAGGAGCGTGTTCAGCCCGGCGAGATCGTCAGTGATCCTCGCCTTGGCGACAACGGTTCCGTCCTGGTCTGTCAACGCGACATCGTGGTGGTCGCTGGCCCAGTCGATGCCGCAGGTGACGGCCATACTCTTGCTCACATCCTCTCGATCGGCGGACCTCATCGGCCCGAGTCGTGCAGGGCACGCGGCTCCCTAATGGAAGGGCTCGAAGCCCAGCATCCGATTGGCCGTTCGTGACCCCAGCAGCCGGCAGGGCTCTCTGTCCGTGAGGGAGCTCGGGGCTCCCGGCCTGATGAGAGATGACTCCTGCCGGCGACTTGGACCACGATTATCAATAGCTGATCGCACACTGCCGGGAAGAGGGGACGGTGCCTGCCCGTCTGGTCGAAGGGCTCTACGACCCTGGCCCGCATCAGAGCTCCGCACCGTCCCCAAGTGCCCATTAGGCCCGCATGCGTCGCGACCTGGGCCTGCTGCGGCCCGGCGACGAGATCGCCGTGGACCTGCGCACCCTCACCACCCGCCGCACCGACCTGATATGCGACCGCACTCGCCAGATCAACCGGCTTCGAGCTCAACTTCTTGAGATATTCCCGGCGTTGGAACGCGAGCTGGAGCTGACCAACAAAGGGCCCGTCGTCTTGTTGACGGGCTACCAGACCCCGGCGGCAATCCGTCGCAGCGGGGCGAGGCGCATCGAAACGTGGCTGCGCAACCGCAAGGTCCGCAGTGCCGCCGCACTCGCCAGGACGGCGGTGGAGGCCGCGGAGGCCCAGCACACGTCTCTGCCCGGCGAGAAGCTGGCCGCCGCCATGGTGGTCCGCCTCGCAAAGGGGGTGATGGCCCTCGATGAGGAGATCGCGGAAACCGATGCTCTGATCGAGGCCCGGTTTCGCGAGCACCCGCACGCCGAGTTGATTCTCAGCCTGCCCGGCATGGGCAAGCAGATGGGAGCCGTGTTCATCGCCGCCACCGGCGGTGATATGGACGCCTTCGGCAGCGCCGACCGGCTCGCCGGATACGCCGGCCTGGCACCGGCCCCGCGTGACTCCGGACGCGTCAGCGGGAACCTCCGCAGACCCCGGCGCTTCCACCGTGGTCTCCTCAACGCGATGTACCTCTCCGCGCTGTCGAGCCTGAAAAGCTGTCCGGCCTCGAAGACGTACTACGCACGCAAACGCGCCGAAGGCAAAGGACACAAGCAGGCGCTGCTCGCACTCGCGCGCCGCCGCGTCAATGTCCTGTGGGCCATGGTCCGTGACGGTACGTGTTATCAAGCCGCACCGCCTGTCACGACAGCGGCTTGACAACAGCATTGGGAAGCCTTTCTCGCTGCGGATGCGGGCGCGTTCTCGGCGTTGTGCGGCGAGTACGTCGGGGTGGCGGGCGTTGGCGTTGCGCCACCGCAGGTAGGCGTGCAGGGCACGGGTCTGCACGGTGTGGTTGGGATGGTTCGAGTTGGCGATGGTGAACTGCCGCAGCGGTCCGAAGTGGGCCTCGATGGGGTTCGCCCACGAGGCGTAGGTCGGGGTGAAGCACAACTCGACCTTGTTCTTCTTCGCCCAACGGCGGATGTCCGTTCCCTTGTGGGCGGACAGGTTGTCCAGGATGACGTAGATCGGGGCGCCGTCGGGCCGTGCGGCGCGGATCGACTTCAGCGCGGCCAGTGTGTTCGCGGCACCCTTCTTGCGGCGGTTGACGCCCCACAGGCGGTCGTCGCCGACCGAGTAGCAGCCGTGGAAGTAGCGCACCCCATGAGTGCGGTGGTAGGTGGCCGGCACCCGGTCGGGATGTTTGCGTTGGGCCCAGCCCGAGCCTGCGGTGGGCCGGATTCCGAGCGGGCCGAACTCGTCGAAGGCGAACACCCGCTCGGGGAAGCGGTCCAGGACCTCCTCGATCCGGTCCAGCTTCGCCTCGCGGTCCGGGTCGGGGGATTCCTTCCATGTCTAGGTGCGCTGGAAGGTGACACCGCGGCGGGCGAGCAGGCTGCGTAACGCCTCGCGGCCGATGCGGATCACCCGGCCGTGGACTTTCCGCAGGTAGGCGACGAGTTTGCGCAGTGACCAACGGGTGAAGGGCTGGCCCAGCTTGGCGGGGCGGGTGGTGGCCGTCGCCACGACGAAGTCCTCGTCGTCAGGCTTGAGCAGGCGGGGACGGCCTCCCGCCCACCGAGGGTCCAGACAGGCCAGGCCGATCTCGTTGAACCGGTGGATCACATCGCGGACGGTGTCCTCGTCGGCCTGCACCAACTGGGCGATCACCGGCACCCGGTTCCCGCCGGCCGAAGCCAGCAGCATCATCGCGCGCCGGTAGCGCACCGAACTCGTGCTGCCCCGGCGCACGATCTGCTGCAGCCGCTGCCCCTCCTGGTCGGTCAGTCTGCGCACACGGACAGGCTCAGCCACCACACCTCCAGCGGTCGGAACGGACGTCACCACACATCAAACCGCCCCGACCGTCACCCCGGCGAACCTTCCCGGTCAGAGCACTAGCCAGGTAGAGCCGACGGCGGCGCTCGTCGAGATGCGGCAGGATCCGATCGAACTTGGCCCGTAAGGCGGAGACGGGCGGACGCACCGTCATGGTCCACCGTTTCACTAACTCCGCCCGAACAAGCACTAATTGAAATACAAGCCCCGGCGGTGCCGGAGTACTGGCGCTGCACTCCGGCCGAGACCGTGCCCTTCTTGATGAACCCGGTGTCGTCGATGATCAGTACTCCAGCCGCGTCCCCGAGTTTCTCGGCGACGTATTCCTGCAGGTCAGCGCGTACGTCGTCGGGATCCCAGCAAGCTCGGCCCAAGAGGTGCTGCAGCCCCGAAGGAGTGCGGTGACCGGCATGTTCGGCCAGCTGCCAGCTGTTCTTCCGACCCACCGGACCGATCAGGCCGTGCACGTAGGCGCGCATCCTCCGCCGCAGATCCACCCGACCGAACCGGTGGCCGACCCGCACGAGCACTTCCTCCAGTTCCGCGGACCAGGCATCGATCTGTACATCGTCTTGCACGACAAGCACAACGGCCCGCCGCATCCGAGGTCACAAACTTCCACAACCTGACGTGGCGTCAGCCGAGTACACTCAGAAACACGGCTCTGACCAGCAGTGATAGCGAACTGCGACTGGAGTACTGCAGTAGTACGTCCGCAGCCGTACACCGGGCTGGCCGGCGTCTCGGGTGGTGTGCTCCTTGGCCGAGGTTCCCCCAGGTTCGGGCGATCGCGGCCTTGAAGGCGAAGACAGTGTCAATGTCGAAGCCCGCCACGTCGATGACGAGCAGGCCGGGTAAGGCAGTGCGGCGGCCCAGGCGTGCAGTCCCGTGCTAAGCGGGCTCCCTCCGGCACCAGACTCGGGTCACACCAGACCCTGGCCCGCCCTCTGGGAAACCGTTCGACCCAGGCGTCGGGCAGATGAGGGACGTGAGCTGACGGCGAGGGCGGCCGGGTAGATCACCTGGTGCCCGTAACGGGTACGGGCGCGGTCGGCGATGGCCTCGATCGCGAGCGGCTTGTCGTCTCCGGCGTCGAGGGTGAGCTGTCGGGTGGCACGGTCGGCGGGACGGAGGGCATCGGCGCGTAGGGCGATGCTGCGGACCCGGGCGCGCTGGAGCCCGAGGGAGGCGTATACCGGCGTATGCGGCGCGGGCCAGGAGGACGGTGTGCTGGGTGGCTTCGGGCAGGGTGCGGCTGCGGCGGGTGGCACTCAGGTCGGTGTAGCGGATCGTGCAGGTCACGCCCGTGACGATCTGGCCGGTTGCGCGGAGGCGGGCACCGAGGTCGTCGGCGAGGGCGAGCAGGATGCGCCGGTGGGCGGCCGGGTCGAGTTCGTCGCGGGGGAAGCGGTGCTCCGTGCTGAGGCTCGCCGGGGTGGGGGTGGGGTCGACGACTGTGGTGTCGCGGCCCTGGGCGTGCTCGTGGAGGGCGCGGCCGGCGCGGGCACCGAGGAGGCACTGCAGTGTGGTCTGAGGGACGTCGGCGACATCGCCGACGGTGTGCAGGCCGTACTCGGGAGCGTCGCGGTCGTCTTCGCGCCCACGCCGGGCAGTTCCCGTACGGGCCGGGGACGCAGGAACGCTGTGATCGCCGCGGGGGAGTCGTCGATGACGGTGCGCCGATCTGGTGGGGTGAGGGCGCAGGCCATGGCGGCGAGCATCCGATTGCCCGCGCACCCCGCAGAGCTGTGCAGGCCGCAGTGGGCGAGTGCGCGCAGCTGGACGAGTTCGGTCAGGCTACGGGCGTCCCTCTTCCAGTACGGGAGCGCGCCGGTGAGGTCCAGGACAGCCATGTCCGGCTCGATCATCTGCACGCGGGGCGTGATGTCCTCGAGCAGGCGGCGCAGCCGCTCGGGGAGGTCGGCGTCGTGGTGGGCCGGGACGTCGAAGCGGAGGTGCAGGATGTGGCGGGACCCCATGGTGATCACCCGGCGCTTCCCTGGCTGCGGTGGCCGAGCCGACGCAGGTCCGCCGAGCGGGTACCGGCGGGCTGGAGGTCGGCATACGGGTGCAGACGGGCCCCGGCGGTGCCGTCGGCGAGCGTGCGCTGCCCGGCGGCCGGCTGAGCCGGCGTAGGAGCCGGGCTGGTGCGGCCGAGCAGGTCGAGTGCGGGCTGCGGACCGTGGTCACGGCGGGCAGCGGCCACCTCGTCCAAGTCCCAGGCCATCTCTCCGACGACAGTGCGGCGCGGGCCGCGCGCCTCGAAGGTGCCGCGTACCAGCAGCAGCCCGGAGTGGAACACGGTGTGCGCGCAGGCGTCGTGGGAGTCTTCGAAGAAGGCGATGTCGACGAGGCCGGAGCCGTCTTCCAGGGTGCAGAAGATGACGCGCTTGCCGGACGGGATCGGCGGCGTCTGCGTGGAGGCCCGTACCCCGGCGACCAGCACCTTCTGACCGGGCACCATGCCGCGCAGGTGAGCGGCATCGGTCGCGCCGAGCTCCCGCAGCAGCAGGTGGTGGTGCTCCATCAGATGCTGGCTCACGTCGATGGAGAGGGTGTCGAGTTCGGCGTCGAGCTTGTCCCGGCTGGTCATCTCCGGCAGGCCGCTCGGGGCCGCGGTCACCAACTCGCCGCCCAGCGGCAGCTGCCCGTCCGTGGCGGTGCGGTTGCGGGACTGCCGGTGCAACTCGACCGCCTGCAACAGCAGATCCCGCCGGGTCAGGCCGGGGGAGCGGGCATCGAAGGCGCCGATACTGATCAGGCGCTGCGCGAGCGGCAGGGAGGGGCGGGCGCGCAGCCACACATCCTGCAGGCCGGTGTAGGGCTGGCCGGCCACCAGGCGGACGGTCTCCGCCTCGCTGATGCCCTTGACCGTGGCGAACGCCAGCCGCACATCCCAGCCCTGCCCGGTCTGCTCCACACTGTGCTGCCCGCGGGAGTGGTTGACGTCGACGGGCAGCACGGGCACGCCGTGGCGGCGGGCGTCGGCGACGATGACCCGGCGCGGCCACATCCCCGGATCATGCTCCAGCAGCCCCGCATACAGATACGCCGGAAAATGCGCCTTCAAATACGCGGACTGCAGAGCGGGAACGGCGAAGGCGACCGCGTGCGCGCGGCAGAAGCCGTACGCGCCGAAGGAGAAGACGGCCTCCCACACCGCCTCCAGCACGTCCTTGGCGTAGCCGCGCTCCCCGGCCGGCGACGGAACCATGCCTCGACCTTCGGCAGCCGGTCGGCATCGGCCAGGGCACGGCGGGCGACGTCGCCGGCGGCACGGTCGCAGCCGGTCATCGTCGCGAGGATGGCGATGATCTGCTCGTGCCAGATGACCACGCCGTAGGTGTCGTTGAGGACCGGCTCCAGGTCCGGGTGCGGGTACTTCGGGGCGGCGCCGTGCCGGGCGGCGATGTACAGCGCGGGCATGCCGCCCTGCATGGGCCCCGGCCTGAACAGCGAGATGTCGGCGACCACGTCCTGCATGTGCCGCGGCCGAAGCCGGCCCACCAGATCCTACTGGCCAGGACTTTCGAGCTTCTGTGTACGGTCCCCGTGTTGTGGCAGGTTGTGTTGCGCACGGAGCGAGCTGAGTTGTGGATGAGTGGCGTCTGTTCTGGACCGGAGTGGGCGGTTCCCCGGATGGCGGTCGAGACGATGTGCTGGGCGCGTGGGGCGACTTGGCCGAGCGGGAGCGATCGCTCGGGATTCGCCCCGGACAGCCGATCCTTCTCGCACCGGACGGCCGCGTCGATCCCCGGTTGAGCGCGGTCTTCAGGCATCGGGACTTCGCCCGGAAGGCGGAGGGTACCAAGGAGACGTATGCGCCGGACTACCGGTTGTTCTTCACCTACTTGTGGCGCCGCGGACTTCGTTGGGACGAGGCGACGGCCGACGTGCTGGAGGACTGGGAGGACTGGCGGCTGCGCGGCGAGGGAAACCCGTCTCCCATCGGTGGGGCGAGGTGGGCGCGGGAGTTGGCCGCGCTCGGCTTGTTCTACAAGATCGCCGTCAGGCTGGGATTCATGCAGGCGTCCCCCGTGCTCACGCACACGGTGACCACACCGGACGGCGGCACGGTCGAGGTCGCGGAGCTGGCGCCGACGGACGTCCGCAGCTCGCACGTGAAGTGGCTCTCCCCGCGCGGCTACCGGATGTGGCGGGACGTGGGCTTGGGCGGGATGCTGCCGAGCGGGCTGGAGAACGAGAGCTGGCCGGGACGCAACGACGGCCGGGATGTGGCGTTCGCCGACTTCACCTACTCCAGTGGCCTGCGGCGGCGGGAGGTCGGGACGCTGCTGGTGTGGGAGTTGCCTCCGATCGAGAGCGGGATGGGCCACCGGTACCACTCGGGGTGGGTGGGCAAGGCGGTGGCCAAGCGTGCCGGGCGCTTCTACTACGTCAGCCACGCCGGCCTGCAGCAGGCGGAGCTGTACCGACTGGGTACGCGGGACGCGGTGGTGCGCCGGGCCAGACGCCGGGGCCGCTATGACCGGGTCGCGGACCGGCTGCTGCTGCGGGAGATCACCCGCGACCGCCGGGCGAGGTGGACGGCTCCGGACGGCCGGACGTTCGAGGCTCATGTCGACGAGCTGACGGCCCGGCAGCGCATGCGGATGTTCATCGAGGGCGACGAGGGCCTGGAGCCAGCAATGCTGTGGCTGACCGAGACCGGGATGCCGATGGCGTACAAGAGCTGGACGAAGGTCTTCGAGCGGGCCAGTGAGCGCTGCGAGCGCGCCGGGCTGAAGGTGTACGCGACGCCGAAGATGCTGCGGCACAGCATGGCCTTGCGGGTCCTGGTCTTGCTGCACCACGCGCTGGACCGCCGGCTCGGGCTGACGCCGGCGCAGCGCCGGGACTACGAGGACGCCTACGGCACGGTGTGGACGATGGTCAAGGATCTGCTGGGACACCGGTCGGAAGTGACCACGCGGGAGATCTATCTGGAGCCGGTGCGCGGGCTGCAGATCGAGAGCCTGCTCAACGATGAGGACAACCCCTCCAACAGCGAGCTGTTCGCCGACCTGGCACGCCGCACCGGTCTGATCTTGGATGTCGCGTGAGCCCGACGGGGAGACGGGCGCCGCTGCCGCCCTCCGGCTACCGGCGGCGCGAGATCGTGGACGAATCCGGGCTGGTGGTACGCCCGGTGGGACAGGGCGGCGAGGACCTGGGCACGTACGACTACTCCGCACTGCCGGGGTCGCAGACGCTGCGGCGCGAGGTGGCGGCCGCGTTCGCCCGCCGGGCGAAGGCACACTGGGACAGCGCGCAGAGCTGCACCAGCTACGACCGCAGCGTGCGGCACTTTCTGCGGTCCATGGCCGCCGTCGAGCCACCGGTGGGCTCGCTGGCCGAGCTCACGCCCGGGGTGTGGACGGCCTGGGCGGAGGCACCGGGCGGGCTCGTCCGGGCGAAGCACGTGGGCGTGCTCCTGCGGCAGGCGCCGGGGATGCCGCAGGCGGTGGTGACCCAGATGTCCAAGCGGCGCCGCCAAGTGGTGGCCCGGCCGAAGAAGAGTCTGTCGAGCGCCGAGATGAAGCGGGTGCGCAGCGCCGCCGCGCACACAGTGCGCCGCGCCGAGCGGCGGATCAGCGGCAATCTCGCGCTGCTGGAGCGCTGGCGGGCCGGGGCACTCGACGGACATCCGGATGCGCGGTGGGGAGAGTTGCTCGATCACCTCGCCCGGACCGGGGACCTGCCGCGGGTCCCCAGCGGTTTCGTCCGCAACTGGGTGCAGGCGGAATGCCGCCGCCGACTTGGCGCCTGGAGTCTGCAGCCGGCGGTCACCCAGCTGTTTCCGTCGGTGAGCGAGAAGGCCGCGGCCGCCGTCCTGCTGATCTGCCACGAGGGCTGGAACCTGTCGGTCCTGGAGAAGCTGGCGGTGCCGAGCCAGTGGCCGAACGCCGACGGCGACGACGCGCACCCGGCCATCCACCGGGTGGACACCGACAAACCGCGGCGCGCGCGGCGGCGTCACTCCAGCAGCAACCTGGTCGACGTGGGCGAGGACTCCCCAGGTGAGGCCATGCGGCAGATCATCTCCATGACCGAGCAGGCCCGCCAGACCCTGGCCCTGCTCGGCCAGCCCAGCGACCTGCTGTTGTGGTCCCGCGGTGCGCGACACCCGATGTTCAGCAACGCCACGGTCGGGCTGCGCGACGCCATCGACGCCTGGGCGCGCGAGGCGCACCCCGATCTGCCCACGGCACTGAATGGCCGGCTGCTGCGGCACACCGCCCAGGTCCTGCATGGCCGGCCGCGTCACAACACCCGGCAGGTGCAGGACCAGCACTACCTGCGCCGGGACGAGCAGGTCATCGCAGATTCCCGGGATGTGGTGGCTGCCGGGCTCGAGGATGCGGTGCGGCACGCCCGCGCCACAGTGCGGATGCGCGTGATCACTGCGCGACAGACGGACGGGCCCGACGATGCGGGGGTCATCGCCGAGCGGGCCGGTCTTCCGCTGGACGTGGCCCGCCAAGTGGCCGCCGGGAACCTGGATACGGCGGTGGGCGCGTGCGAGGACGTCGAGCACAGCCCGCTCAGCGGCGGGAGTCTGTGCCGGGTGTCCTTCCTGTTGTGCTTCGCGTGCCCCAACGCGTTGGCGACCGCGCGCCACCTGCCGCGGATCGTCTACCTTTTCCAGGCCCTTGAGTCCTTGCGGTCCGTGGCGCCGGCCGCCGTGTGGAAGGCGGACTGGGAAGCCCACCACCGGCGTGTGAGCGACCTACTCGATCAGCACACCGATCCGCGCCAGCACCCGGCGCTGCTGGCGCGGCTCACCGGGACCGAGCGGGAGCTCATCGACCGTCTGCTGGAAAGGAGCCTCGATCCGTGAGCACCCTCGACGCCACCGTCGGCGTGGAGGTGCCGCTCGTCGATCCGGGCACCGATGTCCCGGTGGTGCCGGCGCAGCGGCGGCGGCCCGGTGTGCGGGAGGACGCCGTCTCCCGCTTCGGCGACCTGCGGTGGGAGTTGGCCCACCTGCAGCACACGGACACTGCCAGCACCAAGGCGTTCTTGTGGTCCAACTTCCCCGCCTCGCTGCGGGGCTCGTTCATGCGCATCGCCTGGGCGCTGATCAACATCCCTACCCCCGATGTGCTGCATGCCCGGCTCGGCGCCAGGTCGCGGGCGGTGGTCTCGGCCAGCACGGTGATGACCACGTTGACCGGGTTCAGGAAGGTCGCCCGCTGGCTCGACGCCAGGGGCATCACGCGGCTCACCGACGTCGACCAGGAAATGCTGTCGCAGTACGCCGCATACCTGGGCGATAAGGGCTCCACCGGAGTGCACGAGGAGCGGCAGCTGTTCGCCCTGACCCGCGTGTGGGCCTACGCGCCGCACTTGTTGCCCGAGGACCGGCTGGTGATGCCGCCGTGGGAGGACCCGGGCGCTGCCATCGTCGACTTCCTCGGTGCCGACTTCAGCCGGGACTCGGGCGAGAACAAAGAGGTCGTCATCCACCCGGCCACCATGTCCCCGCTCCTGGTCTGGGCGCTGCGCTGCGTCCTCGACCTCGCGCCGGACATCATCGACGCCCACTGGGCCTGGCGCCGGCTCAAGTTGAACATCCGGCCCAGCAACGCCGCACGCGCGGACGGGCTGAGGCTCGTCCGCGCCTACCTGCAGCACCTGAAGGCGAGCGGCGGGACGCTTCCGGCGTACATCGGCCAGACCGGGCAGCGCCTGGGGAACCACTGGCGGGCCGGCGCGGCGGGCGAGCGGCCGCTGATCAATATCTCCTTCCTCGCCGGGCAGTTGGGCGTGACCCGCCACCAGGTCGAGATGGGCCTGCTCGAGCTGGGCCCGGACCTCGGCGGCCTGCCCGTCGCCGATGAGGCGGCCCTCGCGGTCGACGCTACCGGCCGGATCAACGGCGAGGTCTGGACGAATGCCATCGACTTCACCGAGGCTCAGTCGCTCGCGGGCCATCTGATGACGGCCGCGCTGCTGACCATCGGCTACCTGTCGGGGATGCGACCCGAGGAAGTCCTCCATCTCGAACGCGGCTGTTCCAGTCAGGAGGAGCGCGAGGACGGCACCGTCCGGTACCGCATCACCGGTCGGCACTTCAAGGGCGTCACCGATGAAGACGGCAATACCCTGCCCCAAGGCGAGATCCGCCCCGAGCCCTGGACGGTCATCGAACTCGTGGACCGCGCCGTGAAGGTCTTGGAGCAACTCCACGACGAACGCCTGCTGTTCCCCCGGTCTATGACTGTCCGAACCCTCGAGCCCGCCGCGGCCGAGATTCGCGCGGAGGGGCTGAATCCGAACCGGTTCATCGGGCGCATCAAGTCGTTCATCGACTGGGCGAACGCGACCGCCACCCGGCTCGCCCGCCCGCACGAGCTGATCCCGGCCGATCCTCACGGACCGATCACACTGCGCCGCCTGCGCCGCACCGTGGCCTGGTTCATCTACCGCCGTCCCGGCGGCCGCATCGCCCTCGGCCTGCAGTACGGACATGTCGGAAGCTCCCTGGCCGAGTCGTACGGCGGGCGCACCAAGGCCGACATGCTCGAGATCCTCGACTTCGAGAAGACCCTGGCCCTGGCGGACGCGCTGACGGAGGCCAGCGACCGGCTATCCGCCGGAGAAACGGTCAGCGGGCCAGCCGCCGACCGCTACATCGCCGCCGTGGACGAGTTCACCGCCCACTACGCGGGCGGATTCGCCACCAAGGGCCAGATGAAGGCGCTACGGAACAACCCCCGGCTGCAGATCTTCGAAGACCCGCAAGCACTGCTGACCTGCAACCTCGATCCCTACAAGGCGCTGTGCGATCCCGACCTGGCCAAGGATACGAAGCCGTCCATGCGCACCCCGAACTGGAGCCGCTGCAACCCCGCCTGCGCAAACATCTCCCGCACCGACACCCACATGCAGCGGGCCCACGAGCAGCTTGCCCAGATCGACGCCGACTGCGCCGACCCACACCTGCCCCACCCGATACGGCGTCGGCTCGAGCTGTGCTGCGCCAGCCGAGAGAAGATCATTCACGCGCATGAGGGCGCCGCAGGACGAACGGTCAGCAAGGACGACACATGACGACAGCCAAGGACAACGCACCGACGGGCGCCGAGCAGAACAGCGGCAGCGCGGATCACCCAGGGAGGCTGGCCGCCGCAGGAATCGCCGAGACGGTGGGCCAGGTGCTCGCGATGGTCGCCGCCGCGGCGAGTCCGTCCCACCCCGGCGATGCCGCCGAGATCGAGGCGATCACCGATGCGATGATCCGTCTACTGGTCGGCACTCCACTGCGCTCCGACGGCCAGCTGACGGTCAAGTCGCTCGCCGAGGAAACGGGCCTCAAGCGCAACAAACTCACCCACAAGCACACCGGGCTGAAGGACTTGTTCTACGCCCTGGTACGGATGCAGGACGCCCGGCCAAAGGTCGTCGACAATCTGAAGCAGAAGAATGACGAGCTCACGCGGAAGCTCGCCCGCCTGCGCACCGAGCACGCCCAACTGCACACGGACTTTCAGCAGCTGGTGCGGGTCATACACGTCCTGGAAGTCGAAAATCAGCAGCTGCGCGGGGCGGCCGACAGTGACGGCGTCGTTCGAGTGCTGCCCACCCAGCACCGGCCCTCGACTCGTTAACCTCGGCATTTCGATGCGGCCCGCCAGTTGAACTGGCGGGTGTCATGAGGTGCCGTGTCTCGTAATTCCTTGACTGCTACTTCCGCAGCTCCCAACGCCGCTGGTCAGCGGCCTTGTTGGATGCATACGCGAGCTACGCGAACAGGATCACGAACACTAGCTGAGGATGAAGGCCAGACCGGAGCGATCTTCGCCGTGGCCGGGTCGAGGCCCTGCTCTCGGGCTTCCTTCTCTGCCTTGACCTTCAGCTTGAAGAACCGGGCGACGGTGTGCGCCAACAGATCTCCGCCCCAGCCTTGACCACCTCGAAGCGCACGCCCAGGCGGCGGGCTTGCTCGGCAGCGAGCTTGCGGCGAGGTCCGCGTGGACGATCACGACGCGGTGCAGCAGCCCGAGCTTGGCGGCCAGGTCGCACACGTGGGAGGCCATCGCCTGGGAATCCTTCCCGCCGCTGGAGTTCGGCCGCGCAAAACCTCTCCCCCTCCCTCCCCGCCTCCTGCCACCATGGCCTGATGGACAGACGGGGGCGGCACTACGCCCTGTACGGGGTCGGGCTGCTTCTGGTCGCGCTCGGACTGGCGGCGATCCTCCGCCAGTTGCGGGCCGACCACTGGAAGATCAGCCTGGAGGTGCTGGGTGCGAGTCTCGGTCTGGCCACCGCTGCGGTGTCGTTGCAGCTGTGGCACCGCCGGGCCATCGGGCGGGCCGTCGTCACGGCGCCGGACGACGCCGTCGTGGCCACCAAGGCGCGGCTGGCCCAGCAGATGCAGACGATCTGGCAGGACGAGGCGCGGATGCGCGACCAGGACGGTTTCCGGCCGATACCGGTGACCTGGCAGTACGTCGACCGGCAGGGCGCGGTGACGGAAGTGGCACTCGCCGGCGCGACCACGCGGGACGAGGCGCTCGATCAGGCGGATCTTCTCGCCCGGAAGTTCCTGGCCTCCCGGTCGCGCCGGCTGATCGTCGTCGGGGCACGCGGCACCGGCAAGACCACGGTCGCGCTGCAGCTGACCCTTGCGCTGCTTCGTCCGGTCACATCGGGCCAGGAGCGACCGCCTCTCGACGTCGTGCCGTTGCCGGTGTCGGCTGCGGACTGGTCTGCCGGCCGGGCCGACTTCGCCGACTGGATCGCGCAGGAGGTGTCCCGGTCCTGTCCGGACGTGCCGAGTAGAGGATGGGACATCCCCGGGCGGCTCGTCGAGAACGCGCACGTGGTGCCGGTGCTCGACGGCCTCGACGAGATCCCCGCCTCGCAGCGGGCCGAGGTGTTCGCGGCGCTCAGCGACGTCACGACCCCGCTGATCCTGACCTGCCGCACCGAGGAGTTCGAGGAGGCCCTGCAGACGCAGGGCGGGCTGCTGCACGACGCACTCAGGATCAGGCCGGAGCCGCTTACGCCCGCGGCCGCCGCCGCACACCTCAGAGCGTACCTGCGCCCCGGCTCGGAGTCCGCCTGGGAGGAGCTGCTCGCCGCGCTCGAGGGCCCCGGTCCACATACCGGGCCTGTCGGCGTGCTCGCGGCGGCGGTGGCCAGTCCGCTCGACCTCGGGCTGCTGCGCATCACGTACGCGGAGCCGGGCACGTCGCCCGGGGAACTGCTGCGGCCGGACGCGTACGCGGATGTGCCGGCCCTGCGCGGCCACTTCTTCGACCTGCTGATCCCGAAAGTTCTGAGGTCCCGACCGCCGACAAAGAAGCTGCCTGCGCACCTGCGCCCGAGTCGCCCCTACAAGGCGCGTCACGTCCGGGAGTGGCTCGGCTTCCTCGCCGCGACCCTGGCCCAGCCGGACCAGCCCGTCAGGCGTGACCTGTCCTGGTGGTTCCTGGGCGCCCGTACGCTCCCCTGGCGGGTACTCGCCGCGGTGCAGGCAGCGGTCTGGACCGTGCTTGGCGTGGTCGCGGGCGTGGCCATCGGACGGTACGCGCCGTCCACCGAGATGCCGGACGGGGGGACGTGGACTGTGGCGCTCCTAGCGTTCCTACTGGGCGGGTGCGCCAGCGCCTACTACGCGCCCGACGCCCTGTACTCCCGCCCGCGCTACACGCACCTCGTCACCACCCGGTCGGGACCCGGCCTCGGACAGCTCACGCTTCTCTGGACACTCATCGGCGCCTCTACCGTCACCGCGATCGTCGCCTTCAATTACGCGGGGGAATGGCTCCAGCGGGCGGTGACCGAGGACTTCGGCGGAGCGCTCCTGCCCGACGGCGTGAGGCCGTTCCTGCTGGCGCTCCCGTACGGAGCCCTTGGCGGACTGCTGTTCGGTCTTGTTCTAGGGGCCGACTCCGGGCTGGCAGGCGGATGGGCGCACACGCCCATCGGCTCGCTGCGGGTGGACCGGTTCGGCGGCCTGCTGCGGATGGCGACGGTCTTCTTCATCGCGGGGCCGCTCATCGGCTGGACGGCGTGGGAGAACCGCACGGACGACGAGGTCCTCGCCGGCATGATCTTCTGGGCCCTGCTCGTCGTCGGGACGACGCTGTTCTCCGGCAGGCGGGCGTGGTTCGTGTACGCGGTGGCCGTGGGACACGCCGCCGCCCGCCGCAGGCTGCCCTTCGGGCTCATGCCATTCCTCGACGACGCCCACCGGCTGGGGCTGCTGCGTGCAGTGGGACCGGTGTACCAGTTCCGGCACGCCGAGTTCCAGGACCACCTCGCACGCTGGTACCGGCAGACGCACCCCGGCCAGGTCACCGGCGAGCCCACCGGCGACCCGCAGCCGCGCAAAGGGTTCTGGTTCATCGTGGCCAGCATCGCTGTCGGCGTGGGGCTGGCCTGCGCCGACACTCTCGTCCGCACCGCCGGCACCGCGCCGACCACGGACTTAGTGGCCAATAGCGGGGGCGTCCTACTGGGTGTCCTCGGTGCCGGCCACCTCCTCTGGACCTGGCGCGCGGCCCGGCGTCACTAAACGGATGTGCAAATGTCGGTCGTGCTTGATAGTCACTGTGAGTAGTTGAGGCAAAGAGGGGGACTGCGATGGGCAATGCACACGGTACGGACCAACAGTGGCTGGACCTGGCTGATGCAATCACGCTGCTGCGGGACCAGATCGCCGAGGCCCAGGCGAGGATCGCCGACCCCGACGGTATGGGCGCTGGCCACAGGGGGGTGCTGTTCACTCTGGGGGAGATCACGCTGGAGCTCGGCATGGAGCTGACCCGTACCCGGGGGTTGGACGGGGGCTTGAGGTTCAGTGTCGTCGGTCTGGGAGGCAAGAAGGAGACCGGGAACAAGGCGACCCACACGGTCACGGTGCAACTGAAGCCGCACCGGCCCGGCGGCGGTGACGTCGACGTCCACGACGAGGAGTAGTCCCCGGCCGGGCCAGCACACCGCACGTCAGGAAGTAAAGAATGGGGGGCTGTTGTGGAGTTCGACCGCCGGGTGCAGATCCGAACACGCAGGCCGGGCAAGGACAAGCGGGGGTTCGGCTCGGGTTACCTGGTGGCGCCGCGCCTGGTGCTGACCGCCGCGCATGTCGTCGACGGCGCATTCGGGGCCGATTCGGTGACCGTAACCCGGCCTGACATGGGGGATCGCGAGTTTCCCGCATCTGTCCTCTGGCGGCGCAAGGATGACGTGGTGGATGCCGCACTGGTCGAGGTAGCTGTCGGCCACGGTTGGGAGACACCGGAATCCTTGGAGGATCTGCGGGTACGGCCACCGCAGCGCTGGGGCCAGCTCATCGGCACCCGCCCGCACCCGGTCGCCGTCGTTGGATTCCCTCGCATGCAGAAGGATTTCGACGACGGCCGTCGCCTGGATGAGCAGCTCATCGGCACAATCCGGCCTGGCACCGGCAGCCTCGGGGGCCGCTACGAGGTCTTCAGCACCGACCCGACCATCCCTCTCCAGTCGCCACTGGAGACCAAAGGAACCCGTTGGTCGGGTATGTCTGGAGCCGCCCTACTCTGCGGCGACCTGCTGTGCGGCGTCGTGCGCCAGGACCGCCAGGCCACTGGCGGCACGCGCCTGACCGCCACGCCGCTAAAGGTGCTGCTGGCCGACGACGCCTTTCGCGCGCTGATCACCGAACACACCAGGTGGGAACCCGTCCTGGAACCAGCCGAACCATCCGCTCTCCTTGCACCCGCCGCCCGCGAACGGGACCTGCGCTCCCCGGCGATGCTCCTGCGTGCCGATGCCGAAGCCGTTGCATTCCGGGGCCGCGAACATGAGCTGGACCAGCTACTCGGCTGGTGCCACCAGGACACGGACACCTTTTCGGTGCGCGTGCTCACGGGCCCCGGCGGACAGGGCAAGACCCGGCTGTCCCGGCAGCTCACCGACATTCTGCGCGCGCGGGACTGGATCAGCGCGCATGTGCGCGCCGACCTGGCCGACGTCACCACCGTGCCCGATCTGAGCAACCTGGACACCGCTCAACGGCTCCAGCTCACCGTCGACTACGCCGAAACGCGACCCCATTTGGTCCGCCACCTCATAGAGCGCCTGCGCACCGCCCGCCACCGCACCCGCCTGCTGCTGCTGGCTCGCACCGACGGCCCGTGGCGGACCGACAGCCTCGGCGCCACCGCACCGGCCCGCGAACTCCTCGCCTCAGCGCCCGTCATCGAACTCGCCCCCCTCTTCCCGAGCGGCGCCCCACCCATTGCCCGCGCCACCGCATTCATTCATGCCGTCGTCGACCTCGCCCCCCTCCTCCGGCACCTTCCCACCTTCGGCCGGACCGACTGGGCCGCCGTGGCAGCCAGGGTCCATCCCCCCGCCGACCTGGCGGATCCGCGTTACGACTCCGTACTCACCCTGCAAATGACGGCTTTGACCACCCTCTTGCAGCACGGCCCCACCCCGGTCGCTGCCAGCCCGGGCCAGCCAGCGGAAGCCACTCTGCTCCGCCACGAGCAGCGCTATTGGGAGGACACCGCCAGGACCCCGGCGTTCCGACTGAGTGACCTGAGCACGGCCACGCTCCAGCGTGCGGTGGCCGTCGCGGTCGTGTGCGGAGCCGCCAACCAGACCGAAGCCGAGGCAACCGCACGGAGAATCCCCGGCCTCCCACCCAGCCGGGCGCTGGACACTGCCGACTGGCTCCGGTCCCTGTATCCACCCGGGCCTGACCGCTACTGGGGCTCTCTGCAACCCGACCGCGTGGCCGAGTACCACGCCTCAATGCTGCTGACCCGTCCCGGCACCCCGCTGCCGGCCCTCATGACCGATGCCTCCACCGACCAGCAAGCTCAATTGATCACCGTTCTGGCCCGTGCGGCCGTCTCCCACTACAACGCCCACCGCATCCCCGATAGCGAAAGCGTCCTGCGGGGCCTGACCGCCGCACTGGACACCGTCCCGCTCGACATCGACGCGGTGGAGAAGGCCAACACTGCGGTACCCGCCCGGATGCCCATCCTGAGCGACCTCGGGTTGAGGCTCACCAACGTTCTCGTGCACACCTACCACCAGCTGGCCCGCGAGGATCCTGCCGCGTTCGACCCCGATCTCGCGAGATCACTGTCCAACCTCGGACTCGCGTTGTCGGACACGGGACGGCGAGCGGAGGCGCTGACCGCTGCCGAACAATCGGTGGAGATCTACCGTCGGCTCGCCCACGAGGATCCGGACGTGTACGAACCCGAACTAGCTAATGCGATGTCGGGCTTCGATATCCAGCTGTCGAAGATGGGGCGGCCGCAGGAAGCACTTGCCGCCGCCGAGGAGTCGCTGGAGATCCGGCAGCAGTTGGCCCGTAGCAACCCGGCCGCGTTCGAACCCGATCTTGCCCAAGCCCTGTCCAATCTCGGCGCTGACCTCTCGGCCGTGGGGCGTCACGGGGAGGCTCTGGATGCGGAGCAGCGTGCCGTGGAGATCTACCGTCAGCTGGCCCGTCAGGATCCGGCCGCGTACGAAGCCGACCTCGCCACCTCGCTGAGCAATTTCGGCAATCGGCTGGCAAATGTGGGACGGCGGCAGGAAGCACTGGCCGCCGGTGAGGAGGCACTGGAGATCCAACGACGGCTCGCTCTCGACAATCTGGCCTCGCACGAATTCCATGTCGCCTCCTCGCTGAACAACCTCAGCAATCTTTTGTCGGACGTAGGACGCGCGGAGGAGGCGCTGGACGCCGCCGAACAGGCCGTGGACATCTACCGTCGGCTCGCCCGCGGCAACCCGGCTGCGTACGAACCGTATCTGGCCACCTCGCTGAACAACCTCGGCAATTGGCTGTGGGACATCGGAAGCGCGGAGGAGGCACTGGCCGCTGGTGAGGAGGCACTGGAGATCCGGCAGCGGCTGGCCCTGGAGAATCCCGCCGTGTACGAGCCTGAATTCGCCGGTTCACTGGCCAACATCAGTCTCTGTCTGTCGGACATGGGACGCCTCGAAGAAGCGCTGAGCGCTGCCGAGCAGGCCGTGGGCGTCTTTGATCGGCTGGCCCGCGAGGATCCGGCTGCATACAAACCCAATCTCGCGAGAGCGCTGTCCGACCTCAGCCCTCTTCTGTCGGATGTGGGGCGTACAGAGGAAGCCCTGGCCGTAGAGGAGCGAACAGTGTGCCTCCACCGTCAGTTGGCCCGAGATAACCCAGCCGCTTACGAACCTGGCCTCGCTGCTTCACTCAACAACCTCGGCAACTGGTTGATGGACGTGGGACGCATAGAGGAGGCGTTGGACGCTGAGGAGCAGGCCGTGGACATCTATCGTCGGCTCGCCCGCGACACCCCGGCCGCATCCGAACCGGATCTAGCCGCCGCACTGACCAATCTCGCGCGAGCGCTCCGAAGTCCGGCATGGGTGCAGTTTAAGGCTCAACCGGACCTCTCCGGAGCTCTACGGGTGACGGGCGAGGCAGTCGAGCTCTACCGCAGGCTCGTCGCAGCAAGGCCCACCCAATTCGCGTCACAGCTCGGGAATGTACTGCGGTTGCAGGCAGACCTGCTCAGCAGCCTTGGGCGTCACCGCGAGGCGGAGGAAGTCCGTGACTGGCTCGCAATGAACGCTGCCGCTCTCGACTCTCAGAAATGAGGTCAACTGAGGTCACCGGCTCCCGGTGATCTCAAAGACTGGGTACCACAGCAGGTCAGACGCCCACTAGTTTCTGCCAACTGATCTTGACGGCGCGTACTGACACGGGATGCAGACACAGAAGGCATCCGGCTCGGAGGCGATCGACAGAAGACCAACCATCCCCATGGCAGCCGTGATCGGCATGAGGGTGACGGCCCCGTCGCGGCACGAGGATGAAGGAAGGCAACACGACTGGACTTGACACAGAATCGAGCTGGAAGAGACCGACGGTGTCCGAGGCCCTAATCATCTCGAAGGCCCGATGGTCGTTGAGGTCGACGTGGTCGGGGTTGTCCAGGTCGACCGCGCGTCCGGTCATGCGGCGGATCTCGGCGACCGCGTACGCCATCGCCGACTGCATCCGCACTCCCGAAGCTGATGCAGGTCCCCGCCGCCGTACGGTTCGTCTCCGCCGAACCCCTCCTCGGACCGGTCAACCTCAGCCGCTGGCTGCGGCCCGCGCTCGACTGCGGCTTCGCCGACCCAGGCGACGGCTGCTGCACCCACCCCGCCACCCCCACCCCCGAGTGCCACCGCGGCGTGCGCTGCCCCGTCGCCGCGGGCGGCCGGTGGGAGGGCCTGGACTGGGTGATCGCAGGCGGGGAGAGCGGCCCCGCCGCCCGCCCCATGCACCCCCATTGGGCCAGCAAGCTGCGGATCGACTGCGAGGTTGCCGGCGTGCCCTTCTTCTACAAGCAGTGGGGGGAGTTGGGTCCGTACGACCCCACCGCCGCCGGCCGCCCGGGCGTCGTCCACGTCGACCCGAAGGGCGGCGTCCACTGCCCGGCCGCCGGCGACACGCCGCGGGGCGGACACTTCGCTCCCGCCGGGCCGCACGTCAAAGAAGCGTCGGCTCAGGGGCGGATGAGGCGCAGCTGGAGCCAGAGTGCGAGTCTCTCGTCGGGCTTGTCCAAGGGGAGATCGAAGAGTGCGCTGGAGCGGCGCAGTCGGTAGCGAAGGGTGTTGGTATGCACGTCGAGTCGCGCTGCGGCTTCGGCGACGTTGCCCACGGCCTCCAACCAGGCGAGCAGTGAGGCGACGAAATCCGTTCCGTGCTCGGCGTCATGGGCGGCCATCGCGGCGACACCCGGGTGCCGCAGGCGCGGTTCGCGGCTGAGTTCGTCACCGACGCGGGCCAGCAGCAGTCCCGCCTGGACGTCGGTCAGGGTGGCGATGCGCGGTGCGCCCCGGAGAGCCGTCGTCACTCGGAGGATGTCGTCGATTTCGCGACGCATCGCGGGGAGGGCCGCTGGATCGGTGCTGGTGGGCGCTACCGCCGCACGTACGAAATCACCGAAGGTGCTGCGGATGGCCGTGAGAGCGTCCATGGCGAGCCGCGTCGCGGCCTGGGCACCGCCGCCGGGCAGAAGCACGTAGATCGCGCGGGAGGTCGTGGCGATACTGGCGTCGGGGCGGAAGGGGACATAGCGGGACAGGGCGTAGCCGAGATGGGCTGTCAGCGCGAGCAGGCCTGTGGCGTCGGCGGAGACGGCGAATCCGAGGAGTCCGAGTTCCGCTCCGGGCGGGATGGACAGCCGGAAGCTCGTTTCGTGGGTGGCCCACTGCCCGTCCAGCGCCCCCAGCAGTGCGCTCTCGCGCCTGTGGAGTTCCAGTTCGGAGGCATTGCGGCTGCGGAGAATGTGCAAGGCGGCCAGACGCGCGCAGTCGACCAGGGCCCGTTCCCCTTCGGCGTCGATGCCACTGGGGCCCTCGATGGCCCAGATCGTACCGAGGGGCTGGGTGCCGGCCTTGATGGCGATGGCCGCTCGCGGCAGGGCACCGAGCGCCTCCGGGAACCGGACCACGCCCTCGGAGCCGAGCACGATGCGGTACCGCTCCAGGTTGTGGTCGATCTCCGGGACCTTGCGGCTGAGGATTCCTTCTCGGCGCAGAGTGTCGATCTGCTGGTCGGGGGTGGACGAGTAGGCCATGACGCGCCGGTCCAGGTCTTCGATCGCCACCGATCCGCCGACCGCGGCACTGACTGCGTTGACCAGGGTGAACAGCGCGTCTCCGGCGTCCGTCGCGGGTTCGCCGCCGACGCCTTGCGATCCGAGGACGGAGAGCAGCAGAGCGTCGAGGTGGCGCCAGGAGACCTCATCGGCCGTGGCCAGCAGAGCCAGACCGCTCAGCGTCGCTTGGGCGACGAGTGCGGAAGTGTCCGTGCCTCTGACCTTGAAGACCATCGCACTGTACCCGCGGCTGGCGGCGTCGCGCACGAGATCGGCCGCTGCAGGCTGGTCGGCCCGCAGTCCTGGCATCAGCAGCAGTTGGTCTGCGCCTCCGGGCAGGGGATCTGCGGCGTCGTGCAGGACGGTGCCGCGTACCGGGCGTTCCAGGCCACCGGGCGCGGCCAGCACAGTGAGCATCGGTGATCCGATGGCCTCCGCGAGGTGACGGACGGTGACTATCTCATCGGTTGTCCGATCAGACAAAGGCATGACGGAAATCGTAGTCCAGTCGGACGTGACATTCAGCCTTGAGCGGGATGGAGAATCGCCCTACCCCTCCAGAGGCTCTAGTGCGGACACAAATGCGCAGAAATGCCTGAATCTCAGTGATGCCCGCGCCAGTACACCCGGCGCCGGCCCACACCACGCTTGTCGAATCGAACGGAACACGCATCATGATCACAGCACGTCGCGTCGCCGCGATCTCAGTCGTAGCCACGGCCATGTTCCTCACGGCCTGCAACGCCGCACCGGAAGCCCCCGCGTCGAAGGCGGCCGCCGCGTCGGCCGGCGCCGACACCGAGATCGCGAAGCTGCTTCCCGCGCGCTTCAAGGGCGGGATCAATGTGGCCAGCGGTGTCTACCCGCCGATGGAGATGCTCGACTCGCAGCAGAAGTTCACCGGCTTCGACTACGACCTGGGGCAGGCTCTGGGGGCCAAGCTCGGTGTCTCCCTCGACTTCAAGAACCAGGCGTTCGACAGCATCATTCCGTCGCTCCAGTCCGGTAAGCACGACATCATCATGTACGGGATGAACGACACTCCGGAGCGACAGAAGAGCCTGTACTTCGTCGACTACTTCCATGCCGGCATGGACATCGTCGTGAAGAAGGGCAACCCGGAGAAGATCACCGGCCTGCTCGACCTGTGCGGCACTTCCGTCGCGGTCGCCAAGGCCACCACGCAGGCAGATCTCATGAGGGCGCAGGCGCCGAAGTGCAAGGCCGCCGGGAAGAAGCCCGTCACCGTGGTCGAGCTGCCAACCGAGGGCGACGCCCTGGTCGCCGTCCGCGCGGGCAAGGCCACTGCCGATGTCTTCGACGCCGCGGCTGCCGAGTACACGGCCCGCACGTCCGGCAACGGCAAGCAGTTCGAGGTCGTACGCGATTCCGCCAACCCCACCGGATACGCACCGGTGTACACCGGGATCGGCGTGCTCCGTAAGGACCACGACCTCGTCCTGGCCCTCCAGGCGGCACTTGAGGCGGTCATCAAGGACGGCACCTACGACAAGCTTCTGGCGAAGTACGGCCTGTCGTCCTACGGCGTCAAGACCGCGCAGGTGAACGCCGGATGACCGCCACCATGGCTGTGGCGAACACGCACGACATGGCCGCCCTGCCCCGGCGCCACCCCGGGCGGTGGATCGCAGCGGCAGCACTGGTCGTCGTGTGCGTGGGCTGGGTGCTCTCACTGTGGAGCAACCCGAATATCGACCACACCACGATCGCCGACTTCCTTTTCGACGAGCGGATCATCCAGGGTGTCCTGCTGACGGTGACGTTGACCATCTGCTCGATGCTGCTGGCGACAGCGCTGGCAGTGATGCTGGCGGTCATGCGGCTTTCCGCGAATCCGGTGCTGCGCGTGGTGTCCTGGGCGTACACATGGTTCTTCCGGGGCACGCCTCTGCTGGTCCAGATCGTCTTCTGGGGATACCTCGGCCTGCTGTACGAACAGATCAGCCTCGGTGTTCCCTTCACCTCCGTCCAGTTCTTCTCGGCCGACACCAACGTGGTCGTGACTCCCTTCATCGCCGGCCTGCTGGCCCTGGGCATGAACGAGGCCGCCTACGCATCCGAGATCGTCCGGGCCGGGCTGCTCTCCGTCGATCACGGCCAGGTCGAGGCGGCCTACTCACTGGGCATGTCCCCCGCGTACACCTTGCGGCGCATCGTCGTGCCCCAGGCGATGCGGGTGATCATCCCGCCGATGGGCAACGAGACGATCTCGATGCTCAAGAACACTGCTCTTCTCCAACTGATCGCCGTGCCCGAGCTCTACACGCGATCCAGCTGGATCTCAGCGCAGAACCTGAGCCAGGTAGAGCTGCTGATCGTCGCCAGTACCTGGTACCTGTTCCTCACCTCGGTGCTCTCCATACCGCAGTACTACCTCGAACGCCGCTACGGCCGTGGGGCCAACCGTTCCCTGCCCAAGACGCCATGGCAGCAACTGCGGCAGACGGCTGACGGGTTCCGGAGCCGCGTCGCGCGCGTCGCCCACACCGATCCCCGCAATCCCGGGAACGCCAGGACGGAGACCGACTCGTGATCACGAATCCGTTGGTGGAGGCCTGGGACGTGCGCAAGCACTTCGGAGCAAACCAGGTGCTCAAAGGCATCAACCTCCAAGTGGAGAGCGGTGAGGTGATGTGCCTGCTCGGGCCTTCGGGTTCAGGCAAGTCGACCTTCCTGCGCTGCATCAACCATCTCGAGCGAGTCGACGGCGGCCGGATATACGTCGACGGCGAACTCATGGGCTACGAGAAGCACGGGCCCCGCGTCAGGGAGATGAAGCCGCGACAGATCGCGGCCCAGCGCCGGGGCATCGGCATGGTCTTCCAGCGGTTCAACCTGTTCCCCCATCTCACGGCCCTGGAAAACATCACCAAGGCCCCGGTCGGGGTGGCCGGCCAGGACCGCGCCGTCGCCAACGTGCGGGGCATGGAACTACTGGCGCGCGTCGGCCTCGCCGACCACGCCGACGCCTATCCGGCCCATCTGTCGGGAGGCCAGCAGCAGAGGGTCGCCATCGCCCGAGCCCTCGCGATGGAGCCGAAGCTGATGCTGTTCGACGAGCCGACGTCCGCGCTGGATCCCGAGCTTGTCGGGGACGTGCTGACCGTGATGCGCGATCTGGCCCGAAGCGGAATGACGATGATCGTCGTAACCCATGAGATCGGCTTCGCCCGCGAAGTGGCGGACCAGGTCGTCTTCATGGACGACGGCATCGTCGTCGAGTCCGGACCGCCGTACAAGGTCATCAGCGACCCGCAGCACGAGCGCACGAGGGCCTTCCTCGACAGCGTCCTCTAAGCCCTGTGCCACTCCGAGAGGCCCCCACTTCTGTGACTGAAGACCCTCACCGGCCCCTGATCGGGGTCACTGTCGGGCGAGACGTACCCGGCCGTCCATCCCTCCTGCGCCTGACGGACTCCTACGTACGTGTCCTGACAGATGCCGGCGCCACACCCATCGTCATCGTGAGCGGCATCGACACCGCCGCCATCCGCAACATAGTGGCACGCGTCGACGGTCTGCTGCTGCCCGGCGGCGTCGACGCACCCGACCCCCATCCTCGCCACTACGGCGAAGAGAAGCAGCCCGAGACAGTCATCGACGAAGACCTCGACGCGCTGGAGATCACCGCAATCACCCACGCCAACGAGCTGGGCATGCCGATACTCGGTGTCTGCCGCGGCTGCCAGATCCTCAACGTCGCCCTCGGCGGCAGCCTGATCCAGCACCTAGAGCCGGGCGAGGTGAACCACCTCCAGGATCTCCCGCTGCACACAGAGACCCATGAGCTCCGGCTGGAGGCCCGCTCCCGCCTCGGCACGCTGTCGGGCAACGATCTGCAGCGAGTGAACAGCCTGCACCATCAGGCCATCGCAAGGACCGCCCCGACACTGCGGACGGTCGGAACTTCCGAAGACGGCGTCGTGGAAGCCGTCGAGTCAACCGACCCCGACCGGTGGATCGTCGGCGTCCAGTACCACCCGGAAGAGCTGATCCACCAACCAGCCCACCGCCGGCTCTTCGACGACTTCGTGGCGTACAGCACCCAGTACGCGGCCACTCGCAACACGGAACGGAACACCACCCTATGACGGCCTCCCCAGCAAGCGAGCGACGTCAACGCATCCTGCGTGCGGCCGTACGCGAGCGCCTGCTCGAACCCGACAACGCCGTACTGGCCGCGTTCGTCGACCTTGACGGCGTCGGGGACAGCGTTGCGGCGTTGCACAAAGCCTTCCCGGCCTCGGTCGAGGTTCTGCACACGTTCGCAGCGAAGGCGAACTGTCTGGTGCCGGTGCTGAAGGAACTGCGTACCTTGGGGATGGGCTGCGAGGTGGCCAGCCCCGGTGAACTCTCCCAGGCACTGGCAGCCGGCTTCGAACCCCAGCAGATCGTCTTCGACTCCCCCGCGAAAACGCGCCTGGATCTTCTCCAGGCCCTTCATCTGGGAGTCGCAATAAACGCGGACAACTTCCAGGAACTCGCCCGCATCGACACGATTCTCGCCACCCGCTCCTCGCCACCCACCTCACGGATCGGTGTGCGCGTCAATCCACAAGTCGGCAGCGGCGACATCGCAGCCATGAGTACGGCCACCGCGACCTCGAAGTTCGGCATTCCGCTGGAGGACGACGGAAGCAGGCAGCGGCTACTCGCTGCCTACCGCGAACGCCCATGGCTCACGTGGGTCCACGCCCACGTCGGATCGCAGGGCTGCCCGCTGGAACTGATCGCCCAGGGCATCGCGAAAGCTGTGGCTTTCGCGGACGAGGTCAACGCCTCATGCGGCTGGCGCCAGGTGACGGGCATCAACATCGGCGGCGGGCTGCCCGTCAACTTCGCCGATGACGAGACGACACCCGGCTTCGACGAGCACGTGTCCTACCTCCAGACCCACGCTCCGACCCTGTTCAGCGGCAACTACCAGATCATCACCGAATTCGGACGGTCCCTGCTCGCCAAGAACGGCTTCACCGCCGCCTTCGTGGAATACACCAAGACCTCAGGCGGTCGCCGGATCGCCATCACTCACGCCGGCGCCCAGGTCGCAACCCGCACGGTGTTCATGCCGGGGTCCTGGCCCATCCGCATCACCGCCCACGACCCCGACGGCACCTTCAAGCATGCCGAATCCGTCCCCCAGGACATCGCAGGCCCCTGCTGCTTCGCCGGCGACCTGATCGCCCAAGCCCGCCCCCTGCCCCTGCTCGCCCCCGGCGACATCGTCGCCCTCCTCGACACCGGCGCCTACTACTCATCCACCCCTTTCCACTACAACAGCCTGCCCGACCCCGCAGTCCATGGGGTACGCAATGACCCGCACGGAGACGTCCAGTTCCAGCCTCTCCGCGAAGCGGAAACCCTCCTGCAGGTCCTTGCACGGACCGGCGGGTGACACCAGAGAGCCGAGCAGCGGCAGCCAGGTCCATGAGGTGGCGGTGGTCACCGAATCCTGGCCCGTCTCGGCGCAGCACTCGGTGACAGGCCGCACACGCACGACGCACAGAATGCGCCCGTTGCCAGACGCATGTGCAGGACACTGACAAGCCGGCCGGCCCGGAGCCCTCCCCCCTCCGGGCCGGCCTCGTTTGCGCTGCATTCACCCTTCCGGACATCCCAGACGCCGTATCGCGCACCAAAAAGGCCCGTCATATGCCCCTTACCGCAATTGCGGTGGCGGGAAGATCCCTTCGTTCAGCCGCAGCTGCAGCTGCGCGAGCACCATCTGGTCCGCATCCTCGAAGTCCAGCCCCGACACTTCCCGGATGCGCCGCAGCCGGTACCGCAGCGTGTTGACATGCACGCACAGTTGTGCGGCCGCATCGTCGGCTACGCATCCAGCTGACAGGAAAGCGGACAGGGTCGTGGTGAGGATATGTTCCGGGCTGTCATGGGCGGCAAGCCGGCGCAGCGGGCCAGTTACTCGCGGAAGATCGAGTGACTGCGTGATGTCCCCGAGATGCTGGAGCAGCACGGGAAGCGCCATGTCCTCGACGGTGGCCACGGAGGGGGCCGGTTGCGCCCGGCGCAGCGCGCGCAGTACCGCATCGGCCTGACGCCTCACGACCGGGACGTCTCCCGGTCCGGCAGCGGGCCAGGCGACGGCCGCAAGGTAACTGGGGCCTGGGCCGCCGGGGGAGCGCGCGAGGAAGTCCTCTGCCAATGACCGGGCCGCCGCCAGGGCTTCATCCGGGGACAACTTGGGCCATGCGGCCAGCACGTACACAGCGCTGTCGCCCCGTACTGCCAGTGCTGAAGGATGCACTGCAGCGAGATAGAGAGTGAGCACCTCCTCGAGTCTGCGCAGGTTCGCCGCAGCAGCGGCATCCCCGGGGGACGCTCCCTCAACGGTCGCCGCCGATGCGCCCTTCCGCGGACGCAGGCCCACGGCGAGCACACACAGCGGACCGTTCTGCAAACCCGCATCGTGTGCTGCGCCCGCACCGGCTTCTCCGCCGGCGAGTACCGCGCTGGCAAGTTCGCGCCGCTGCTGGCGGGCCCAAGGGGAACTATCCGCACGCATGTTGGCCAGGTGCAGAGCGACGACCGGAGCGAACAGGTCCAGCCAGCGTGCGTGCTCCTTGGGCAGAGGTCCCTTGGTCACCGCCCAGACATAGCCCAGCACCTCGGAACCCGCGCGCACAGCGACAGCGACCCGCGGCAGCATCGTTGGCTCATACGGTTCGACGTATACCGGTTCCGTGGAGGCGTTGAGCCGCTGGAACACACCGCTGTCGGCAAGCTTGCGAACCCGCCACGGCTGCACGGCGCGGCCCAGGATTGTCTCTATGCGGGACTCGTCGGCGTCCTCCTGCCCTGCTGACCAGGCCAGGACCGCCGAGGTAGCGTCCTCTATGGTGACGGGGGCATGAATCGTCGCACCAATTGTATTGGCTATCGCGAACAGGTCACTGGTGGCGCCGGCAGGTTCCCACTGAGCGCGCGCGTAGTCCTGGATCCGCTGCTGGATGATCGTTGCGACGTGCATCCAGGAGGCTTCTCGGTTCACCTCGACGACCGGCACGGGGCATCCGGTCGCTCCGGGCGGTAGGGGCGCCTTCACTGCCAGTCCGCACGCGCCGGCGTGCTGGGCGTCTCGCCCCAGACCGACAAGATCGCTCCCGGATGCCGTACCTACGCACAGCACCAGGCAGCCCGCTTCAAATCCCACGGTGTCGGACGGGTCGTGGATCAGCACTCCGGTCAGGGGCTCCCCCGCATCACTCAGATCGAAAGCGAGGCGCAGGAGCGGCTGCCCGATGTCCTCTATCAGGCGCGCCAGGGTGAGAGCGTTCCCCATGTCCGAAATATACTGCGTTTGTCGTCAGAGCCCACCAGCACTGGCACATTTTGATCTCCCCGACAGCCAATGGGCTCGCAGGCTGCCTAGCGCAGCCGTGAACGCGGGCTGTCGTTGCCGCAGACAACGACGAACCCGCCACGAACGTCACTGCCTGCTTAGGCCCTGGGGCGCTGTGGCAGAGTCACTGCCGGAGGCTGATTCCGGCGCACGCCCGCCAGCCGTCCCCGTGGCGTTGGGTGTGGCTCCAGTCGGCCACGAGGCTCACCAGGGCCAGCCCGCGGCCGGATTCGTCCGGCGGTACGGGCGGTGCAGCCTCTTGAGCACAGGGTGTGTCTGGCCGATCCGCGTCGGTGACGTCGATGTTCAGCTCGTGGCCGCTGACCGAAAGGCACACCGTCATGTCACTCAGGCCGTGACGAGCGGCGTTTCCGGCCAGTTCGCTGACGATGAGCTCGGCCCGGTCCCGGTCTTCTTCTGCCAGACCCCAGTAGGTCGCGTAGGCGCGAACGAAGTGCCTCGCGTCGGGCACGTGCCTCGCTTCGGCAGGAAGTGCTATCACAGCCCGCTCTGCTGTCCGCCGGAGGGACGACACCCAGGCCTCGAATTGGCCGGATACCGGAAGCGAGACCCTCTCGGGGAGAGTACTTTCTGCCATGTACATGGTGAGCCTGACCTGGGGTTCGGGAGTCGGAGTGCGTGGACAGTCGGGTAATTCCTCGCGGGTCATGTTGGGTCAGCAATCAGTCTGTTCGACTCGCAGGCCGGTGTCTTACACCGCTCAATGAAAAGGGCACGTCTCATTTGTCGCTCACAACAATCGCTGCTGTCACTGCAGGGCCACACTCGCCGGACATGCGGCCGCGCCTGGCGGGGTGGCGTTAGCCTCGATCTTTCTTGACGGTCCGCCGACGGAGTCGGTGGACCGTTTTCGTGCCGTGGGCGAAGGCTGTGCAGGCCCAGGGCCCGAATGTCGCCTCGGGGTGGCGCCGGGTTCCACTGCTCCGAGTGTTGAGCTGCTGTCGGGGGGACTGGGAATCCGTTGGTCAGCCGGGGTTCGGCAGGAGTGCGAGCCGTTCGAGAGCTGTGGTGATGTGGCTGGTCCAGGGCCAGTGCCGGGCCAGGCGGAGGATCCGTCGACGGCCGGTG
>NZ_JBVIVK010000037.1:0-50827 GCF_055595715.1 Streptomyces sp. NPDC040410
AGATCGAGTCCGTGCTGCTGACCCACCCGGAGGTGGTCCAGGCGGCGGTGGTCGCCCGTGAGGACTCGCCCGGCGACAAGCGCCTCGTCGCCTACGTCGTCGCCGATGCCGACACCGACACGGCCGGAGTGCGTGACTTCGTCGCCGCGCGGCTGCCCGAACACATGGCCCCGGCCGCCGTCGTCACCCTCCCGGAACTCCCGTTGACCGCCAACGGCAAACTCGACCGCAAGGCGCTTCCGGCACCCGACTACACCGCCGGCGCCGGCGGTGCGGACACCAGGCGCAACCTGGCGACCAGCCTGGAGTACATCGTCGGTGAGGCGTTCGCCGAGGTGCTCGGGGTCGAGGAAGTCGGCTACGACGACGACTTCTTCCGGCTCGGCGGGCATTCCCTGCTGGCGGTCACGCTCGTCACGCGGCTGGCGGAGAAGGGCATCTCCACGTCCGTGCGGAATGTGTTCGCCGCGCCGACCGTGAGCGGAATCGTCCGTCAGCTGAATCTTGCGTCCGTCGGTGACTCGCTCAACAGGATCCTGCCGATCAGGACAGAGGGGGATCGGCCGCCGTTCTTCTTCGTCCACCCCGCCTCCGGCCTGAGCTGGTGCTACCGGCCGCTGGCGCGGTACGCCACCGACGGCATCCCGCTGTACGGACTGCAGGCCGCCGGGATGGACGGCGGTGAGGCGCTGCCCGAGAGCATCGGGGTGATGGCGGAGGAATACATCGAGCAGATCCGAGCCATCCAGCCGCACGGCCCCTACCATCTCGTCGGCTTCTCGTTCGGCGGAATCCCGGTCCACGAGATCGCGGTTCGGCTCCAGGCGGCCGGCGAGACCGTCGCCGCGCTGGTCGTGATGGACTCCTATCCGTCGCCGCCTCCGGGCAGTGAGCCCCAGCGCCCGCCCGGTGCGGGGGAGCCCGGAGGCCCCGATACCGTCCGGCCTCCTGAGGGCGTGGCGCCCCGGCGGCCCGAGGGCGTCGAGGACGACGAGCGGGCCGCGGGCGCGGCACCGGAGGAGCGTGACCCGGCGACGCAGCTGCGGGAGGCCGCGGCGCGGATCCGGCAGGAGGTCGGCGGGATCATCGACGGCATCTCCGACGAGGAACTGCTCCTCATCACGAAGATCTTCCGCAACAACACCACACTGCGAAGGAGGCACGAGTCCGCGGTCTTCGACGGCGATCTGCTGCTGTTCGTCGCCGAGGGCGATGGCGACAGCGACAACTCGCCGGACCTGGACGAACGGCGGCAGCGCTGGGAGCCGTACGTCCAGGGGACGATCTCGGCGGTGGGTATGCCCTGCAAGCACACCGATCTGATGCTCCCCGACATGCTGAGCCAGGCGTGGCAGGCCATCGCGGCCTGGATGGAGGCGCGCGGCACGGCGCCGGGGTCCGGGGCGTGAACGGAAGCCGCCCCGGGCCTGCGGGTCCGGGGCGGTGGTGTGCAGGGGAGACCGTGGGTCGGGCCGGGGCCCGGTGCTCAGAACGAGAAGGCCGGTGTCAGCGTCGGCAGGGCGACCCGCACCGTCAGACCGCCTCCCGCATTGGCCGTGGCGTGCACGGTGCCGCCGTGGGCGTCCGTGATGGCGGCGACGATGGACAGCCCAAGGCCCGCGCCCTCGCCGGGTCCGGTACGGCGCGAATGGAGCCGCCGGAACGGTTCGAACAGCTCCCCGACCTCTTCCGGGGGGACCTCGGGCCCGCTGTTGGAGACCAGGAGCCCGGTTTCGGGCGACAGCTCGACGAGGACGTAGCCGCCCGCGTCGTTGTAGCGGATCGCGTTCTGCACCAGGTTGGCGATCAGCCGGGTGAGCAGCACCTCGTCGCCGGCGACGGAGACCGGCTGGGTGGTGGCGCTGAGGGTGACGCCGCGGCGCTCGGCGAAGCGGAGCTGTTCCGAGATGACCTGGTCGACGGCGACCGCGAGGTCCACCGGAGCGCGGACGTTGAGCCCCTGCTCGCCCTGGGCGAGCACGAGCAGGCCCTCGATGAGCCGTTCGGAGCGCTCGGTGGCGCGCAGCAGTTCGCCGCGGATCTTGGACACCCGCTCGGGCGACGGGTCGGCCAGGCCGATCTCGATCGCGGTGCGCTGGATGGCGAGCGGGGTGCGCAGTTCGTGGGAGGCGTTGGCGACGAAACGGCGCTGGCTGGCCACGGAGCGGTCCAGCCGGTCGAGCATGGCGTCGAAGGTGTCGGCGAGTTCCTTCAGCTCGTCCTGGGGTCCCGTGAGCGCGATCCGTTCGTGCAGGTTGGACAGCGACAGACGGCGGGCCGTGGCGGTGACGTCGTGCAGGGGACGCAGCAGCCGGCCGGTGAGCCACCAGCACACCGCGAAGGCGAGTGTCACGATGACCGTGATGGCGATCAGGCTCACCATGAGCTGGGTGTTGGCCAGTTCCTGCTGGAGCTGTGCCTTCTGCATGAGGACGAACGTCGAGTTGGTGGGTGACCCGTCGACGGGCGCGGTCACGGACGGCTCGTACGGCAGCTCCGAGCACGGGGCGTCTTCCGGCCGCAGATTGCAGGGGACGCCGGCCATCTCGCCGGGTGTGACGAAGTTGTCCACCTTGCCGTCGACGGCCCACTGCTGGAACCGCTGCGCGGCGATCAGTACCGCCAGGCTGATCACCGTGAACCCGCCGCCGTAGAGCAGTGTCATCCGGGCCCGCACGGAGCCGCTGAGCATCAAGGGGATTCGCCTGAGGATCCGTAGCAGCCGCACGACCTGTACCCGCTTCCTGCGATGGTGACCATGGTGGGAGGGCCGCCGCCCTTGCCGGACCTGCCGCGTCACCTGGGAAGCCGGCGGTGACGAGCGGGCCCGATGCTCGCCGGGCCACCGCTCCATGGCCTGCTCACGCAACGGTGGCTCGGCCGCCATTATCCGCATGGTTCATTGGCTCAGAAGGCGGATAAGGACGCGGTTACCGCTTTCGGTCACCGCGCGGAAACTCCCGTCGGCCACGCACCCGGGTGACCGGGAACGCGGCGAGGCCGACGACCCGGTGGGGCCGTCGGCCTGGGAGCGGTGCCGTGGGGCGGAGCGCCGCTAACTGCTGACCTTCATGGCCTCGATGAGGCTCTTGGGCCGCATGTCGGTCCATGACTTCTCGATGTACTGGAGGCACTCGTCCCGCGGTGCCTCGCCGAACACGGTTTTCCAACCGTCCGGCACATTCACGAAGACCGGCCACAGAGAATGCTGGCCTTCGTCATTGACCAGGACCAGATAGTTTGCCTCTGGATCCTCAAAAGGATTGGGCACCGCACTGTCCTCACTTCTCGGCGACAAGGGACCGCAGCGACGGGCTATTTCACGGTGACATAGGGCGCGGGACGAATCAAGGCGACCGCGCATTGTGCTGTTCAACTGCGGCATCGCGCGGTTGAACAGCGGCGGTCGGCCGTTGACGCCCGAGCGGCACTGTGGTGATTTGGTGTCCGCCGAGCGGCGAAGAAGCGTACGCGCGACCAGTTCCTGGCGACCGGGCGGCAGCGAAACGGCAGTTGAAAGTCCTGACGGGAGGGCCAGATGCCTGAAAGCCAAGAGCGGGTATTTCTCCGCTCCAATGCGATCATCGAACCACTGGTCGACAGATTCTATGCGTGGATGCATATCGTCGCGCCGGCTCAGGCGTCCATGAACCTGGCGAACGTACAGGTGCCGTTGCTTGAGTCCTATCTGCACTCGCCGCAGGTGCATGTCGCGGCGAGCAACAACCCCGCGCTGCGCGGCGGCTACTTCATCAATGTCGAAGAGGCGCGGGCTGCGGAGATCAGCGAGCTGCTCGACACCATCAAGCGGGACCGCGCCGACATGCTCGCGTTCGCGGCCGGAGTGGCCGAGGCCGACGATCTGCTGCGGCAGAACGCCACCGGGTTCGACCTCACCCCGCTGTACCCGAAGCTGCCGTCGGCGCTGAACGGTGTGGTGGAGCTGGCCTACGACACCAGCAACCAGGCTTCCGTCCATGTCATCGAGCCGCTGCTGTACCGCAGCACGGCCTTCGACCGGCGCCGTCAGTCCGTCCAGCTGTCCCTGGACGACGGTGTGGAGCGGCCCTTCATCCTGAGCACCCCGCGGCTGCCCCAGCCCGACGTGCTGGATCTGCCGATCCCGTTCGACCACCCGGGCCTGGACGTGCTGATGAGGGCGCGGATCGAGGGCACCACCCTCGCCCGGCTGCGCGAGGCGCTCGAACTCGACGACGCCCAGGCCGCGCAGCTCGGCCGGCTGCTCGCCCCGCAGCCCAGCCTCGCGCCCGACCGGCACATCGAGAGCGGCGGCCGGATCCGCTACTTCGGACACGCCTGCCTGGTGCTCCAGAGCCCCGAGGCCGCCGTCGTGGTGGACCCTTTCATCAGCACCGACAACCGGCACGGCGACCGGTACACGCTCGACGACCTGCCCGACCACATCGACGTGGTGCTGATCACCCACGGGCACCAGGACCACATCGTGCTGGAGACCCTGCTGCAACTGCGCTCGCGCACCGACGCGATCGTCGTTCCGCGCTCCTCCCGCGGCAATCTGTGCGACCCGTCGATCGGTCTCTATCTCAAGTCCATGGGCTTCAAGGTGATCGAGGTCGACGACTTCGACGAGGTGCCGCTGCCCGGTGGCGCGCGCGTGGTCGCCACCCCGTTCCTCGGTGAGCACTCCGACCTCGACATCCGCTCCAAGTCGACCTACGTCGTACAGATCGCCGGTCTGTCGGCGTTCATCGGAGCGGACTCGTCCGGTATCGACCCCGTGCTGTACCAGTACATCCGCTCGCACTTGGGCGACGTCGACAAGGCGTTCCTCGGCATGGAGTGCGACGGCGCCCCGCTCACCTGGCTCTACAAGGGGCTGCTGACCCGGCCGGTGACCAAGAAGATGAGCGACTCCCGCAAGCTGTCGGGATCGAATGCCGAGCAGGCCGCCGCGATCATGACCGAGCTGGGCTCGGACGAGGCGTACATCTACGCCATGGGCGAGGAGAGCTGGCAGGGCCACGTCATGGCGACGACGTACACGCCGGACACCTACCAGATCAAGCAGATCGAGGAGTTCCTCTCCTGGTGCAAAGCGAACGACATCACCGCCGAGCATCTTTTCAACAAGCGTGAGTGGCGCTGGTAAGAGGGACGGAACCGGGGATGCCCTATCTGCGCGCCAATGGAATCAGGCTCGCCTACCAGTGCTCGGGGCAGGGCGAGAGCGTGCTGCTCATCATGGGTTCGGGCGCGGCCGGCCATGTGTGGGACATGCACCAGACGCCGGCGCTGCGCCGGGCCGGCTATGCCACGGTGACCTTCGACAACCGCGGCATCCGGCCCTCGGACGCCCCGCCGGGCAAGTACGCGCTGGCGGACCTGGTGGCCGACACCAAGGGCCTGATCGAGGCGCTGGACCTGGCGCCGTGCCGGATCGTGGGCACCTCACTGGGTTCGCTGATCGCGCAGGAACTGGCGGTCAGCGACCCTCATCTGATCCGCTCGGCGGTGCTCATGGCCACCCGCGGCCGGTCGGACGTGCTCCGCCGGGCGCAGGACACGGCGGACCGGCTCCTCCAGGAGAGCGGCATCAAGCTGCCGGCGAAGTACCGGGCCGTCAACTCGGTGCTGCGCATGCTCTCGCCGAGGACGCTCAACGACGACGGGTCGGTGGCCTCCTGGCTGGATGTCTTCGAACTGGCCGGCGACTCCGTCGTCGGCGGTCAGGAGTGGATCGACACCCACCAGGACCGGCGCGAGGCGCTCGGTGCGATCACCGTGCCGTGCCGGGTCATCACCTTCGCCGACGATGTCATCACCCCGCCGCACCTCGGCGCCGAGGTGGCCGACATCATCCCGGACTGCGACCTCGTGGAGATCTCCGGCTGCGGTCACCTCGGCCATCTGGAACGCCCGGAGCCGGTCAACGAGGCGATCCTGGAGTTCTTCGGCAAGTACTGAAGCCCGGCGTGTGAGGGTGCCCCCCGTCGGCGCGGGGGACACCCTCACACGCGTTCAGAGCCGGTATCCGCTTCCCGGCACCGTCACGATGACGGGCGGATCACCCAGCTTGGCCCGCAGCTTGCTCATCGTCACTTTCACCACGGTGGTGAACGGGTCGGTGTGCTCGTCCCAGGCCCGCTCCAGCAGGTCCTCCGTGCTGACGACCGCGCCCTGGGCCCGCATCAGCACCTCCAGCACGGCGTACTCCTTGCGGGACAGCGACAGATACCGTCCGTCGCGGGACGCCTGCCTGCGTGCCGTGTCCAGGGTGATGTCGCCGCACTCGAGCACCGGGGGCAGCGGGGGGCCGGCCCGGCGCGCGAGGGCGTGGATGCGCGCCACCAACTCGTCGAAGACGAACGGCTTGGCCAGATAGTCGTCGGCCCCCAGATTGAGTCCCGCGACCCGGTCGTGCACGGCGGCGGAGGCGGTCAGCATCAGAATGCGCACCCGCCCTCCCAGCTGTGCCAGCCGCCGGCAGACGTCATCGCCGTGCACCTTGGGCAGGTCCCGGTCGAGCACCAGGACGTCGTAGTCATTGACCGCGAGGCGCTCCAGCGCGTCGGCCCCGTCATAGACGACGTCGACCGCCATCGCTTGTTCCCGCAGCCCTTCGGCCACCAGGTCCGCGAGGAAGACCTCGTCCTCAGCCACCAGAATCCGCATGGCGAACATTGCCCCAGACCTGAGATAAGGGGGCGGTTAACGCAGATGGTCACCGGGCGGAAACCCACGGCGGTCCATGCTGGGTCCCATGACGTCGTGCCGCTCGTCCCAACTGCGCCGGGGGCCCTCCCACGGCAGGAGTCAGGCGGCCGCCCCCAGCCTCTGTACGGCTGCTGACGGGCCCCGGTCAGCCGGTCGTGTCCGCCGTCAGCGACAGCAGAAGTTCATTCAAACGGGTGATGAACGTAGCCGGCTCCTCGATCTGGGCGCCGGCGGTGAGAACGGAGTGGTCGAACAGGACATGCGCCCACTCGGGCACCCGCGGGTCGTCCTGGCGGCGGTTGAGCCGCTCGATCAGCGGGTGACGGGGGTCGATCTCCAGGATTGGCTGGTTCGGCAGGCCCGACCCGCAAATGCGCCGCACGACCGCGAAAACGCTCTCCGCCCCGTCGGCGAGGATGCACGCGGGGGAGGTGGTGAGCCGGCTGGTGACCCGGACGTCGAACGCCCTGCCCGCCAGATGTGCCTTGAGCCGGCCGAGCAGCGCGGCGTAGTCGGAGCCGGCCTGGTCGGTGGCCTCCTGCTCCGTCTCGTCGGCCAGCGCGCCGAAGGCCGGCGGGCCCTGGGCGATGGACTGGAGCCGGTGACCGCGGTACTCGCCCGGCGGGCCGGAGACGACGAAGTTGTCGACGGCCTCGCCGAGCGGCAGCACCTCGATGTCCTTGGCGTGAAACCCCTCCAGGTGCGGACTGGCCGCGGCGGCGGAGAGGCTCGGGGCGAGCAGGTAGTAGATCTTGTCCTGGCCGTCCTTCATCCGGGACACGTAATCCGCGAGCGAGACCTCGGCGTCCTGGGTGCCCGAACGGGTGGAGGTGAAGCGCAGCAGCTCGGTGATTTCCTCCCGGTGCGCGGGGTCGTCGGAGATCCCCTGCTTCAGCACACTGCCGAACTCCTTCCAGAATTCCGTGTACTTCGCCGGCTCGTCCTCCGCCAGCTCCTTGAACGGCTTCAGCACCCGTTTGACCGCAGTGCTCCGGATGTGGTCGACGGCTTGGCTGCCCTGAAGGATCTCGCGCGAGACATTCAGTGGCAGATCGACGGAATCAATGACACCGCGCACAAAACGCAGGTAATTGGGCAGCAGTTGGCCGGTGTCCTCCAGAATGAATACGGGCCGGACATGCGGCCGAATGCCCTGGCGCGATTGCTGGGCCCACAGATTGTGCGGTGCGCGGGACGGGACATAGAGCAGCAGCGTGTACTCGTAGCGGCCCTCGACCTTGGTGTGCACATAGGCGAGCGGATCGGCGAAGTCCTGGGTGAGATGCCGGTGATAGGCGTGATAATCCTGCTCGCCCAGTTCGCTCCTGGGGTGCGTCCACAGCGCCGACGCCTCATTGACCGCGGCATCGTCCTGCGCCATGACGATGGGCCGGCCGATGTGGTCCGAGTACCGCCGGATGATCGAGCGCAGCCGGTGCTCGTTGAGCAACTCGTCCTCGTTCTCGCGCAGTTCGAGCACGATCGTGGTGCCGCGCTCGGCGCGCTCGACGACCTCCGGCGCGGACTCGCCCCTGCCCTCCGACGACCAGCGCACGCCCTCGGAGGCCGGCTGCCCGGCCCGCCGGGTGGTCAGTACGACCCGTTCGGCCACGACGAACGCCGAGTAGAAGCCGACACCGAACTGGCCGGTCAACTCGGCGTCGCGGCGCTGGTCCCCGCTGAGCGCCCGCAGGAACTCGGCGGTGCCCGACCGGGCGATGGCGTCGGAGGCATTCGACACCAGTTCTCGCAGAATTATTTCCTTGTTGCTGTAGCGCGAATGCGCCATCAGGTCCAGGAAGATAGGAAGCGCGGCATCGCACGGTCAACCGGCCGCCGCCCGGCCGAGACGGCCCTGAAACCGGGGCCGGTCCGCTCAACCGGCGGCGCGTACCCGTTCCTCGAACTTCACCCAGCTCTCGGCGTATTGCCGGGCCAGATCGGCCGTCGACCTGGTGCAGTGTTCCGGCACCGCGGACACCAGTTCCGGCCACTCCTTCATGACAATCGCGTTGTGGTGAAGGAGCCGCAGCAACTCGCGCCCTGTCTGGTTCTGGCGCAGCGAGGGATCACGCGTCAGCTTTTCCAGGGTATGGCCGGGATCGAGCGGCTCCGGAACGGTCCGGCGCTGGGGCCTCGGCTGTATCGTTTCCGCCGAGACCGGCCGGGTGTGGGTGTCCGGCTCGGTCGAAGGCAGCGTCCCCACCGGGGGTTTGCCGACCGCGAGACGTCTCTTGACATCACTGGCCGTCGCGGGCGAGATCCCCGCGAGTCGGGCCACCTCGCGCAGCGACGCCTGCGGGCGCGCGGCGATCACCTGGGCGGCACGCAGCCGGCCTGCGGCGCTGTTCAGCGGGCGGGCCTTGCCGTCGATACCGACCCGGGCCTTCACATGCGGTGTGGACAGGGCCAGCTGGCGCCGCAGCGCGGCGACCGTCTTCGCCCCGAGTCCTGTGGCGCGGGCGATCGCACGATCCGAGATCTGCGAGTGCGAGACGACGATCCGCTCCGCGGCGGCCCGGCGGTCCGCCAGAGAAAGCGGAAGGCCATGAGCCATATTGGCTTGAACGGCACACAGGAAAGCGTCCTCCTTGCTGCCGCCGAAGAAGATCGCCCTGATCGTTTCCTCACCGCGCAGGATGGCGGCGAAGACGCGGTGCACTCCGTCGATCACCTGCATATTGCGCTTGTTGACCACGATGGGGGGGAGTGTATTTTCGGTTTCTGCCAGGCGAATGATGTGCTCTCGATCCTGGCCCTCGATACGCGGGGACTCTCCTAGGAGAAGGGTCGAGATGGCGACCGTCACGACATCCTTCTCGGGCTCTGACACGACATCCTTCTCGGATTCTAAAGGGTGTCTACGCGTCGAGCTGTTGTGAGATTCTTGCAGGACAGGGGCAGCGGTGGGGGCGTCGTCGTGCTGATGTTGCATGAGATCACCTCGCGTGCGGGCGCTGGCCATTTCGCGGGGGGCAGCCTCAATGTCACACGTGAGGTAAATCCTGTCTAGTACCACAGCCTCAGGTCCTGTTTAGTACCACAGCCTCAGGTCCTGTCTAATACCACATCCTCAGATCTTGATGTGGTGATCGGTCTGCTCGGGTTGCCGCCAGGGGCGGAGGCGGGTGGCCAGCGGGTCGCCGCGCCGGCTGTAGTGGCTGATGGTGGCCCGGGTCTGGTGCAGGGCTCGCAAGTGGTGGTGCTGGAGGTGGTAGGCGTCGCCGTGGTGGGCGGTGAGGGCGGTGGCCGCGAGGAGCATGGCGAGGGCGGGGACGGTCGGCCGGATCAGCGGAAGGCGCTCCTTCCCGCCGTCACCTGTGCTTTCCCCGTCTGCCGGGTCCGGGCCGGTGGGCTGCCCGGGGTACTCGGCCGGAGGTTCGCTTTCCGGGTCGGGGTGGCGGGCGTGCTGGACGGTCAGGAAGGCCAGGGCGAGTATCGCGCAGGTCACCTGCCGGTGCCAGGAGGTCCAGCGGCGGACCCGGTACTGGCCGAGCCCGGTGATCTGCTCGGCGGGCTCGTTGTTCTCCTCGATCTTCCAGCGGACCCGGCCCTCACGATCGCCTCGGTGACCGGGTCGGCGGCGTGGCGTGGATGAGGAAGTACGCGTACTCGTAGTCGAGACGGCCGCCGCCCAGCTGGTTCTTCCCGGTGCTGCGGGCGGATCAGCAGCCGGTGGGCGAAGCCGTCGGCCGGCGTCTGTGCGGGCAGGGCGACGATCAGCACCGATCACCAACGCTCGCCACGGCCGGCAGTGCGTCCGCAGCCGCCGGCCGTGCCGAGCACACCGGCTCAGCCCGCCGGAGCCGGAGGACCGTCCTGACCCCTGGCGAGACTCGGCGACTGGACCACCCGCTCGTCCAGCGCCTGGGCGATCTCCAGCCAGGTACCCGCGTTCTGCCGCGCCAGGGCTATCACCAGAGCGTCGCAGTGCGCCGGTACCGCCTCGGCCAGCTCGAACCACTTGTGTCCGCCGATGACATTGAACTGCAGGAGCCTCAGCAGCCGCCGCCCCAGTTCCGCGTTGCGCACGGCCGGGTCGTGCAGCAGCGGCTCCAGCAGGGACGCCGCCTGCTCGCCCGGCTCCTCCCGCGGCCCGCCGCGCCGGTGTTCCGGCTGCGGCGGCACGGCGCCCGCCGCCGGCCGCGGCGGCTCACCGACGATGTTTTCGCCGGAGAGAAGCCGCTTGCGTACATCGCTCGCCGTGGCCGGCGAGATTCCGGCCAGCCGGGCCACCTCCCGCAGGGACGCCTCGGGGTTTCGGGCGATCACCTCCGCCGCCCGCTGCCGGCCCGCCGCCCGGTCCACCGGGCGCACCCGTCCATCCCTGCCGACGCGGGCGTTCAACTGTGACTCGGAGACAGTTGAACGCCGGATCGCGGCCACGCTCTTCGCCCCGAGGCCGGACACCCGGGCAATCGCCCGGTCGGACATATGGGGATGAGAAATGACCAGCCGGGCCGCCGCCGCACGCCGGTCCGCCTGTGACAGCGGCAGACCGTGCTGCGTATTGGTTTCGACGGCGAGCAGGAACGCGTCATTCCGGGAGACGTCCACCAGGCGGGCCGGGATGGTCTCCCACCCTCTGAGGATCGCGGCCAGGACGCGGTGCGTGCCGTCGACGACCTGCATGGTCCGCCGGTTCACCAGGATCGGCGGAAGCGGTGTCTCACTTTCCGCCAGCTGTTCGGTGTATTTCTTGTCCTGTCCCCCCAGACGGGGCGAGTCGCCGAATTGCAGCAGCGCGATGGGGATATCGGTCAATTCCCCTGCCGCGGCCACCCTTCCGCTTCCGGTGGCAGCCGATCCGTTCGCCGAGTCAACGAGATCGTCATTCGATCTCGTATCTAACAACTTCTTTCCGGAATCCAGCTTTTTCACACCATCCCCCTGTGGTGTAGTGATGTGCGGGAAGAATCGACGCATACGTATCAGCGCAAAAAAATACCCGCACTGCAAGAGTGGGGTATGGGTAGTTGAACGCGTCGGATGAGAGAATGGCTGCGCGTAAACAAAAAGGATCGCTTTTTGACTGTTTATGCGGCAGCTGTCAATAATGGTTGTCCAGCCGAACACTTCTCGAATACCCCGTAGCCCCGTAACGTATGGCCGCTATGTGCGACGCCCGTTTGGTCCGATGTTAGTCGGGGTTGTTGCGATGTCAATGGCGAGGGTCGGCCGAGGGAATGGATATGGTCACTATGGAAGACGTTCTAGTTGTCGGCGCCGGATTGATTGGGACCTCGGCCGCGCTCGCCCTCAAAGCCCGCGGCACACGTGTGCATCTGCGGGACGCCGACCCGGCCTCGGTCCGGATCGCCGCGTCCCTCGGCGCCGGCACGGCGGACACCCCGCGCGGGACCGTGGACCTGGCCCTCGTCGCCGTACCGCCGACGCTGGTGCCCGAAGTCGTCGCCGGGCTCCAGGCCGAGGGAGTGGCACGGCACTACACCGATGTCGCCAGCGTGAAGGCCGGACCGCAGCGCGACATCATCGCCCTCGACTGCGACACCACGAGTTATGTCGGCGGTCACCCGATGGCCGGCGGTGAGCGCAGCGGGCCGCTCGGCGCCCGGCCGGACCTCTTCGACGGGTGCAACTGGGTGCTCACACCGACCCCGGACACCGACACCGAGACCCTGAACACCGCGCTCGAACTCGTCACGATGTGCGGGGCGGTACCCGTGATGATGGAGGCGACGGCGCATGACCGGGCGGTCGGCCTGGTCTCGCACGCCCCCCATGTAGTGGCGAGCCTGGTCGCCGTCCTCCTGGAGGAGGCCGAGGAACGCGCCGTGAGCCTCGCCGGTCCCGGCGTGCGCGACCTCACCCGGATCGCCGCCGCCGACCCGAGACTGTGGATGGACATCCTCGGCGCCAACGCGCTCGTGGTGGCCGACCTGCTGGAAGAACTGTCCGGGGACCTGGGCGACGCCGTCGCGGGACTGCGGGCCATGGCGGCCACCGACGAGGACAAACGCAGCGGCGGCGCGCGCACGGTGGAGACCCTGCTGCGCCGCGGGCGGTCGGGGCGTGCCCGGATCTCTGGCAAGCGGGGCACCCGGCCCGAGCAGTACGAGACGGTCACGGTGGTGATAGGTGACCAGCCGGGCGAGCTGGCCAGGCTCTTCACCGACGCCTCCCGCGCCGGGGTGAACGTCGAGGACGTACACCTGGAACACTCCGCGGGCCAGCCGACCGGACAGGTCCATCTGAGCGTGACCCGGGATCTCGCCGAGGTGCTCGTGGAGGCCCTTCGCGAGCGCGGCTGGCGACAGCGCTGAGCGGGTCCGGCCAACTCCGCGGTGCTCTGCGGGGCGCCGCGGAACCGTGCGCGACCGGTCTGCGCCGGCGGCGCATCACGGCACGTCAGGCGACGCACACCGAGCGGTGTTTCGGATGGCGCACTTCGCCGTCGCGCCGGGGGAGACTACGATCAGTGCGCGGCGGGCAAGGGGCCCGGGTGGTTGGCTGGGGATGTGCTTATGGCGACTGGGCGTGTGGTGCGGTTCGACAGCATGCGGGGTTACGGGTTCATCGCTCCGGAGAGCGGTGGCGAGGACATCTTTCTCCATGTGAATGATCTGCTGATTCCCGAGGACTATCTGCGCTCGGGGCTGGCGGTCGAGTTCGAGATCGCGGACGGTGACCGCGGGCAGCGGGCGTCACACATCAGGCTCGCCGAGGGGGCCGAGGTGCCCGTCGTACCCGCCCCGGGCAGGTCCGCGGCGCCCTCGCACGCCCGCATCGCACCGGCCGGGACGGCTCAGGCGGCGAAGTCGCCCGACGGGAGAGCGGCGGAGGGCGCCACGTCGGCGGACGGCGACTATCCCGTGTGCGATGTGCTCACGGGCGAGGAATTCACCCGGGACATCACCGAGCTGCTGCTGAAGGCGGGACCCGGTCTCACCGGGGAGCAGATCCTGCAACTGCGCCATGAACTCAAGAAGTTCAGTGAGAGCCACGGTTGGATCGAGGACTGAGCCGACCGGACGGGACACCAGAGGAGACAGTGACCGGACGCGGCGCCGCGTCCGGTCACTGAAGTCTTCCGCCTCGATCACCGAGCGGCGGAGGAACCGCGCCGCGAGGTGAGGGGCGGCGTTGGCCGGCGCGTTCACGCCGTGCCGTCGGTGCCGGTCCCCGGACCGTCCGCGAGCAGGGCGTCAAGCCGGCCGGCGGCGACGCCGGGGGTGAGGAGCGCCTGCATACCGGCGGGTATCGGCTCACCGCTGTACGGGGGGAAGTGCCGACCTGCTTCCGGCGCGGGAAAATGCGCTGGGCGAAGAACGCGGAGAGATTCCCGGCGCGTTCAAGTGCGTGACGCGCCAGTTGAACAACCCGGTCCAGCCTTGATCCCCCGAACCGTCCCACGCCATAGTGCGGAGGACGAGCACCTCGAATCCTGGCGGCGCCGGCTCGGCGCCCGATTGCCCAGAACCGTCGGGTGCTGGTTCTCTTCCGCGAGATTGAGGGCGCACATGGTGGATGAGCTGAGGTTTCCCCCGCAGAAGGCGCCAGTCGAGCCATTGGCGGAAAGGTCCCCTGTCCGGTCTCACCCAGTGAGATCGGTACCCGATGCGGTGCATCCGATATTCCTGCGGAATCTCATATTCCCGCCATTTCCCGTACTTGAATCGCAGGCGCGTTCCACCGAAGCGGACAGTTCCCACGGGCATTCCCCGGGAGCGCGCATCCCGTATGCACGGCAGGCGCAAGCGCCCGCACCCACGGTGCAGTACCCGCAACGGAACGCTCCCCTCATGTCCTGTCACGCCCCCGTGGCGCCCCCGCAAACCCCTGTCACGGCCGGCCGGAATTCAGAACGGCACGACGCGTTTCTCCACTTACGGCGGACCCGGGCGCCGGCAATGCTCAGCCGGCTGGGCGAAGCACTCGGCCTGGACGACGCCCAGGCGGAAAACCTGGCTGTGCTGCTGGACCAATCGGCGCCGCCAAGGCCGTACCGGCATATCGAAGGCGGGGGCCGTATCCGCTATTTCGGCCACTCCTGCCTGGTGCTGCAGACCCCCGGGGGCGCGGTGGTGACCGACCCCTTCATCAGTGCGGACGGCGGGGCGAGCGACCGCTACACCCTGGACGACCTGCCGGACTTCATCGATCTGGTGCTCGTCACCCATGGGCACCGCGACCCGATCGTGCTGGAGACGCTGCTGCAACTGCGGGGCCGTATCGGCACGATCGTCGTGCCCCGTTCCTCACATGCCCGGGAAACCCCTTCGACCGGCCTGTATCTCAGCCGCCTCGGCTTCCCCGTGGTCGAGGCCACCGACTACGACGAGTTCGCCTTCCCCGGCGGCAGGGTCGTGGCCACCCCGTTCCTCGGCGAGCGCGGTCTCCCGGACCTGCGCGGAGAGTCGACGTACTGGGTGGAACTGGCCGGCCGGTCGGCGTTCATCGGCGCCAACTCCTCGGGCCTCGACCCCCTGCCCTACCGCTGTATCCGGCAGCATCTGGGCATCACCGACTACGCGTTCCTCGCGGTAGGGTGCGACAGCGCCCCGCCGGCCCGGCTCCACCACCCGCTGCTGACCCGGGGCCGGAGCGCGGGCGACCCGCCCCGGGCACCGGGCTGGAGCGCCGGACAGGCCGCCGCGATCATGATGGCGCTGGGCGCTGGCCAGGCATACGTCCACCCCGTCGGCGCCCGTCCCGCGCCGGCGCACTTCATGTCCACGGTCCACCCCGCCGACCCGCAGCAGGTCCAGCAGATCGACGGGTTCATGGCCTGGTGCGCGGACCACGGCATCAAGGCCGGACACCTGCTGCACCAGCAGGAATGGCGCTGGTGAGGACCGGCAGGAACCCGACCGGCAAGGACCGGAGGCAACGGCGCCGGTAAGGACCGGCAGCACGACGGTCCCGGCCAGGCACCCACCAACCCACCCTCGTATCACGGCATACGCCCGCCCAGGAGGCACCCCATGGTTGTGCACGACGTCGCGTATATCGAGTTGTATACGAGCGACAGGAAGTCCGTCGTCGACTACTTCGTCTCGTCGATGGGATTCACCCACACCGCCGAGGCGGTGGGTGTCGACCGGAGTTCCGCGCTGCTGCGGCAGGGCACCGTGCAACTTGTCGTCACCACCGGGCCGGCCACCTGGAAGTTTCTGAGCGCCCATGGCGACGGCATCGCTGATATCGCCCTGACCTGCGATGACGTCAGTTTGAGCGCTCGCGCGGCCGTCGCGGCCGGAGCCACCGTCACCGGCTCCGCGCGGGGTACCACGACGGTGTCCGGATTCGGCAGCGTCACCCACACCCTGGTCCCGCGTGACGAAGCACCGCTCTCGGGCCCGCCGCCCGGCCGCAACTGGTCCCCCGTGACGGACGCACCGGGCGCCGCGCCGACCGGCCGCATCCAGCTCCTCGACCACATCGCGATCTGCCTCGAAGCCGCCTCGATCGACACCTACGGCGACTTCTACCGCGAAGCCTTCGGACTGACCAGCTACTCCTCCGAGTACGTCGACGTCGGCGCCCACGCGATGGACTCCCTCGTGGTGCGCAGCGCCTCCGGCCGGGTCACCTTCACCCTCGTCGCCCCCGACCCGCGCAAGGGGCCCGGCCAGCTCGACGCCTTCCTGGAGCGCAACGGCGCCCCGGGCGTGCAGCATCTGGCCTTCCTCGTCGAGAGCATCATCCCGGCCGTCCATGAATTCCGGGACCGGGGCGTGGAGTTCCTCACCGTGCCGGAGACCTACTACGACAGCCTGGTCGAGCGCCTGCCCGGCATGCAGGCCGAGATCGGCAGACTCCGCTCGGCACAGGTGCTCGCGGACCGCGACGAGTGGGGCGACCTGCTGCAGCTGTTCAGCCGATCGCCCTACGAGCGCAACACGCTCTTCTACGAGCTGATCCAGCGTCGCGGCTCGCGAGGCTTCGGCAGCGCGAACATCCGCGCCCTGTACGAAGCGGTGGAGCGCGACCGGCTGGCCGCCGAATGATGCACGAAGGCAGCGGCGCCGACCGCCCGCTGACCCTGGCCGACTACGCCGACCTCGCGCGCCGCCGCCTGGAGCCGGACGTCTGGGACTTCGTCGCCGGAGGCGCCGGCGACGAACGCACCCTCGCCGCCAACACGGCCGCCTTCGACCGCGTCCGGCTCCGCCCGCGCGTCCTCACCGGCGTGGCGCGGCCCCGGCTCGGCACCCGGATCCTCGGCCGCGCCTGGGACGCACCGGTGGCCGTCGCACCGCTGGCGTACCACACCCTGCTCCACCCCGACGGCGAGGTCGCTACGGCCGCCGCCGCGGGTGCGGCCGGAGTGCCGCTGGTCGTCAGCACCTTCGCCGGACGCACCTTCGAGGACATCGCCGAGGCCACCACGGCCCCCCTGTGGCTCCAGCTCTACTGCTTCCGCGACCGCGGCGTGACCCGCGGCCTGATCGAGCGCGCCGCGCGCGCCGGGTTCGAGGCGCTGGTCCTCACCGTCGACGCGCCCCTCCTCGGCCGCCGGCTGCGGGACCTGCGCAACGACTTCCGGCTGCCACCGGGGATCGGGCCCGCCAATCTCACCGACCCGGGCACGGATTCCAGTTCCGGACCGGGTTCCGGCTTCGCCTCGCCCGGCGACCACGCCCGCGCGGAGTTCGACACCGCGCTCGACTGGAACATCGTCGAATGGGTGCGCTCCGTCAGCCCGCTGCCCCTTCTCCTCAAGGGCGTCCTCACCGCCGACGACGCCCGCAGGGCGGCACGCGCGGGCGTGGACGGCATCGTGGTGTCCAACCACGGCGGCCGGCAGCTGGACGGGGCCCCGGCCACGCTCGACGTACTCCCGGAGATCGCGGCGGAGACCGCCGGCCGGTGCGCGCTGCTGGTGGACGGCGGGGTGCGTCGCGGCGGCGACGTAATGGCCGCCCTGGCGCTCGGCGCGGACGCCGTACTGCTCGGCCGCCCCGTGCTGCACGGTCTGGCGGCGGCCGGACGCGAGGGCGTCGCGGACGTGCTCGGCATCGTCACCGGGGAACTCGCCGAGGCGATGACCCTCTCCGGCTGCCCCACCGTCGCCGACGCCGCCCCCGGACTGGTCCTCGGCAGCGCGCCGACCCTCCCGTCCCGGACCCCGGCGCCGCTGCGCCGTACGGACGGCACCGGGCTGCTGAAGGAGGAACTGCACGGCAGCGTCTCCGACCCGGTGCTGGACACCATGAACTTCCTGAACGAGATCACCCAGCGCTACCCCGACGCGATCTCGTTCGCCCCCGGCCGGCCCTACGACGGCTTCTTCGACCCCGAGCAGATCCTCACCCACATCCGCCGCTACATGGAGCACCTGGAGACATCCGGCCGCACCCCCTCCCAGGTCCGCGACGCCCTGTTCCAGTACGGGCCGACCGGCGGCCAGATCCGTGAGCTGATCGCCAGGTCGCTGTGGCTGGACGAGAACATCGATGTGCCGGCCGAGTCGATCGTCGTCACCGTCGGCTGCCAGGAGGCGATGCTGCTCGCGCTGCGGGCCGTGATCGCGGGCCCCGACGACGCGCTGCTCGTCTCCAGCCCCTGCTATGTCGGCATCACCGGCGCCGCCCGCCTGCTCGACATCGAGCCCACCGCGGTCGGGGAGGGACCCGACGGGTTCCGCTGCGCCGGCCTCGAAACGGCGATCCGGGCCGAGCGCAGCCGGGGCCGCCGTCCCCGCGCCTTCTACGTCATCCCCGACCACTCCAACCCGTCCGGCGCCACCATGGGCCTGGACGAACGGCACGAGCTGCTCAAACTCGCCGCCCGCGAGGACTTCCTCATCCTGGAGGACAGCCCCTACCGGCTGGTGAGCCCCGGGCAGCAACTGCCCACCCTCAAGTCGCTCGACCGGGAACGCAGCGTCGTCCAGCTCGGCTCCTTCGCCAAGTCCCTCTTCCCGGGCGCCCGCGTGGGCTACGCCGTCGCAGACCAGCTCGTCACCGACCGCTCCGGCACCACCGGACTGCTCGCCGACGAACTCACTCGCATCAAGAGCATGGTCACCGTCAACACCTCGGCGCTGAGCCAGGCCGTGGTCGGCGGGATGCTGCTCGCGGGCGACGGCGGCGCCGCCGAGCACAACACCGACACCGCCCGCTACTACGGCGACGCCCTGCAGACCACCCTCCGGCAACTCGACGCCTCACTCCCCGAGGCCGAGCGGAAAGCGCTCGGAGTGAGCTGGAACCGGCCGAGCGGCGGCTTCTTCCTCACCGTCAACGTCCCCTTCCCAGCCGACAACACCGCGCTCGCGCGCTCGGCCGAGGAATTCGGCGTCATCTGGACGCCCATGTCCTACTTCTATCCCCAGGGCGGCGGAGAGCGCACGCTCCGGCTGTCCGTCAGTTACCTCACCCACGCCGACATCCACGAGGGAACCGCCCGCCTGGCGCGGTTCATCAGGACGACGGCCCAGCACTGAGAGGACGAGAACGTGTTCACTGCCGTACGCCGCTTGCGCAGCAAGCCCCGCATGTGGGGGTGGACCTACCGATGACCCCCACCCTCGCCACCCGCCCGGGGACGACGCTCGAACCCGAGCCGAAGCACACCACCCACCCCAGCCGGGTCATCGGCATCGGCACCGCCGTGACCGGGTACTCCTACACCCAGCGCGAGCTGCTGGACCTGTTCGACATCAGCGACCCCAGGGTCCGGTCCATCTTCCTGAACAGCGCGATCGAGCGGCGTCACCTCACCCTTCCGCCCCGCGCCGGCGACGGCTCCTTCGTCCAGGAGACCCAGAAGGACCTCCTCGCCAAGCACACCCGGCTCGCCCTCGACATGGGCGCGCGCGCCGTACGCACCTGCCTGGACGACGCGGGCCTCGACCTCGCAGACATCGACTACCTGTGCTGCGTGACCACCACCGGCTTCCTCACCCCCGGTCTCAGTGCCCTGCTCATCAAGGACATGGGCATCAGCGCCGGAACCAGCCGGGTGGACGTCGTCGGCATGGGCTGCAACGCGGGCCTCAACGCGCTGAACGCCACGGCCGCCTGGTCCTCGGCCCACCCCGGACAGGTCGCCGTGCTGCTCTGCGCCGAGGCGTGCTCCGCCGCCTACGTCATGGACGCGACCCTGCGCACTTCCGTCGTCAACAGCCTCTTCGGTGACGGAGCCGCCGCCATCGCCCTGCTCGCCGACCCGCCCGACGCCGCCGGGCCCGCTCCCCACGCACTGCCCGACGGCGCCGGTTCCCAGGCCGGCCCGCGCCTGCTGGGCTTCGCCAGCCATCTCATCACCGACGCGATCGGCGCCATGCGCTACGACTGGGACGACAGCCAGCACAAGTTCAGCTTCTACCTCGACCCCGACATCCCGTACGTGGTCGGCGCCCACGCGGAGCGCGTCGTGGACCGGCTGCTGGACGGTGCAGGGCTGCGCCGCAGCGACATCGCCCACTGGCTCGTGCACTCCGGCGGCAAGAAGGTCATCGACGCGGTCCGGGTCAACCTCGGCCTCACCCGCCACGATCTGCGCCACACCACCGACGTCCTGCGCGACTACGGCAATCTGTCGAGCGGTTCGTTCCTGTTCTCCTACAAGCGGCTGCTCCAGGAGGGCCGCGCCAGAGCCGGCGACTACGGAGTGCTGATGACCATGGGACCGGGCTCCACCATCGAAACGGCGCTGGTCCAGTGGTGAGCGCGACGGAAGCGGGACCGACCGCGCCCACCGGACCGGCTCGGCTGCGCATCGACGGACGGCAGCCGCCGACCCCGGAGACCGTCGCGGCGGTCGCGGCGCTGTGCGACGGCGCCGAGGACCCCGGCGGGCACGGCCCCATCGTTGTCGAACTGTCCGGCACCCCGGCGCGCGGCTGGACAAACGGGCTGACCGTGGGGCTGGTCAGCAAGTGGGAACGGGTGCTGCGCCGGCTGGAGCGGCTGCCCACCACCACGATCGCCGTCGCCGACGGCGACTGCGGCGGCACCGCCCTGGACGCCCTGCTGGTCATGGACCTCCGTATCGCCACCCCCTCGCTGCGGCTGGTGCCACCCGTCACCGACGGTGCCACCACCTGGCCCGGCATGGCCCTGCACCGGCTCGCCCAGCAGACGTCCGGCACGGCGGCCGTCCGGCGCGCGGTGCTCTACGGCACCCCGCTCGACGCGGAGCAGGCGCTGGCCCTGCATCTCGTCGACGAGGTCACGGACGACCCGTCGGGCGCGGTGGCGGCGGCCGGGTACACCACCGCGTTCACCGGATCCGAGCTGGCCATCCGGCGGCAGCTGCTGCTCGACGCCCGTACCGTCGCCTTCGAGGAGGCCCTCGGGGCGCACCTGGCCGCCTGCGACCGGGCGCTGCGCCGTGCAACGGCCGAGAAGCCCGACGAGTCCGGGGTGACCGCATGACGGCCGCTGCCGACAGCACACCCGCCGTTCGACGGACCACGCAACCGGAGGAGTTGCGGGCGGACCTGCCCAGGGCGCGGGCGGCACTCGCGCGGGCGGCGCGGCAGCATGCCACGTCGCCCCCCGGCCGGCTGAGAGCGCTGCGCGCCGCCTTCCTGGACACGCACACCGACGTCGTCTACGCCGAACTGACCGGGGACCGCACCCGCAGGCCCCGGCTGGAGGCGCTGGCCGCCGACGCGGAACGCGCGTTCCAGGGTCTCGTCCCGACCGCGGCCGAACTGGCCGCGGACCGGGCGCTGCCGCAGGCCGACAAGTCCGGGCACGAGATCGACCTGGGACTCTTCTTCAGCCGGATCCTGGGCTCGCCGCTGTCCGGCGGTCATCTGATGGACAGCCTGCTCAGCCCCACCGAGCGGGCCCTGCGGCTACTGGCGGACTTCACCGCCACGGGCCACGCCGACCTCGGCTCCGTACGGCTGGAACGCCGTGACGGGGTCGCCCGGCTCACCCTGTGCCGTGACGACTGCCTCAACGCCGAGGACGACCGGCAGGTCGACGACATGGAGACCGCCGTCGACCTCGCCCTGCTCGACCCCGGTGTCGAACTCTGTCTGCTGCGCGGCGGTGAGATGACGCACCCGCGCTACACGGGCAAGCGGGTGTTCAGCGCCGGCATCAACCTCAAGAGCCTGCATGCCGGAGGCATCTCGCTCGTCGGGTTCCTGCTCCGCCGGGAACTCGGCTACCTGCACAAGATCTGGCGCGGTGTCCGTGCCGACGACGACGCGTCCTGGCACACGCCGCTCAGGGCCAAACCCTGGGTCGCCGCCGTCGACGCCTTCGCGATCGGCGGCGGGATGCAACTGCTGCTGGTCGTGGACCACGTCCTCGCGGCGTCGGACGCGTACCTCAGCCTTCCCGCCGCCCAGGAAGGCATCGTCCCCGGTGTCGCCAACTTCCGGCTGCCCCGCTACACCGGGCCGCGCTTGGCCCGGCAGATCATCCTGGAAGGGCATCGCGTCCGGGCCACGGACCCCGAGGCCCGGCTCCTGATCGACGAGGTACACGACCCGGACGCACTGGACGCCGCCGTGGAACGCAGCCTCGACCGGCTGCGGGGCCCGGCCGTCACCGCCAATCGCAAGATGCTCAACACCGGGGAGGAGGACCTGGACGCGTTCCGCCGCTACATGGCGGAATTCGCGCTGGAGCAGGCGTTCCGGCTCTACAGTGCCGATGTGATCGGCAAGGTGGGCCGCTTCTCCACGCGGGCCGGCTGACCGACCCGGAGCCGGGGGAGTGGCCGGGAGTCAGTACGACGCCCCGGCCACTCCGGACCTCGGCGTGGGCTCAGCAAGTGGGCGGCTCGGGGCTGAGGGGCATCCGCGTCCGATGGTGTGCTCAGCCTTCAGCCGCCGGCGGTGCTCAGCGCGTGTGGGCGTGCAGTTCCTCGATCAGCTCGATGACGGTGGCCGGCTGGCTCAGCGTGGGGAAGTGGTTCGCAGGCGGCCAGCCGGATCAAGCGGCAGCCGGGGATCCGTTCCGCCATCTCCTCGTTGCAGCGCACTACCTCTGGCTGGTCCAGCTCGCCCAGTGCGTCGGCAAAGGCGTGCCGCAGGTGGGCGAACACGAGCCTGAGCAAGGCCGGTTTCGGCGGGCGAGGTTGCGCACGAGCGGGATGCGGCCACCCATGCCCGTGCTGCGCTGCTGCGGCTCCGGATACGACCTGCTCAGGCACTGCAGGCGCAGGTGTACGAAGAGGGTCTGGAAGTCCAGTATCTGGCCGGCTTCGGGGATGCCCGCGCTCCATACCGCGATCAACTCTCCGGTGAAGGCGTGTACTTCGCCTCCAGCGGTGCCAGGGCGGTCCGGGTCGGCGCGGTTGCGGTCATAGTGCAGGCGCCCTCGATGAGAGCGCGCTCGGCGACTTGCGTAGCAGAGGTGGCCATTTCGGAACCGATGGCGCGGCCGCTGAAGCAGCAGTCCAACAGCAGCACCTTGCGGGTCGCGCGTGTACGCAGGAACGCCTGGCGCACCTGATCGAACTCCAAAGCGGTCCACAGCCGGTCCGCACGGGTGGCAGAAATCGTTGGTTGGTCATCCCGACAAGGTCGGGTGAGCGGGTCCGCCATGATCGGCTAGGGTCTGGGCTTCTGGGCTGAGCCTTGTTCGGTGAGTGACCCGTTCGGCGTGGGGGAGTTTGTCTTGGCTGTTCCGTGGGAGCTGGTGATCTCGAGCGCGGGTGGTGTTGCCGCCACGGTCGTAGGTGTTTTCGCCGGTGGTGTTGTCGGACGGCGGGGCCAGAATCAGCAGTGGATCAGGGACAACCGGACGGCGGCGTATGCGGCCTTCTTGCAGGCGTTCGCCACGCTGGAGATGGAACTTCGTGAGGCGTTCCTTGAGGACAGGCCCCATACGGCTGATTGGGTGCCGTGGCACTCGGCTCTGACCACGATCAGTCTGGTTGCGCCGCGTGAAGTGGCGGCGGCTGCTTCAGAGCTGACGGGGGCCGTGGGACGCTTTGCGGAACTGGTCGACAACTCGCCCAAGACTCGCGGGGACTTGTGGGGGATCCACACCGCCCTGGTTGAGGGCCAGATGCGTTTTGTCAATGCGGCCCGTGCCTCGCTGGACGGATCGCAGTTGCCGCTCGACTGGCAGCTCGGAGGCCCGCCGCCGTGGCATGAGATCGAGCCGTATGCCCCAGCTCCGTCAGTGGACGGATCCGCATAGGTCAGGAGCCGTCAGGTCTGCCGTCGCTCGGACCGGCGGCGGGCCGGTCGTCGCACTCCGCCATCAGCAGCTCGGCGAGGAAGCCGCGGTAGGTCGTCTGGTCCTTGGCCGCCCGGTCGGCGATGTCGGCGAACTCGTTGCGGATCGACGGCAGCCGCAGCAGACGGCAAGCGGTGTCGATGGCGGTGGTGGCGGCTTGCTCGGTCAAGCCTCGCTGGCGGGGCAGGGTCCCTGAGCTTCTCCCTCTCGGTGGTCACCGCCGCTGGCGCGACGACGTCGGAGCAACTGGTCATGGGGCGTCACCGAGGGAAGCGGCCTGGTGTCCGGAGGAAGGTGGTGCAGCTTCCACTCGTGCAGGAAGGGCCTGGCTGACAGTGCGAGTGGCGACCACGTGATCACCGGGGCTGTGTGGACTTCTGAGGATTGCGGGATGGCCGCAACCCGCGGTATCGACCCAGCCCCGCTGGCAGGTGAGGTTCGACCAGGCCATGGCTCGTATCGCGGACCGGTTCCGGCGAGTGGAGCCGCGAGCGAGCGGATACGCAGGCGGTGCAAGCCGTGCAGCCAGGCGAGCTGAACCGCCCCGGCTTTGATGGAGGCGGCGGACTGTCTCGAGTTGGGTGGAGTCGAGTTGCTCGGGTCCAGGCTACTGGCGGGGTGGGGAGTTCGTACTCTACCGGGCTGAGCATGGGCCAGCGCGGAATGCCTGCGACGCCAGACCTTGCAGTCGCCGAAGACGCGGGTACGGCTACACGGCCAGGCAGGCCTATTGCTGTTGGCGCCGCCGAACTGCCCGGCGTGGAAGGCGTTCTTCTGTCGCCCGAGAGTTTGGACGACGAGCTGTGGCAGCGACTGACCGGGCCGACGCGGTTGTCTTCGGCACTCCGGCCTACACGGGCGGTTCGAGCCTTCCGCGCCTTCGTCGAGGCACCGGCCAGTTCTGGGGAGACAACCTCCGCTGGAGGGACAAGATCGCGGCCGGCTTCACGAACCGGGGTCGGCCACGGCTGTGTATGGCGGTGCCCTATATGAAGAGGGCGATGCTGTGTGGATCACGCCCATGGCGTTTTTGTCGTGTACGCCACAGGATCTTCGGTACCGCACACTGCGCCACGGGATCTTTCCGGGCCTCACCCCCACAGGAGGTCACTCGATGACCACGGCGCCCCCGCAGGAGCCGAAGCAGACGGTGAGCAGGGACAACTGGCCGGCGGGCATGGCGCTGCGCTTCACTGCCTTCACCGACAAGTGGCTGCCTGACGCCCTCGGCTTCGTGCTGGTGGGCACGTTCGCGGTCTTCGCGCTCGGCCTAGCATCCAGCGAGTTGCTGCTGGGCTTTCAGTCTCATCTTCACGGCAGTCCTGGCCAAGGAGATCGGGCGCCGGATCCCGGGCGTGGACTACTGGGCGCTTGGCACGATGGCCTTCCTGGGCCTCGGCACCGTATGGGCGCAAGGCCTGTCCGGGGCGGCGGCCCTCCAGGTGGTCGGCGCGACACGGCTCGCTCTGACCGGCCACACCGACGGGCTGCGGCCGGTGGCGACGACGGTGGTGGTACGGCCGGCCCGTCGCCATCACCCGCAGCAACGACCAGACGGCCCGGGTCTGGGACCTGACCACTGGTGAGCAGATCGGCGAACCCCTCACCGGCCACACCGACAAGGTGCGCCTCGGTGGTGACGGCGGTGGTGGACAGCCAGCCTGTCGCCATCACTGACACCTTCCCCGGAGTCAAATTTCGAAAATATACAGCACGGCGAGCGGCATGGCTACCTCGCACCACCCCCCACCCAGGAGAGTCCCATGCGGGCGCATTCCCCCCACCTGCTCCCAGGCTTACGGACCGACACGGTCATTGCGGTCAATCCACTCCATCACCCGTCGCCGCGGCTGACCGCCGCCGCATGCCACGCCGGCGCACTGGGCGTACTCGAACTGCCCGACGGCCGCCCCCGGCAAGCCACTGAGGTCCTCGCGCGCGCCGCCACCTGGTGCGCCGCCCGCCCCTTCGGTGTCCGCATACGCACCGGATGCCCGGTAACCGCCGCCGAACTCCCTGAGAACGCACGGACGGTGCTGCTCGCCGACCCCGAGCGGTCGCCCGCCGAGTTCCCCGGCCGCCGTGTCCTGGTCGAGGTGACGGGCCCGGCCGAGGCCGCCGAAGCCGCCACATCCGGTGCCGACGGGCTCTTGCTGCGGGGCAACGAGTGCGGCGGCCGCGCGGGCGAACTCAGCACCTTCGTGCTGCTCCAGCGCGTGCTCGCCGATCCGGATCTCACCGTACGGGTCTGGGCCTGGGGCGGCATAGGCCCGCGCACGGCCGCCGCCGCGATGGCGGGCGGCGCCGCGGGCGTGGTCCTCGACGTGCAGCTGGCACTGCTCGACGAAGCAGAACCCACCGCGGAGACCTCCGCGGCCCTCGGACCCCTCGACGGCTCGGAGAGCGTCCTCGTGGACGGAGTCCGGTTTCTGCGTCGCCGCGGGCCGGGAGCCCCCACGAGCCCCGCCGACCGGGCCGCGGCCCAGCGGGCCTTCGCCGCGGACGACCCCGGGGCGCGACTGCTGCCGGTGGGTCAGGACGGCTACCTGGCGGCCTCATTCGCGGCCCGCGCACAGACCGTCGCCGAAGCGGTGCGCCGGGTGCGGGACGCTCTCACCCCGTCCGCCGCCGACGGAGCCGCCGCGGCGGCCCTCGCGGAAGGCTCGGCGGGAGCCCGCGCGCTCGGCACCCGGCTCCCGCTCGCGCAGGGACCGATGACCCGGGTCAGCGACGAACCCGCCTTCGCGGCGGCGGTGGCCGCCGAGGGCGCGCTGCCCTTCCTCGCCCTCGCCCTCGCCGACGCCGCACGCACCCGTTCCCTGCTTGAACGCACCCGCGAGTCACTCGGTGCGGGCGCTTCCTGGGGAGTCGGCATCCTCGGCTTCGCCGACGAGCAGATCAAGGAGGCCCAGCTCACCGTCGTAAGGGAGTTGAAGCCCAGTCACGCGATCATCGCGGGGGGCCGTCCCGCCCAGGCCGCGGCCCTGGAGGCCGAAGGGATCTCCGCCTTCCTGCACGTGCCGTCGCCGGGCCTGCTGCGGCAGTTCCTCGCCGCGGGCGCGCGCAAGTTCGTCTTTGAGGGTGCCGAGTGCGGCGGCCACATCGGTCCGCGCAACAGCTTCCCGCTGTGGGAGGCGCAGACCGAGGTGCTCAGCGCCTTCATCGCCGAGTCCGGCGAACGAGCCGCCGCCGAACTGACCGTGCTCTTCGCGGGCGGTATCCACGATGCGCGCTCGGCCGCCATGGCCGCCACCGTCGCAACCCCGCTGATCCGTGCCGGAGCCGCCTTCGGCGTCCTGATGGGCACCGCCTACCTGTTCACCGACGAGGCGGTCACGACGGGCGCCATCCAACCCCTGTTCCAGCGCCGGGTCCGCGCCGCCGAACGTACCGACCTCCTGGAGACCGCCCCCGGCCACGCCACCCGCTGCGCGGCCAGCGACATCACCCGCGACTTCACCGACCTGCGCGCCGAACTGGCCGCAAGCGGCGTCCCCGACCGAGAAGCCTGGCAGCGACTGGAGCGCTTCAACGTCGGCAGGCTCCGCCTCGCCTCCAAGGGAGTCGAACGCGTCGGCGCCGAACTGCGCGAGGTCGGCGAACAACGCCAGGCCGCCGAGGGCATGTTCATGGCCGGCGAGGTGTGCGTACTGCGCTCCGGCACCACCACTCTCGCCGCCCTCCACGAGAACGTCACCGAAGGCGCCGCCGACTGGCTGCGCGAGCACAATGCCCGCCTGCGCCCCGGCACCCGGGACGAGCAGGACGAGCCCGCGCCGGCGCCGCTGCGGATCGCCGTGGTCGGCATGTCCGCGATGTTCCCCGGCGCCCAAGACCTCGCCGAGTTCTGGACCAACGTCGTCACCGGCAAGGACAGCGTCACCGAAGTACCCGCACACCGCTGGGACCCCGAGCTGTACTACGATCCGGACGGCGACGGCGAGCGCACCCCCTCCCGCTGGGGCGGCTTCCTGCCCGAGATCCCCTTCGACCCGCTGCGTTACGGCATCCCGCCCGCCTCACTGCCCAGCATCGAACCGGTCCAACTGCTCGCCCTGGAGGCGGCCCGCCGCGCCCTGGCGGACGCCGGGTACGAGGGACCGGAGGCCGACCACCGCCGTACGTCCGTCATCTTCGGCGCCGAGGCGGGCAGCGACCTGTCCAACGCCACCACCCTGCGCACCGTGCTGCCCGCCTACACCGGCACCCTGCCGCCCGGCCTGGACGAGCAACTGCCGCGTCTGACCGAGGACTCCTTCCCCGGCATGCTCGCCAACGTCATCGCCGGACGCATCGCCAACCGGCTCGACCTCGGTGGCGCCAACTACACCGTGGACGCGGCCTGCGCCTCCTCCCTCACCGCGGTGGACGCGGCCTGCAAGGAACTCGCCACCGGCACCAGCGACCTGGTGCTGTGCGGCGGCGCCGACCTGCACAACGGCATCAATGACTACCTGCTGTTCTCCTCGGTCCACGCCCTCTCCCTCACCGGCCGCTCGGCGACCTTCGACGCGAACGCCGACGGCATCGCACTCGGCGAGGGAGTCGCCTGCATCGCCCTCAAGCGGCTGGCGGACGCCGAACGCGACGGCGACCGGATCTACGCCGTCATCGACGGGGTCGGCAGCGCCAGCGACGGCCGGGCCCTCGGCCTCACCGCCCCCCGCCCGGAGGGCCAGCGCGCCGCCCTGATGCGCGCCTACCGCAACGCCCGCGTCTCCCCTTCCGAGGTCGGCCTCGTCGAGGCGCACGGGACCGGCACCGTGGTCGGCGACCGCACCGAACTGGCCGCGCTCACCGAGGTGTTCGGCGAAGCCGGCGCCAGCGCCGGCGCCTGCGCGATCGGCTCGGTCAAGTCCCAGATCGGGCACACCAAGTGCGCCGCGGGCCTGGCCGGACTCATCAAGGCCTCCCTCGCCCTGTACCACGGCATCAAGCCGCCGACCCTGCACCTGAGCAACCCCAACCCGGCCTGGGAGGAGGGCAGCAGTCCCTTCGCCTTCCACACCTCCGCCGCTCCCTGGACGGCCGAGCCCGCCGCACGCATCGCCGGCGTGAGCGCCTTCGGCTTCGGCGGCACCAACTACCACGTGGTGCTGCGCGCCCACGAGCAGGCCCCCGAAGCACACGCCCTGCACGCCTGGCCCGCCGAGCTGTTCACCTTCCGTGGCCGCGACGAGGAGGCCGCCCGCGCCGCCGTACGGTCCCTCGGCGACCTCGTCGCCAAGGGCGGCCCCTGGCGGCTGCGTGACCACGCCCGGCACGCCTCCTGGCGCAGCGACCAGGCGGCGCTGCGCGGCGAGCCGGTGCTGATCGCCGTGGTGGCCCGCGACCTGGAAGAACTGCCGGAGCTGCTGCGCCGGGCGGCTGAAGGCGAACACGCGCCCACAGAGGGCGTGCACGCCGCGTCCGCCGTCCCCCAGGAGGTACGGGAGGGCGAACTCGCCTTCCTTTTCCCTGGCCAGGGCAGCCAGCGGCCCGGCATGTTCGCGGACCTGTTCGTCGCCTTCCCCGAACTCCACCGCCACCTGCACCTCGGCGCCCGCTGGGCCGATGCGGTCTTCCCGCCCGCCGCACTCGACGCCGAGACCGAGAAACGCAGATGGGCGCGCGTCACCGACACCACCGTCGCCCAGCCCGCCCTCGGCCTGACCGCGCTGGCCGCCACCGACCTCCTCGAGGCCCTCGGCGTACGCCCCGGCATGGCGGGCGGACACAGCTACGGCGAACTGGCCGCCCTCGCCGCCGCCAAAGTCCTCACCCCCGCCGAGCTCCTCGACGCCAGCGCCGCCCGCGCCGAGGCCATCCTCGGCCGGCTTGCCGACCGGGACCCCGGCACCATGGCGGCCGTCGGCGCGCCCGCCCTGCGCGTGGAGGAGGTGCTGCGGCTCGCCGGCGTGGACGGGAACGTCGTCGCCGCCAACCACAACTCGCCCGAGCAGACGGTGATCTCGGGCCCGACCCACGCGGTTGCAGCCGCGGTGACGCACCTCAAGGACGCCGGACTTCAGGCCAAGCCGCTCAGGGTGGCCTGTGCCTTCCACAGCCCGTTGCTCGCCGGCGCAGGCGAGGACTTCGCCGCCCGCTTGGCCGAACTACCGCTGCCCGCACCGGACTTCCCCGTGTGGTCCAACCGCTCCGCCGCCCCCTACCCCGCCGAGGCGGCCGGGATCCGCGAGGAACTGGTTCGCCAGATCGCCTCCCCGGTGCGCTTCGTCGAGCAGATCGAGGCGATGTACGCGGCCGGTGCCCGAGTCTTCGTCGAAGCAGGACCCGGATCGGTGCTCAGCCGTCTGGTCACCGCCGTCCTCGGCGACCGCCCGCACCGCACCGTCCCTCTGGACGAAGGGGACCGGGGGACCGGACTGCCCGGATTCCTCACCGCCCTCGCCCGGCTCGCCGTGAACGGCGTCGACGTGCGCACCCGGCGGCTGTTCACCGGGCGTGACACCGTCGACCCGGCGACCGCCGGGGCCGTACGGCCCGCGGGCTTCACCGTGGACGGCCAGCTGCTGCGCCGCGCCGACGGCACCATCCCGCCGCGCGCCCTCCAACCCGCCCGACGCGTGAAGGAGTTCACCGTGCCCGACCAGCCCAGCGTCCACCAGGCGGCCTCCGGTCCCGAAGCGCTGATCACGGAATTCCTGCGCAGCAGCCGGGACATGGTAGCCGCCCAGCGCGACGTCCTCCTGTCCTACCTGGACACCCCCGAACTACCTTCAGCGGACGCCGAGGTCACCCTGGCAGGCGCTGCTGTCGGCGCTGCGGCGCCCGTTGCAGCCGCGCCTGTCGCGCCCTCTGCCTTGCCTGCCCCGGCAGCCCCGGCAGCCCCGGAGCCGCCGCGCGGCGTCGGCGTCCTCGAGACCGTGCTCGCGGTGGTCGCGGACCGTACCGGCTACCCGGTGGACATGCTCGACCCCGGCCTCGATCTGGAGGCCGACCTGAGCATCGACTCCATCAAACGCGTCGAGATCGCGGGCGAGCTGGCCGCCCGACTGGGGCTGCCCACCGAGGGCGGCGAACAGCTCGACGAGCTGAGCGCGGCCCGTACCGCCGAGGGCATCGCGGCCCTGCTCTCCGACCGCCTCGGCACCACTGCCACCGCTGCGCTCGCCGCCCGGGACGCCGAGGAACCCGCGCATGGTCGCGCGGTCGGTGGCGTCCCGCTCCTGGAGACCGTGCTCGCCGTGGTGGCCGACCGTACCGGCTACCCGGTGGACATGCTCGACCCCGGCCTCGACCTGGAGGCCGACCTGAGCGTGGACTCGATCAAGCGGACCGAGATCGCCGGTGAACTGGGCGCCCGCTTGGGCCTGGACACCGAGACGGCCGACCTGGACCAGCTGAGCACCGCCCGCACAGTGATCGGGCTGGTGGAACTCCTTGCCGCCGCGCTCGGCCGGGCCGGAGCAGCCGCCGGGTCCGGCTCGTCCGCACCAGCAGCAGCTTCGTCCGCACCCGTGCCCACCGCAGCGCAGCCCGCTCCCGGCGACACCGACCTCAGCGCCCACATCGTCGCTCCAGAGCGGCTCACCTTCACCGAACGCCCCCTGGAGCCGGTAACCGCGAACCCGGAGCGCGGCAGCCGAGTACAACTCCTCGGCGGCGGCACCGTCGCCGAGGAACTGGCCGGACTGCTGTGCGAGGCCGGGGTGAACACCGAACTGGTCCCCGCCGGACGACTGCCGCAGTCCGCCGCCGACGCCGTGGTGCACATGACACCACTGAACGCCGAACACCCCGTCCTGCCCGAGGCCTTCCCGCTCTACCAGCATGTCCTGGCCAACGCACCCCGCCGCCTGCTCTCCGTCGACCGGCGCGGCAGCGGATCGCCCAGCGGACTACGCGGCTTCTTCCGCACGGTGGCACGTGAGTACCCGCAGGTCCGGGCCACCCTGGTCGAGGTCTCCGCCGCGGCAGGCCCTGCCGAGGTCGCCGAGGCGCTGCGGGCCGAACTCGCCTCCACCGACGCCGAACCCGTGGTGCTCAGCCACGGCGGCGGACGCCGCGCACCGCACCTCACCCCCGCCCCCCTCGGCGTGCTCGCCACGACCGGCGCCGGACCCGCCGGCGACGGCGCGGCGGAGGCCGAGGCCGCGGGACTGGACCGCGAGTCGGTGGTCCTCCTCGTCGGCGGAGCCCGCGGCATCACCGCGCGCTTCGCCCGTACCCTCGCCGCCGCCTCCCGCTGCCGCCTGGTCCTGGTCGGCCGCACCCCCGAGCCCGCCGGCCCGGAGGATCCGGCGACCGCCGCAGCCACCGACCGCGCCGCACTGCGGTCCGCCCTGCTTGCCTCGGGCACGACCAGCACCCCGGCCGAGACCGAACGCCGGGTGAGCGCGCTGCTCGCCGAGCGCGAGGTGCGCGCAACCCTGGCGGCCCTGCGCGACCTCGGCAGCGAGGCCCAGTACCACCGCGTCGACGTGCTCGACACGGAGGCTGTCAGCGCACTGGTCAAGGAAGTGCACGCGCACTACGGGCGGTTCGACGGACTCGTCTACGCGGCCGGCGTCATCGAGGACAGACTCATCTGCGAGAAGACGCCGGACTCCTTCGGCCGGGTCTTCTCCACCAAGGTCGACGGCGCCGGAGCAGTGCTCGACGCCGTGGACCGGCTGCCCGCAGGGCCGCGCTTCGCCGTCCTCTTCGGCAGCATCGCCGCCGCCGTCGGCAACCGGGGCCAGAGCGACTACGCCGGCGCCAACGACGTCCTCGAGGAGCTGGGCCGCCGCTGGTCCACTCCTCAGCGCCGCGGCCTGACCGTGCACTGGGGCCCCTGGGCGGCCTCCGAAACCGGCGGCGGCATGGTCACCCCGGAGCTCATGCGCTCGTACGCGGCCCGCGGCATCAAGCTCATCGACCCCGATGAAGGTCCCCTCAGCCTGCTGCGCGAACTCGCCTACGGCGCACCCGACCAGCACACCGTCGTCTACACCGCCTCCGGCTGGTGACCGGCATGGCTTCCCCCACCGCGCGCGCCCCCGAGGGCGGGCAGACAGCGGTCGCCGTGGTCGGCATGGAGGTCTTCCTGCCGGGCGCCCCCGATCTCGCGGCCTACTGGCACAACATCCAGCACGGCGTGGACGCGATCTGCGAGGTGCCGCCGGACCGCTGGGACACGGGGTTCTACGACCCCTCGGGCGAGCGGCGCAGCGACCGCTTCTACTGCCGCCGCGGCGGATTCGTGGACTCCGCCACTGAGTTCGACCCCGCCCGCTTCGGAATCATGCCGAACTCGGTGCCCGCGATCGAGCCCGACCAGCTCATCGCCCTGAACGTGGCGCACCGCTCCCTCGAGGACGCGGGCGGTGACCCCGTGCTGCCCGACCGGCGCGAACGCGCCGGGATCGTCCTCGGACGCGGCGGCTACCTGACGCCCGGACTCGTCCGCCTCGACCAGCGGGTGCGCACCGCCAACCAGCTCGTGCACACCCTGCGCGAACTCGCCCCGCAACTCGGCAGCGCCCAACTCGAAGCAATACGCGCCGAGTTCACCAGCCGCCTGGGCCCCGAGCAGCCGGAGTCGGCCATCGGCCTGGTGCCCAACCTGGTCGCCTCCCGGGTGGCCAACCGGCTCGACCTGCGCGGCCCCGCGTACACCGTGGACGCGGCCTGCGCCTCCTCCCTGGTCGCAGTCGACCACGCCGTGCGCGAACTCGTCTCCGGTCGCTGCGACCTGATGCTCGCCGGAGGCGTCCACCACTGCCACGACCTGACCCTGTGGAGCGTGTTCACCCAGCTCGGAGCGCTGTCGCCCAGCCAGCGGATCCGCCCGCTGCACCGGGACGCGGACGGCGTGCTCATCGGCGAGGGCACCGGGGTGGTCGTCCTCAAGCGGCTGGCGGACGCCCAACGCGACGGCAACCGCATCTACGCCGTGGTCCGCGGCACCGGCATCGCCGGCGACGGCCGCTCCGCCAGTCTGTTCAACCCCGATCCGGACGGCCAGATCCGCGCCGTACGGCAGGCCTGGCAGGCTGCCGGAATCGACCCGCGCGCCGCCGACGCCCTGCAGCTCCTCGAGGCGCACGGCACCGCCACCCCCGCCGGCGACCGGGCCGAACTCGCCACCATCGCCGAGGTGTTCGGCCCGGCTGCCGGTGAGCGCGCCGCAATTGGCTCGGTGAAGTCGCAGATCGGGCACACCATGCCCGCCGCCGGGATCGCCGGACTGATCAAGGCCGCCCTCGCGCTGCACCACGGTGTGCTACCGCCCACCCTGCACTGCGACGACCCCAACCCGGCCCTCGCCCACACCCGGTTCGCCCCGCTGGACCGTGCCCGGAACTGGGGCGAAGTGGCCGGCGGCGCCCCGCGCCGGGCCGCCGTCAACGCCTTCGGCTTCGGCGGCATCAACGCCCACGTCGTTCTGGAACAGCCCGTCCCCGCCACCACCCGCCGCGCCCGCACCACCGTCACCGAGCCCGAACGTGTCCTGCGGCTCGCCGCCGCAAGTACCAGGGAACTGGCCGCCCAACTCGCCGACGACGACGCTGTTGTGCTCACCGCAGCCCTGCCCGAGACCGGCCCGGCCGCGGACGACGCGGGCCCGGTACGGCTCGGCATCGTCGACCCCACAGCCCGCAGGCTACAGCTGGCCCGCAAAGCCCTCGCCAAGGGCGAACCCTGGCGCGGGCGCGGCGACGTGTGGTTCACCTCCCGCCCGGTGCTCGGCGGCACCGGCGGCCGCACCGCTTTCGTCTTTCCGGGCCTGGAAGCCGAGTTCGAGGCGAAGGTGGACCAACTCGCCGAACGGCTCGGCATGGACGGGCAGTTCGGCGCCGATGCGAAGGTCGGTGACGTCGGACGGCATGGCGCCGCCGTCTTCCAGCTGGGCCGCCTCCTCGACACGGCGCTGCGCCGCATCCGCGTCGTCCCGGACGCGGTGGCCGGACACAGCGTGGGGGAGTGGACCGCAATGGCCGCCGCGGGTGTGCACGCACCCGAGGAGGTGGACGCCTTCCTGGCCGGTTTCGACCCGGACGCGCTGAGGGTGCCCGGCCTGGCCTTCGCCGTAATCGGCACCGCCGCCGATCGGGTCCTCGAGCGCCTCGCCCGACGCGAGGACGTGGTCCTCTCGCACGACAACGCGCCCAACCAGTCGATGATCTGCGGCCCCGAGGAGGCGGTGGCCGCCCTGGTGGGCACCTTCCGCGCCGAGGGCGTCATCGCCCAGGTGCTGCCGTTCCGCTCCGGTTTCCACACCCCGATGCTCGCCCCCTACCTGGACCCGATCCGGCGGGCCGCGGAGGAGTACACCCTGCATCCCCCGCACGTCCCGGTCTGGTCCGCGACCACCGCCGCCCCCTTCCCCACCGCGCCCGAGGCGGTACGCGAACTGTTCGTGCGGCACCTTCTCGAGCCCGTACGATTCCGCGAACTGATCCTCGCGATGTACGAGGCGGGATTCCGTGCCTTCGTGACGCTGGGCGCCGGACAACTCGGCTCCCTCATCGACGACACACTGGCCGGGCGGGACCGACTCGTGGTGCCCGCGCACTCCGCCACGCGCGACAGCCTCGCCCAACTCCGCCGTGTCGCCACCGCCTTGTGGGCCGAGGGTGCCGCCCCCGACGTGACCCCACTCCATCCCGGCGCGGCCCGGGCACGGCCCGCGGCAACAGCCGGCAACCGCCGCACGGGCGTCCGACTCCACCTCGGCGGGTCCCTCATCTCGCTCCCGGAGACGACCCACGGAATGCTGGCCGCACCCGCGGCCACCCCCGGCCGATCCGCAACGGCACCGGCTCACCCGGCTGCTCCGCGTACCACCCCCGCCCACGCCGGCATGCGCCGCAGCCAGGCAGGCCACACGTGCTCGTGCGACCCGGCCGCCCTCCTGCACGCAGCCGGCCGCTTCCCCGTTGCCGCCGAACTCTCCGCCCTGCTGAAGGACACCGCCGCCTTCACGGAGGAACTTCTCGGCGCCGCCGGCTCCGGCAGAACCACCGGGGCGCGCACATCCCGCCCGGGACGGCGCCGCCCGACCGCGGGCCCGCCGGCCGTCCCACACCCCACCCCCGCACCAGGCGACGGCGCCTCCGCGCCTGGGGCCAACTCACCGCCTCCGCAGAGTACTTCGGCGCCCTCTGCAGGGTACGGGGCCCCGCTCGCCCCGGTACCCGCCACGCTGCGCGTGGACGTGGCCGACATGCCGTACCTGCTTGACCACTGCTTCTTCAGGCAACGACCCGGCTGGCCCGACGAAGCCGACCGCTGGCCGGTGGTCCCCGCGACCACGGTCATCGACCACCTCATGCGGATCGCCGAACAGGCCCTGCCGGGACGCCGAGTGGTCGCTGTGCACGAGGTGCAGCTGAAGAAGTGGATCGCGGCCGTCCCGGCCTCGGACATCCTCGTCACCGTGCGCCGCCTCGGCCCCGACCGGGTCGAGGTACGGCTCACCGGCTACGCGGGTGCCGTCGTACAACTCGACCCGGACCACGGCCCGGCACCCACGCCCTGGCCGGTCGACCAAGCAGCCGAACACCCGCCCGACCTCAGCGCCGAACAGCTCTACACCGAGCGCTGGATGTTCCACGGCCGCAGCTTCCAGGGCGTCAGCACCCTCACCGCACTCGGCGACCGCCATGTACGCGGAGTGCTGACCGCGCCCGGCGCACCGGGCGCGCTGCTCGACAACGCCGGCCAGCTGCTCGGCTACTGGATCATGGCCACGCTCACCGAGCGCACCACCGTCTTCCCGGTGGGCATGCGCCGGATCGACTTCCACGGCCAGGAACCCGACCCCGGCAGCACGCTCGACTGCCACATCCGGATCACCGAGCTCACCGACACCACCCTGACCGCCGACATGCAACTGGTGCACGACGGCCGGGTATGGGCACAACTCACCGGCTGGAGCGACCGCCGCTTCGACACCGACCCGGGCATCCGCCGCATGGACCGCTTCCCCGGACGCAACACGCTCTCGCAGACACAGCCCGGCGGCTGGACCCTGGTGCACGAGCGCTGGCCCGACCTCGCCACCCGTGAACTCATCATGCGCAACATGCTCGGCGGCGAGGAACGCACCCGCTACGACGCCCAGCCGCCGGGGCACAGGCGCCGCCACCTCCTCGGCCGCATCGCGGCCAAGGACGCGGTGCGCGGGCTGCTGTGGGCGGAGGGCGCGGGCGACATCTACCCCGCCGAAATCGCCCTGCACAACGATGGGCAGGGCCGCCCCGTGGCTACCGGAGTGCATGGCCGGGACATCGGCGAGAACCTCACCGTCACCCTCGCGCACTGCGGCGAGGCCGCTGTCGCCCTCGCCCGCCGCGGCCCGTGCGGCATCGACATCGAAGAGGTCACCGCCCGTCCCGCCACCACAGTGCGGACGGCCTGCGGACCGGACGAACGCGCCCTGCTCGCCCGGATGGTGGCCGCCTCGACGGACAGCGAAGAGCTGTGGTTCACGCGCTTCTGGGCGGCGAAGGAGGCCGTGGCGAAGGAACGCGGCACGGGCCTTCGCGGCCGCCCCGAGACGTACGAGGTGACGGCCGCCCGCCCGGACCGGCTGCGGGTGGAACACGCAGGCAGCGCCTGGGAGGTGCGCTGCAGTCAGCTGGCAGCCCCGTACGGGCTGCCCGAGCGGCAGTACGTCGTCGCCTGGACCGCAGGCGCCAACGAGTCAGGAGAACGGCATGACCACTGAGGCGACCACCACGGCCCCCGCGGGAACCGCCGCCTACGACGAGAACACTGTTTTCGCGCAGATCGCCACCATGCTGAGGGAACTGCCCGACGCCGGACTCGACGACGCGGAGATCGACCGCGACACCCTCTTCCACGACGACCTGGAGCTGGAGAGCATCGACCTGGTCGCTCTCGCCGGCGCCCTGCGGGAGCACTACGGCGAGCAGGTCAATGTCGCCCTGTTCATCGCCGACCTGGAACTCGACGAGATCATCGCGCTCACCGTGGGCCGGCTGGTCGACTACGTCGCCGCCTCCCTGCGCAGTGCGGAAAGAGGCTGACCCGATGGCCGAAATACGCACCGGCGACCTCACCACGCACGTGCAGCTGCTGCCCGCGGGCGCCGCGGGCGGCGGTGTCCCCGAAGGCGAGCCGCCCGTCGTCGTCTTCGTCCACGGGCTGCTGACCGACAGCCTCGCCAGCTACTACTTCACTCTCGGACCCGCCCTCTCTGCGGCCGGCGTCGACACCGTCATGTACGACCTGCGCGGACACGGCCGCACCGACCGGCCACGCACCGGCTACCGGCTCGAAGCCTTCGTCGAGGACCTCGCACTCCTCCTCGACCAACTCGGTGAGCGGCGACCGGTCCACGTGGTCGGCAACTCGTTCGGCGGCACGGTCGCCGCCGCCTTCGCCGCCTGGCATCCGGAGCGCAGCGCCACCGTCACCATGATCGAGTCCGAGCCGCCGGTGGCCGCCTGGACCCGCCACATTGCCGAGGGCCTGGCCCACGCGCAGCGCGAACTCGTCCACGACGAGGCCATCGACTGGATCGCCGAGCGATACGGCGCGCACACCGCCCGCCTCTCCCGCGGCGCGGGCCGCATCCTGAACACCACCACCCTGGCCGAGGACATCCCGCGCGGCCGCGTCATCGACGACGACCTGACGGCGATCCGATGCCCGCTGCTCGCGGTCTTCGGCGACGAGTCCGGCCTCAGTTCCCAGGTACCCGAACTGGAGGCGAAGCTCCCGCGCTGCCGCACCGTCGTCCTGCCCCGGCAGGGCCACTCCGTCCTGGTGGAACAGCCGGCCCGTACCCGCGATCTCGTCCTGGACTGGGTCCGCTGCCACCACGCCGCGGGCACCGCCCGCCGGGATGTCGGCGCGGGAGCGGCCCGATGAGCCGCTTCCTGCTCGTGGTGCCGCCGCTCGTCGGCCACATCAACCCGCTCGCCGGGGTGGCCGCCGAGCTCGGCAGACGCGGACACGAGGTGGCCTGGTGCGGCCACGCGGACCGCATCCGTTCCCTGACGGACGCGGCGGCACGGGTGTACGACTGCCGCCTGCCCGAGGCCGGCGGCAGGGCCCGCCCGCCCGGACTGACCGGACCGGCCGCCTTCCGCTTCCTGTGGGAGGAGTTCTTCGTCCCGCTCGCCGAGTCGATGGCGCCCGAGGTCGAGAAGGCTGTCCGCTCCTTCGCGCCGGACGTCGTAGTCACCGACCAGCACGCCGTCGCGGGCGCACTGGTCTGCGAACGCCTCAACATCCCGTACCTGAGCTCCGCCAGCACCTCTGCCGAACTCGTGGACCCACTGGCCGGGTTGCCGAAGATCGCCGCCTGGCTCACCGACCGCCTCACCGCCCTCCGGGCGCAGTTCGGGGACCCCGGTGCCACGTACGACCCCCGCTTCTCGCCGTTCGGCATCCTGGCCTTCACCAGCCGCGCACTCCTCGGTGATGCGGACCTGCCCTGGGAACGGGTCCACCTGGTCGGCCCGGTCATCGCGGACCGCCCTGGGGACCCGGACTTCCCCTGGGACGACCTCCACCCGGACCGGGCCCTGGTGTTCGTGTCGCTGGGGACCGCGAACACTGATGCTGGGCAGCGTTTCCTGCGCGAGAGCGTGAAGGCGCTCACGCAGCTGGGGGACCGTGTGCAGGGTGTGTTCGCCGACCCGGGCGGTCATCTCACCGATCTGCCGCCGGGCATGCTCGTACGCCCGCAGGTGCCCCAACTCGACCTGCTCGGCCGGGGACAGGCCGTGATCAGCCACAGCGGCCACAACACCGTCTGCGAATCGCTGTGGCACGGCCTTCCCCTCGTGCTCGCGCCGATCCGTGACGACCAGCCCCTCGTCGCCAGACAGGTGGTGGAGGCGGGTGCCGGAATCAGGGTGCGCTTCGGGCGCGTTCAGGCGCCCGCGCTCGCCGAGGCCGTGTCCACCGTCCTCGACAACAGCGGCGGCCACCGCACCGCTGCGGCCGCCATCGGACGTGCACTCCGTGTCGCAGGCGGTCAGCACACCGCCGCCGACCACCTGGAGCGGCTCGCCACCCACGGCGCTCGCGGCCTGTCAGGTACTCGTGCCCGTCCGGCACATCCCCCGCGGGAGACGGTGCTCTGAGCCGGCCGCCCGGACATGGGGCCGACCCCAAGAAACTCACCGACCGGCCCACGGAAAACGGTGGCACGTTACCCGGTGAATAATCACCGGAAGGCGCGCCACCGAATTTCCGTACCCTTTTTCTGTGCGCGTCGACACGTATTTCTGCGCGCTGCTTCCGTACGCCCAGATCCGGGATTCCCTCAAAGCCTCTCCGGGAATTCTCCGCACCGTATCGTCGAACGAGTAGCGGGCCACCCGGACCAGGCGGACGGCCCGCTCCCGGTCAGCCGCTGATCGCGTTCAGGAGCGGCAGGTACCCGTCACGGTGTCCGGACTGGTTGGGGTGGTAGGACTCGTTGATCTTGCTCCATTCCAGACTGGTCACCCAGGTCTCGCCGCCGGAGCAGATGCTGTGCGGGTCAAAGGCTGCACGCGGGTCGAGGAAGGTGAAGCCGGCCTTCGCGGCCTGGTCCGCCAGCACCCCGTCGAGCGTGTCGGCAGCCGAGTTGAGCGCGGTCCGCTCGGTGTCGCTCAGCCCGAGAATGCCGCAGCTGCCACCGATGGTGTACATCCGGGGGTAGCCCACGACGATGACCTTGGCGTTCGGCGCCTTGCCCCGCACCGCCGAGTACGTGCTCGCCAGCGCACCCGGCAGGCTGGTGGTGGCGGCTGCCTTGGCGGCCTCCACCCCGGCGACGCAGTCCTTGTCGTCGATGGTGAGGATGCAGTTCTTCAGCACGTCGACGAAACCTACGTCGTTGCCGCCCACCTGCACCGTCACCAGCGTGGTGTCCGAGGTGAGCTGCGTGAGCTGTTGGCTCGTCAGGTCTGCGGTGGTGGCCCCGGAGCAGGAGGCCTCCACGAAGGAGAACGCGGGGTGCTGCTGCGCCCACAGCCGGGGGTACGCCAACGGGCCCCGGCGGCACGGGTCGTCGGGGTTGTCGTAGCTGCGAGTACCGGGTGCAGTCGCGTAGGAATCACCGAGAGCGACGTACTTGCCCGCGGCCGCTGCCTCGTCGTCGGCGGCGTACGCACTCGGCGCCGCCGTGAATGCAAGACACGTTGCGGCGACGGCGAGACAAAGGGACGTGAGCGGTCCGCGGGCTCGTAAAGAGCGCATTCTTCACTCCTGGAGTGTGGGGGGGCCTGTCACTCCTGGAATATCAGATCCGGGCAGAGAAAAGGAGAGGTCCGGCAAATAAAAGGATGCCGTTCACGTGATGTGTCCGGAAAGACGGAAAAGTTCTCCCGGAATTCTCGTCGGAATCTCCGTGCCGGCCCGGTGGGACACACGCGACGCCAAGATCGAGAAGGGTATGACGGAGTCCTGCGAGGAACGGTCATGGGAATTACGCAACCGTATACGTATTCCGCGTGCTCGTGGTCATCAACGGCCCTGATCGTCGTAGGCGTCGACTGCGGTTGTTGCCATGCCTGGCAGCCCGGCGCCGCACCCGCTGGTGAAGGGCATACCGCCGATCCGAACCCGGCACGGACGCCGACGGCGTAGGCCGGCCAAGCTCCACGCCGACAAGGGATACGACCACGACCAGCTGCGGCGATGGTTGCGCAAGCGGGGCATCAGGCACCGCATCGCACGCAAGGGCATCGAGTCCTCGACCCGCCTGGGCGGCCATAGTTGCGTGTCGGTGCAGCCGACGGCCATGAGCGCCACGCAGAGGACGGCACCGATCCGAGGGACGACACCTTTGGTCACGGGCGTGCCGGTTCTCCCGGCCAGGCCGTGTCTCATTGACGAGCTGGCCCAGAACATCGGGCTGCTTGCCCGATCAGCGGACGGTGACTGCCGGCCGTCACCGCCCGCTGGAAGCGATCGACCGAGAGCAAGCCGGCTTCTCGCGCTCACGATGCCTGCTCGACCACCTTGGTTCGCTGGGCGGTCGGCCCCGACGGAGCCCCCTTTGAGATCAGCATGGCTGCGGGACACGACCACCAGGGTCAGCCGGCGCGCCGAGGGGTCGTTGGCGCCAGATCTGTCCGAGAACAGGCGGGGTGAGCGATGCAGCGCCCGCAGAAGCCAGAGACACCTCGGCTCGCCGGTGGCGATGAACCGCGGTCCGTCCGGCGTCAGCGGCCCTTGCGTACCCGGGCCGCCGCGCGGGCTTCCGCTGTCTTGCGGGCCTCGGCGGCTTTGCGGGACTCCTTCGCGGGGCGGCCCGCGCGGGTCCCGAGGCCGCGGAAGGGTGCGTTGCCGGCGGCCTTCGCCCCGGCCGGCGGGCGTTTCGCCCCGGTGATGGCGGTCAGCTTCTCCTCGCCGGAGCGCACTTGTGTGACCGTCGGCCGGATCCCGGCGTCGGACATCATCCGGTTCACATCGCGGCGCTGGTTGGGGGTGACGAGAGTGACCACGTTCCCGGACTCCCCGGCGCGCGCGGTACGCCCGCCGCGGTGCAGGTAGTCCTTGGCGTCGGCCGGCGGGTCGACATTGACGACGAGGTCGAGTGCCTCGATGTGAATGCCCCGCGCCGCGACATTGGTGGCCACCAGCACGGTGATCTCGCCGTCCTTGAACCGGCCGAGCGTGTGCGTGCGCTGCGGCTGCGACTTCCCGCTGTGCAGGGCGGCAGCCCGTACGCCGCTGGCCCGCAGGTGACGGGTGAACTGGTCCACGCCGGCCTTGGTGTCCAGGAACATCAGTACCCTGCCGTCGCGCGCGGCGATTTCGGTCGCGGTCGCGTACTTGTCGGCGGCGTGGATGTTCAGCACGTGGTGTTCCATCGTGGTGACCGAGCCCGCCGACCGGTCGACCGATGCGAGCACCGGGTCGTGCAGGTAGTTCTGCACCAGTTGGTCGACGTTGCGGTCGAGCGTGGCCGAAAACAGCAGCCGCTGCCCGTCGGAGCGGACCTGGTCCAGGAACTCCGAGACCTGCGGCAGGAACCCCAAGTCGCACATCTGGTCCGCCTCGTCCAGCACCGTGATCCGCACGTGATTCAGGTGGCAGTCCCGGCGCGACACCAGGTCGGCCAGCCGCCCCGGCGTCGCGATGACCACGTCGGCGCCGGTTCGCAGAAGCGCCGTCTGCCGGTTCATCGACAGCCCGCCGACCACTGCCGCCAGTCGCACGTTCAGTGTCTGCGCGTACGGCGCCAGCGCGTCGCTCACCTGCTGTGCGAGTTCCCGGGTCGGCACCAGGACCAGTGCGAGCGGCCGCTTCGACTCCGCTCGCAGGCCCGCCGTCCGGACGAGCAGCGCAAGCCCGAAAGCCAGCGTCTTGCCGGAGCCGGTTCGCGCCCGGCCCAGGACGTCGCGCCCGGCCAGCGCGTTGGGCAGGGTCGCTGCCTGGATCGGGAAAGGCTGCGTCACCCCGAGGCCGATCATGGTCTGCATCAGCTCCGGCGGCAGCCCGAGCGCCTCGAAGGACGCGGCCGGCGGCAGGCCCGGGGACACCGTCTGCGGCATCGAAGGCTCCCCCTTCAGTCCTGCCGCCTGCTGCGGTCTGCCGGCGCGGGAGTGTCCAGGGGCCGACTGCTTCGCGTTCATGGGGAACCTTCCTGATCTGGCGCCCGGAACGCGCCGGGGCCCGTACCCCTTGGTACGGGCCCCGGCGGTGTCGCAGCGTGCCCCCATTTTACCAGCGGGCGCGCGGATGCCCGCCGGTCAGGCCGGCCCGCGCACCGGACGCCGGTCCATGGCTGCCGCACAGACGGCAGACGCTTGATCGATCGGGCGCACCGGCAAGCCGCCGGTTAGAAGCTGCCGTAGTTGACCTGCCAGGTCGGCAGACCCATACGGCGCCACACGGCGACGACGCGGTCGCGGTCGTCGAGGGAGACCCGTACCGCGAAGCGGTGGCGCACATACCGGTCGAAGAGCTCGGCTTTCACCACGTCGTCGCGGCGCCCGTCGCCGACGGCGCGCATCCACAGTTCGTCGTACGGGACCTCGTGCGCACGCAGCCAAGCCTCCGTTCGCTCGCGGTGCTCCTCACCGCGGCCGGAGAGCAGGACGATGACATCGCCGTCGGCGCTGCGGAAGGAGTGCAGCGCCCCGCGCACCGACACGTTGAGCAGGTCTTCCTCGCAGCGGGTGAAGTCGTAGGGGCCCCGAGCGCCCCTGAGGGCGAGTGTGCCGTCGATGTCACACATGACCGCCGAGGGAAGCGACGGGTCGGCGGTGTACGGCTCGACGGAGGGCTCGTCGTTCAGCCACTCAGCGGTGAGCCGCCAGCCGCCCTTGCGGGCCTTCGCGTGCTTGTCGGCGAGGATCCGGATGATCTCCTGGCCGACCGCCTGGTCCCGCTCGGCGTCGCGCCGTATGCACTCCTCCACCGGTACGTCGGTGAAGTCGTGCACGACGAAGGTGGCCTGTCCCGCCACCGCGGCCTTCAGTCTCTTCGGGATATGCGGTGTCATGTGCGTGTTGTCCACCACGACATCGAAGCCGTCGTCGACGGCAGCCCGCACCGCCGCGTCCTGGATCGCCAGCACGGTCTGCTCGTGTGCGTGCGTCCGGCCGCGCTCGGGTACCGGGATGTCGAGCATCGCCCGTAGATCGTCGAGGTTGACGCGGCGCATCCGGCCCTCGGACTCTGCCTGCAGTCTGCGCGCGGCGGTCGTCTTCCCCGAGGCAGGCAGCCCCGTCATGACGTGTACAACGGGCACGGTCAGTTCTCCTCGTCGGTCTTGAACGGGTCGGACGCCTCCGGGCGGGCGGACCGATACGTCACGAACTCGGTCGGGCGCCCGTCCAGGCGCAGGAACATGGCGGGGCGGAGGGCTGCGTCGGCCAGCGTGCTCGCGGCGCGGGCGAAGGTCGCCCGGTCGCCGGCGAGGTGGGCCAGGGAACGGAACCCCTCGTCGATCGCACGCTCGCGGTCGTCCACCTGCTTCTCGATTCCCGCGATGACGCCGCGCACCCAGGCGTCGAACTCGTCGGGCACCTGCTCCAGCAGCGCGTCCAGGGGTCTGCCATCGGAGGCGTCGATGTCCTTGGGCGAGCAGCCGAGCGCCTGGGCCACCTGCTTGGCGGGCAGGCCCGCGAACCGCTGGATGCCGTGACTGCGCCAGATGTCCCGTTCGGTCACGCCGGTGAGCACCTTATGGAGGCGCACGTATTCGGCGAGCTTGGCCTTGGCCCGTACGCCCGAGGCGAAGCGCAGCACGAAGCCCTCCGCGTCGGTACCCGTGGCCGCCCGGCCGCCGGGCAGCCGGTTGGCCTCGGCCATGGCCAGCAGTTCGGGGAGCGGCATGGCGGGCCAGACGGTGACCACCGAGCCGATTCCACGCCAGCTGGTCGCGGCCTCGGCCAGGGCGACTTCCGTGCCGTCCTTGGCGAACGCGGCCAGCAGCACCAGATCACGGCGGTCGCCGTAGTCGACGACGATACGGTTCTGCGGGTACAGGATCTCGGCGAGGTAGGTCACCCCGGGAACGAGGTCGGACGTGTCCTTCCCGTCCAGCAGACGCTGCGCCCAGGCGGCCTGGGTGCTGATGAAGGAACCCTTGGACGCGACCCGCCACCGGCCGGCGTAGTGGAAGACCACGGCCAGGCTGCCGTCGACCTTGTCGTACACCTCGAACGGCTCGTCCGGGAGGCCGGGCGCGTATGGCTGACCGGCCTCGTGCTCACCGACGTTGAAGAACTTCGGCAGCGGAAGCGCGACGACCTCACCGGTGCTGTCGTCGGCCACGAGGCCGCGGCAGCGCGTGGTCACGCGGTTCCACACCCGCTCGTACTGGCATGTCCTCGTGTACGTGTAGATGGACAGCGGCAGTTCCGGGTGCGGTTTGCGCGTGACGTGCCCCGCATCGAGCGCTGCCGCCAACTCCTGCGGAGGCAGCAGCTCATGAAGAGTCAGGTAGGCCTGGCTCATGTGTTCCTCCCCTTTGCTGGTGCCTGATTGTCACGTGGAGGGAGGGCCGATGAACACCGAATTTGCTGCGGGCACCCGGAGGGGAGAGGCACAGGTCACAGCGTGCGCCGGCGGGCGGCACACGCGGGGCACCGCTGGCCCGCCCACGGCTCCACCCCGCCACCCCAGCCAGGCCGGGGCCGGCCGCCGCGGAAAGAGCCTTGCGGGCCCCCCCGGGGAGCAGGGCGCAGGTCCGGGAGAAGGGCAGCGGGCAGCCGGGGATGCCGACGGTCGGCCGGCGGTGCGCGGTCGCTTCGACGACGGCGCAGGCGGTCCTGCTCGGCCGCCGCAAGGCCCTCGGCTTCGACTTCGCCGTCGCCTCGCCGAAGAATGCGGCGTCCACGATGTATGCGGGCAGTACGCCTCCGCATACGCCGACCGCGTCCTCGTCATCGGATACGACCGGGACGCCTTCGACACGACGTGCGGCGCCCGGGCAAAGAGGCGCTCCGTGGTCCTCCGCGACCGGGACGTCAGCCCTACCCGGGAACCCGGCCACTCCTTCGCCTCCTGCTGACCCTGCGGGCCTGACCTCAGACCCGGAAGCAGTCGTGGACGGTCATGCTGCCATGTGTGTCGAAGTGCCGGATACGCAGACCGGCCTGTTCGGTGTACTCCACCTCCAGCCGCTCGCCGGAGCCGGTGCCCGACTCCCCGGGCGGCTGCCAGGGCAGGAACACCGAGACGGAGTCCCCGACCGTCGCCGGCACGTTCTCGGCGGCGGCGTCGTACAGCTCACCCTCGTCGTCGCCCAGCTGCTCGGGCACCCGCAGCGCCAGCCTGCCGCCTTGGAGCGACCAGGTGCCGTTCGGCGGCTCGCCGCTGCCGTCGTCCATCCGCCAGGTCCCGTCGCCGACGGCCACCGTGTAGGTGTACGTCATGCCGCTCGCGCCCGCCTGCGTCGAGGTGATTTTCCAGGACCCGCGCACGAAGGCCGCGAACGCCTTGCCGACGACACCGGACGTCGCCGACACACCCCCGCTGCTCCCGCCCTTGCCCTTGCCTCCGTCTTGGCCCTTGCACGCGGCGAGCAGTGAGGCTCCGACGCCGATGGCGAGATAACGCAACGTGGTGCGGCGACCCACCACCCGGGAGGCCGCCCGGACCGCGTCCAGACCCATGTTCTCCCCGTTCCGGCCGACTGATGATCAAGTGGCAGACTACAGCGGCTCGTTGGATGCCCCCACTTGCATCCTTGCCCCCAGCCGCCGGCACCGGGTCCGATTCCGTCGCCTCCCGGCTGCCCTTGCTTATAGGCTCCACCTATTAGAGCTGGAAGAGAAGCGGAGGCGGCGGCGATGGACGTGCGGCAACTGGAGTACTTCCTGGCCGTGGTGGACCACGGCGGGTACAACCGGGCAGCCTCCGCCCTGTATCTGTCGCAACCATCCCTGTCCCAGGCGATCCGGGCTCTGGAGCGCGACCTGGGCAGCGACCTCTTCCACCGGATCGGCCGCCGGGTGGTGCTCACCGTAGCGGGCCGCGCGCTGATCGAGCCGGCGCGGCAGGCCGTGCGCAGTCTGCACCTGGCACGGGCGAGCGTGGAGTCCGTACAGGGTCTCCACACGGGGCGGGTGGACATCACGGCCACCCCATCACAGGCCATCGAACCGCTCACAGGCATGATCCGCCGCTTCACCGGAGCTCATCCCGCGGTCTCGGTCCGGGTACAGGCCGCCTTCACTCCCGGGGATGTGACCGAGATGGTGCGTACCGGAGTATCCGAGCTGGGACTGCTCGCCTCGTCAGGCGCGCCGGCGTACGGGGATGTGCTGGTCCACGCGCTCCCCGAGCAGCGATTCGTCCTGCTGGCGCCACCGGACGGGCCGTTCCCACGCGGCGTGCCGGTACGCCGCGAACAGCTGTCGGGGCACCGGCTGATCGTGGGCCAGGAAGGCACCGGTCTGCGCAAGTACGTCGAGGACCTGCGGGCGGGCGGAGTCGAGGTGGTGGCCGCGGTGGAGACCGAACACCGGGTGACGATCGTGCCTCTGGTCCTCGGCGGCGTCGGACTGGCAGTCGTCACCGACGCCTGGCGCGGCATCGCCGAGCGAGCGGGCGCGCTGGTCCTGGACATCGAGCCCCAGGCAAGCCTGTCCATCGCCCTGGTCAGCCGGCGTGCTCCGCTGACCCCGGCGGCCGAGGCGTTCCTGGAGGCCGCCCTCCCGGCAGGACGGCCCGACATCTGATAGGCGCTGCCTATAAGACACATGGGAAATGTCTGTTGGACCCGGGAATCACACCGTTGCTGTAATTGCAGGCGTGATCAACCACCGCATCGCCCTGATCCCCGGCGACGGCATCGGCACGGAGGTGCTCCCCGCCGCCTGCCGTGTTCTGGACGCCGTGGGCGTTCGGCACGGCCTGCGCTTCACCTACGACTCGTTCGACTGGTCCTGCGAGCGTTACCTCCGCCTCGGCGCGATGATGCCCGACTCCGGTCTGGCCCAACTCCGCGGCCACGACGCGATCACAGCAATCCTCGCGACGACCCCGGTCCGCACCCCGGACCTCGGCGGCACCGCCGCCACCGAGGAGTTCACCGACGCGCTCCTCGAACACCTCTGAGCGGCAGCCGCACACACTCCCCGAGCCGGTTCACCCTTTTTCGGAAGGGCCGTGCGCCGCGCAGGGTCCCGCACATACCGCACGCACCCACAACCGCGAGGTCCGACGAGTGATGCCAAGGCCAGCGGCGAGCCCCTTCATTGCCCGCCGTCCCGCCGAGGCCCGACAGCGTCACCGTGTCCGCCCGAAACCCCGGGGAGCTGTATCCGCCCTGCCCTTCGAACCATCCTCCCGGCCGGACCACCACGAACCACAACCACTCGTCCACAACCGCAGGACCTCTCCACCTCAGTGACGGGAGGAGCCGCACAGATCATGGAGACGCACATGCCGCCCTGGGAAGCCCTCGCCGTCTTCACGGCCGGAATCGGCGCCGGCACCATCAACGCCGTCGTCGGGTCGGGAACCCTGATCACCTTTCCGGTGCTGCTCGCCGTAGGCCTGCCGCCCGTCACCGCCAATGTGTCCAACGCCCTCGGCCTCGTCCCCGGCTCGTTCACCGGCGCCCTCGGATACCGGCGCGAGCTGGAGGGCCAGCGCGCCCGTCTGCTGCGTCTCGGGGGCACCGTTCTGGCGGGAGGTCTGTGCGGGGCGATCCTGCTGCTGGCGCTGCCGCCCAAGGCCTTCGCCACCATCGTCCCGGTGCTCATCGGCCTCGCGCTGGTCCTCGTCGTACTGCAACCCCGCCTGTCCAGGACACTCCAGGCCCGGCGGGAGGGCAACGGAGAGCACGCCCCCGAGCACGGCGGCGCCCTCCTGACCGCCGGCCTCTTCCTCGCCAGCGTGTACGGAGGCTACTTCGCCGCCGCGCAGGGAGTGATCTACCTCTCCCTGATGGGCGTACTGCTCGACGATTCCTGGCAGCGCCTCAACGCGGTAAGGAATGTGCTCAGCCTGATTGTCAACAGCGTCGCCGCGGTTTTCTTCCTCTTCGTCGCCGCCTTCGACTGGGCCGCCGTCGGTCTCATCGCGGCCGGCACCGCCCTCGGCGGCGTCATCGGCGCCCGCGTCGGCCGCCGGCTCCCGCCCAGCGCCCTGCGGAGCCTGATCGTCGCCGTGGGACTCGTGGGGATCGCCCGGCTGCTCCTTCTGTGACCGCGCTCGCGGATGACGTCCCGAGCCCCTTCAGGACGTACGCCGGCATGACGGTCGACGTCACCGTCAGGTCCCTGGCGCTTATCGGCATCGCCAGGAGCAGCACGCCCCCTGACCAACGGCCCCGACCACCGTGAAGCAAGCAACCGACTCGGGATGAGCCTCCGCCCGGACCGAGCGAACGAGCAGCCAGAAACCGAGGAACGCATGCCCCGCATCCTGATCACGACGGACTACCTGCGGCCCGGCGACGAAGTCGACCGGTATCTTCGAACCCACGGCCACACCACGGTCCACTCGCCGCTGGTCGGCCGACGCGACCAGGAACGACTCGTGGCCGCTCTCGACGGAGTCGACGCGGCGCTCGTCGCAGCGAACGAACCCCTGACCGCCGAGGTCCTGTCCCGAGCGCCCCGGCTGCGCGTCATCGTACGGACCGGCGTGGGCTACGACTCGATCGACGTCGTCAGCGCAGCCAGGCTGGGTATCACCGTGAGCAACCTGCCGGGGATCAACGCCAACGCCGTGGCCGAATACACCATCGGTCTGCTCCTGGCGGCGGCGCGGCGACTGGTGCAGAGCGCGGCCGGAGTCGCGGCCGGTGGCTGGCCGAGGGAGGACGGCCACGAACTGCGCGGGTCGACTCTCGGCCTGCTCGGCTACGGGGCGGCCGCACGAGCCGTGGTGCCGTTGGCTCAGGCATTCGGAATGGCGGTCCTCTGCACGACCGGCGTACCCGAAGCCCAGCGAACCGATCCGTCGGTGCGGTTCGTCGAGCTTCCCGAACTGCTGGAGACCGCCGACTACATATCGGTGCACACCGCGCTGACGGAGCGGACGCGGGGCCTGCTCGACGCCTCCGCCTTCCGCCGGATGAAACCGACGGCGGTCCTGGTCAACACCGCGCGCGGAGCCGTCGTCGACGAGCAGGCCCTCGCCGACGCCGTGCGCACAGGACAGATCGCCGCGGCGGCTCTCGACGTGGTGAGCGAGGAGCCGCTCGCGGCCGACGACCCGTTGCGAGACGTGGACGGGATCGTCGTCTACTCCCACCTCGCGGGACAGACCGCCGAAGCCCGAGCGGCCGCCGGCCTCGCCGGCGCAGCCGAGTTGGTGGCCGCACTCGCCGGACGACCCCGGTTCGCTGTGAACGCCCACCTCCTGCCGGGCACCCTTCACCAGCCCCGCCACGCCACCGCCCGCCGCGAGGGATGATCCTCTCCGGCTACAGCGGGCGGACGGCGAGACGTCGCCAGCCCTCGGGATGCGGATCGTCAAGCGGACGCCTCTCCGCTGCTGCCGAGGTCGAGCCGGGTATGGACTCCCCAGCCGCCGCCCGGGGCTTTCGCGCCGATCTCGCGCGAGGCGAGCGTGACGCCGTCGCCGTGGCGGACCGCGGACAGCACGAAGACCCGGCTGCCGTCCGGTCGCTTCGCGCC
>NZ_JBVIVK010000038.1:0-38650 GCF_055595715.1 Streptomyces sp. NPDC040410
CCGGCGAGCGGTGCGGCGGACGTGGCCGCCTCCGACGTGCTGTCGCTGCTGCCGTTGTCCGTCTGGTCACCGCAGGCGGTGAGCAGCAGCGCGCCTGCGACCGCGATCGCACCGACCGCTGCTGTCCGGGAGCGCGCTGCGGTCGTACGACGGGTGGAGCTTGCGGTCATGGTGGGTTCCTCCGGCGGATGGGTGGAGTTGCCGATGGGGCTGGCAGCCGCCGACGGGGTCGACAGTTGCCGTTGGGTCGACGAGAACACACGCCTTCGAGTGTCGCGACCTCGTGTGATGACGGCAATCTTGCCATTCGGACGGAGCCGTTCAGGGGGCCCGCCATGTCAAAATCGGATAACGGGTGACACCCGAACCACACCAGGTCGGTACATCATGACCGCACCTTCTGCGGAAATCTGCCTCTCCGGCCGGAAGATCTTCGGTGCATCTCAGGATGCGGATGTTCGATTCGGATCGTTTTCGACCGTTCGGGTGTTGGTTGAATTTTCGTCAAGTGCCCGTCGGGGACTTGTCCAGATATCTGGTCATGATTCACCTCACCGGTATGCGACCACCGGGCTCCGGAATGTGACCTTGCACGTATTGGACTCGTCCCGGCGCGGTCCGTCCGGTAAGAAGGTTCTTTACACCCCTCATCCGGGGCTCAGGGCGCGTGTGCGGCGCGCCCGTCGCGTATGTGCCCTCACGCAACACGACATGGGCCGTGCGCGGTGCCCGCCCACTTCTCAACCAGGAGTGGCCACCCTCAACCATGAAGACCTAAGGGGTAATACAAGTGGCAGCGGAGATCGTCAATCCTCGCAGCGACAACGACAGCCGTAACGGCAGTACGGATCAGGAGGGGGCCGAGCCCCTCGATACCTTCGATCCGGCGTTCGCGCTGCACCGCGGCGGCAAGATGGCTGTGCAGGCCACCGTGCCGGTCCGCGACAAGGACGACCTGTCCCTGGCGTACACGCCCGGCGTCGCGAAAGTGTGCAGCGCGATCGCCGAGCAGCCGGACCTCGTCCATGACTACACGTGGAAGTCGTCGGTCGTCGCCGTCGTGACGGACGGCACGGCGGTGCTCGGGCTCGGGGACATCGGCCCCGAGGCATCCCTCCCGGTGATGGAGGGGAAGGCAATCCTCTTCAAGCAGTTCGGCGGCGTGGACGCGGTGCCGATCGCCCTGGCCTGCACGGACGTCGACGAGATCGTCGAGACCGTGGTGCGCCTCGCGCCGTCCTTCGGCGGCGTCAACCTGGAGGACATCTCGGCGCCGCGGTGCTTCGAGGTCGAGCGGAAGCTGCAGGAGCGGCTGGACATTCCGGTCTTCCACGACGACCAGCACGGTACGGCGGTCGTCACGCTGGCGGCGCTGCGGAACGCGGCGAAGCTGACCGGGCGTGGCCTCGGGGACCTGCGCGCGGTCATCTCGGGCGCGGGCGCGGCCGGTGTCGCCATCGCGAAGATGCTGGTCGAGGCCGGGATCGGGGACGTCGCCGTCGCGGACCGCAAGGGCATCGTGTCCGCCGACCGGGACGACCTCACGTCCGTCAAGCGGGAGCTGGCCGGCTTCACGAACAAGGCCGGGATCACCGGGTCGCTGGAGACTGCCCTGGCGGGTGCCGACGTCTTCATCGGCGTCTCCGGCGGTACGGTGCCGGAGCCGGCGGTGGCCTCGATGGCGGAGGGGGCGTTCGTCTTCGCGATGGCCAACCCGAACCCCGAGGTGCACCCGGACGTGGCGCACAAGTACGCGGCGGTTGTCGCGACCGGTCGTTCGGACTTCCCGAACCAGATCAACAACGTGCTGGCGTTCCCGGGGATCTTCGCGGGAGCGCTCCAGGTGCGGGCCTCCCGGATCACCGAGGGCATGAAGATCGCGGCGGCGGAGGCGCTGGCGGCGGTGGTCGGCGACGACCTCGCCGCGGACTACGTCATCCCGTCCCCCTTCGACGAGCGGGTCGCCCCCGCTGTGACGGCGGCGGTGGCCGCGGCCGCGCGGGCGGAGGGTGTTGCTCGCCGGTGAGGCGAGTGATGAGTGGCCCCGTCCGTTCGGGCGGGGCCACTTTTTTACCCACCCGTGGGTCCGTTCGGGTGGTTTGGGCGGTGGACGTCGCTGGTGGGTGACGGGCCCGTCGGCGGCGGGTGCGAGTAGTGCTCGGTGCCAGTCAGCCACTCTCGGCCCGTCCGGACTTTGAGGACCAGGCCGTTCAGGCCGAAGCGTGGAGCCGGGGGCGGCAGCCCCAGTGGCGGCGGCACCGGCACCTGCGCTTGCACCCCCACCCCGACCAGCGCCGGGCGCCGCAGGCAAGAGGGCATGTGTCACAGAGCGCCGTGGTTCCCCGCACCGCCGGCGGAGCCTATCGTCAAGGTCATGTTCGCTGCCTACGCCGCCCGAATCGACCGCGACCAGCCGCTGACCGGCCTCGAACTCGGGGAGCGTCCGGCTCCCGGGGCCCGGGGCGGCTGGAGCGTCGTCAACGTCAAGGCCGCCTCACTCAACCACCACGACCTCTGGTCCCTGCGCGGCGTCGGTCTCCCGGAGGAGCGGCTGCCGATGATCCTCGGCTGCGACGCCGCCGGCGTCGACGAGGACGGCAACGAGGTCGTCCTGCACTCCGTCATCGGCCAGACCGGCCACGGCGTCGGTCCCGAGGAGCCCCGCTCCATCCTCACCGAGCGCTACCAGGGCACCTTCGCCGAGCAGGTCGCCGTACCGACGTGGAACATCCTCCCGAAGCCCAAGGAGCTCTCCTTCGCGGAGGCCGCCTGTCTTCCCACGGCCTGGCTGACGGCGTACCGGATGCTCTTCACGAACGCCGGCGTACGTCCCGGTGACTCCGTGCTCGTCCAGGGCGCGGGCGGTGGTGTCGCGACCGCGGCCATCGTGCTCGGGAAGGCTGCGGGGCTGCGGGTCTTCGCCACAAGCCGGGACGAGGCCAAGCGGAAGCGGGCCGTGGAACTGGGTGCGGTGGAGGCGGTGGAGCCGGGTGCGCGGCTGCCGCAGAGGGTGGACGCCGTCATCGAGACCGTCGGCGCCGCCACCTGGTCGCACTCGGTGAAGTCCCTGCGGCCCGGCGGCACGCTCGTCATCTCCGGCGCCACGAGCGGCGACCGGCCCTCGCACGCCGAGCTGACCCGCATCTTCTTCCTGGAGCTGAAGGTCGTGGGCTCCACGATGGGCACCAAGGACGAACTGGAGGACCTGCTCTCCTTCTGCGCCGCCACCGGCGTGCGCCCCGTCATCGACGAGGTGCTGCCGCTGGACCGGGCCCGCGAGGGCTTCGAACGGCTGGCGTCCGGGGACCAGTTCGGCAAGATCGTGCTCACGAACGGCTAGCCACTCCTTCTTCCTCGGCCGTTCAGCCGCGGGGCCAAGGACCTCCTCACCGGGACGCTGCGCGTCGCGCTCGCCCGCCGCGAACGGCGCATCGGCGACGAACACATCCTCCTGGCCCTGACGGTCCGCCCCGGCGTCCCCGCCGAGGCACTCGCCGACCGCGGGGTGACCTACCGGTCCCTGACGCGGGTGATGTACGGGGAGGGGGAGGCGAAGGCGGGCTGATCGGGCCGGGCACCGACCAGCCCCCGTCGCCGGACGTCCGCCGTCCCGCGGGACGGCGTCGGCCTTGCCGTGTCCCGTCGCGGGTGACGACCACGCTCACTCTCGCCCGTCGGTACCCGTCGGTACCCGTCGGTACCGGTCGGTCGGCACCGACCGGTACCGACCGGCGCCTGTCGGAACTGGCGGCGCCTCGACGCCGCACCGCGTCACGGGTTGCCGGCGATGCCTCGTCCCGCTACGGGTTGTCGGCGACGCCTCCTACCCCCGCGCGGAGTCGGCCGCGCTTCGTCCCGCCGGGCGGTGCGGGCCGTTCTTCTCTCGTTCGGGCGGTGCTGGCGGTGTTTCCCCCTCCTTGGCGGTGCGGGCCGTTCCTCCCTCGTAGCCCTCGTTCGCGCGGTGCTGGCCGTGCTTCCCCCTCCTTTGTGGTGCTGGCCGTGCCTTCCCCTCCCCGGGCAGGCGAGGAAAGGTGTCGCCGCCTCAATGGCGTGCCTGACCCGGTGTTCGGCGGGCGGGCTGTCGGAGGAGGTGGCTTCAGGGCTTCGGTGTCCGCAGCAGCGCCCCGATGTGTGCCGCCGCCGTGGACAGATGGCGGCGGGCGTCGCGGAGCTGATCGGTCGTCACGCCGTGGTCCCGGGCCGCGTCGCGGATGTCGTCGCGGAAGCGGTCGAGCAGGCGGTCCAGGTCTCGTGCCGGGTCGCCGGAGGAGTCGGTGGCACCCTCATGGGCCCAGGCGGGCTCGTACTCGGCCGGGAAGTCCTGCGCGGTGTGCGAGTACTCGGGCCGTGAGGCGGGCTTCTCGGTGCCGCCGCGTCCAAAGCCGAAGTCCTTCCCGAACTCCTTGCCGTAGCCTTTCCCGAACTCGCCGAACTCCTTGGCGAGTTCGGTCAGCCCCTCGCGCACCCCCGTCGGCCAGTCGCCCCGCGCGAAGTGGTCCTGCACCTGCTCCTGAACCCGCCGGGCGATGCGCTGCATCTCCTCCTGCGCCTGGGCCCGGGCCCGGTCCTGTGCCTCCTTGGCCTGGCGCCGGGCGCGCTGGGCCTCCTCGCGGGCCCGCCGGCTCTCGTCCTTGGCGCGCCGGGCCTGTTCCTTCCACTCCTGCTTGACGCGGCGCATCTCCTCCTTTGCGGCGCGCCAAGCCTCCTTGTCGTCGTGCTCGGTGAAGTCCTCGAAGGGGGCTCCCTGTTCGTCGCCGGCCCTGGAGCCGCTGCCCCGGCGGGCCTCGGTGGCGGCGGCCCGCATCTCGCGTCGCAGGTCGCCCGCCGCACCGCGCACGTCGGCCCGGATCTCGGCGGCGAGTTCGGCGACCGATTCGCGGATCTCCAGCTCCAGGTCGGCCAGTTCGCCGCTGCGGTCGGCCAGTTCCTCGCGGCCCGCGTCGGTGATGGCGTACACCTTGCGGCCGCCCTCGGTGGTGTGGGTGACCAGGCCCTCGGCCTCCAGCTTGGCCAGACGCGGGTACACGGTGCCCGCCGACGGCGCGTACAGCCCCTGGAAGCGCTCTTCGAGAAGCCGGATCACCTCGTAGCCGTGGCGGGGGGCCTCGTCGAGCAGCTTCAGCAGGTAGAGGCGGAGGCGGCCGTGGGCGAAGACGGGGGGCATGTCAGAGCACCTTCTTGTCGGTCGTGCCGTCGGCCGGGGTGCTGGTCGAACCGTCGCCCCGGACGGAGACGGAATTGTCCCCCGAGCCGCCCTGCGGCCGGCCCACGGGGTCGCCGCCGGCTGGCTGTGCGTCCTCGGTCCGCGAACCGGAGTCCGCGCCGCCGCACGCCTCCTCCTCGTCCTCGGCCTGCGGCCGGCGCAGGAGGGCGATGGAGCCGGAGACGGTCGTGGCGCGCAGCTTGCCGGTGCCCGCCCCCAGGCGACCGGTGATCTTGTGGGCGCCCCACTGGCCGTGCACGCGAAGGCCGTCGAAGGCGTTGGAGATCGTGCCGCTCGCGGTGTTCGCCTCGACGTCGGCGTCCGCCGGGGTGGGCAGCCGGATGGCGATCTCGCCGGAGACACTGGTCAGCCGGATGTCGGTGGGGCCCTCCGGGTCGAGGTCGACGATCATGGAGCCGCTGACCGAGTCGGCCCGCACGGAGGAGCCGGCGCCCTCGACGACGGTGAGGTCGCCGGAGACGGAGTTGAAGCGGAGGTCGCCGGTGACGGCCTGGGCCTCCAGGTTCCCGGAGACGGTGTCCGCGCGCACCGGGCCGGAGAGGGCGACGAGGGTCGTGTCACCCGTGACTCCCTTCACCACCGAGGGCCCGCGCAGCCCGGAGACGACGGCGCCGGCGCCGACCACGCCCACCTCGACGCGGGTGTCGGCCGGTACGGCCAGGGAGACGACGGCGCTGCGCCGCCAGCCCTTGCGGTCGAGCCACTTGAGGAAGCCCTTCCAGGGCAGGTCGTCGTAGGCCACCGTGAGTGTGCCGCCCTCCTGGGTGACGACCAGGGGCGGCCCCTCGATCTCGGAGACCTCCAGGCGGGCGGAACCCTCGTCCGTGCCCACCACGTTCACCGTTCCGTGGACGACGCGTACGTGGAGTTCTCTCACCGGCTCGTCGAACGTGAGCTTCCCGGGCTCTGCGACGGACCACTCGGACATGATCAACCTCCCCGTAGCAACGCGCCATATCGCGTCTCCCGCTATTCACGATATATCGCGGTCCCGGAAAGTCAAGACGCCCGTTCGGGGATGTCCGCGGCCCCGAAACTGCCCAAACGGGACTGATCGCCCTAGCGTGTGACCATGTCGACGGAACCTACCCGTACCGGTCGTCCCGCGGGTCCCGCCCCGGGCGCTCTGCTCCTCTGCCGGGCCGCGCCCGATTCCGTCGCCCCCGCCGCCCGGCTGCTGCGCGAGCCGATGCTGCTCACGCGCGCGGGCGAGGACTGGAGCGTCCTCGTCCCGGACGGACAGCCCTGGCTGCGCGGCCGCGAACCCGTCGACCAGGTGCTCACCGGCTGGGCCACCGCCCTGGCCGTCGGCGCACCCTGGCCCGTACTCGCGCTGTGGTGGGACGCCGACCAGGCAGGCTTCACGCTCGCGTCCGGCTTCCGGCGTCCCGTCGGCTACGTCTGGCTCGCGAGCGGCACTCCGGCCGGCGAGGACGAGGCGATGCGCACCTTCGCCGCCCGCCTGGGGCTCGATCCGGTCCTGGACGTGCAGTCGCTGGACCAGTTGACGAAGCCGGACGCGCAGGCCGACGCCCGCGTCCGCCTGCGCGGCCTGCTCGCGGTCCTCACGCGCGCGGGAGTGTCCCTGCCCGCCGGCCTCAGCCCCGGCGAACCCGCCGACCGCCTGCGCGAGGCGGCCCGCGACCGCCCGGACGCCCGGCCCGTCGAGTGGCCGGGCCTGCGCGAAGCAGTGCGCACCGATCTCGGAGCCGTCGAGGGGAGCCGCCTGGGCCCGTATCTCCCCTGGACGGGCGGCTCCCGGGCCCGCACCCTGGCCCTCGCCCAGATGGCGGTCGGCATCCCCGTCACGGCCTGGGGCCTACGGCGCCGCAGCGGCGGCTGGATCACGGCGGGGGCACTGCTCCTGGCGCACGGGGCGCTGGGACTCTTCTACGGCCTGGCCCACCCGCGCGACTGATGTCCCCGGCGGGCGAGCGGCGCCCCGCCGGCCCCGGGAACGCCCTACTCCTCGTCCTCGTCGTCCAGCCGGGCCAGCCACGTCGCCAGCCGCTCCACCGGCACCTCGAAATCCGGGTTCAGGTCGACGAACGTCCGCAGCTGCTCGGCGAGCCACTCGAAGGTGACCTCTTCCTCGCCGCGCCGCTTCTCCAGTTCTTCGATGCCTCGGTCGGTGAAGTACAACTCTTGCTCCTGATACGGACGGGACAGAGCCCTGGGGCCTACCCCCTCAGGGTAGGCCGTGGAAGGGACGCGAACGCCGAGGGGCCCGGCCCGGGTGGTCATCACCCGGGCCGGGCCCTTCACGTGCCGCGCGAGGCCTACGCCTCGAACACCTCACGCACCAGCTGTTCCTGCTCGGCCTGGTGCCGCTTCGCCGAACCCACCGCCGGAGAGGAGCCGTGCCGGCGGGAGATGCGGCGCAGGCGCTCTCCGTGCGGGACGTCCGCGCCGACCGCCAGGTCCAGGTGGTCGATCAGGTTGAGCGCGATGAACGGCCACGCACCCTGGTTCGCCGGCTCCTCCTGGGTCCACAGGTACTTCTCGGCGTTCGGGTACTTGGCGATCTCGGCCTGGACCTCCGCACCCGGCAGCGGGTAGAGGCGTTCGAGGCGGATGATCGCCGTGTCCGTGACACCGCGCTTCTGACGCTCGGCGTCGAGGTCGTAGTAGACCTTGCCGGCGCAGAAGACGACCTTCTTGACGGCGGCCGGGTCGACCGACGCGTCGCCGATGACCGGGCGGAACTGGCCCGTCGTGAACTCCTCCGCCTTCGAGGCCGCGGCCTTCAGGCGCAGCATCGACTTCGGGGTGAAGACGACCAGCGGCTTGTGGTGCGGGTTGTGCACCTGCCACCGCAGGAGGTGGAAGTAGTTCGACGGGAGCGTCGGCATCGCGACCGTCATGTTGTTCTGGGCGCAGAGCTGCAGGAACCGCTCCGGGCGGGCCGAGGAGTGGTCCGGGCCCTGGCCCTCGTAGCCGTGGGGGAGGAGAAGCGTGACACCCGAGGTCTGGCCCCACTTCTGCTCCGCCGACGAGATGAACTCGTCCACGACCGTCTGCGCGCCGTTGACGAAGTCGCCGAACTGCGCCTCCCACATCACGAGCGCGTCGGGGCGGGCCAGCGAGTAGCCGTACTCGAAGCCCATGGCCGCGTACTCGGAGAGCAGGGAGTTGTAGACGTTCAGGCGCGCCTGGTCCTCGGAGAGGTACAGCAGCGGGGTGAAGTCCTCGCCCGTCGCGCGGTCGATCAGCACCGCGTGGCGCTGGCCGAACGTGCCGCGCTGCGAGTCCTGGCCGGCCAGCCGGACCGGGACGCCCTCCAGGAGGAGGGAGCCGATGGCGAGGGTCTCGCCCATGCCCCAGTCGATCGTGCCGTCCTCGACCATCGCCGCCCGGCGCTGCAGCTGCGGCAGCAGACGCGGGTGGACGGTGATGTGGTCGGGGACGTTGACCTGCGACTCGGCGATCCGCTTGACGACCTCCGTGGTGACGGCGGTGTTCACGGCGACCGGGAACTCGGCCTGCGGCTCGGAGGGCTCCGCGGCGGCCGGCTGCGAGGTGGCCTCGCGGACCTCGGTGAAGACCTTCTCCAGCTGGCCCTGGTAGTCCTGCAGCGCCTGCTCGGCCTCTTCCAGGGTGATGTCGCCGCGACCGATCAGGGACTCGGTGTAGAGCTTGCGCACCGAGCGCTTCTTGTCGATCAGGTCGTACATCAGCGGCTGGGTGAAGGCCGGGTTGTCGGACTCGTTGTGACCGCGGCGGCGGTAGCAGATGAGGTCGATCACCACGTCCTTGTTGAACGCCTGGCGGAACTCGAAGGCGAGGCGTGCGACGCGCACGACGGCCTCGGGGTCGTCGCCGTTCACGTGGAAGATCGGGGCCTCGATCATGCGGGCCACGTCGGTGGCGTACATCGAGGAGCGGGAGGACTCCGGGGCGGCGGTGAAGCCGACCTGGTTGTTGATGACGATGTGGACCGTGCCGCCGGTGCGGTAGCCGCGCAGCTGCGACATGTTCAGGGTCTCGGCCACCACGCCCTGGCCCGCGAAGGCCGCGTCGCCGTGGAGGGCGACGGGCAGGACGGTGAAGTCCGTGCCGCCCTTGTTGATGATGTCCTGCTTGGCGCGGGCCACGCCCTCCAGGACCGGGTCCACCGCCTCCAGGTGCGAGGGGTTGGCGGTGAGCGAGACCTTGATCTGCTCGCCGTCCAGGCCCGTGAAGGTGCCCTCGGCGCCCAGGTGGTACTTCACGTCGCCGGAGCCGTGCATCGACTTCGGGTCGAGGTTGCCCTCGAACTCGCGGAAGATCTGGGCGTACGACTTGCCGACGATGTTCGCGAGGACGTTCAGACGGCCGCGGTGGGCCATGCCGATGACGACCTCGTCGAGGCGGGACTCCGCCGCCGAGTCCAGGACCGCGTCGAGCAGCGGGATGACGGACTCGCCGCCCTCCAGGCTGAAGCGCTTCTGGCCGACGTACTTGGTCTGCAGGAAGGTCTCGAAGGCCTCCGCCGCGTTCAGGCGGCGCAGGATGCGCAGCTGCTCCTCGCGCTCCGGCTTGGAGTGCGGGCGCTCCACCCGGTCCTGGATCCACTTGCGCTGCTTCGGGTCCTGGATGTGCATGAACTCGATGCCGGTGGTCCGGCAGTACGAGTCGCGCAGCACGCCGAGGATCTCGCGCAGCTTCATCATCGACTTGCCGGCGAAGCCGCCGACCGCGAACTCGCGCTCCAGGTCCCACAGGGTGAGGCCGTGCTCGATGATGTCCAGGTCGGGGTGCTTGCGCTGGCGGTACTCCAGCGGGTCGGTGTCCGCCATGACGTGGCCGCGGACCCGGTAGGAGTGGATCAGCTCGAAGACGCGGGCGGCCTTCGTGACGTCGTCGTCGTGGGAGACGTCGATGTCCTTGAGCCAGCGGACCGGCTCGTAGGGGATGCGCAGGGACTCGAAGACCTCGTCGTAGAAGCCGTTCTCGCCGAGGAGGAGGTTGGCGACGATGCGCAGGAACTCGCCGGAGGCGGCGCCCTGGATCACCCGGTGGTCGTAGGTCGACGTGAGCGTCATGACCTTCGAGATGCCGAGCTTGTTCAGGGTGTCCTGGGAGGTGCCCTGGAACTCCGCCGGGTAGTCCATCGAGCCGACGCCCATGATCACGGACTGGCCGGGCATCAGACGCGGCACGGAGTGCACGGTGCCGAGGCCGCCGGGGTTGGTCAGGGAGACCGTGACACCGGTGAAGTCGTCCATCGTCAGCTTGCCGTCGCGGGCGCGGCGGACGATGTCCTCGTAGGCCTGCCAGAACTCGAAGAAGTTCAGCGTCTCGGCCTTCTTGATGCCGGCCACGACGAGCTGGCGGTCGCCGTTGGGCTTCACCAGGTCGATGGCCAGGCCGAAGTTGACGTGCGGCGGCTTGACGAGGGTGGGCTTCCCGTCCTTGTCCGCGTAGTGCCAGTTCATCGACGGCATGGCCTTGATGGCCTGCACCATCGCGTAGCCGATCAGGTGCGTGAAGGAGATCTTCCCGCCCCGGGCGCGCTTGAGGTGGTTGTTGATGACGATGCGGTTGTCGAAGAGCAGCTTCACCGGGACCGCGCGCACGGACGTGGCCGTGGGCAGCTCCAGGGAGGCGTTCATGTTCTTCGCGACCGCGGCGGCGGGACCGCGCAGCGGGACCAGCTGCGGGCCCTCGCCGTCGGCGGAGGGCGCGGCCTGCGGCTTGGCGGCGGGCTTCGCGGGGGCCGCAGCCGGAGCGGCGGCCTTGGCGGGAGCCGGAGCCGCGGCGGCGGGCTTCGGGGTCACGGGGGCCGGCGCGGCGGCGGCCGGAGCCGGAGCCGGAGCCGCGGGCTGGACCGGGGCGGCGGGCGCCGCCGGGGCGGTGGTGGTCTCTGCGGCCCCCGCGGCCGCAGTACCCGCCGTAGCCGGGGCGGCAGCCGCGCCCGACTTGTAGTCGGCGAAGAAGTCCCACCAGGCGCGGTCTACCGAATTCGGGTCCTGGAGGTACTGCTGATAGATCTCGTCGACGAGCCACTCGTTGGGACCGAACGCGGCCGCGGGGTTCTTCCCCGCTTGGTCGTCGGTCGAGATGCTCGAGTTACTGGGGGACTGTGGCGACACGGCGGCAACCGCCCTCTTCCGCTTCACAAGGTGATGGACAGCGGGAATAAAGGCTACGCCTCCATGACCGGGAAGGTCAGGCCAGGCCCGTCCATCGTCGTGTAAGTCACATCGAACAGCGTGTTTCGGGGGTGGAAATGGCGGGAAACAAGCGAGGTTCCGCTTCGAGAGGCAATGGCAGACCAAGGCCATCCACGCCGCACGCGCGGGCCTCTGCCTGATCACACGTGTCCGTCGGCGCGGACGTCCGTGGATCTTGTGGCTCCACTTCGAACTTTACGTCAACTTGGGATGGATGACTCTCCCGGAAGAGTGACGATAATCCTGCAGCCCCGCTCGGATTCGGCCACACCGATCCGGCCGCCGTGCAGATCCACCGCCCACCGGGCGATCGCCAGGCCGAGCCCCGTACCGCCGTCACTGCCCGGACCGTGCGGCCGGTTGACGCTGCCGCGGTTGAACCGCTCGAAGACGCGGTGCCACTCCGACCTGGGGATGCCGGGACCCTCGTCCAGCACCTCAAGCTCCAGCGACCCGGGCAGCACCCCGCGCCGGGCTCTGACCGTCACACGGCCGTGCGGCGGGCTGTGCTTGACCGCGTTGTCGATGAGGTTGGCGACCACCTGGTGGATCCGCTCCGGATCCGCGTGCGTGGTCAGCTCCGGCGGCGACACGTCGAGGTGCAGATGGACGTCCGTACGCGTGTGGCTGCCGGAGCCGGACGCGATGCCCGCGCGCGCGGAGGCGACCATGTTGGCCTCCTTCAGCACGCCCGACAGGTACGGCCACACCTCGAAGCGGCGTATCTTCAGCGGTACGACGCCGTTGTCCAGCCTGGACAGGTCAAGGAGCGTCTCCACGAGACGTCCCAAGCGCTCGGTCTGCTTCAGCGCGGTTCGCATGGTCTCCGGGTCGGCCTGTGTGACGCCGTCGACGATGTTCTCCAGCACCGCCCGCAGGCCCGCGATGGGCGTGCGCAGCTCGTGCGAGACGTTGGCCACCAGCTCCTTGCGCTGGCGCTCCTGCGCCTCCAGGTCGTCGGCCATGCGGTTGATCGTCTGGGCCAGGTCGCCCAGCTCGTCCCGGCGGTTCTCGCTCACCCGGCGGGTGTAGTCACCGTGCGAGATGGAGCGGGCCACCGCGTTCATCTCGTCCAGCGGCGCGGTGAGTGAATGTGCCACGAACTGCGTGATCAGCAGTGTGGCGATCATCGAGAAGACCGTGATGAAGCGGAGCTCCGTCTTGGTGTGCACCGCTATCACCGACAGCCCGGTGGTGATCAGGACGGCGATGACGACCAGCGCGCCCAGTTTTGTCTTGATCGAGAACGGGCGCAGGCCGCCCCAGGGCTCCCCGAGGCTTCTCCGCGCGGCCGGCCCGTCGCTCATGGCGTCGGCGTCTCCAAGGCGTAGCCCACACCGTGCACGGTGCGGATCCGCTCGGCGCCGATCTTCCGCCGCAGCGCCTTGATGTGGCTGTCGACCGTCCGGGTGCCGGAGGCGTCCGCCCAGTCCCACACCTCGGCGAGCAGCTGCTCACGGGAGAGCACCGCGCGCGGGGTGTTCGCCAGGCACACGAGGAGGTCGAACTCGGTGGGGGTGAGGTGCACGTCCGCGCTGCGCACCCGCACCCGCCGCTGCGCGTGGTCGATCTCCAGCTCACCCAGCCGCAGGATGCCGCTGCGCGGGGTCGACGCCGCGATCGCGGCCCGCTCCACCCGGCGCAGCAGCACATGCACCCGGGCGGCCAGCTCGCGCATCGAGAACGGCTTGGTCATGTAGTCGTCGGCGCCCACGCCGAGCCCGACCAGCATGTCGGTCTCGTCGTCCCGCGCGGTCAGCATCAGCACCGGCACCGGCCGGGCGGCCTGCACACGGCGGCAGACCTCCAGACCGTCGAAGCCGGGCAGCATGATGTCGAGGATCAGCAGGTCGGGCTGCCAGGCCTCGGCCGTGTCGACGGCGGACGGGCCGTCGCTCGCCGTTTGCACGAGGAATCCCTCGGCGCGCAGGCGGGTCGCGATGGCGTCCACGATCGTCGGATCGTCCTCGACGACCAGAACCCGGCGCTGTGCGCCCGGGGTCGCCGCCGTGCCGTTGTGCGAGGTGTGTGTCTGCTCCATCGCCCGCCCCTGAGTTGCTTTCCGGAATCCGTGGGGTGATCCCTTGTCTGCGCATGACTGCGATTGACGCTTGAATGATCGGCGTCGGGAAGCAGAGTACGGGGAGTCACCGCGCCTTTGCTATCCAGGCCGGACGGCGAGGTGCACGACGTCCGGAACGCCCCGGGCAACGGGGATCTCTTCGGTACGCACCTGCTGGAAACCGGCATTCCATAGGGATCCTTCAAATTCCGCGGAGGGCTGCGCCGACCACACCGCGATCACACCGCCCGGCCTCAACAACCGTGCACAGCTTGTCAGTCCGGTCGGAGAGTAGAGGCCGTCGTTGCCCTCGGTGACGGTCCAGTCGGGTCCGTTGTCGATGTCGAGGCACAGCGCGTCGTACGTGGCGGATGTCTCATGTACGAATGCGACAAGATCCGTTTCCAGAATCTCGGTGCGCGGGTCGGCGAGTGCCCGCTCCGAAAGCGCGGACAAAGGGCCGTCGAGATGCCAGTCGATGATGGCGCGCTCGCGCTCGACGACCGTGATCCGGCCCCAGCGCGGGTTCGCGGCGGCGTGTGCGAGCGAGAACCCGACACCGAGTCCGCCGATCAGAACACCCGGTTCCGCCCGCCCGTCGAGTGCGGCGAGCGCCGCGTCCACGAGCAGCCGCTCCGACCGGCCGTCCGAAGTGTCCATCAGGAAGCAGCCGTTGGCGATGATCTGCAGCAACTCGCCGTGGCGCCTGAGCACGACTTCGCCGTGCGGACCCTCGCGACGGTCCAGGACTCGGGGAGTGTCGTACGGGTTGGGCATCGGACCATCCTGGCAGGTGTACCGGGGATGTCCGAAGGATTTGCCCCGCGCGCCAGCTGGGCCGCCAGTGGACGGACGGCGACCTCGGGAGGTTCCTGCGCGTCGGGCCGTGCGTGGCGCCGGTCATAGACAGTGGCGGGCGCGAAGGGTGGGGCGAGAGGGAAGGAGCGCGGGCCGGCCGCTTTCGGCGGGATGCTGACGCTGGACCTGCAGGCCTTCACGGACCCCATGACGAACTGGGGGCACCTGATCTCGCCGGCGACGGGCGTGGCGATGTGGCCGTGGACGCGGCGGCGGCACCGGGCGCGGGAGTCTGAGGTCATCCGCTCCGGGCGGTGAGCACGGGCTGGTAGTAGCCTCCGGTGCCCGGGGCGTGCCAGGTGAGCTCGGTGAAGCCGGCGCGGGCCACGAAGTCGGTCAGCTGCTCGCGGGTCAGGGCCCAGTAGGTGGTCCGGCGGACGCGGACCGTCCATGTGCCCGCTGCGGGAATGAGCTGGAAGTGCTCCAGGTCGTAGCGTTCGCCGTCCTCGTGCCAGTGCCACAGCTGGAAGGTGATCACCCGGCCGTCCGGGGTTTCCGACACGTGGGGAGGCGTCGCCGCGGGTCTGGTCCGGCGGGCCTCGTCGTAGTCCCGGAGGGTGATCAGCAGAAGCCCGCCGTCGCGGAGGACCCGTCGCATACCCCTCAGGGCCGCCGTGACGTCCTGGGCGGACAGCAGATGCGGGAGCGAGTTGTCCGCGCAGACGACGACGTCGAAGACGGATGCCGCGAACGGCAGCCGCCGCATGTCCGCGACGGCCGCGGGAAGGCCGGCGCCCCGTGCGCCCGCCTCGGCGGCGGCGCGGGCCGCGGCGCGGGGGCTCAGATCGGTGCCGACGACCGCGTGCCCCGCCAGGGCGAGCCCGATCGCCTGGGTCCCGATCCCGCAGGAGCAGTCCAGGACATGGTGTGCTCCCGCTCCCAGCTGACGCCGTACCAGCTCGTCCAGTACGGCCGCCTGATGCGCCATGCTCGCGTCCCAGTCCGGGAAGATCAGGTGGTAGTCGGGGGCCAGGTCGTCGTAGAAGTCCCTCACCGAGGATGCCGGCATGGACCCACGTTAGGCCCTGTCGTCAGATTCCCGCCTGCCCCGCGACGCCAGGCACGCTCCCCCACTGCCTCAAGGGCGTGGGAGGTGCCCCCACTCGCCGCACCGGGCCCTTGCCCGAGTAGTCCGGTACGAGGCGACGCAGCAGGGAGTGCTCCGCCGCCCCGCCCGACTGCGGTGATCGCCCACAGCGAACGGGCGGCATCGTGGGGAACATTCCAAGGCCTCCCGTGCATTGAGTCCGCATAGCTCAACTTGACTGCCGAAGGGGAGATCATGGCTTCGACGTCCACACCGCTCACCCTGCCTGTGCTGCCGCTCGACGGCGAGGTCGTGCTGCCCGGGATGGTGGTTCCGCTGGACCTGAACGACGCAGACGTACGCGCCGCGGTGGAGGCCGCCCAGGCCGCCGCCCGCTCCGAACCCGGAAAACCCAAGGTCCTGCTGGTGCCACGCATCGACGGGTCGTACCCGGGCACCGGTGTGCTCGGCACCGTCGAGCAGGTCGGCCGGCTGGCCGACGGTGATCCGGGCGCGCTCATTCGCGGCCGTGGCCGCGTGAAGATCGGCGCCGGTACCACCGGGCCGGGCGCGGCGCTGTGGGTCGAGGGCACGAGGATCGACGAGAGCGTGCCCGAGCCGCTGCCCGGCCAGGTCGCCGAACTGGTCAAGGAATACAAGGCCCTCGCCACCGCATGGCTTCGCAAGCGCGGCGCCTGGCAGGTCGTCGACCGCGTCCAGGCCATCGACGACGTCTCCGCCCTCGCCGACAACTCCGGCTACTCGCCCTTCCTGACCACGGAGCAGAAGGTGGAGCTGCTCGAGACCGCCGACCCGGTCACCCGCCTCAAGCTCGCCACCCAGCAGCTGCGCGACCACCTCGCCGAGCAGGACGTCGCCGAGAGCATCGCCAAGGACGTCCAGGAGGGCGTCGACAAGCAGCAGCGCGAGTTCCTTCTCCGCCGTCAGCTGGAGGCCGTCCGCAAGGAGCTGCGCGAGCTGAACGGCGAGGACGGCAGGGATCCCGCCGAGGAGTCCGACGACTACCGCGCCCGCGTCGAGGCCGCCGACCTGCCCGAGAAGGTCCGCGAGGCGGCTCTCAAGGAGGTCGACAAGCTGGAGCGGTCCTCCGACCAGTCGCCCGAGGGCTCCTGGATCCGCACCTGGCTCGACACCGTCCTCGAACTCCCGTGGAACGAGCGGACCGATGACACCGGCGCGTACGACATCCAGGGCGCCAGGGCAGTGCTCGACGCCGAGCACGCGGGCCTTGACGACGTGAAGGAGCGGATCACCGAGTACCTGGCGGTGCGCAAACGCCGTACCGACCGGGGCCTGGGCGTCGTCGGCGGACGGCGCGGCGGTGCCGTGCTGGCGCTCGTCGGTCCGCCCGGCGTCGGCAAGACCAGCCTCGGCGAGTCCGTCGCGCACGCCATGGGCCGCAAGTTCGTTCGGGTCGCCCTCGGCGGCGTCCGTGACGAGGCCGAGATCCGCGGCCACCGGCGTACGTACGTCGGCGCGCTGCCCGGCCGGATCGTCCGCGCGATCAAGGAGGCCGGGTCCATGAACCCGGTGGTGCTCCTCGACGAGATCGACAAGGTGGGCTCCGACTTCCGCGGCGACCCGGCGGCGGCCCTGCTGGAGGTGCTGGACCCCGCCCAGAACCACACCTTCCGCGACCACTACCTGGAGGTCGAACTCGACCTGAGCGATGTCGTCTTCCTGGCCACGGCCAACGTCCTGGAGGCCATCCCGGAGGCCCTGCTCGACCGTATGGAGCTGGTCCGCCTGGACGGCTACACCGAGGACGAGAAGATCGTCATCGCCCGTGACCACCTGCTCCCGCGCCAGCTGGAGCGGGCCGGGCTGACGAAGGACGAGGTCGTCATCGACGAGGGCGCACTGCGCAGGCTCGCCGGTGAGTACACCCGCGAGGCGGGCGTCCGCACCCTGGAGCGGTCCATCGCGCGGCTGCTGCGCAAGGTCGCGGCCCAGCACGAACTGGGCGAGCGGGAGCTGCCGTTCACCATCGGCGAGGACGACCTGCGCGGGCTGATCGGCCGGCCGCACCACGTGCCGGAGTCGGCCCAGGACCCGGCCGAGCGCCGGACGTCCGTCCCCGGCGTGGCGACCGGTCTCGCGGTGACGGGCGCGGGCGGCGACGTCCTGTTCGTCGAGGCGTCCCTCGCGGACCCCGAGACGGGTGCGGCGGGACTGGCCCTCACCGGTCAGCTGGGCGACGTGATGAAGGAGTCCGCGCAGATCGCGCTCAGCTTCCTGCGCTCGCACGGCGCCGAACTCGAACTGCCCGTCGGCGACCTGAAGGACCGGGGCGTGCACATCCACTTCCCGGCCGGCGCGGTCCCGAAGGACGGCCCGAGCGCGGGCATCACGATGACGACGGCCCTGGCGTCGCTTCTGTCCGGCCGCCTGGTCCGCACGGACGTGGCGATGACCGGCGAGCTGTCGCTCACCGGTCGCGTGCTTCCCATCGGCGGCGTGAAGCAGAAGCTGCTCGCCGCGCACCGGGCGGGTGTCACCACCGTGATCATTCCCAAGCGCAACGAGCCCGATCTGGACGACGTCCCGGCCGAGGTGCTGGACAGGCTCGACGTCCATGCCGTCACGGACGTCCGCCAGGTCCTGGAGCTGGCCCTGTCGCCGGCCACGAACGGCGCGGCGCCGGAGGTTCCGGTCGCGGCGTGACGGACGCGATCGGGGAAAGGCCCGGGCGAGCCCGGGCCTTCGCCGTGTACGGGTTCCGGGTCAGCCTCTCGCCAGAGCCTGTACGCGGTCCAGCCCGCCGTTGAACTTGTCGTGGTCCCCGACGATCGGCCCGGACGAGGTGTACTGCCACATCGTGTAGTACGACCAGCCGGCGGGCAGTGTCCCCGGGGTGGCGGCGTAGCGGGCGATCCACAGCGGGTTGACGGAGGCGAAGCCGGCGTAGTTGCCGGTGCACTGCGTCCACCAGCTGGTGGCCGTGTAGATCACGGCGTCGCGGCCGGTGCGGGCCTTGTACTGGGTGAGGAAGCTGCGGATCCAGCTCACCATCCCGCTCTGCGTCTTGCCGTAGCAGGCGGCCCCGTACGGGTTCCACTCGATGTCGAGCACGCCCGGCAGCGTCCTGCCCTCCCTGGTCCAGGCGCCTCCCCGGTCGACGAAGTAGTCGGCCTGGGTGGCGCCGGTCGTGGTGTCAGGGGTGGCGAAGTGGTAGGCGCCGCGGATCATGCCGACGTTGTACGCGCCGGTGTACTGCGAGGTGAAGTAGGGATTCCTGTAGTAAGTGCCCTCCGTCGCCTTCACGTAGGCCCACCGGACTCCGCTGGTCCACAGGGACGGCCAGGCGACGTTGCCCTGGTGGCTGGAGACGTCCACGCCTTCCGTCTGAGCGGTGGCGAGGCTGGTGAAGAAGCCGCTGAAGAGGCCGGTGAAGAGGCTGGAGCTGCCGTGCCGGCCGTCGTGGGTGAGGACGCCCATCCCCATGTGGGCGGAGCCGCGTGGAGGTTTCTCCGCGGCGGAGGCCGGGACGGTGAGAGGGAGTGTGAGGGAGAGAACGGCGAGCAGGATTCCGGCGAGCTTGAGGCGCCGGGGGCGTGGCGATCCGGGTCTGTGCACGGGCATAGCGTGCCTGCGTAGGCTCGCTGATCCTCGGAGCTGCGCGGTCGAGCCGCTCGACATGCCCCGGACGGAGGAGCGGGGCCGTCGTCGGCCGGCTCACCGACGACCGGCCGTCAGTACGGGAGCTGGTGTGGGCATGCCAGCAATCCGGGCCCGGAGACTGCCGTCGGACCAGGCCTGCGAAATACTTGTGGAGCTGCGGCGATGACGGAGGCAGGGACTGACGTGCACGGAGACGGAAACGGCGATGTACGCCGAGTCGAATCGGGCGTGGCGCCGACTGGTGCGGACCAGGAGTACCTGTCCCTGGAGCGTGAGCTGACGGTGCTGCTGCGCAGGGCCCGCGCCAGTCAGGGGGAGATGGCGCGCGAGGTCCACCCGGACCTGGAGTCCGCGGCGTACGGCCTCCTCGTGCGCCTGGACGAGTGCGGCCGGCAGCGCGCCACCGAGCTCGCCGCCTACATCGGCGTCGGCAAGGCCACCATGTCCCGCCAGCTCCATGCCCTGGAGGACCTCGGCCTGGTCGCCCGCGAACCCGACCCGGCGGACGGCCGGGCCTGGCTCGTCCACCTCACCGAGGAGGGCCGCACCCGCGTCGGCAAGGTCCGCGAGGCCCGCCGGGCGCGGTACGTCAGCCAGCTGTCCCACTGGGACCGGCGAGAGGTGGCCGAACTGGCACGGCTGCTCCAGCAGTTGAACCAGGGGATGGAGAAGTAGGAGAAGCAGAGGACACCCGGTTTCACGATCTGTGTCCATTCGGCTCCGCTGTGTCCCTCCCTGGATCCAGGGAGGGAGTCACATGTCTCGGCCGAAGCATCTGGACCCCCGCGTCCATGGGGAGCCGCTCACAACTCGACGTACACCACCGTCGCGTCGTCGTGCGTCTTGCTCCGCTTCAAGTATGTCCGCGTCTCCTCGTCGGCCTGCTCCAGCGCCCGCACTCGCTCCACCAACTCCCGCGCCCCCTCCTTCCGTACGAGCGCGAGGCAGTCCCCCCAATCACCTTCCCGGAACTTCTCCACCCACCGCGTCGCCCCGTCCGTGAGCGCGGTCAGTGTGCGGACCGACGAGCGCGGCAGCACCCCCGTCACCGCCCGCCCCGCCACCGACGGGTCCGCCGCCGCCGTGAAGAAGCCGCCCTCCTTGTTGCGGACCGTGGCGTCCACGATCGCGTCCGTGGCCAGCGAGGCGCGCGGCAGGCGGGACAGGCGGTCGTCCAGTACGGCGGTGACCGCGCCGCCAGGGGCTTCCACCAGGAGTGCCGAGTCCGACAGGACCAGGTACTCGACCGCGTCCGGCGACCACCGCGCTATCGCGGCCGTCGCCTGGGGTGTACGTGGGTGAGAAAGGTCACAAGACCCCTTGTGAACCTCGGTTGTTCGAAGGATCGCCCGGGAGAGGATCTCCGCCAGCGTGAGATCTCGGGCGGAAGCGGTCAGTTCGGTCAGGGCTCCGCCGAGCCGAGCGGTGAACCAGGAGACGGAATGCAGGCAGCCCGTCTCGCCCGTCGGAGGCGTCACTCCGTCCAGGATTACCAGTGCGCCGCCCAGTCCGGACGCCGGTAGGGCGACACTTGCGAAGTCCTCGTTGGGGCGGTCGGGAGTGCCCGGCTCCGAAACAAGTTCAGTACGCATCCGGCCAGTCTGCACGAGCTCTTCACTCGGTTCACCAAACGCTGTCAATGGCTGTCGAATCAGCGCGCTCGCACAGATCGGGCGCCTGATTTGAGGTGGAATAGTCTACTCTGGGAGGGCGTGGTGGCGAATAGTGCCACCGCCCGCCGCCGACGTCCAACCGGCCCGCCGTGGAAGATCCTCGCGGGCGCCAGGAAGGACTTGCCCGTCAACTCTCCTCCGGGGTTCACTCCTTCAGGTGGCGGGTGAGGTGATGGGCGGCCACTGCGTACCGGCACTGGGAGGGTCGGAAACCGTCCGGTTGCACGCACAGTCGCCGCCAGTTGACGGAACGTCACCCGGGCCCATGGGTATCACGAGTCAGGAATGCGAGCACCGGTGCAGAAGACGCGGCCTCGTCGCACAGGCAAGCAGACGGCCTCAGAGGGGGCTGCGGAGCGCACCCCCGGATCCACCGGCCTCACCAGTACCACCAGCACCCCGAGTGTCCCGGTCGGAAAGGGCCGCCGCACCCACGTACGCACCCGGCTCATTCTCGCCGTCGCCGTCGTGGCCGCCGCCATCGCCGGGGCCGGTACCCCGTCCGTCCTCGACGCCTCCGGACAACTCAGCGACTCCCAGGACCTGGTGACGCTCGCCGAGCAGACCCAGGACGCCCTCTCGCTCGCCCACGCGCTCGCCGACGAACGCGACGAGGTCACCCCGTACGTCGCGGCCGGCCGCCCCAAGTCCAAGGCGCCCTCCGAGGAACGCAGCGCCAGAGTCGACCGGCAGGTCGAGGAACTGCGCGCCGACACCGACACGCCCGCCTCGCTCCGCGCGGACCTCGACGGCATAGCGGCCGTGCGCAGGGCGGCGCTCACCGGGCGGAGCAGTGCCCTCGAAGCCCACCAGGCCTACTCCGCCGCCATCACCGAGCTGCACGCGCTCGCCGAGCAGCTGGCCGAGCAGATGCCGGCGCGCGCCGCCGGCGGCGCCCACGCCCTCGCCGAGCTGGACTCCGCGGTCCAGCAGGCCGCCGCCGCCCGCGGGCTGCTCCTCGCGGCGCTCAACGTGCCCCGCAGCACGCAGACGGTCGTCGACCCCATTACCGGTGTGTCGACCGAGACCGTCACCTCCTCGGACGCCGACACCAAGCAGCGCGACGCCCTCACCGCCGCCGCCCAGCAGGCCCGCCTGCGCTCCGACGCCGCCGTCGCCGACTTCCGGGACACCGCGCCCAAGGACGCCCGTACCTCGTACGACTCCACGGTCACCGGTCCCGAGGTCAATTCTGCCGAGCAGTACCTCGCTTCCCTCACCGACCAGCCGGCCCTCTCCGACGGCGAGCTCGGCACCAGCGTCAAGAAGGCCGACGCCGCCCTCTCCGCCCGGGTCGACCTGATGCGCGGCGCGGAGTCCGCCCTCTTCGACCGCCGTACCAAGGAACTCGCCCAGCTCCGCGACGACGACGTCACCGCGCTGGAGATCCGCATCGCCGTCCTCGGCGCCCTGATGCTGCTCGCCGTCGGCATAGCCACGGCCATGGCCCGCACCCTCACCCGCCCCCTCTCGGTCCTGCGCCGCGGCTCCGCCCGGCTGGCCGAGGCCGCGGACCCGACCGCCGAGGAACCGGTCACCTTCACCGGCCGCAACGACGAGTTCGCCCAGGTCGTCCGCTCCGTCAACGCCCTGCACGCGCACGCCGCCGCCCTCCACGAGCGCATCACCACCCTGGAGGCCGACCGCAAGCACCTCGTCGGCCAGCGCCAGAAGATGGCCGACGCCCGCGAGGAACTGCGCGCCGAACTCACCGAATCCGCCACCAAGTTGGAGCGCCTGCGCAGCAGCATCGGCGGAACGTTCGTCAACCTCGCGCTGCGCACCCTCGGTCTCGTCGAACGGCAGCTCGCCGTCATCGAGAACCTGGAGGAGCGCGAGCAGGACCCGGACCGGCTCGCCACGCTCTTCAAGCTCGACCACTTCGCCACGGTCATGCGCCGGCACAGCGAGAACCTCCTCGTCCTGTCCGGCACCGAGCACGTCCAGCAGAGCGCCGGGCCCGTCCCGCTGCTCGACGTCGTACGGGCCGCCGTCAGCGAGATCGAGCGGTACGAACGTGTGCGCATCGCCGCACTCCCGCCGCACGCGCACGTGGCCGGCTTCGCCGCCGACGACCTCTCCCACCTGCTGGCCGAACTCATGGAGAACGCCACCTCGTTCTCCCCGCCCGACCTGCCCGTCGAGGTCTCCGGCTGGCTCCTGGAGAACGGCGAGGTCATGCTCTCCGTCCAGGACGAGGGCATCGGCATGACCGACGAGCGGATGAGCACCCTCAACTCCCGACTCGCCGACTTCGACCCGGAGGCCCCCTACGACCAGGAGGGCGAGGACGGGCTCGGGCTCGGCCTGTACGTGGTGGCCCGGCTCGCCCACCGGCACAGCGTGCGCGTGAACCTGCGCGAGCAGAAGCAGGGCGGGATCGCCGCCGTCGTCGTACTGCCGCAGGCGCTGCTGGCGGCGGCACCGGCCTCCGCCGTACCGGCCTCCGGCCCCGTGGCCGGCGGCACGCAGTCGCTCTCCCTGCCCGGTTCGGAGGCGGAGGCCAACTCCAACGTCCTCAAGGGCCGTTCGACGGACGTCGATCCTCTGGTGGCGCTCGCGGAGAAGGCCGTACGGATGTCGGACGGCGCGCCCCCCGGGGCCCCGGCCGAAACGACCATGGAACTCCTGCTTCCGGAGCTGACGGCCGAGGACCCCGCGCCCGCCGAACCCGGAGCCGCCGACGGCGAGGACATCCCACCGGGGCCACCCGCACCCGACGACGAAAGCCGCACGGGTGATGCGGGTGGGAACGAACCCGCCGACGGCGAAGCCGAGGCGGAACACGAACGCACCCCCGACGCCCCGGAGGACCTCGTCACCGACAAGGGCCTCCCCAAGCGCACCCCGAAGATCACCGCCCCTGTCCCGGCCCAGCGCCGGCGCTCCGGTTTCGTGGACGCCGAAGCCCTCCGCCGCCGCCTGGGCGGCTTCCGCCGGGGGGCGGAAGCGGGCCACCGGGACGTCGAGGCGGAGATCGCCGAAAAGACCGGCCGGACGAAGACGCCGGCCACCGAAAGAACCGAAGCAACCGCAAACGAAGCAACCGCAACCAAAGCAACCGAAGCAACCAAAACAGCGGTATCCGGAGAAGCCACGGGGGGCACTGTCGAGGAGGCAAGCAGTTGACCGCGCCCAGTACCTTCGGACTGAGCAGTGAAGCCCGCAACCTGCACTGGCTGCTGACGAACCTGGTCGAGGAGGTGCCGGGCATCCAGTCGGTAGCGGTCGTCTCCTCCGACGGCCTGCTCCTGCTCTCCTCGGACCCCGGCCGCAACGCCGCGGCCCGTCAGGCGCAGGAGGGGCGGCCGGCCGGCCCCCGCGGCTCCTCCGCCGACCTCGCCACCATCGTCTCCGGCATCGGCAGCCTCACCGTCGGCGCCGCCAAGCTGATGGACTTCGGCGGGGTCAGGCACACGATGATCGCGATGAACGAGGGCAGCCTCTTCGTGATGTCGATCAGCGACGGCTCGCTGCTCGGTGTGCACGGTTCCGCGGACTGCGACATGAGCGTGGTGGCGTACCACATGGCGCTCTTCGTCGGCCGCGCCGGGCACGTCCTGACCCCCGAACTCCGCAGTGAGCTACGGAAATCCCTCGAAGCCGAGTCGAAGGGGGGCGCCCGATGAGCAGCGGCACGCCGAACAAGCTCCCTGTGCGCGGCGGCGACCGCAAACCCGCCCGGGTGCGCCCCTACTCGCTCACCGGCGGCCGTACCCGCTTCGGGCACGTCCTGCTCGTCGAGACGTTCGTGGCGACCACGGCCGCCAGCACCGTCGCCGCGCTCGACGCGCCCCCGGAGCGCAAGGAGCTGACTGGGGGCACCTCCCACGCGTTCAGCAGTGGGGGAGGTCCGCTCACCACCCGGGTCATGCCGGAGATGCGGGCCATCGTCGAACTGTGCCGCCGTATGCGCACGGTGGCCGAGATCGCCGCGCTGCTGAGCATGCCGCTCGGTGTGGTCCGTGTACTCCTGAGCGACCTCGCGGACCAGGGAAAGATCCGTGTGTACGGCACCGGAACCGGTCACGGCACGGGCCGTCCGGACCGCGCTCTGCTGGAAAGGGTGCTGAGTGGACTCCGTCGTCTCTGACGCCGCCGCCTCCGGCGTCTCCCCCCTCCTCGACGACGAGGAGGACCTGCGGTCCTGGCAGACGGACCGCACCCGTGCCCCGATCGCCACGAAGATAGTCGTGGCGGGTGGTTTCGGCGTCGGCAAGACCACGCTCGTCACCGCCGTCTCGGAGATCACGCCCCTGCAGACCGAGGCGCTGATGACCGAGGCGAGCGAGGAGACCGACGACCTCACCTCCACGCCCGGCAAGCTCACCACCACCGTGGCCATGGACTTCGGCCGCATCACGCTCGACGACGACCTGGTGCTCTACCTGTTCGGCACGCCGGGCCAGCAGCGGTTCTGGTTCATGTGGGACGACCTGGTGCGCGGTGCGATAGGCGCCGTCGTGCTGGCCGACACCCGCCGTCTCAAGGACTGCTTCCCGGCGCTCGACTACTTCGAGAGCACCGGACTGCCGTACGTCGTCGCGGTCAACCACTTCGACGGCAGTGAGCTGTTCGAACCGGACGACGTGCGGGAGGCATTGACGATCCCCGCGCACATACCTGTAATGATCATGGATGCGCGCCGCCGGATCTCGGTGATCGAGACCCTCCTGTCCGTCGTGGGACACGCGCTCGACGAAACCCCCGAGTAGAGCCGGGTCGTCCGGAGCAGCCCCGGCCGGTCCCGAGCAGTCGCGATTTTTAGGAGTCACCACTCGCATGCGGAAGATACTCGTCGTCGGAGCCGGCCAGTCCGGTCTCCAGCTCGCCCTCGGACTCCAGTCGCACGGGTACGAGGTCACCCTGATGTCCAACCGGACCGCGGACGAGATCCGCTCCGGCCGGGTCATGTCGACGCAGTGCATGTTCGACACGGCGCTGCAGCACGAGCGCGATCTCCATCTGAACTTCTGGGAGTCCCAGGCTCCGAAGATCGAAGGGCTCGGCGTCTCGGTCGCCGCCCCCGGCTCGCACGACCCGGGACCGACCCAGCGGGTGATCGACTGGGTGGGCAGGCTCGACGGGTACGCGCAGTCCGTCGACCAGCGGGTGAAGATGGCCGGCTGGATGGAGACGTTCGCGCAGCGCGGCGGCCAGCTGGTCATCCACGGAGCGGCGGTCGGGGACCTCGACTACTTCTCCCGTACGTACGACCTGGTCCTGGTCTCGGCGGGCAAGGGCGAGCTGGTGTCGATGTTCGCCCGGGACCCCGAGCGGTCCCCGTACAGCGAGCCGCAGCGCGCCCTCGCGGTCTCCTACGTCCACGGCCTGGGCCCGCGCCCCGAGCACCCGGAGTACGACGCGGTCCGCTGCAACCTGGTCCCCGGCGTCGGCGAGCTGTTCGTCATGCCGGCCCTCACGACCTCCGGCCGCGCCGACATCCTGTTCTGGGAGGGCATACCCGGCGGCCCGCTCGATGTCTTCAACGGCGTCAAGGACCCCGCGGAACACCTCACCCTGACCCTGGAACTCATGGAGAAGTTCACGCCCTGGGAGTACGCGCGGGCCACTAAGGTCGAACTGACCGACGCGGGCGGCACGCTGGCTGGCCGCTACGCCCCCACCGTCCGCAACCCGGTCGGCCGCCTCCCGGGCGGCGGCCTGGTACTCGGCGTCGCCGACGTGGTCGTCGCCAACGACCCGATCACGGGCCAGGGCTCCAACTCGGCCTCGAAGTGCGCCGCTTCGTACCTCGCCTCGATCCTCGAACACGGCGAGAAGGAGTTCGACGAGACCTGGATGCGGGCCACGTTCGAGCGTTACTGGGACACCGCGCAGCATGTCACCAAGTGGACGAACGCGATGCTCGCCCCGCCGCCGGAGCACATCCTGAACCTCATCGGCGCGGCGGGGCAGCTGCAGCCGGTCGCCGACCGTTTCGCCAACGGGTTCAATGATCCGGCGGACTTCGAGAACTTCTTCTACGAGCCTGAGAAGACGGGGGCGTACCTGGCCTCGGTGGCCGGGGCCTGATCGGCGTAGCGGGATCGGCGCAGCGGGTCCGGGGGCGGGCGGCCGCGGGTCGGTTTCCCCGGCTACGGCGTGCCGTGGCCCTCGACGGAACCTTCCCCCGGGGTGTCGGGGAGCTTCGGTGGCACGTAGCGCCGCAGAGGCTCCCCGCCCGGGTCGGGACGTACCGCGCCCAGCGGGGGGTTGGCGGCCATCGGGGACACTTCGACCTTCCCACCGGGTCGCGGTGCCTCCACCACCATGCCGTCGCCCAGGTAGAGGGCCACGTGCGTGGCCTCCGGGAAGTACACGACGACGTCTCCGGGGCGCAGGTCGCTCAGCGGGATTCGGGGGAGTCGCTCCCACTGTTCCCGGCCGGTGCGCGGGATGGGCTTTCCGGCGTGGTCCCACGCCTGCGAGGTCAGGCCCGACGAGTCGTACGACCTCGGTCCCTGCGCACCCGGCTCGTACGGCTTCCCGAGCTGCCGTACCGCGTACCGCACCGCCCGGTCGCCCTCCGGTGTCGGCGTCCGCTCGGCGCTCTCGCCGCTGAGGGCTCCGGACGTCACCAACTCCTCCTGCGCCTTGTCGGTCCCGCTCTTCTCGAACTCGGCCAGCGCGGCCAACTGCTCTGCGCTCAGCGAGACGAGCAGTTCCTCCACGTCCTTGAGCCGCTCACGCACGTCGTTCCGCTCCTTCTTCTGCCGTGCGGCGAGGGTGAGTTGGTCGTCGAGAGCCTTACGGGACCTGCGCGCCAGATCGTCGGCGCGCCGCTCGCTTCCGGCCAGCCGGCCCACCGTCTTCGCTCGCTCCCGCGCCAACTGCCCGATCACATGCCCCTGTTCCAGCGCGTGCTGCGGATCGCGGGCGAGCAGCAGCCGTACGTACGGAGAGATGTCGGTGCTGCTCTGGTACTGCTGCCGGGCGAGCCGCCCGGCAGCCCCGCGGCTGGCATAGAGGGAGAGCCGGGCACGGGAGAGCCGGGTCTCCAGCCGGCCGAGCTCGGCGCGCCGCTGCTTCAGCTCCTCCGCTGTGGCGTTGTACGTCTCGGTGGCCCGTTCGGCCTGCCGGTACAGCCGCTGAAGGTCCGTCAGCAGCTGGGCGACGGACCGCTCGCCGGGCTCGGGTGCAGCTGCCGCGGGGAGCGGTGCGAGGACGGTCGCAGCCGCCACCGTAGCCGTACAGACCAGTCGCAGAAGCCTTCCTGACACGACATCACCTCCCGTGCGCAGCGGCCTCTCCGCTCCGCATCGTGAGCATCAGACGTGTGGGCGGGGTGCGCGCGCCGGGTGTGCGCGGTTCGGCGCAACCAGGTCACCCGTCCGCGTCGTCCGGCTTGCCGCCCGGCGTGGCGTCTGGATCGGTGTCCGGCCTGGTGTCCGGCTCGGTGTCCGGTCCGGCCTCCGGTTTGGACCACGGCCACTTCAACCGTGTCCCCTTCTTTCCCTCGGGGTCGAACTCGTACTTCCACCCCTGATGCAGCCCGAGCCTCCCCCACGCTCGACCTCGCTCGCGCGGGGGGACTTCCACGCGGCGGTAGACCAGCACGGTCGGCGGGCCGCCGGCGGCGTCCGGGACGGGGATGCGGTACGTCTTGGGCGGATGCCCGGTGGGCCCCAGCAGCACGGGCAGCACCCGCCCGTCCATGGGTCCGCCCTCGAAGGGGGTGTCTTCGCTCTTCACGGCACCAGTGTCAGCCATCCGCCGCGAGGGCCTCGACCAGCGCGGCCGTCTGCGGGTCCCGCCCTCCGGTCACCGACAGCATCGCCACGAACTGCTCGACCAGCCAGTCCCGCAGTTCGCCGACGGGCGGCTGCTTGTCCTCGTCCAGCCAGATCAGGGAGGCCGCCTCGACCGCCGTGATCCACATCCGTACGGTCATGCGCAGTCGCGGGCCGGGCTCCGTGACCTGCAGATGGCTGAGGATGTGCTCCGCGGCGGCCCGGCGTACGCCGTCCACGATGGCGGTCGTGCGGGAGGTCTCCACAACGCTGCCGCCTTGCAGCAACGCGCTGAATCCGGCGTCGTGCTGGTCGACGAACGCGAGGTAGCGGTCGAGAGCCCGCGCCAGCCGGGGGAGGAGCGGGCCCTGACGCGGCTCGTCGAAGCACCGCTGGAGCTCCTCGGCGGCGGACCGCAGGGCGGCCTCGTAGAGCTGCTGCTTCCCGCCCGGGAAGTACCGGTAGACGAGTGGCCGCGACACCCCGGCCGCCTCCGCCACGTCGTCCAGCGACACGTCCTCCGGCACGCGGTGCGCGAAGAGCGACAGCGCGGCCTCGAGCAACTGACTCCGGCGCTCCTCGACGCTGAGGCGACGGTAGGCGGGAGTGGGGGCGGAGGGGGTCATGCCGGGCAGCGTAACCGCACTGCCCGATGTCATCGCTACGCCCGCGATCCGGCCACCGCCCCCGGGCCATCACCGCGCCAGCAGCCCGGACGACCTCCACAGCCGCCGCCCGACCCCTCGCAGCACCCCGATGTCGTCCAGGAAGCCGGTCAGTCGCTTCGCCCCTGTCCGCATGACCTCCCGCCGGTGCCCGCTGGCCTTCACCTGCGCCATGGCCTCCCGCCGGTCCAGCCCCACATTCGTGTAGACCTCGGGATTCACGAACGCCACGGAGAACACCCGGGCGAACTCCCCCGACGTGACCCGTGTGAACTCCTGCGACCACCTGGGCGCCGTCACCATCTGCCGCCGCAGTTCCTCACGCGCGTACCGCACATGCCGCGCCTCCTCCACCACATGGATCCGCGTCACCCCCCGGACCAGCGGCTGCACCCGCTCGTCGGGGAAGGTCAGCCGCTGCATCCAGTCGAGGACCTCCTCGCCCAGCAGCGTCGCGGTGAAGGATCCCGGTGTCGTGGAGATCGTCTTGAAAAGCCTCCCCATGTTCTGATGGACCCGGCTCACCGGGTACCAGGGTGTGCCCCCGTGCGAGATCAGGCGCGCGAACATCTTCGAGTGCCGGCACTCGTCCTCGATCTCGGTGAGCGCGTACCGTACGTGCGCGCTCGTCGCCGCCTTGTCGTAGATGTGCCGTACGAGCAGCTGCATCAGGATGATCTCGAACCAGATCCCGAGCGAGGCGAGCGCGGCCGCCTCGTGCCGCGACAGCAGGATCCGCTGCTCCTCGCCCATCCGCTTCCACAGCGGTGTGCCGTACAGCGACACCAGCTCCGGCGGCCAGAACCACTTGCCCTCTTCGAACGGCGCCTCCCAGTCGAGCTCGTTGTCCGGGTCGAAGGAGTGCCTGGCGGAGGACGCGAGCAGCCGCTCGGCCACCTGCTCCCGGTCCTTGAGCAGTCCGAGCGCGTCGCGCAGCCCGCCGGCCGCGCCGGCTTCTGGGAGGGTCGTCATGGATCTTATGAGACTGCTTGTCAGCAAGCCCGTCAATCCCCTGTGCGCGACTTGTTGACCCGGCGTCTACTACGTGTGAGCCTGCGGAACATGCCGACCCACGACCTGTACGCCAAGGACCCCGGAGCCCCCCTCTGGCCGGTGCCCGCGACCGGCGCGGCGCGCTTCAACTGGGAGTACGACGACGGCCGGGACCGCTTACTCGCCCTCTACCAGAAAGGCAAGGACAAGCAGTGGGACGGTCAGAAGCGTATCGACTGGGACCTGGAGGTCGACCCCCAGGACCCGCTCGGCACTCCTGACGAGTCCATGTCCCTCTACGGCACGAAGCACTGGTCGAAGCTGACCGACCAGGACAAGGGCGAACTGCGCAAGCACTACGCCTCCTGGCAGTTCAGCCAGTTCCTGCACGGCGAGCAGGGCGCGATGATCTGCGCGGCCCGTATCGTCGAGTCGGTCCCCGACCTGGACGCCAAGTTCTACTCCGCGACCCAGACGATGGACGAGGCACGGCACGCCGAGATCTACGGCCGCTTCCTCCACGAGAAGCTCGGAATGCTCTACCCGATCAACGACAACCTCCAGTCCCTGCTGGGGGACACGCTGCGCGACTCGCGCTGGGACATGCCGTATCTCGGGATGCAGGTCCTGATCGAGGGCCTGGCGCTGGCGGCGTTCGGCATGATCCGCGACACCACCGACAAGGCGCTCCCGAAGCAGATCCTGGCGTACGTCATGCAGGACGAGGCCCGTCACGTGGCCTTCGGCCGCATGGCGCTGCGCGACTACTACAAGCAGCTCAGCGACGCCGAACTACGCGAACGCGAGGAATTCGTCATCGAGGGCTGCTACTTGATGCGCGACCGGCTGCGCGGAGTGGAGGTGCTCGAGAACTTCGGATTTCCGAAGGCGGAGGCCGAGCAGTACAGCGAGCAGTCCGAATTCCTCGCCCTGTTCCGCAAGTTGCTCTTCTCCCGCATCGTCCCCTGCGTCAAGGACATCGGCCTGTGGGGCAAACGGCTCCAACAGGCCTACTTCGACATGGGCGTCTTCGAGATGGGCGACTCGAACCTCGACCTTCTCATGGCCCAGGACGAGGAGATCGCCGAGCAACTGGACGCGGAACGCTTCGCGGCGGAGGAGCGGGAGCGGGTGGCGGAGGTGGAGGCGGCCATCGAGGCGGGAGCGGCCGACTCCTGATCCACTCAGCCGCTTGTCACCCCCTTGCAGTAACGTGCTGGCGTGTCCACGCCCTCACAGCCTCAGAACCCGTATGGCCAGCAGCCGCCCCAGGGCCCCTACGGCGGCCCGCCGGCCGCAGGCCCGTACGGCGCCCCGCCGGCTGGTCCGCCCGCCGGCCCCTACGCGCAGCAGCCGTACGGCCAGCAGCCCGCTCCGCCGTACGGAGCGGCCCCCTACCCGCAGCCGGGTCAGCCCGGCATACCCGGCCAGCCCTACGGCTGGGGCGCGCCCCCGATGGTCCCGCCGCCCCCGAACAGGCCCCGGACCGGCCTGATCCTCGGGATCGTGGGCGGATCCCTGGGCGGGGTCATCGCGATCATCGCCATCCTCGCGATGATCGGTACAGCGGCCGAAAACAGCTTCCCCGAGGCCAAGTTCGTCCTGAGCCTGCCCGAGACACTGGTCGACGAGCGCTACGAACTCGCCGAGGACCTGTCCGACTCCGAAGGGCAGAAGATCGAGGACGAGGCGGACGGCGCCTGGGACGCCAAGATCGCCGGCGCAGTGGTCGGCCGCTACAGCCTCGGCGGTGACGAGAACCAGGGGACCTTGGTCGTCTCGGGCATGTACGGCCGGTTCAAGAACACCGACGAGGCCCGCGACAACATGATGAAGGGCGCCGCGGAGGGAGGCGAGGCGAAGGTGTCCGTGCCGCCGAAGGACTTCCACCCGGCAGGCGCGGGCGGCATCACGGTCACCTGCGAGGTCCTCACGCAGACCCAGCTCGGCACGGAGGTGACCGTCCCGGTGTGCGGCTGGACGGACGACAACACGGGCGCCTCCGTGGCCGAGGTGACGGTCGACACCATGTCGCAGGACCCGGCCGACGTCGACCTGGAGGCCGCGGCCGAGAACACCCTGCAGATCCGCTCGGAGATGCTGAAGGCGATCGAGTGACGCCCGAGAGCCAGGAACACCCCGAGCATCCCGCGTACCCCGAGCGCCACGCCGCCCGCCGCAGCCTCGAAGACCTCGCCCTCGGCGACGCGTCCGGCCGGCGCTGGTTCCCGCTAGAGGCTGATGAGCCGAAGTGACTAGGCGGGGCAGCCCAGATCCTCCGGAACCGCCACGGTCACCGGCCCCGCCGCCCCCGGCGCGAAGGACGTCCGGAGGGTGAAGGCATACGGCGTCGGCCCGTTGGCGCGCAGGTGCAGCAGCCGTGTCTCCGCCTCCGCCACCGTCGGGCGGTGGCCGGCCGGCACCCACCACAGGGTCGTCATCGCCTCCCGCACCTGCTCGAACCACGCGCGGCGGCGGGCCAGCATCTCCCGGTGCCGCCCCTGGTACATGTAGGCGGTCAGCGCGTTCGGGTCCCGCCAGACAGACATGTTGAGGATCAGCCAGTCGTCCCCGAAGACGCTTACGTCCGTCGCGTTCCCGGAGTCGCTGCGCAGCCGCCACACGAAGCCGTCGGCGCCCTCGGCGTCGGCGTTCACGGGGTCGAGTGCCTCGACGAAGTCCTTCAGCTGTGCCGAGTCCAGCGGGGCTCGGAGGCGGGAGATGTTCACCTGGGCGAGTTCGTAGGCGGGTGTCGTCATGGACCGAACGATAGGTCGGAAGGGTACGGCAGACGCAGACACGCCTCACCACGTGAGCATGGCCCGTCTCTCACGGCGCGCCCGCCCCGCGTGAGTACCTGTGAACCACCGCCTTACGGAGGGGAAACCGCCCCCTGACCGCCCCGGCCCTAACCTCACAGGGCATGACGGGGAACTTCCTGACGACCCTCCGGTCGACCGCCCTCCGGTCGACCCCCCTCCGACCGAACCCCCTCCGACCGAACCCCCTCCGACCGACCGCCCATCGGCTGCGCGCGCTGCCCGGCTGGAACTCCATCCGCGGCCGCATGGCCATCGTCCTGGCCGTCCCGACCTGCCTCCTGCTGGCCCTCACCGGCCTCGGCGTCGCCGACCGCGCCACCGACTGGTCCGCCGCCCGCGAGACGGAGGCGCACGTCGGCGTCCTGCTGCGGGTGCAGGATCTCGTACGGGAGGTGCAGCGCGAACGCGGCCTCACCAACGGGCTGTTGGGCGGCGCGGAGCAGTACCGGGACGACGTGCGCGCGCAGCGGGGGCGCACCGACGACGCGCGGGACGAGCTGCAGACCGCCCTCTCCGAAGAGCGCGGCGATCTGCCCGAGGCCGCCGTCTCCGCGCTCGACGCCGCCCGGGCGCCCCTCGCCGGGCTGGCCACGCTGCGCGCCGACGTCGACTCCCACACCGCCGACCGCACGCGCACCCTGACCGCCTACACCAAGGCCGTCACGGCCCTGATCGACGCCGAGTCCGCCGACGCGCCGAGCGGGGACCGCCATATCACCCAGGGCGTCCAGGCGCTGCAGGCCCTGGCCCGCGCCACGGAGGCCGTCGCCCTCGAACGCGGCTCCCTCAACGGGGTGTTCGCCGCAGGACGGTTCCGTTCCGGCGAGTACCTCGCCTTCACCGAGATCCGCGCCAGCCGCGTGGCCCAGCTGGAACAGTTCCGTCACCTCGCCACCGACGCCCAGACGCCGGCCCTCGACGCCGCGTTCGAGACCGCGGCGGCCCGCCGCGTCACCTCCTACGAGCAGAGCGCCGAGCGCGGCGCCGACGGCTCCGCCATCGAGGTCGCCCCGGCCCGCTGGTGGGCCGACATGACCACGCTCGTCGACGACCTGCACGGTGTGCAGAAGCAGGCCGGTGACGCCGTGCGCGACCGCGCCGAGGACACCGGCGACGCCGCCACCCGCCAGCTCGTCGGCTTCCTGGCCCTCGGCGCGCTGATCCTCGCCGTGGCCGGTGCGCTCACGGTGTTCTCCGCCCGGTCCATCACCCGCCCCCTGGGCGCCCTCGCCGACGAGGCGGACGCGGTCGCCGGCACCCGACTGCCCGCCGCGGTCCAGCGCATCCAGAAGGCCGGCCCCGACGCCCCGCCCTCCGCCGAAGCCGGCGCACCACGTGGCGACGCACCGCAGGTCAAGGACAGCGCCCGGGAGATCACCCGGCTGGCCGCGGCCCTGCGCAACGTCGAGCGCACAGCCGTCGGCCTCGCCGCCGAGCAGGCGGTCCTGCGCCGCACCAGCACCGAGTCACTGGCCAGCCTCGGCCGCCGTAACCAGGCACTCCTCAGCCGCCAGCTCGGCCTGATCACCACTCTGGAGAGCCAGGAACTCGACCCGGACGCGCTCGCCGAACTGTTCGAGCTCGACCATCTCGCCACCCGGATGCGTCGCAACGCCGAGTCCCTGCTCGTCCTCGCCGGAGAGGAGACCCCGGCCCGCTCGTGGTCGGGGCCGGTGGCCGTCGGCGACGTGGTGCGGTCGGCGGTCTCCGAGGTCGAGCAGTACCGGCGGGTGGCCGCCGTCGACATCGAGCAGTGCGGAATCCGGGGCCATTCGGTCGCCGAACTCTCACACCTGCTGGCCGAGTTGGTGGAGAATGCGCTGATGTTCAGCCCGCCCCACCAGCCGGTCGAGGTCTACGGCTGGCGAGACGGCAGCGAGTACTGCATCGCCGTGCTCGACCGGGGCATCGGGATGACCGAGCAGCGCATGCGGGAGGCCAACGACCTGCTGTCCGGCAGGAACGGCACCCTGCGCACCACCACCACCACCCGGTTCCTGGGCCACCACGTCGTCGGCGCCCTCGCCGTCCGCCTCGGCGCCCACGTCGAACTGCGGCCCACCCAGGGCACCGGCGTCACCGCGTACGTAGCCCTGCCGAGCAAACTGGTCCAGGAGCCGTCAACGGCCACTGCCGTAAGGTGAGTTCAGCACCGCCTCCATCACCGCCCTGGCGATCGGCGCCGCCATTCCGCCCCCGCTGATGTCCCCCCGGTCCGCCGACCCGTCCTCCACCACCACCGCGACCGCCACCCTCGGCTCCATGTCGCCGTCGCCCTGCGCCCAGGACACGAACCAGGCGTACGGCACACCGGAATTGCCGACGCCGTGCTGGGCGGTACCGGTCTTGCCGCCGACCCGGGCCCCGGGGATCGCGGCGTTCATGCCGGTGCCCTCCCGCACCACGTCCTCCATCAGCTCCTGCATCCGCATGGCCGTCGCCGGGTTCATGGCCTGCCGTGCCTGGTGCGGGCGCACCGTCGCGAGGTCCGCCCCGCCGGCCGTCGTCGTGCGCTCCACCAGGTACGGCGACCGCACCTGCCCTCCGTTCGCGACCGCCGCCGACACCATCGCCATCTGCAGCGGGGTGGCCCGTGTGTTGTACTGCCCGATGGACGACAGCGCGAGCTGCGCCCGGTCGACCGAGGTGTCGAAGGTGCTCTGCGCGACGGAGAACGGGATCCGCAACGCCGTGTCGTTGAAGCCGAAGCCCTCTGCGGTGGCCGCCATGCCGTCCACCCCCACATCCGCGCCCAGCTTGGCGAACACCGTGTTGCACGACCACTCGAACGCCTCACGCAGCGAGGCGTCCTCGCACCCCTCACCCTCGTTCGTCAGCGAGGTCGTGGTCCCGGGCAGCCGGTACGGCGCCGGGGAGTCGGTCGGCGCGTCCAGGTCGGTGATCACGCCCGCGTCCAGCGCGGCCGCCGCGGTGACCACCTTGAAGGTCGAGCCCGGCGGATACGTCTGCCGTACGGCCCGGTTCAGCATCGGCTTGTCCCGGTCACCGTTCAGCCGCGCCCAGGCCCGCTCCACCGCCGGGCCGTTCCCGGACAGCACCGCCGGGTCGTACGAGGGCGTGGACACCAGCGCCAGGATCCTCCCCGTGGCCGGCTCGACCGCCGCCACCGCGCCCTTGCGCGCGCCCAGCATCGAGTACGCCGCCCGCTGCGCCGCCCGGTTGAGGGTGGTCACGACGTCGCCGCCCGGGGTCTGGGTGCGGGTCATGTCGTTCCACAGCGGGAACGGCGAGAGCATCGGGTCCGTGCCGGACAGCACGTCGTCCTCGGCGTGCTCCAGGAACGTCGTCCCGTACACCTGCGAGGCGAAGCCGGTGACGGGCGCGTACAACGGGCCGTTCTTGTACGACCGTTCGTAGCGGAGCTGCTCGCCGGTGTCCGTGGCACCGGTGACCGGCAGACCGCCGACCAGGATGTCCCCCCGTGGCTGGTGGTAACGCGCGATGTCCTGGCGGCGGTTGGCCGGGTTGCCGTCGTACGACCGGGCCTGGAAGACCTGGACGCGGGTGGCGTTCACCAGGAGCGCGACCAGCAGCAGCGCGCAGAACACGGCCGCGAGGCGGATGTACCGCGTCATGCGACGGTCTCCCCGTCGTACTGGCTGCGGGCCGAGTCGCTCACCCGGATCAGCAGCGCCACGATCGCCCAGTTGGTCACCACCGACGAGCCGCCCTGCGCGAGGAACGGCATCGCCATGCCGGTGAGCGGGATCAGACCGGTCACCCCGCCCGCGATGACGAACACCTGGAGCGCCACGATCGAGGCCAGCCCGACCGCGAGCAGCCGGCCGAAGGGGTCGCGCAGGGAGAGGCCCGCCCGGTAACCGCGCTCCACGAGGAGGCCGTACAGCAGGAAGACCGCGGACAGGCCCGCCAGCCCCAGTTCCTCGCCGGCCGTCGCCAGAATGAAGTCCGACTTCGCCGCGAAGCCGATGAGGATCGAGTGGCCGAGGCCGAGGCCGGTGCCGAGGGTGCCGCCGGCGGCGAACGCGAACAGCGACTGGGCCAGTTGGTTGGGGCCCCGGCCCGCCTCGATCGTCGCGAACGGGTGCAGCCAGTCCTCGACCCTGCCGTGCACATGCGGCTCCAGCCAGCCGACGGCGACCGCCCCCAGCGATGCCAGCAGCAGACCGACGGCGATCCAGCCGGTGCGGCCGGTGGCGACGTAGAGCAGGATCACGAACAGGCCGAAGAAAAGGAGCGACGTGCCGAGGTCCCGCTCCAGGACGAGGACGCCGACGCTCAGCAGCCAGATGGCGACGATCGGGCCGAGGATGCGGCCGGTGGGGAGCTGGAACTTCTTGAACCGCCAGATCGGACGGCCGGAGTAGGCCAGCGCGTTGCGGTTGGCGGCCAGGTAGGCGGCGAAGAACACCGCGAGCAGCACCTTCGCGAACTCGCCCGGCTGGATGGAGAATCCGGCGATCCGGATCCAGATGCGGGCGCCGTTCACGGCCGGGAAGAAGATCGGGAGAGTGAGGAGGGCGAGGGCCCCGACGACGCAGACGTACGCGTAGCGCTGGAGAACGCGGTGGTCGCGCAGCAGTACGACGATCACGATGAACAGCGCCACGCCCAGCGTCGACCACACCAGCTGGGTGGGGGCCGCCTTGTCGCCGGGTGTCTCCAGGTCGAGGCGGTAGATCAGGACCAGGCCGAGGCCGTTGAGCAGGACGCCGATCGGCAGCAGCAGCGGGTCGGCGTACGGGGCGCGCAGCCGCACCGCGAGGTGCGCGAGGAGCGCGAGCACGCCGAGCCCGGCGCCGTAACCGGCGGCGCCGGGCGGGACGGTGCCGTTCTTGGCGAGGCCGACGTCGCAGTAGCCGTACACCGAGAGGAGGACGGCGAGGACGATGAGGGCCAGTTCGATGCCACGGCGCCGGGGGAGGCGGACCGCCGGAGCGGGCGGGTCCGCCTGTGCCGCGGTGGTACCAGCGGTACCGGTGGTTCCGGCGTTGGTCATGTCCGGAACTTACCTAAATGTGCTGTGTTGTATGCCTCTGCCATCAGCACCAGCGTGGCGCGGCGCCGATGTTGTCGATGTAGCGGGCGGCGCCCCAGGCCCACGTGCCGTCCGTGAGGAGGTACCAGAGCGGGTTTCCGTCGATGTTCTCGCCCGAGGTCTTGCAGTAGATGGAGACGACCTCGCCCTCCTCGGCGTACCTGATGATCTGCCCGCCGCGGTTCGGGGCGCTGCGCAGGGCGAGTGAGCTCGCGGTGACGCGCCCCTTGTAGAGGGTCGTGCTCTGCTGGTTGCCGCCGTCTCCGCCGCTGTCCCCGCCGCTGGGACGGCCGGAGCCCTGGTCTCCGCCGGTCCAGCCGTTCGGGCGGCCGGTCCCGGAGCTGCTGCTGTCGCCGGTGGTGGGGCGGCCCGTGCTCGTGGTTGTCGGGCGGCCGGTGCTCGTGGTTGTCGGGCGGCCGGTGCTTGTGCTGGTGGGGCGGCCGGTGCCGGAGCTGCTGCTGTCGCCGGTGGTGGGGCGGCCCGTGCTTGTGGTTGTCGGGCGGCCGGTGCTTGTGGCGTTGGGGCGGCCAGTGCTGGTGGTGCTGGTGTTTCCGGTGCTGTTGGGGCGGCCAGTGCTGGTGGTGCTGGTGTTTCCGGTGCTGTTGGGGCGGCCAGTGCTGGTGGTGCTGGTGTTTCCGGTGCTGTTGGGGCGGCCGGGGTGGTGGTGCTGGTGTTTCCGGTGCTGTTGGGGCGGCCGGTGGTGGTGCTGGTGTTTCCGGTGCTGTTGGGGCGGCCGGTGCTGGTGGTGCTGGTGTTTCCGGTGCTGTTGGGGCGGC
>NZ_JBVIVK010000039.1:0-37084 GCF_055595715.1 Streptomyces sp. NPDC040410
CTCCTGCCTCAGACGTCGATGAACGTGTCGTCCTGCTTGGTCAGTTCCCGCGCCCAGGAGCGATGGGTGCCCCTGGGTGAGGCCCTCCCGCTCAGTGTTGCGCGTCCCTGCCGTTGGCACAGCAGCGCGTCGGTGGCGTCGGGGTCGAGCAGGGGCCAGGAGGCACGGCCGGGTCAACGAGGAACGGTCCCTGGGCGTATGTGGCAACCAGTGGTCGGCCGGTCCGGAGGCGGACGGCAGCAGGGTGATGTCCCGGCCGTTGCGTGTGGTTCCGACATTGTCTGCGCTGTCGGCTTCCCGTGTGGTGCCTTGCCGACCAGCCCACCGGACGGGGCCGTGCACTCGTCGCAGCTCGTCCTACTCCTCCGGCTCCCAGGCCTGGAGCAGGTCGAAGAGACGTCGGTCGCCGTCGAGCTTCAGGGAGTCCACCGGAATACGGCCGTACAGGGTGAGGACCAGATCACCGGCCGTGCCCCGGGCGGAGGCAGCGGCCGCGTCCGGACCCTCGCCAGGAGCGGTGGCGGGCATGGTGCCGGGCGTGGGGAGACGGGCGATCCGTGCGCCGTCGGCGGAGAGCGAGAGGCGCCAGGAGCGGCCCTCGGTGGCGTGGAAGTCGACGGCAGCGGCCTCGTGCGGCCAGGCACTCGTCGTCGCGCAGCAGGTGGACAGGAACTCGTCGACACCGTCGAGTGCCGTCTCGTCCGGCAGCGGCTGCGGGGCACCCACGGTGATCTGGGCGTCGTAGGTGTGCACCGCGATCTCCTGGAGTTGGTGCCGAGCGACGGCACCGGACGTCTGCGGCGACTCCGACGCACCCCACCACGTCCAGCAGCCGCGATCCGGGCCGGCCTCGCGCAGCGCGCTCAGCAGCAGCACCGTCGACTCGGCCGACCAGGCCAACAGTGCCTCGCGCTCCCGTGGCGCAGCCGGGGCGCCCTCCGAAGCGGTCTCGGCCGGGGGAGCGGCGGCAGGCCCTGCGGCGACGGTGGCGGCCCAGCGGCGGTGCACGTCACCCAGATGTTGCACCAGATCGAACAGCGTCCACTCGGGGCAGGTCGGCACCTGCACGTCGAGGCTGGGCGCGGAGGCGACCGCGGCCCGGAACGCGACCGAGCGTTCGTCGATCAGTCTCAGCAGGACGTCGAACTCAAGTGGCGTTGTCATACTGACTCTTTATCACCGCGTGTCCGGCAACCGGACACGATATTTCACAGCCGACGCGGAGGGCGCGGCGTTCTGCTCGGATCGGGCCACCTTCGTTCGCAGACCACGAGAGCGAGGGTTTCCGCCGTCTCGGGGGGCCGGGGTCGTCGCTCGACACGGAGGCCCGCAGGGCCCCTGTCGTGGTGCCCCCCCGAGCCGGGGGGCAACCCGGGGCATCACTCTTTCGGGTGTAGCTGACGCAGAACTCAACCCATCAACCATGAAAGAAACCTGTTGTGACGGTAGTAGACATTGGAGCGTCACGGAGGTACTGTGTTGTCGTACCCAGGAAGTCGAAGTGGGCACGGCAGACAAGAACTGCCGTGCAAGCAGGTCAAGCAGGACGCGGCCCACTGGGGCCGTGAGCAGTACCCGCGTACCGAGCAGTACAACCGAGTAACCGAAGGTGAGGAGCAGAGCGCCATCAGGATCGCCCGGGCGAGGAAGGATTCCGCCCGGGTACCGCAGGCCCCGGATTGGAAGGTGGTCCCCGGTCACGCATCCGCGATCCCCGCAGCCCCGCCCTCCCAGGCGGCATCTGCGGACAAAGAAGGCCGGCGCAGTTTGCCGGTAGATGGTGTTGCAAGCTCGGGGCCCGGGTGCCGGCACGGCACTCGGGCCCCCCGACGCGTCCCCGGAAGAAGAGGTCTATGCCCCCTGCCAGTCAACGTCCCGCCGACAACCTTGACGACGACGACTACCCCGCCTACACCATGGGCCGGGCCGCCGAGATGCTCGGCACCACCCCCGCCTTCCTCCGCTCCCTCGGCGAACACCGCCTGATCACCCCCCTGCGCTCCGAGGGCGGCCACCGCCGCTACTCCCGCTACCAGTTGCGCATCGCCGCCCGCGCCCGCGAACTCGTCGACCAGGGAACCCCCATCGAGGCCGCCTGCCGCATCATCATCCTCGAAGACCAGCTCGAAGAAGCCCGGCACATCAACGAGCAACTGCGCACACAAGGCCGCGAGTCGCAGCCGAAGACCTCAGCCTGATCAAGACGCCGGACGCGAGTTGTGCCGCACGATGAGAAGGGGTCCCGCCGGTCTCGTCGTGCTCGCGCAGCATGTGCATGACGGTCGCGGGTGAGGGCTGTTGGCGGTTCGAACGATCAGCGCTTCAGCACTGAAGCGTCACCGCTCACTCACGCCCGTCGCGCGGCACTCGGTACCGGACTGAGCCCCCGTCCGGTCGTCAGACCGGCAGGCCAGAACCGGATGGTCCCGTCACAGCCACCCGACAGCAGGGCGGTTCCCTCCGCGGATTCCCATGGCAGCAAGGTGATCGCGACACCATGTCCGTCCACGCGCTCGGTGTGCCCCCGCAGCGGCGGCCCCACCGGCGCGAGCGTCGCCGGGTCCCACACCGTGATCTCGCCCCAGAAGACGGACTGGGCGATCAGGTCCCCGCCGGGGTGCGGGAGGGTTGCCAGGGCGCCCGTCCCGGAGCCCTGGACCTCCGGCAGTTCACCCACCAGCCGATCGCTCTCCGCGTCCCACAATCGCACCACGTCGGTGTTCTCATTCCCGGCGGCGATCACCGGCCGTCGGCCGGGACCACGCAGCGCGGTCAAGGCAGTGACGCGGCCGCCGGCTGACAGTGCCTCACCGATCTGGGCTCCCGTCGCCACGTCCCAGCGCCGCACCGTGTTGTCCATGCCGCCGGAGACGATCACCGGCTGCCGCAGCCCCGGCACGATAGCCAGACTGTCCACGCAATCAGTGTGTCCGGACAGCACCCGGCCCACTGATGCGCGGCGGCTCATGTCCCACAGGCGTACCGTGCCGTCGGAGCCCGCCGAGGCGAGCTGCGGTCCCCCGTCGGCTCCGGTGAACGCCAGCAGTGCGTTCACATGCTCGGCGTGGCCGGCCAGCTCACCGACCAGGCGGTGCGTGGCCGCGTCGTACAGCTGGATCACCTCGCCGCCATCGGATACGGAGCGGGCCGTGGTGGCCACGGCAGGCTCACCGGTGGGCCCCTTGGTCACAGCAAGCGAGTAGTCACCCGGGGCGTCGTCGATTCTGCCGATCTCCTCACCCGACCGTGAATCCCACAGCCGCAGCCTGGATTCCCCTTTGTGAGCGGCCACCACCGTGTCGCTGCCAGGCAAGCGCTCCAACGCGGTGACACTGCCCGTCGGCCGCTTCAGCGCGGATGCCAAAGGCTCGTCGAGGCCGACGACCGACGCATCACCGACCCGCTCGACGGGGGTTACGGTCACCTGCTCTCCCGTAGTGGGATCCCACAGCCACGCGAATTCCCCCTCACTCGTCCCGCAGGACAACAACTCCCGCCCGCCGCGGTCTCGCACGACAGCCAGCTCATCCCCTCTCCAGCTGGCCAGAACGGGCAGTGGCAGTCCGACCGGAGCATGAGTCCCCTCGTCCCACAAGCGCACCGTGCCGTCGTACGACAACGTGGCCACCACGGACGTGCCGTCCGCCCGACCGACACGGACCGCACTCGCCCAGTGCGCCCCATGCGTTCCCACGAAGACTCGCTGCCCGCGGGTCGGTATGAACTCCTGCATGATCACGGAGTATATGTGTGGCCCGCCGAGGTGGTTCTGTGTGTGCGCTGCACGTGGTCCCGGCGACGCAGCGGCGAATTCACGATTTCCGCCGATCAAGCTCACGGAGTCGATCGACGCCTGGCGGGTAATGCATTCCCGTCGGCTGACCGGCCGCCACCTCGGGCTGTTCGCAGCCGACCCGGCGCCCCCGCCCCCTCGTGGGATGGTGCCGGGGGCGGCGGCTGCCGGGGCCGTTCCTCGGAGGCTGCCGGGTCCGCGCAGGGCGCAGCGTGCCGTCGCCGTGGGAGCCGACGATCCGGTACCGGCCGGGCGCCAGGAGAGGCTTCACAAGGATCCGTACCGTGCGGTCGCCGTCGGTCCACGGTGCCGACGCGGCCGCCCGCCCCTCCGTTGTGAGTACCACGCGCGGGGCCGGCGGTGGGTCGTCGCGCTCCTGAAGGCCTGGTGGGCCGCGGTCACGGCGTGGTCGACCTGCTGCGGTGTGGAGGCGGGCAGGCGCAGCAGGGCGTCGCCCGTCAGGGGGGTGCGCGCGGTGATGTCACCGCCGGCTGGGAGGGTCCGGACGCCGCAGCGGCGAAGGCTCTCGACGGCCCGCGCGCGCAGTGCCTCGGTGTCGGGCATGTGGAGGATGCCGGTCTGGGTCATGCGGAGCTCCTGGAGCAGTAGGGATGTGCGCTGTGGACCATCAGTTGCCGATGGCCGGTGCCATCGCGAGGGCATGGCGGACTCGGTGCATGGAGGCGTCCCGCTGCGCGGTATAGAGGTCGACGGGGTCGTGGACCGTACGCTCGACGGCTTCGGACAGCCAGTGCCGGTCGTAGCGCGTGCCGGTTCGTGTGGTGTCTTTGGTGCCCTGTTCGGTGAGGTTGGACTGGAAGATCCCGGCGGCGGAGCGGGGCAGGAAGTCCTCGTAGACGATCGGGTGCGCGGTGGCCCAGCCATGGGCGAGGAGGCCGGCGAGGTCTTCGGGCGGACGCTGTCCGTCGCGAGGACGGTCGGTGACCGGCCGGTAGGTGAAGAAGCCGTGTCCGTCGACCGCCAGTTGCCGTTCAGTGCGTGGGAAGCGGCTGCTCCAGATATCGCGGGCGACGTCCTGCCGGGTGACGCCGCCCGACCTGCTCTCCGGTGGTCAGGTCCCACACCCGCACTGCCTCACCCCCGCAGGTGAGAACGTGAGGGCGACCGTCGATTACCGTCAAGGCTATGGCCCGTACCGTGCCGGTGTGGCCGTGGAGAGGCCGGCCGACCGGCTTGTCGGTGGTCAGGTCCCAGACGCGCACCGTCCGATCAGGGCCTCCCGTGATCACCTGTAGGCGGCCGTCGACCACCGCGGCAGCCGCTGTCCAGACGCGGCCTTCGTAGCCGATCAAAGGCTCACCGACCTGCCGTCCGGTGGTCAGGTCCCAAAGTCGCACCGCCCCGTCGTAGTCGCCGGTGACAGCATGCGGCCGGCCATCCATTTCTGTCGTCGTAACCGCCCACACGGGACCGCCGTGGGCTAGCAGGGGTGCGCCGACCTGCCGCACGGCGGTCAACTCCCATACCCGCGCCGCCCTACGCCGGCTGCCGGTGATCGCGTGCGGGCGACCGTCGATCACCGAAGTCGCCACCGTACACACTGGGCTTGAGTGGCCGGTGAGCTGGTTGACCTGCTTACAGGTCGTCAGGTCCCACAACCGGACTTTCCCACGCCGACTGCCAGTGACGGCATGCGGACGGCAGTCCACCAACGTCGTCGCCACCACAGACACGAGATCATCATCACCGGTCAGGAGTTCGCCGACCTGTTCACGGGTGGTCAGATCCCATACTCTCGCTGTGCGGTCCCGGCTGCTGGTGATCGCGTGCGGGCGGTCGTCGATCACCGTAGTTGCCACGGCAACTATCGCTTCAATGTGGCCGATCAAGGGCTGGCCAACCTGCTGCCTTGTCGTCAGATCCCATACCCGCAGCGTCCCATCCCCGCTGGCGGTGACAGCGACCGGGCTGCCGTCCACCACCGCCGTCGCCACCCCATAGACCCAGCCGGTCACCGCCGGCGCATAAGCGACCGGTTCGTCTTCGACAAGCTGCTGCAGCTCCTGCGGTTCGGCTGCTCCTACCAGGCGAAAGCGGATACAACCTGCTCAGCCACCACGATCCGCAACCGTCGCGACGAATGGATCCGCCTCGGCGTCTTCGCCCGGCTGAAGCAGATCGCGCTGGAGGCGTACGACCGGATCGTGGGGCTGGTCCTGGACCAGGTCGCCGTTGACGGCTGCATTACCAAGGCGCCGGGCGGTGGTGAGGTTGCGGGGCGGTCGCCGGTCGACCGGGGCAAGCAGGGCCTGAAGCGCTCCGGCATGGTGGACGGCTACGGCATCCCCCTCGGCCGTGTCCTGGCCGGGGCCAACCGCCACGACTCCCCGCTCCTGGCCCCTACCCTGGACCGCCTGGACGACCTCGGGCCCCTGCCCGAAGGCATCACCGTGCACCTCGATGCCGGCTACGACAACGCCAACACCCGCACCCTCCTCGGCCAGCGCCATCTGCACGGACAGATCGCCCGCAAGGGCGAGAAAGCACCGATCCAGGCGGGCCAGCGCTGGCACATCGAACGTACCCACGCCTGGCAGAACGCCTTCCACCGCCTCGCCCGCTGCCCTGAGCGCCGCGCCACGGTCATCGATGCCTTCTGCGACCTCACCGACACGATCATCACCGTCCGCAGCCTGATCCGCCGGGCATGGATCACCCACCGCTGGCACACCCGACCCCACCGCCGCCCCTGACCAACAATCCCGGCACAAGTGCCAGCATGCAGGCAGCGCACACCCGAAACATGCACCCCGAGATCTCGGTCAGCAGCGGCCCAGGACTGCGACCTCCCAGCCGAAGCCGACCACCAGTCGGCCATCCGGCGCCACCGCCACGTCTATCACCGCTTCGGGAAAGACCAATTCCTCGCCGATCTGCTGGCAGGCGGCCAGGTCCCATACCCGCACCGTCCCGTCGTGGCTGCCGGTCAAAGCAACGGGACGGCCGTCCATCACGGTCGTCGTGATCACCCGCACTGAATCCGCGTGGCCTTCAAGGAAGCCGATCTGCTGACGGGTGACCAGATCCCACACCCGTACCGTCTTGTCCCAGCTGCTGGTGACGGCGAGCGGACGGCCGTCCACCACCGCCGTAGCCACTGCATTCAGGAAGTGGGTGTGGCCGGTCATGGGTTCACCGATCTGCCGACCGGTGGCCACATCCCACACCCGCGCCACCCTGTAGTCGCCAGTGACGGCAAGGAGGCGGCCGGTCACCATGGTCGTGGCCACTGCATCTACCGACTGGGTGTGGCCGGTCATGGGTTCACCGATCAGCCGGCCGCTGACCGCATCCCACACGCGCACCGTCCCACCCCTGTGTCTGCTGGTGACAGCGACGGGGCGGCCGTCCGCGGTCTCCGTCGCCACCGCCCACTGCTCCTCAGTGTCCTTTTCCGGCGGTTTGCCGATCGGCCGACCAGCGGCCAGGTCCCATACCCGCAGCTTCCCGTCCCAGCAATTGGCGACGGTGACGGGACGGCCATCCACCACCCCTGTCACCACTTGATCCACCACGTGGTTGATGCCTTCCAGTTCGCCCACCTGCCGACCGGCGGCCAGGTCCCACACCCGCACCGTCTCATCGTGGCTGCCCGTTACGGCGACGGCACGGCCGTCCGCCACCGCCGCGGCTACCGCCCTGACCGAGTCGGTATGGCCCCCCAGGGGTTCACCTATCGGCTGACCGGCGGCCAGATCCCACACCCGCGCGATCCCGTCTTCGCTGCCGGTGACGGCGACCGGACGGCCGTCCACCACCGCCGTCGCCACCACATACACCTGGCCGTGACTTCTTTGCAATGGCTCGCCGATAGGCCGGCCGGTGGCCAGATCCCACACCCGCGCAGTCCCGTCTTCGCTGCCGGTGACGGCGACCGGACGGCCGTCCACCACCGCCGTCGCTACCGCCGACACTGAGCCGGTGTGGCCTTCCAGGGGTTCGCCGACCTGTCGGCCGGTGGCCAGGTCCCACACCCGCACCGTCCCATCCCTACTACCGGTGACGGCGACCGGGCGGCCCCCCACCACCGCCGTCGCCACCGCCCACACCGGCCCGGCGTGGGCGGTCAGAGAACCGCCGATCTGCTGGCTGGTGTCCAGGTCCCACACCTGCAACCCTCCCCCATGGTTACCAGTGACGGCGACGGGACGGCCGTCCAGCACCGCCGTCGCCACCGCATGCACCTGGTCGTCCTCACCCCCCAGGAGATCGCCGACCTGTCGGCCGGTGGCCAAATCCCACACCCCCACTACCCCCTCCTCGCCGCTGCCAATAACAGCGACCGGGCGGCCATCCACCGCTACCGTCGCCACCTCCAACACCGGGCCGGCGTGACCGGTCATGACACACCGGAACCGAGAATCAACCCCACTACCAGTGGCCCACTCCACTCCCCACCGTGCCGCAGCCACGCCCTCCGCCGGCACCGCTCGGATCCGCGCCGACAGCTCCCGGTCGCCGTACCGGGCGGCGTCGAGCGCCAGTAGTTGCCGCCGCACCCCCGCACCCGCATCCCGGTGCACATGCGCCGACGACCGGTACACCGCCGCCGCCAACCGCGCCGCAGGCCCCACCGCTGCATCAAGCAACCCCAGCACCTCCCCAGGATCGGCGTTCACCAAAAACCCCGGATCCGCCAACCGCCCATCCACACCCGCAGACACAGCCCCGACACCATCAACACGCAGATCATCAGACATATCCCGCATCCAACCACCCGCCACCGACACCACCCGCCCGCAGCATGCGACATGACAGAACGTCACGGCCGACCCTCTCGGTGTCCCAGCGGACAAGACCGTTCCAGGCCCCTCAGACAGCCCCCACCCCCACCAATCCGCGCGGGTTCTAAGCTCTTCTTTTAACCTCCGGCCTGGCTGACTGTCGGCGGGTGGTCAGGTCCCGTCGGTGCTGCCGGTGACGGCGATCGGACGGCCCCCCACCACCGCCGTCGCCACGGCGCGCACCAAGTCGGCGTAGCAGGGGCGGGCCGACTTGTTGGCGGGTGGTCAGGTCCCACACCCGCACCGTCCCGTCGAGGCTGCTGGTGACGGCGACCGGGCGGCCACCATCGGCGATGCCCTCCAGGACGGCCTCGATCGCGCTGGACGTCACGCCATGGCCGCGGCCGGACGCCGAGTGCTCGCCCGGGCGGCTGCACTGTTACCGGCCGTGCCGCTGCGACGGCAAACGCCAGACCATCCCCGGCTGGCCCTACCAGGTCGCCGCCGCGCTGGGCGGCGGCCGCTCCTCATGGACCGGACCCCTGGACGCGGTCCGCCTGGGTCCCGAGGGCGATCTCAACACCGTGACCGTCGCCCAGATCCGCGGCCTTCTGGCCCGCCTGGAACAGGCCGGGCAGTGGCAAGGGGGTGACCCGCCGGTGCTGTTCGTCCTGGACTCCGGCTACGACATCGTCCGTCTGACCTGGCTCCTTCGCGACGAACCCGTACGGCTGCTCGGTCGCGTCCGCTCCGACCGTGCCTTCTACCACCCGCCGGGCCGGCGCCGCGGGGACCATCCCGGACGCCAGCCCCGGCACGGCGAAGTCTTCCGCCTGGCAGACCCGGCCACCCATTCCACCCCCGTAGAGGAAACGACCGGCGTCCACGAGCGCTACGGCACCGTGACTGCCCGCAGTTGGAGCCGGCTGCCCAAGGCCCGAACGCCGCGGCGCGTGGGCCGGCCACCCCGGGCAGGTCCCCACCGTCAAGGGCAGCCTGATCCACCTGGCCGTCGAGCACCTGCCGGGCAACCGCACCCCCAAGCCCCTGTGGCTGTGGCACAGCGACCCCGACGCCACCACCCACGACATCGACCGCCTCTGGCGCACCTACCTCCGACGATTCGACCTCGAACACACCTTCCGGTTCCTCAAGCAAACCCTCGGACTGACCCGGCCCCGCCTGCGCCACCCCGAACAAGCCGGCCGCTGGGTCTGGATCATCCTCGCCGCCTACACACCGTTACACCTCGCCCGGCCCCTCGCCGAAGACCTGCGCAGGCCCTGGGAACGACCCCTGACACCCCATCAGCTCACCCCCGGACGGGTCCGACGAGGCTATCTCCGCATCCGGCGGACCGTAGGCACCCCGGCCAGCGCACCGAAAGCCACCCGCCGAGGCACCGGACGCCCCAAAGGCCGCACCTCAACTCCCGACCCCGCCACCCCGTCGGCAAAAAACACAACAGAACCGACACCACTCCACAAGGTGCAGCAAAGTCACACCTTTAAATACAAGCTAAGGATGACGTCTCACCTACAGGCCGTCAGGGACGGCACAACCTACGGCGTCGGGACCAAGCGAGCGTCGCCACCGCGTGCTGCCACCGGGGTCTGTGCCTCCAGGGTAAGTTTTGCGATTCCGCGTCGCGGCCTTCACATCGCCGCTCGGTCACGTACCCACGGAAAAAACGACGTCCGCCATGTCAAGACGCCCCTCGGCAAGGTGCTCCTTGCTGATGACGAGGTGAAACTCTCCTTCGCCGAAAGCTTCCCTCGCCGCCGTCCATCCGTCGACGTACAGCAGGAGCGTGTGCGTCAGCGGGCTGAACATCTCGCGGTGGTCGCGGTCCGAGAGGCACAGGTCGCCGAGTATCTGCAGATGGCCAGCCGGGCAGCCGCCGCTTTCGACGAGAATCTCCTCCATGGCTTTGCTGACAGAGTGGTCGAAGCGCGCGAAGTGCGGCCTGCCGTCATCACCGTCCTCCTGGCAGACCAGCGACGGCCCGAGAACGAGGCGACGCTCGGTGAATACGCCGTCTTCATCCAGCCCGTCAGGCCGTTCCACGGTCGTCAAAGGCCCCGGCTCCGGAACATGAATGATCTTTGCGGTGTCCGCATCGATCTCGTACCCGTATGCCCGGTCGGGGTCGTAGATGGAGAACAGGTAAAGCATTCCCTGGCCAGGCAAACCCCGTCCGCTCGGCACCTCCGCCAGATCGAGCTGCAAGACCAACGCGAGCGGCTCATCGGTTCCGTCCTCCGTCGGCCACACGAACGTGTCGTCAACGTGGGGAAGGCCACCCAGCTTTGAGCAACCGAGAGGGACGGGCTGCGACGGGTCCATCATTCGCGCACCGATCACCGGCCGCAGCGTACGTCCCACGGCATCGCCGACCTGCGGGCCGAGTTGTCCGGTGACGTACGGCGGCCAACTCCGCGTGTTGAGGCCCTGAACGACCTGGTCTTGCATCACGCTCACCCCGCTGAATGGAACCGGAAAAGCCAAGATCACTATCCCATGGCCACCATCACCATGCGCAACGGCTGTCTCCAGGGACGGCCACGGGTCCACCCGCGCCTGCGTGGACGCGGTCATGCTTCCCTGGGATTGAGTCGTGACTGGTGGGCTCGCCTCAAGGACGCCACGCGCAGGGCTTGATGCCGTGTTCCTGACCGGCAACCTGGTTCTGACAGCGACATCAGGCGGCGCCGGACAGCCGGGCGGATGCTGGCGCGTGGTTTTGCCCCGCACCCTCGCGAAGGACGTCGGCAGCGGCCCAGCCGACCCTGCCTGGGAAACTTTGTGGGACGCCGGGACACGATGCCGGCCGACCGCCGTCGTCAGAGCACACGGCCGCGGTCCGGGGTCCCGGCGGCCTCGCGCGGAAGCGGGCCCCTCACCGCTGTTCGGCACCAGCGCGTCGCCGAACGTGTCCCTTGGCCTTCCCGTCCGGCCAACCACAAAATGCAGCACAACACACAGAATCTTCGATTTTGTGATGAATGTGAGTGTGGGGTGTGTGCGCCCGGGATACCCGCGCCGAATGGTACGGACTTTGAAACGGCATGGAAGGCACGGCGGGCACGCGGAGGCCGACCGGGAGGTAGAGGCCGGGCGGGGGACGGGTGCCGGGCCGGATGAACAGGTGGAGCAGCAGGCGCCGGACAGACCGAGTGACCTGCCGAAGGGCTCCTGGGGGGCGGTGCTGAAGGGCACCGTCAAAGAGTTCAAGAAAGACGAGCTGACCGACCGGGCCGCGGCGCTGACCTACTACGGGATCCTGGCGCTGTTCCCGGCGCTGCTGGCACTCGTTTCGCTGCTCGGGGTCGTGGGCCAGTCTGCGACGCAGCAGGTGCTGGACAACATCCAAAAGCTCGCCCCCGGCGCGGCGCAGGACGTCCTCAGTAACGCGGTAAAGCAGATGCAGGGCAATGCCGGCCTCGGCTCGATCATGGCGATCGTGGGTCTGGTGCTCGCGGTGTGGTCGGCGTCCGGCTATGTCGCGGCGTTCATCCGCAGCGCGAACGCGGTCTACGACGTTCCCGAGGGCCGTCCGGTGTGGAAGGTCATGCCGGTCCGGCTCGGTGTGACCGTGGTGCTGATGGTCATCGCCGTGATCAGCGCGCTGATCGTCGTGTTCACCGGCGGCCTGGCCCGCCAGGTAGGCACGGCGCTGGGCCTCGGGGACACGTTCCTGACGGTGTGGTCGATCGCGAAGTGGCCGGTGCTGGTCCTCCTGGTCACGGTCATGATCGCCATCCTGTACTGGGCGACACCGAATGCGAGGGTCCGTGGTTTCCGCTGGATCACGCCGGGCAGCTTCCTCGCGCTGGTGATCTGGATGATCGCCTCGGCCGGGTTCGCGTTGTACGTGGCGAACTTCGGCTCGTACAACAAGACCTACGGCGCTCTCGCCGGTGTGATCATTTTCCTGGTGTGGCTGTGGATCACGAACCTGGCGATCCTGCTCGGCCTGGAATTCGACGCGGAGATGCAGCGCCAGCGCGCCGTCGCGGGCGGCCACCCGGCCGACGAGGAACCGTATGTCCAGCCGCGCGACACCCGCAAGTGGGACGAGGAGGACCGCCGCCGCCTTGAATCCTGAGGGGCGGACCGATCGCCGGGGCCCCACTCAGGGCCCCTGCGACTCGATCTCGGTACCGGTGTGAGTGGGCTTGTCGCGGGGAGTCGGCTGGTCATGGGCCTGAGGGCGGTCTGCGAGAGGCGCAGGTGTTGTCCAACGCGGTCGCCAAGCGGCTGGCTGTAACGGCGTGGGCGCCCGCCCACGGAATGGGTGCCGGAGGAGGAGCTTCAGGACCGGCCGGAGCTCGTTCTTTCCCTCCGGGCACACCGCGGCCGCATCCGCGTCCGACGGCGCCGTTACCCCGGTGCGGCAGGCCGCCCGTGCCGCTTGCGCGGTACCTGCGGTCCTGGTCGCTGCGGAGCGGGTGCACAGCGGGGCGCACTATCCCAGCGAAGTGCTGCCACCGGCCGAACCCTTCCGCATGAGCTGCCGTACGCGGTTCGCAAGGGTGGCCGCCGTCGTCCACGGCGAGATGCGGGGTCGGTGCGCACCTTCGGCCACTTCCGCCGGGAGAGGCTTGAATTTGAAGCCGGATTCAACTCTACTGGCGGGCGAGGAGAAGACCCGCACCGCACCACCTGCTCGCATCCCCGGAAGGCACCCTCCATGGCCAGTGTTTTCGACCCGGTCTGCCGCCACGCGGCCGCTACTCCTGACAACATCGCGCTCCGTGGAGGCGCGGATCAGTGGACCTACCGGCAGCTGTGCGACGCGAGTGTCCGGTATGCGGGTGCCTTGACCGCCGCGGGGCTGTCGCCCGGCGACCGGGTGCTCCTGGCGGCGCCTTCGGTGCCCGAGTTCGTGGTGGCCTACCTCGGGATCCAGGCCGCGGGCTGTGTCGTGGTGCCGGTCAACACGATGTCCACCCGGGCCGAGGTTGAATACGTCCTCGCCGACGCGGGGTGCTCGTTGGCGATCGCATGGCACGACCTGGGCCCTGCCGTCGCGGAGGCGGCCTCGGCACTCGAGGTGCCCTCTTGGGCACTGTCCCCGGGCGCGGCGGTCACCGATGCCGGCCCCGCCCGCGTCGTCGACAGGGACCGCGACGAGACCGCGGCCATTCTGTACACCTCGGGTACGACAGGGCGGCCGAAGGGTGCCCAGCTCACGGTCGGGAACCTGTTGTCCGCCGGGGAGATCGGCGCCGAGTGCAGCCGCGGATCGAGCGCCGACCGTACCGGCACCGGACTCCCGCTGTTCCACGTGTTCGGCCAGGCGTCGGTCATGATGGCGACCTTGACCGTGGGCGGCTCGATGTCGTTGCTGGCCCGATTCGACCCGGCCTCGATGCTGGAGATGCTGCGCCGCGACCGGCTGACCATCATGGCCGGCGTACCGACGATGTGGAACGCGATGCTGCACGCGGCGGGTGATGCCAATGGGGCGGACTTCACCCAACTCCGCGTCGCCGTCTCCGGCGGCGCGTCGCTGCCCGGGGAGATCGCCCGGGCCTTCGAGGGCCGGTTCGGCTGCACCATCCTCGAAGGGTATGGGCTCACCGAGACCACCGCGTTCGGCACCTTCAACGACCTCGACCGCGGAGGCAAGACCGGGTACACCGGGCGGGCGGTCCCACGGCTGCAGGTCCAGGTGCGTGACATCGACGGCAACGAGTGCCCTCCGGGTACCGTCGGCGAGGTCCACATCAAGGGGCCCACGGTGATGCGCGGCTACTGGAACCGCCCCGCGGACACCGCCGCGGCAATCTCGCCCGACGGCTGGTTCCGGACCGGCGACCTGGGTGAAACCGACACGGATGGCGACCTGCGCATCGTCGACCGGATCAAGGACTTGATCATCCGCGGCGGCTACAACGTCTACCCCGGGGAGGTCGAGGAAGTCCTCTACGAGCACCCGGACATCATCGAGGCAGCTGTGATCGGGGTTCCCGACGACCACTACGGCGAGGAGGTCGCCGCGCTCGTCGTCGCCCGGCCCGGTTCGGAGCTCGGTGCCGCTGAGGTGTCGAGCTGGACACGAGAGCGACTGTCCGCCTACAAGGTCCCCCGCATCATCCGGTTCGTCGACGCGCTGCCCAAGGGCCCGAGCGGGAAGATCCTCAAGCGTTCCATCGACCGTACGGAGCTGACCCGCGAGCCCGCGCTCGGCGAGGTACCCGCCCGCCGCTTCTGAACAGCCGTCGCGGGACGAGATGTGTCCGCCGCAGTAGAAAGATGCCTGGTGAGTAGCCCATGAGTCTGCCTCCCATCCTGCAGGACCGGCTTCGCCTGCCCGTGGTCGCATCGCCGATGTTCATCGTGTCCACACCGGAGCTCGTCATCGCCCAGTCGGCGTCCGGCATCGTGGGTTCCTTCCCCGCGCTGAACGCGCGGCCCCAGTCGGCGCTGCGCGCATGGCTGCAGCACATAACGGAGGCGTTGGCCAAGCACGACGCCGACCGTCCCGAGGCACCGTCCGCGCCGTTCGCGGTCAATCTCATCGTGCACAAGACCAACTCACGCCTGGAGGAGGACCTCGCGACCGTCGTGGAGTTCAAGGTGCCGATCGTCATCACCTCTCTTGGCGCCCGGGCCGATGTCAACGATGCGGTCCACTCCTACGGCGGCATGGTGCTGCACGACGTCATCAGCAACCATTTCGCGCGCAAGGCGGTGGAGAAGGGCGCGGACGGCCTGATCGCCGTTGCCGCGGGCGCGGGTGGGCACGCCGGCACGCAATCACCCTTCGCGCTCGTCCAGGAGATTCGCGACTGGTTCGACGGTCCTCTTCTGCTGTCGGGCTCCATCGCCCACGGCCGCTCGATCCTCGCGGCGCAGGCCGCCGGCGCGGACCTCGCCTACGTGGGTTCGGCGTTCATAGCCACCGATGAGGCGAAGGCGGAGGACCAGTACAAGCAGATGATCGTGGACTCCACCGCTGCGGACATCGTGTACTCCAACCTGTTCACCGGCGTGCACGGCAACTACCTCCGCGGCAGCATCGAGGCCGCGGGGCTCGATCCGTCCGCACTGCCCGGCTCGGATCCGTCCGCCATGGACTTCGGAAACCAGGACATCAAAGGGGCGAAGGCGTGGCGGGACATCTGGGGCGCTGGTCAGGGCGTCGGCGCGGTCGGGGCGGTACTTCCTGCGGCAGCGGTCGTCCAGCGCCTCGCCGGTGAGTACGCCGAGGCGAAGAATCGGCTGCAGCGCATGTGACGGTGTGCGCCGCTGCCACATCCCATCACTGAGCGCCGCACTCGGCCGGTACGGCCACTCGGCGCGAACCGCGCCGCCGCGCTCCGGGAACCGGCGCCGCCGTCGCCTCCTCGGCGTCGCGGAACGCGTGGCGCCCGCCAGTGCAACGGCCGCGCGCCGCAGGGTACGCGTCGGTGACCGTCCACGGGGCGGACGGTCCCGGCGCCGCATCCCCATGGGTCAACGCCCGGGTTCCGGCCACTGTCTGCTCCAGAGACGGGGCGGGAACCGGCTCCGGAATTCCCCCGACCCGCTATCGGGACGGCTGCCTCGACGCCCGCCTGGCCGACATCACCAAGGAGGCCCGGTGTGCGGCGGGATCCTTCTACACCTGCTTCGCCAACAGGGAAGGGTTGCTGGCCGCCGTTCTCCTGGAGGTGCAGGGTGCCGACGATCCGTAATCGGGCATGGTCAGCCGCATGGCCTACAACGCCTTCGCGCTCGGCGGCATCCGAGAAACTCGGCGGCAGCCAAGAAAAAGGAGCGCCGGTGGACTTTGAGGAGCTCGTGGTCACGGCCCCCCGGCTCTGGGTGAACGCCGTGCGGTTCCCCGGCCCCCGATGATCCGGCGATAGCGCACGCCGGGGGCCGCCACCCGCGTTGGTTCGGCGGATGTGGCGATCGCACGCAGGCGGATCGGTGGGGCCGGCGGGCGGGGAGCGGCACGAGACCGTAGCCGTCGTCGAGGCTCCGGTGAAGCGGCGAATTCAGCAGCTGCGACGACAGCGCGGAAGGGCCGTGTCACACGCGTGGAGCCGGTGCGCGATGGCGCGCCACAGGCGCGCGTGGCCCGGGTAGCCGTCTCTCGCGCCTGACGGCGTCGACCCCCTTCTGGTTTCCGCAGCAACCGGGCCTCGGGGCCCTAGTCCGCGCGGTGACGCCGACCAGAGTTGAACTTGAGCTCAGATTCAACTATACAGGTAGGGGAGGCCACGTCACGTCACCTCGGGGTTGTGCCCCGGCACCGCACGCCCAGCCACGGAGAGGGTCAGCTGTGAACGTTGAACAGAAAGTCGCCATCGTGACCGGTGGCGGAGGTGGCATCGGTGGTGCGCTGGTCGCCCGGCTCGCTCGCGAGCGTGCCCGGGTCGTCGTCGCAGACCTCAACGGGGACGCCGCGCGGGCGGTATCGGAGAGAGTCAACGCCGACCATCCCGGAAGCACCGTCAGCACCGGCGCGGACGCGTCGGACACCGCCCAGATCCAGCAGTTGATAGCCCTGGCCGAGAGCGCGTTCGGTCCGGTCGACCTCTACTTCGCGAACGCGGGCATCGCCGGTGCGCCGGGCCTCGACGCGGGAGAGCAGGACTGGGACCTCTCGATCGACGTGAACCTTCGAGCCCACATCCGTGCGGCGAGGCTGCTGGTGCCGCGATGGCTCGAGCGTGGCGCGGGCTACTTCGTCAGCACCGCCTCGGCGGCCGGGCTGCTCACCCAGATCGGCTCCGCCACGTACGCCGTCACCAAGCACGCGGCCGTCGGCTTCGCCGAATGGCTGAGTGTCACCTACGGCGATCGCGGGGTCCACGTCAGCTGTCTGTGCCCGATGGGCGTGAACACCAGGATGCTGTCCTTGGGGAAGGACTCCGGGGACGCGCTGGGGAGAGCGGCCACGCAGGCCGTCACGTCCGCGGGCGACGTCCTGGAGCCGGCCGAGGTCGCCGACGCCGTCGTCGCCGCGATCGAGGACGAGCGTTTCCTGATCCTGCCGCACGAGGACGTTCTGGACATGTACCGGCAGAAGGGCTCGGACTACGACCGGTGGCTGCGCGGCATGCGCCGCTACCAGAGCTCCCTGCTGGCGAAGGCATGACCGGCGCGCCGGGCGAGCTCGTCCTCGCCGAACACCGCGGGCCCGTGCTGGTGCTCACCTTCAACCGGCCCGCCAGGCTGAACGCCTGGACCGACGAACTCGAGAACCACTACTTCACGCTGCTCGACGCCGCCGAAGACGACCCGGACGTACGTGCCGTCGTGGTCACCGGCGCGGGACGCGGATTCTGTGCCGGCGCCGACCTCCAGCGGCTGCAGGCGGTCGCCGAGGTCTCCGGGGCGGACAGGGCGCGGCGCCGACCGCGCGACGTGCCGCTGGCCCTGCGCAAACCGCTGATCGGTGCGGTCAACGGGGTGGCCGCGGGACTGGGCATGGTGGAGGCGCTCTACTGCGACGTTCGTTTCGGCTCGCCGTCGGCCCGGTTCACCACGGCATTCGCGCAGCGCGGGCTGATCGCCGAGTACGGGATCTCGTGGCTGTTGCCGCGGCTCGTCGGGCACAGCCGGGCAACCGACCTGTTGCTGTCGAGTCGCATGGTGGAGGCGGAGGAGGCACTGCGTATCGGACTCCTCGACCACCTGGTCCCCACCGGCGATGTGGTTGATACCGCTGTCGCGTACGCCACCGATCTCGCGGCGCGCTGCTCCCCGGCATCCATGGCCACCATCAAGAGCCAACTGCGCAACGACGCCGACGGCACCTACGCCGATTCCGTGACCCGGGCGGAGGGCCTCATGCTTCACGCCTTCCGCGGGGCCGATTTCGTCGAAGGCGTGGCCAGTCACCTCGGCAAGCGCCCGCCGAGTTTTCCCTCCCTACCCGTTAGGAGCTCAGATGTCCCTGTTTGAGATGTCGGACCGCGCCAAGAAGTACCGGGCGGATCTGCTCGAGTTCATGGATTCGCACATCTACCCCGCTGAGGCGGTGTACCACGAGCAGATGGCCGCGTCGGGTGACCCGCACTTCCACCCGCCGATCCTCGAGGATCTCAAGGCGGAGGCGCGCAAGCGCGGACTGTGGAACCTCTTCCACCCGCACCCGGAGTGGGGCCCCGGGCTGACGAACCTCGAGTACGCGCCGCTGGCGGAGATCATGGGGCGCAGCCATATCGCCTCCGAAGCGTGCAACTGCAACGCTCCCGACACCGGCAACATGGAGGTGCTCACGCTGTTCGGCAGCGACGAGCACAAGGAGAAGTACCTCAAGCCCCTGCTCGACGGGACGATGGCCTCGGCCTTCGCGATGACCGAGCCGCGTGTCGCCAGTTCCGACGCCACCAACATCGAGTTGCGGATGGCGCGCGACGGCGACGAGTACGTGCTCAACGGCCGTAAGTGGTTCGCGTCCAATGCCATGCACCGCAATTGCAAGGTGCTCATCGTGATGGGGAAGACGGATCCCACCGCTGCTCCGCACCGGCAGCAGTCGATGATGGTCGTCCCGATCGACGCTCCCGGGATCACGGTGATGCGCAGCCTGCCGGTGTTCGGCTACCAGGACCGTGAGGGACACGCCGAAATCGATTTCACCGACGTACGGGTGCCGGCCAAGGACGTGCTCAAGGGCGAAGGGGAGGGTTTCGCGATCAGCCAGGCCCGGCTCGGCCCCGGTCGTATCCACCACTGCATGCGGGCCATCGGCGCGGCCGAGCGGGCGCTGGAGCTGATGTGCCGGCGCGCGCAGTCACGGGTGACCTTCGGCAGTCCGGTCGCCGAACGCTCCAACATCCAGGACTGGATCGCGGAAGCGCGCATCGACATCGAGATGGTCCGCCTGCTCACCCTCAAGGCCGCGTATCTGATGGACACGGTCGGGAACAAGGAAGCGCGCACCGAGATCGCGGCCATCAAGGTGGCCGCCCCGAACATCGCGTTGAAGATCGTCGACCGCGCGATCCAGGTGCACGGGGGAGCAGGAGTGACCGAGGACTTCCCGTTGGCGATGATGTACGCGGGTCTGCGGACGTTGCGGCTGGCGGACGGTCCCGACGAGGTCCACAAGAGGGCCATCGCCAAACAGGAACTGCGGCAGTACCGCGACGCCGCCACGGCGGTGAGTTGAGATGGCAGGGCTCGATCTCACCGGTCGCACCGCCGTCGTCACCGGCGCCTCGCGCGGTATCGGGCTGGCGATCGCCCGGGCCATCGCCGCCGCCGGCGGAAACGTCGTCCTCACCTCCCGGTCCCAGGAGGCGGCGGACGCCGCCGCGGCCCAGGTCGGGGGCACAGCGGTCGGGGTCGGTGCGCACGCGGTCGACGAACAAGCGGCCCAGCGCTGTGTCGATCTGACGCTCGAGCGCTTCGGAAGCCTGGACATCCTCGTCAACAACGCGGGGACCAACCCGGCCTTCGGGCCCGTCGTCGACCAGGACCACGGCCGGTTCGCCAAGACCTTCGACGTGAACCTGTGGGCCCCCGTTCTGTGGACGGGTCTGGCCACGCGGGCCTGGATGGGCGCGCATGGCGGCGCGGTCGTCAACACCGCATCGGTCGGCGGCATGGCCGTCGAGGCGAACATCGGATTGTACAACGCGTCGAAGGCCGCACTGATCCACCTCACGAAGCAACTGGCCCTGGAACTCTCGCCGAAGGTGCGCGTCAACGCGGTGGCACCGGGTGTGGTGCGCACGAAGCTCGCCGAGGCCCTGTGGAGGGACCACGAGCAGGCCGTGTCGGCGTCTATGGCGCTCGGGCGCATCGGGGAGCCTGCCGACATCGCCTCGGCGGTCGCCTTCCTCGTCTCGGACGCCGCAAGTTGGATCACCGGCGAGACCATGGTGATCGACGGCGGGCAGCTCCTCGGTGACGCGCTCCCATTCAGGCAGGGAGCCCGCATCGGTGTCTAGCGCGCACATCGCCGGAATCGACGCCGGGGCAGTGAGCCGCTGGTTCGCGACCCTCGGCGTCGACTTCGCGGGACCGTTGGCCTTCGACCGGATCGGGCTCGGCCAGTCGAATCTGACGTACCTGGTGCACGACCAGGACGGCCGCAGATGGGTGCTGCGGCGCCCACCGCTGGGCCGCCTGCTGGCGTCGGCGCACGACGTGGCCCGCGAGGCGCAGATCATGGCCGCGCTGGGCGGCGCCGCCGTCCCGACCCCGCGGGTGCTCGGGCTGACGGCTGATCCCGCCGTGACGGACGTCCCGCTGGTGCTCATGGAGTTCGTGGACGGACAGGTCGTCGACACGATGCCGATCGCGCAGTCGTTGAGGCCCGAGCGACGCCGCGCGATCGGGATGTCCTTGCCGCGGACGCTGGCGAAGATCCACGCAGTTGATATAGCGAAGGCCGGGATGACCGGACTGGCCAGCCACAAGCCGTATGCGCAGCGCCAGCTCAAGCGGTGGTCGGTCCAGTGGGAGAAGTCCAGGACACGCGAGCTGCCCGCCCTCGAGGACCTCACGCGACGCCTTGCCGCAGCTGTTCCGGAGCAGCACGAAGTGACGCTCGTGCACGGCGACTTCCATCTCCGCAACGTCATCACCTCCTACGACAGCGGGGAGGTGACCGCGGTGCTCGACTGGGAGTTGTCGACATTGGGCGATCCGTTGGCGGACCTGGGCAGCCTGCTGGCCTACTGGCCGGAACCGGGGGAGGAGGCGACCGGAGGCGATTTCGCCGCGTCTGTCCTCGAAGGCTTCCCGGACCGTGCCGAGCTGGCTCAGGTGTATCTGACCGAAACCGGCCGGGACGCGGCGGCACTGAACTTCTGGCACGTGCTGGGCCTGTGGAAAGTGGCTGTGATTGCCGAGGGCGTGATGAGGCGGGCGATCGAAGAACCGAAGAACGAGAGCGCGACAGGCGCGCCCACCGTGGAACGTATCGATGCGCTCGTGGACAAGGCCTGCCGGATCGCCGGCGAGGCCGGAATCTGAAGGTGTTTGCCTCGTGCAGTCCGCCACCGGGTCACCGATTCCCGCGCTGCGCGGGACGGAGCCGCCCCTCACGCTGCCATGGCGAGGTTCGCGTTGCCGCTGACGCGGCCGCACCGCGGGGAGCGGGCGCCGGCAATTCAGCTCGGTGCTGATTTCGTCGCCTGGCCGTATCGGGTCGACGGGGGCCCCGCAGCAGGATGCCGGGCCCACCGGGCCGAGAGGAGTGCGGACTGCAGCGTGCGGACTGCAGCGCGTGGTCAGTCCACGATCGTCAGTTGCCGACTGCGGCCTGTGCCGGGAGGGTGACGATCATCTTGCCCGTATTGTCGCCGCGGAGCATGCCGAGGAAAGCCTCGACGTTGTTCTCGATTCCTTCCACGACGGTCTCCTCGTAGCGCAGCTTCCCGTCGCGGATCCAGCCGCCGACTTCCTGCACGAACTGCTGCTGCAGGTCGTTGTGGTCGGAGACCAGCAGGCCGCGCAGGGTGAGGCGTTTGCCTATGGCGAGCGCGAGGTTGCGCGGGCCGCGGGCCGGCGCCGTCGCGTTGTACTGGGCGATGGCCCCGCACAGCGCCGCACGGCCGTGCACAGTGAGGGCGCCGATCGCCGCTTCGAGGTGGTCGCCGCCGACGTTGTCGAAGTAGACGTCGATGCCGTCCGGGGCCGCGGCCCCGAGTTGCTCGGCCACCGGCGCTTGCTTGTAGTTGAAGGCGGCGTCGAAACCGTACTCGTCGAGGAGCAGTTGGACCTTCTCGTCCGAGCCCGCGCTGCCGATGACCCGCTTGGCGCCCTTGAGCCGGGCGATCTGCCCGACCTGGCTGCCGACCGCGCCGGCCGCGCCGGAGACGAAGACGGTGTCGCCCTCGTGGAACTCCGCCACGCGCAACAGGCCCGCATACGCAGTCACTCCGGGCATGCCGAGGACACCGAGGTACGTGCTCAGCGGAGCGCTCCCGGCGTCGACCTGCACGGCGTCCGCCGCGTCGAGGAGTGCGTACTCCCGCCAGCCGAGCCCGTGCAGGACGTGATCACCCACTGCGACGGTTCCGGCAGTGCCGTCATCGCCCACGGCGACGACGACACCGACCGCACCCCCGTCCATCGGCCGGTCGAGCTGGAAGGGAGGGACGTAGGACTTCACGTCGTTCATCCGGCCGCGCATGTACGGGTCGACCGACAGGTGCAGGTTACGCACGAGGATCTGACCGGATCCGGGCGCTGCGAGAGGCGCCTCGCGCAGGGCGAAGTCCTGCGGCCGGGGCACACCGTTCGGGCGGGCGGCCAGGTGCCATTCACGGCTGGCGGCGGGAAGGGTGCTCATGATGGGGATGTCTCGTTCCTCCGTGCTCACACACGGCTGAAGGGTGATCAGCTGAGCGGCTTGGCCAGGACCGCTTTGCGGTGGCTGAAGGTCTCGATGGAGTAGCGGCCGTGGTAACTGCCCATGCCGCTCTCGCCGACGCCCCCGAACGGCAGGTCGGAGACGGTGAGATGGGCCAGCGGCAGGCCGAACCCGATGCCTCCCGAGGAGGTTTCGGCGGCAAGCCGCTCCCGGGTGGTGTCCGATTCGGTGAACGCGTACAGAGCCAACGGCTTGTCACGGTCATTGATGAAGTCGATGGCCTCGTCGATCCCGGCCACCTCGACGATCGGGAGGATCGGGCCGAAGATCTCTTCCTGCATGACAGGAGCCTCCGGCGACACCTCGGCCAGGACGGTCGGCGCGATGTACTTAGTCTCGCGGTCGTGCGCACCGCCGGTGACCTGGCGGCCGGACGCGAGGAGGGCGGTCAGCCGGTCGAAGTGGCGTTCGTTGACGATACGGCCGTACTCCGGGCAGGCGGAGGCCTCCGGTCCGTACATGCCCTCCACGGCCTTGGCCAGTGCGCCCTCCAGGGCGCGTGCGGTCTCGGGGTCGGTGAGAACGTAGTCGGGGGCGACGCAGGTCTGTCCGGCGTTGAGGAACTTCCCGGCCGCGAGGCGGGCGGCGACGGTGTCGAGGTCGGTGCCGCGGTCCACGAACGCCGGGGACTTGCCACCCAGTTCGAGGGTGACGGGAGTGAGGTGCCGGGCGGCCGCGGCCATCACGATGCGGCCAACCGCGCCGTTACCGGTGTAGAGGATGTGGTCGAAGCGCTGCTCGAGCAGGGCGGTGGTCTCCGGGACCCCGCCTTCGACGACGGCGACCGCGTCGGGGTCGAGGTACTGCGGCAGGAGGCGGGCGAGGGCGGCGGAAGTGGCCGGGGCCAGTTCGCTGGGTTTGGCGACCACCGCGTTGCCCGCGGCCAGGGCACCGGCCACCGGGGCCAGCAGCAGCTGCGCGGGGTAGTTCCAGGGGGCGATGACCAGTACGACGCCCAGGGGGTCGTACTGCGTCCATGCACTCGCCTCCCCCAGAAACGCGGGCACCGGGGCCCGTTCGGGGCGCAGCCAGCCGTCCAGGTGCTCCAGGGTGTGGTCGATCTCGCGTATGACGAAGTCGATCTCGGTGCGGTAAGCCTCGGTGGAGCTCTTTCCCAAGTCGGCGTGGAGCGCCGCGGCGAATGTCTCCCCCTGTTCGGTGAGCAGGGTACGCATCCGGTGGAGTTGCCCGGTACGCCAGGCCACGGGTTTGGTGGTGCCGGTACGGAAGGTGGCACGCAGCCGGGCGACGAGCTCGGCGGGCTGCTCGGACGCACGCTTGTTCATGGTTCCCTCACGGGTCGATACGTGGACGGGGGGCGCTGGCGCCGGCACCATGGGGCAGGCCCGGGCGCCGACGTCGGGCAAAAGATCAGCCGCGGCTGAGGATCTCGATGATGCTCCGGGCGAGCTGCTCGGAGGAGGCGGGGTTCTGGCCGGTGTGCAGATTGCGGTCCGCCACGACGTGCGCGGTGAACGGGGAGGCGGCGTCGAAGTCGGCACCGAGTTCCACCAGGCGGTCCTGAAGCAGCCACTTGGCCTTGTGGGCGAAGCCGGCCGCGGTCTCCTCGGCGTTGGTGAAGCCGGTCATGCGGTAACCGGCGAACGGCCAGCTGCCGTCCTCGCGCCGGGCGGCGAGCAGGGCGGCGGGGGCGTGGCACAACACCGCGAGCGGCTTGCCGGAGTCCAGCGCCGCGGTGAGGAGGTGGCCGGAGGCCGCGTCGGTGGAGAGGTCCTCCATGGGGCCGTGGCCACCGGGGTAGAGGACGGCGGCGTACGCGTCGGCGTCGACGTCCTCGAGCTTGACCGGGTTCTCCAGGTCGGCGCGGATGGAAGCCAGGTACGCGGCGATGGCGTCGGCCCGCTCCGTGCCGCCGGCGGACTCGGCGGCGAGGCTGACGGCGTCGACGGTCGGAGCCACGCCGCGGGGTGTGGCGACGGTGACGTCGAACCCGGCCTCGCGGAACAGCCGGTGCGGTATGGCGAGTTCCTCAGCCCAGTAGCCGGTGGGGTGCAGGGTGCCGTCGTTGAGCGTCCAGTGGTCGGAACCGGTGACGACGAACAGAACTGCGGTCACAACTGTCTCCTTCAAAGCGTGCACGGGTCGCGCGGTGGTGGCGGAGTCTTCTCGGCCCGCCGGGGATGACGGGGAAGACGGCGTCCATGACGCCGTCCAGGTATCCGGCCTGGATCTTCCCGTCGAAGGGTTGACGGAGGCGGCCTTCACACGGACCAGTACGGCGTCCGCACCGGGCTTCGGGTTCCGGACGGCGCCGTATTCCAGGAGGTCGGGGCCGCCGTAGGTCCGGTAGGTGATGGCCTTCATGGTGGTGCTCCCTGGCGCGGGGCGCGGTGGCGCGGTGGTGCGGTGTTGCAGATCGGGCGGAGGGTCAGGCAGCCGCGGTGGCGGCAGCCATCTCGGGGGTCGTCTCGCCGGCAGGCCGGTGTTCCGCACGGGGCGCCTGCCGCTGCCGCTTCAGGCCGACCAGCGCGATGGCCAGGACGAAGACGAAGGCGACGCCTGCGATCGTGAAGCTCAGGGTGAACTGGCTCTCGACGGGCAGCGGGGGCCCTCCGACCGGCAGGTGCTCGATGGTCCTGGAGGCGAGCAGCGTCGTGATCAGCGCACTACCGATCGAGCTTCCGACCGAGCGGGAGATGGAGTTGATGCCATTGGCTATGCCGGTCTGATGGGGCGGCACCCCCGCGACGATCAGTGCGGGCATCGCGGCGTAGCCGAGGCTGATGGCCGTTCCGACAGCCATCCCGGCGCCGATCACCGAGGGGGTAGAGGAGTGTGCGGCGGCCAGCCACGCGAAACCGGCGATGCCGGTCACCGCGCTGAACGCGAGGGTGAGACGCGGGCCGATCCTGCGGATCAGCACGCCACCGAACTGGGCGGCGACGAGCGAGGCGATCGTACCGGGCAGCAGGTACTCGACGGAGGCGCGGAGAACGGAGGCGCCGAAGCCGTAGCCCGCGATGTCCTGCGGGACCTGCGCCAGGTAGGAGACGCCGAGGAACTGGGCGAACATCCCGAATCCCACGAACAGGCCCGCGAGGTTGCTGAAGAGCACCGGGCGGTGGAGGAACATCTTCATGTCGACCATCGGTTCGCGCACGCGGCTCTCGGTGAAGGCCCAGACACCGGCCATGACGACCGCTCCGGCAAAGCTGCCCAGCGTGCGGGCGGACGTCCAGCCCCACTCGTGCCCCTGGGAGATCGGCAGCAGCAGCAGGACCAGGAAGAGCCCGAGGGTGAGCGCGCCGACGAGGTCGGTGCGCCCGCCGGTCCTGGCGCGGCTTGCCGGTACGAGCAGGACGACGGCGAGGAGTGTGACCAGAGCCAGCCCGGCGGCCAGCCAGAAGACACGGTGGTAGTCGGCATGGTCTCCGCGGGTCAGCAGGCCGGTGCTGACCAGCGCGAAGCCGCTGCCGAAGGCCAGGGTGCCGCTGACCAGTGACATCGCTCCGGGCAGACGGTGGGCGGGGACCTCCTCGCGGAGTACCGACAGCGCGAGCGGGAAGATCGCTGTGGCGGCGCCTTGGAGTACTCGGCCGACGATCAGCCAGAGGAGCGAGTCGGTGGTGGCTGCCAGGACCGAGCCTGCGATCATCACCGCGAGCACGCCGATCAAGGTCGGCTTCTTCCCGCGCTGGTCGCCCAGGCGGCCGAGCAACGGGGTGAAGACGGCCGCGGAGAGCAGGGTCGCGGTGGTGACCCAGCTGACCTCGGCCGCATCGGCGTCGAGGCTGCTCCCGATCAGGCCGAGGATCGGTACCACCAGCGTCTGCATCATCGACACGACCATGGCGGCGAGGCTCAGGACGAGGACGACTGCGAATTCGCGGGAGTGTCGGCCGGGCTGCGGGGCAAGAGTTTGGGACACGGGTGCTCTCCGGGCGGGGACGCGGGGCAAGACAAGATGCTTGATGCACTTAAACGTCGAGGTCCGACGGTAGGGTCAATGGTTGAGGATGTCAAACGTTGAATCTCACCTAGAATCGAAGCCATGTCCCGCACCACCGCCGCGCAGTCGGCCTCCGCGACCCCAGCCCCGCAGGGCAGCGACCCCACCTACGTCGAGCTCCTGGAGCGCCTGGCACGCGCCGCCGCCGGCTACTACCGGGACCTCACCGCGGCGGCCGCGGTGCAGGGGCTCACCATGACGCAGGCCAAGATGCTCATCCTGCTGCGGCAGCCCCTGCCCATGCGTGCTCTCGCGGGACTGCTCGCCTGCGACGCGTCCAACATCACCGGGCTTGTCGACCGGCTGGAGGCCCAGCAATTGGTCTCCAGGCACCTCAACCCGGCCGACCGGCGGATCAAGAATGTGGTCGCGACGGAAAAGGGCCTGGAGGCCGTCCGTCTGATCCGCTCCGATATGCGGGCCACCTCGGCGGCCTTCAACCGTCTCGACGACGAGGGCCGCCGCAGCCTCTATGAGCTGCTGGGGCGCCTGCACCCCGACGAGACGGTCTGACCAGGACCACTCTCGCCACTCCAGGATGGTCTCGCTGAGTATGTGGCGCATGAGGCACCACGGGAAGGCGCACGAGGAGCGCTATTAAGGTTTCGGGCACAATGCCGCTATCCGAGGTGAGGTGGATGAACGTACTCCTGACTGGGGGATCCGGAGACCTTGGTTCCATAGTTGCCGGAGGCTTTGCGTAGCGAAAAGACGAGCCCGTGGTGCTCGATCCGCTCGGACCTGTGAATGACCTTCCTTTCGTAAGGCTTTGTACTGGATCGCGGACTGCTGAAAAAGGTTCTTCCCGGCATCCAGTGCGTCGCTCACATTGCAGGCTGGCACGGGATTCATGAAGCCCGTGGAGAAAAGGCTTCCAGCGGCGGGCCTCGCCGGTCAGGGCGAGCATCGGCATCCAGGCGAGGAGGCCGAGTGCGAGGGAGACGATCTCCAGCCAGATCCGGTTCCGGGCGGTGTCGTGCAGGGGCAGGTTGCGCAGGCCGGTGTCGCGGGCGGTTCGGATGCGGTCCTCGTAGCGGGCCCGTCTGCGGTGACGCAGTTCCGGGTCGGCGAGCTGGCCGCCTTTCATGTTTTGGCGAAGCAGGTGAGCCCGTTCCTGTCGATGTCGGTGAAGCGCAACTGGGCGCCGGGGCGCGGGCGTTCCTTGCGGACGATCTGCTGCATCCCCGTGGGTCGGGTGCTTGGGTCAGGCATGTCGGTGATCTCCGCGACCCAGGCGCCGGACCCCTCGGCGCCGCCCGCGTCGCAGGCCGGAGCACGCCGTCGAGGTCCAGGATCACCTGCCCGGCTGCAGCCGGAGCGTGGGCCCCGGCCGGCTCCCAGACCCGTGTCCGTACTTCGGAACGTGCGGCCCGGATCGCAGCGAGAGCCTTCGGGTCGGACGTGGCGAGAGCGTCGACGAGACGGGATGCTGTCGGATCGGAGGCCACGGGGCCGAACACACCCGGCTCGGCCCGCAGCATGCCGACATCGGTCAGACAGTCCCCGCCGCATGCGACGGCCCGGGGCACATCCAGCAGGATCTTGCCTGGATCGTCACGGCACGCGACTTGCGCGACGGCGTGAGTGCCGCCGATATCGCGGTGTCCAGGCCGGACTTGCGGACCGTCTCGACCAGCAGCACCCAGGGCGGCCTGGGCAACCACCCCGCGACCGCCGCTCCCGACACGGGGGATTCCCCTAAATCTGATCCGCTGCAGCGGCGGAGCGCGGCTGCGGGGACCGAAACTAGGGTCACACCGCTACTCGTTGCCGCCCGGTTGTGCCGATCGCCTGTGCCGTGGCTGTCACGGTGCGGTGCCTTTTCATTCTCTGTGTGGGTGGGTGGAGTGCAATATGGTCGAGTCCGAGCTCAACGGAACGGGGAATGGGGCCGGTTCGGCTTCGGCGGATTCGGCCGATGGCATAGCTGTCATCGGCCTGGCGTGCCGACTGCCGGGGGCCGCCGACCCGGTCGCCTTCTGGCGGCTGCTCAGCGAGGGCGCGGACGCGATCACCGATGTCCCCCCGGACCGGTGGGACGGGGCCGCGGTGGGTGACGCCGACCCGTCCGCACCCGGCAGGACCGACATCCACTGGGGCGGATTCCTCGACCGCATCGGCGACTTCGACGCCGGGTTCTTCGGGCTCTCCCCCAAGGAGGCCGCCGCCATGGACCCGCAGCAGCGGCTCGTGCTGGAGTTGGCCTGGGAAGCGCTGGAGGACGCGCACGTGCGCGCCGAGACGCTGCGCTCCACCCGCACCGGAGTGTTCGTCGGCGCCATCTGGGACGACTACGCGACCCTGCACCACCGCTCCGGACTCACAGCCATCTCCCCGCATACCGTCACCGGCTTGCACCGCAGCATCATCGCCAACCGGGTCTCCTACTTCCTCGGTCTGAACGGCCCCAGCCTGACCGTGGACTCCGGCCAGTCCTCATCCCTGGTCTCGGTCCACCTGGCCTGCGAGAGCCTCCGCAAGGGCGAATCGACGATCGCCCTCGCGGGCGGCGTGAACCTCAACATCGTCCCCGAGAGCGTCCTGGGCGCCGCCAAGTTCGGCGGGCTGTCCCCCGACGGCCGCTGCTTCACCTTCGACGCCCGCGCGAACGGCTACGTCCGCGGCGAGGGCGGCGGCATCGTCGTCCTCAAGCCTCTCGCCCGGGCCGTCGCGGACGGCGACCCCGTCTACTGCGTGATCCGCGGCAGTGCGGTCAACAACGACGGCGGCGGCGACGGGTTGACCGTACCCCTGCAGTCCGGGCAGGAACAGGTGCTCCGGCTCGCCTACGAACGGGCCGGGATCGACCCCGCCCACGTCGACTACGTGGAGTTGCACGGCACCGGCACCAAGGTCGGCGACCCCATCGAGGCAGCCGCGCTCGGCGCGGTGCTCGGCACGGGACGCGAGCCCGGCCGCCCTCTGCGGGTCGGCTCGGCCAAGACCAACGTCGGCCACCTGGAGGGCGCCGCCGGCATCACCGGCCTGCTGAAGGCGGTCCTGTCTGTCAACCACCGTGAACTGCCTGCCAGCCTCAACTTCGAGACGCCGAACCCGGCGATCCCGCTGGACCGGCTGAACCTGCGGGTGCAGACCGAGCACAGCGAATGGGCCGCCGAGGACGGCCGCCCGCTGCTCGCCGGCGTCAGCTCTTTCGGCATGGGCGGAACCAACTGCCACATGGTGCTGGCGGAACACCAGGTGACGGCGGCGGGCTCGGCTGCGGCGGCGGGTACGGGCGCGGCTCCGGCCTTGTGGCCGTTGTCCGCCAAGACCGCATCCGGGCTGCGCGCCCAGGCCGCCGCCCTGCTCGCACACGCCGAGGCGCGCCCCGGTCTCGCCCTGCCCGACGTCGGCTGGTCGCTGGCCACCGGCCGCACCGCCTTCGAGCACCGGGCCGTCGTCGTAGGCGACGATCGCGACGACTTCTTGCGCGCTCTGCGCGAGCTGTCCACCGGCGGCATCGACGCCGCGCTGACCACGGGCCGCACGGGCTCGCGCGGCGGGCTCGCCTTCCTCTTCTCGGGCCAGGGCAGCCAGCGGGCCGTCATGGGCCGCGAACTGGCCGAGGCCGTCCCGGCGTTCGCCATCGCGCTGGACGAGGTGTGCGCACACCTCGACCCCTTGCTGCCGCGGCCGCTGCGCGAGGTCATGTTCGCCCCTGAAGGCACCGAGGAAGCCGCCGAACTCGACCTGACCCTCTACACGCAGACCTCGCTGTTCGCCGTCGAAGTCGCCCTGTTCCGGCTTCTGGAGAGCTGGGGCATCACCCCCGGCGTGCTCATGGGCCACTCCATCGGTGAACTCGCCGCCGCGCACGTGGCAGGCGTCCTCTCACTCGCCGACGCCTGCGCCCTCGTGGCCGCGCGCGGTCGCCTGATGCAGGCGCTGCCCGCCGGCGGCGCCATGATCGCCGTCCAGGCCGCGGAGGACGAGGTCCGCGCCCGCATCGGCGACCGCCGGGACCGCGTGAGCATCGCCGCGCTGAACGGCCCGGACTCCGTCGTCGTCTCCGGCGACGAGGACCCCGCCACCGAGATCGCCGACGCCTTCGCCGCCCTGGGCCGCAAGACCAGCCGGCTGCGGGTCAGCCACGCCTTCCACTCCCCGCACATGGAACCCATGCTGGCGGAGTTCCGCGACGTGGTCGAGGGCCTGACCTTCCATGCCCCGCGCATCCCGATCGTGTCCAACGTGACGGGCCGACTGTCCGAGGCGCCCTCGGGGTACGAAGGGTGCACGGCCGCGTACTGGGTCCGCCATGTGCGCGAGACGGTCCGCTTCGCCGACGGCGTCGCCCGCCTCGACGAACAGGGCGTCCGCACGTACCTGGAGCTCGGCCCCGGCGGCGTGCTCACCTCCATGGCCCGCGCCGGCGCCGACAGCGAGTCCCTGTTCGTCCCCGCCCTGCGCGCCCGTCGCCCCGAGGCGCAGGCCCTGCTGGCGGCGGTCGCCTCGCTGCACGTCCGCGGCGTGGAGCCGGACTGGGACGCCCTGTTCTGCGGCGGGCGAGGCGCACGCCGCAAGGTCGCGCTCCCCACCTACGCGTTCGAACGGCAGCGGTACTGGCTGGACGGCGACATAACGTTGCCCGCCGCCACCACCGGCCGGGCTCCTGCGGCTCCGCAGTCGGACGCCATCGCCGAGACTGACAGCGCGCCTGTCGGAGCCCTGGGCCGGCGGCTGGCCGGACTGCCCGAGTCCGAGCGCGCCGAGGCCGTGCTCGACATGGTCCGCGCACACGTCGCGGCCGTTCTGGGCCACGCCGAAGCCCGCCAGGTCGAGACCGAATGGACGTTCAAAGACCTCGGCTTCGACTCGCTCAGCTCGGTGGAACTGCGCGACCAGCTCAGCGAGGCCACCGGCCTGCGCCTGCCCAGCGGGCTGCTGTTCGACCACCCGACCCCTGCCGCGCTCGCCCGCCACCTCGCCGCCCAGTCCCTGGGCGGCGAGGACCCGGTGGCCTCCGCGCCCGCGACGGTGGCCGACCCCGACGAGCCCATCGCCATCGTGGCCATGAGCTGCCGCCTGCCCGGCGGCGTGAGCTCCCCCGAGGACCTGTGGCGGCTGCTCGCCTCCGGTGGCGACGCGATCTCCGGATTCCCGACGGACCGCGGCTGGGACGTCGAAGCGCTCTACGACCCGGAGCCCGGCACGCCCGGCAAGTCCTCGACCCGGCACGGCGGCTTCCTGCACGAGGCGGCCGAGTTCGACGCCGGCTTCTTCGGAATCAGCCCCCGTGAGGCCGCCGCGACCGACCCGCAGCAGCGGCTGGTCCTGGAGACGGCGTGGGAGGCCTTCGAGCGGGCCGGCATCGACCCGGCCACGCTGCGCGGGAGCCGGGCGGGCGTGTTCATCGGCGCGACGGCACAGGACTACGGCCCCCGGCTGCACGAGCCGGTCGACGGCGTCGAGGGCTACCTGCTGACCGGCACGACGACCAGCGTCGCCTCGGGCCGCGTGGCCTACTCGTTCGGCCTCGAAGGCCCAGCGGTCACGGTGGACACGGCTTGCTCGTCGTCCCTGGTCGCCCTGCACCTGGCCGTCCAGGCGCTGCGGAGCGGCGAGTGCACGATGGCCCTGGCCGGCGGCGTCACCGTGATGTCCACGCCCGGCATGTTCGTGGAGTTCAGCCGCCAGCGCGGCCTGTCGGCGGACGGCCGGTGCAAGGCGTTCGCGGCCGGCGCGGACGGTACGGGCTGGGCCGAAGGCGTCGGCATGCTCCTGGTGGAGCGGCTCAGCGACGCCCGGCGCAACGGCCGCCAGGTGCTGGCCGTCGTGCGGGGCAGCGCGGTCAACCAGGACGGCGCGTCGAACGGACTCACGGCGCCCAACGGCCCCTCCCAGCAGCGCGTCATCCGCCAGGCCCTGGCGGCCGCCGGACTCGCGCCCGCGGACGTCGACGTCGTGGAGGCGCACGGTACGGGCACGCGGCTCGGGGACCCGATCGAGGCGGAAGCCCTCATCGCCGCCTACGGCCAGGGACGGGACGGCGACCGGCCGTTGTGGCTGGGTTCGCTGAAGTCGAACATCGGTCACACGCAGGCCGCGGCCGGCGTGGCCGGTGTGATCAAGATGGTGCTGGCCATGCGGCACGGCGTGCTGCCGCCGACCCTGCATGTCGACGAGCCGACCCCGCACGTGGACTGGTCGGCGGGCGCGGTGCGGCTGCTGACCGAGGCCGTGGAGTGGCCTGCGAGCGACGGGCCGCGCCGGGCCGCCGTGTCCTCCTTCGGCATCAGCGGCACCAACGCGCATGTCATCGTCGAGCAGGCCGAGACGAGCGAAGAGCCCACCCGCGGGACGGCCGTTGCGGGACCGGTCCCGTGGGTGCTGTCGGCGAAGAGCGATGCGGCGCTGCGGGATCAGGCGGGCCGGCTGCTGTCCTTCCTGGACGCTGAGGGCGTCATGGGTGGCGGGGGTGTCGGGGGTGGCGGGGTTCGGCCGGAGGACGTGGGGTTCTCGCTGGCGACGTCGCGTGCGGTGCTGGAGCGCCGTGTGGCGGTCGTGGGGGAGGAGCTTGGGGAGTTCCGCCAGGGGCTGGAGGGCATTGTTTCCGGCGCTGCTCCGGTGGGCGGTGTCGTCGGGGGCAAGGTCGGGTTCCTGTTCTCGGGTCAGGGTTCGCAGCGGATCGGCATGGGGCGCGAGCTGTACGCGGCTTACCCGGTGTTCGCTGCGGCGTATGACGAGGTGTGCGCGCATCTGGACGCGCCCGTCGACGTCGATGCGGAATCGCTTCATCAGACGGGTTCGACGCAGCCGGCGTTGTTCGCGGTCGGGGTGGCGCTGTTCCGGCTGCTGGAGTCGTGGGGTGTCCGGCCGGACTACGTGGCCGGTCATTCGGTGGGTGAGATCGCGGCTGCGCATGTGGCGGGTGTGTTGTCGCTTGAGGATGCGGCGAAGCTGGTGTCGGCGCGTGCCGCGTTGATGCAGGCGCTGCCCGCGGGTGGTGCGATGGTGGCGGTCCAGGCGGCCGAGGACGAGGTGCTGCCCTACCTGACCGACGAGGTCGGGATTGCGGCGATCAACGGCCCGCGGTCCGTGGTCATTTCCGGTGCGGAGGACGCGGTTACGGCGATTGCCGACGTGTTCGCTGCTCGGGGGCGTAAGACGTCCCGCCTGAAGGTCAGTCAAGCGTTCCATTCGCCGTTGATGGATCCGATGCTGGAGGAGTTCGCGGAGGTCGTTCGCGGTCTGACGTTCAGTGAGCCGCGGATCCCGGTGGTCTCGAACCTCACCGGACGCCTGGCCGAGCCGTACACCCCCGAGTACTGGGTGCGGCACGTCCGGGAGGCGGTGCGCTTCGCCGACGGTGTGCGGACCCTGCACGAGCTGGGCGTGACCACGTTTGTGGAGATCGGCCCGGGTGGTGTCCTCAGTGCCCTCGTCCAGGGCTGCTTCCACGACGGCACAGACATCGTCGCCGTTCCCGCCCTGCGCGCCGGCCGCCCCGAAGCGTACGCCCTCGTCACCGCCGTCGGGCAGCTGCACACCCACGGCATCTCGCCCGACTGGCAGGCGCTCTTCCCGGGCGCCCGGCGCGTCGACCTGCCCACGTACGCCTTCCAGCGCGAGCGCTACTGGCTCCATGCGCCGCAGGCGGCGACTGCCGGCGCCCCGGAGGCGATGGACGCCGAGTTCTGGGACTCCGTCGAGAGCGAGGACCGGGCATCTCTCGGTGCGCTCCTGGGACTGGAGCCCGCCGAACTGGACGTGGTCGCACCCAAGCTGTCCGCCTGGCGCCGGCAGCGGCGCGAGCAGTCCACCGCCGACGGCTGGCGCTACCGGATCACCTGGCAGCCGCTCGGTGACGTCGTCGGGGCCCCTCCGTCGGGAACCTGGCTCTACGTGGTCTCCAAGGAGACCGCGTGGACCGAGGCGATCCGCGCCGGGCTCACCGAACTCGGCGTCGCGCTCGTACCGTTCGCCGTGGGCGAGGACACCGACCGCGACACGCTGGCCAGGGCCTTCGCCGACGCCGGGCACGAGCAGGCCGACGGCATCCTGTTCGCCGCAGCACAGGGCGAAGCGGGGACGGACGCCCTCCAGCGGCTCGTCCTGCTCGTCCAGGCCCTCGGCGACGCGGGGATCGAGGCCCCGCTGTGGTGCCTGACCAGCGGCGCGGTGTCGACCGGCACGGCGGACCTGCTGACCGACCCCGTCTCCGCCCAGCTCTGGGGCCTGGGCAGGATCGTCGCCCTGGAACAGCCGCAACGCTGGGGCGGGCTCGTCGACCTGCCCGCCGAGCCGGACTCCCGCGCGCTGGAGCGACTGGCCGCCCTGCTGGCCCAGGCCGACGAGGACCAACTCGCCGTACGCCCCTCCGGCGTGTCCGGCCGCCGCCTCGTGCGCGCGCCGCAGAGCGCGGCACCGGCGGACGCACCCTGGTCGCCGCGCGGCACCGTGCTCGTGACCGGTGGTACGGGTGCGCTGGGCGGACACGTGGCCCGCTGGCTCGCCGGTGCTGGTGCCGAGCACCTGGTGCTCACCAGCCGCCGGGGCCCCGACGCCCCGGGCGCCGCCGAACTCAAGGCGGAACTGGAGGAGCTGGGCGCTCAGGTCACCGTCGCTGCGTGCGATGCGGCCGACCGCGACGCGCTCGCCGAGTTGTTCGGCCGGTACACCGTGAACGCCGTGGTGCACACCGCAGGCGTACTCGACGACGGCCTGGTCGAATCGCTCACTCCCGAGCGCCTCAACCACGTGCTGCGCCCAAAGGTGGACGCAGCACTCCACCTGCACGAGCTCACCCGGGACCGCCAGGACCTCGACGCCTTCGTGCTCTTCTCCTCGATGACCGGTGTCTGGGGCAACGGCGGCCAAGGCGCCTACGGTGCCGCGAACGCCTTCCTCGACGCCCTCGCCGAGCAGCGCCGGGCGCAGGGCGTGCCCGCGCTGGCCGTCGCGTGGGGATCCTGGGCGGACGGAGGCATGGCCGACGGCGCCGCCGGTGACCACCTGCGGCGGCGCGGCGTACGGGCGATCGCGGCCCTTCCCGCGATCGCCGTGCTGCACGGTGCGCTGACCCACGGCGAGACCTCCGTGACCGTCGCGGACGTGGACTGGGACCGCTTCGTCCCGGCCTTCGCCGGCACGCGCCCCTGCCCGCTGCTGCACGGCGTGCCCGAGGCCCGCAAGGCCCTCGAAGCACGCGCCCAGGCCGCGCAGAGCGCCGAAGTGCCCGCGTCCGCGCTGGTCCAGCGCCTCCTCGGCGCCACGCCGGGGGAGCAGGGCCGCATCCTGCTGGACCTGGTCCGCGAGCAGGCCGCCGCGGTGCTCGGCCACATGGACAAGGGCGCCTTCGAAGCCGACCGAACGTTCCGCGAGACCGGCTTCGACTCGCTCACCGCCGTCGAACTGCGCCACAGGCTCAACACGGCCACCGGCCTCAAACTGCCCACTACCCTCGTCTTCGACCACCCGACCCCCACCGCCCTCGCCCGTCACCTGGGCGAGGAACTCCTCGGCCGGCGCGGGCTGGAGGCGGACGCCGCGCAGGCGACGGCCGCCGCCGCGGCCGATGAGCCACTCGCGATCGTCAGCATGAGCTGCCGCTTCCCCGGCGGCGTCCAGTCGCCGGCGGACCTGTGGGAGCTGCTGAGCTCCGGCCGGGACGCCATGTCCGGCTTCCCCACCGACCGCGGCTGGGACATCGACGCGCTCTACGACCCCGACCCCGACCGGCCCGGCAAGACGTACTCGCGCGAGGGCGGCTTCATCCAGGGCGCCGACCGCTTCGACGCCAGTCTCTTCGGGATCTCGCCGCGCGAGGCGCTGGCCATGGACCCTCAGCAGCGGCTGCTGCTGGAGACCGCGTGGGAGGCCTTCGAGCGCGCCGGCATCGCCCCCGCGTCCGTCCGCGCCAGCCGCACCGGCGTCTTCATCGGCACCAACGGCCAGGACTACGCCAACGGACTGCGCAACGCGCCCGAGGAGATCGAGGGGTACGCGCTCACCGGCAAGGCGGCCTCGGTCGTCTCCGGACGCGTCTCCTACACGTTCGGCCTCGAGGGCCCCGCGGTCACGGTCGACACGGCGTGCTCGTCGTCGCTCGTGGCCCTCCACCTCGCCGCGCAGGCGCTGCGGAGCGGCGAGTGCTCGATGGCCCTCGTCGGGGGTGTCACCGTCATGACCACGCCGGACCTGTTCGTGGAGTTCAGCAGGCAGCGCGGGCTGTCGCCCGACGGCCGGTGCAAGGCGTTCGCGGCCGGTGCCGACGGCACGGGCTGGGGCGAAGGCGT
>NZ_JBVIVK010000040.1:0-34435 GCF_055595715.1 Streptomyces sp. NPDC040410
GTTACGACAAGCTCGCCGTCCGCTTCGAAGCGACCGTGCTGGTCGCAGCCATCAACGAGTGGCTGTGACCAGCACTTCCGCAACAGACCCTAGGCAGATCGCGGCGACGCAAGGTGGCTCACGGCCGCGGCCCTGCTCGGTTTCGGCCAGGATCTCGCGTGCGGCGCGCCGCTTGAGTTTCAGGCGGGTGTTGTTGATGGTGTTGGGCGCGATTTCCAGGTCCATCGCCTCGCACACCTGCCGCGCCCGCAGCGGGGCCTCGGCCGCGGCGAACACCGCCATGATCTGCTGGTAGGCCGGATGGTCCGGTAGCTTCGGGGCGGCGGCGCGGACGGGGCTGGCTCGGACACAGCTCCAGCAGCGTCTTGCGGGTGATGCGGATCTCCTCGACGGTGCGGTGAAACTCATCCGGCTGCGCGGAAAGCTCCGCGATCCGCTCCTTGGCCGCCTCGGCCTGCGCAGTGATCTCCTGCTCCCGCTCCTCCAGTCACGCCAGCACCGCGCCGAGCGTCAGTTCCCCGCCGGTCATGCGGTGCGCCAGGACGGCGCGGTCGCCCCGGACAGCCGGCGCTGTATCACCGCGGTCATCGCCCCGTACACCCGCGACTCGGAGGTGCGGGCTGGTGCTCGTAGTCGCGCACCAGCCGGCGGTGCAGCATCAAGATCCCGTAGGCACGCTCCAGCGATCCACCACTTGGGGATCGGAACGAATCCGCTCTGCGCCGGGTTGCGCTCGACCATCTCCACCTCGATGCCCACCTTCTCCCCGGCCGCGACGGCGGCGTTCTTGAAGCCCTGATCGACCAGGGCCTTCTCGACGGTGTCGATGTCGGCGACGACCTTGTCCAGCAGCGATGCCGACGGCGTTCTCGTGCGCTGACGGCATCACCACGACCACCGCGATCACCGGCCCCAGCACGTCAACAGCCGGGCCGCGCTTGCGGCCGGTACTTCTTTTGCCGCACCACGCCCCGTCGACCGCGCGTGCACCCGGCCGCCGGTTGCACGCTCTGGGTGTCGAGCACCTTCAGGCTCGGGTCCACCCTTCCGGCGCGCCTTCACCCGCACCTGCCGGCGAAGCAGGTCGTGGATGGTCTGGTCCGTGCCGTCGTCGCGCCAGGTGTAGAAGTAGTACGGGCGGCGGGAAGTCGTGCGGGAGCAGGTCCCACTGGCAGCCGGTGTGGTCCTGGTAGAACAGCGCGTTGACGCTCTCACGCGTCGCGTACCGGCCCTGATGGCCGCTGACCGAGGGGTGCGCGGCCTTACACGCGGTGATCACCGGCTCGACCAGCACCCACGCTCGTCGGACAGGTCGGTCTTGTAGGGCCTGCGCCCGCTCACGACGACCATCCCAGCATGCCCATGGCCGCCGACCATCCAGAATACCGCACTGCCACACATTCAGGTGCCGACAAATCGTCTTTGAACTTACATATCGCCCTCCCAGGCGGAGAGACGGAGGTACGTCTCCAGGTGGAGCTATTCGGCCTCCGCCCTTGGCCACAGGATCTCGCCATCCGCCGATGCAGGCGGGGTAGCGATGGAGAGGCGCGGATGCTCCAGATACGCAATCTGCACGTGAGCTACGGCGGGGCCGTGGTGGCCCTGAAGTCGGTGTCCCTGGACGTTCCGGAGGGCGCAGTGGTGGCCGTGCTCGGCAGCAACGGTGCCGGGAAGACGACACTGCTGCGCTCGGTGGCAGGAACCTTGCCCGACTTCCGGGGGACGGTCGATGAAGGATCGATCGAGCTCGACGGCGTCAGCACACTCGGCAAGTCGGCCTCGAGCATGGCCGAAACGGGCGTAGTACTGGTGCCGGAGGGCCGCCGGATCTTCACCAGCCTGACCGTCGCCGAGAATCTGCGAGCCGGCAGCTTCGCAGTTCGAGACAGGGCACGCAGGACGGCGGCACTGCGCCGGGTGCATGAAATGTTTCCCGTTCTGTACGAGCGACGGGAGCAGCGGGCCGGCCTGCTTTCCGGCGGCCAGCAGCAGATGCTCGCTATCGGCCGGGCTCTGATGGCCGGTCCACGGATGCTCCTCATCGACGAGCCTTCTCTGGGACTTGCCCCGCGGATGGTGGGACGCATCGGTGAAGTGATCAGGGAAATCAACTCCCAGGGGACCACGGTTTTGCTGATCGAGCAGAACGCCACCATGGCCCTCGACGTTGCATCCCACGCGATCGTGCTCACGGTAGGTGCTGTCACCCTCAGCGGCACCGCTGAGGGGCTCGCCGCCGATGAATCCGTACGGCAGTTGTACCTGGGAACGCCTGAAGACGACGAGGCGACTCGGGGGCTGGCCATGGCGCCCGGCCGCAGGGCTGTGCTCGGGCGGTGGACGCCGTGACCAAGCCCGCACTCACCGCCTTGAGCCCGGAGCCGGCGCTCACGGTGTCCGGTGTGACCGCCCGATTCGCCGGCGTCACCGCGCTGGATAACGTCTCGTTCACGGTCGCACCCGGAGCGATCCACGCGGTCATCGGCCCCAACGGGGCAGGAAAGTCGACGATGTTCAATGTGCTGTCTGCCGTCTACCGGGCCGACAGCGGGTCGGTGCGCTTCCGCGGCGTTGATCTGACCCGGCTGCGACCGCACCAGCTTGCCGACTTGGGTGTCGCCCGCACTTTCCAGAACATTGCCCTGCTGCCGCACAGTTCGGTCACGGAGAACCTGCTTTTGGGCAGGCACGCCATGATGCGGCCCCGTTACAGGAAGCGGGCACAGGCGAGCGGCCGTCGAGCCCTACGCCGGAACTTGCAGCGTGTGCACGAGATCGCAGAGTTCACCGGACTCGGCGAACTCAAAGACGTACCCGCTGGAGAACTCTCCTACGGTGACCAGAAGCGGGTGGAAATCGCCCGGGCCCTGTGCGTCGAGCCCAGGCTGCTGCTGCTCGACGAGCCGGCCGCCGGCATGAACGCTCATGAAACGGCTGCCATGGCAGGACTCATCCGCGATATCCGCGACAGTCTGGACATCCCCATCCTCCTTGTGGAACACGACATGGGGCTGGTCATGGGCATCGCCGACCGTGTCACCGTCCTGGACTTCGGCTGTCGTATCGCCGACGGCACTCCGACCGAGGTCCAAAAGGACCCCGAAGTGCTGCGTGCCTACCTCGGCAGCGAGAGTCCGGCGCACTCTCCCACCGCGCCGGACGACCGCAATGCGGCCACGGATCACGAACCCCAGGAACACTGACATGCAGAACTTTCTCCAGCTACTGATCAGCGGTCTGTCTCTCGGAACCGTCTACGCCCTGCTCGCACTCGGCTTCGTGGTGGTGTTCAAAGCAAGCGGTGTCATCAACTTTGCCCACCCCGCACTGCTCATGGTCGGCACGTACTTCATCTCCCGCTTCAGCACCACCTACCACTTCCCCTTCCCGCTCGCGGTACTGCTGGGGATAGGGATAGCCGTTGCGCTCGCCCTGCTGGTCGAACGCCTCCTAGTGAGGAACGTGACGGGACACGCGATCCTCGCGGTCAGCATCGCGACCATCGGTGTGGACGTACTCGTCCAGAGCGAGATCACCCGCCGGATCGGCGTCGACGTCCTGCCCATGGGGGATCCCTGGGGCAGCGAATCGGTCACCGTGGCCGGCCTCACCGTGCCGGAGACTCGGCTGATCGCCCTCGCCACCGGCGTCCTGCTCATCGCAGGCTTCCTCGCCTGGTTCCGCTACTCGAGCTGGGGTGTCGCCATGCGAGCCACAGCCGAAGACCCGGCCACCGCCTCTTTGATGGGAATCAGACGGGACCGCATCTCTGCCGTGGCGTGGCTGATCGCCGGAGCCCTCGCGGCAATTGCAGGACTCTTCATCACAGTCTTTCCCTCCCCGGGCCTGGAACCGGCAACAGCAGCAGTGGCGCTGAGGGCCTTTCCCGCCGCCATCCTCGGCGGGCTCGATTCGATCGGCGGCGCTATCGTCGGTGGCCTGGCCATAGGCGTCACGGAGGCCTTGGCCCAGGGCTACGCCGAGAACCTCTCTGCGCTCGGCGGCGGGTTCCACACCGTCCTGCCCTACCTCGTCATGGTGGCCGTGCTGCTCATCCGGCCCACGGGACTGTTCGGAACCAAGGAGTTGCACCGTGTCTGACTCCACCCTCGCCACGTCGGCGACCCGCGACACAGTCCAAGACGCGCAGACACCAGCAGCTTTCAGGCACCGGCTCTCACGCCGAGTCGGCTGGCGCCGCCCACGGCCCGGACGGACCATCGGAGCACTCGGCCTTGCCCTGCTCCTCGCCGTCCCGCTCTACGCCGAAGCCTTCTGGCTCCAACTGGGCCTCTTCGTCATGGCGACAGCGATCGCAGCCCTCGGAATGACCCTCCTGCTCGGCCAAGTCGGCATGCTCTCCCTCGGCCATGCCTTCTTCATCGCAGTCGGCGCCTGCGGCTACGCCTACTTTGCTGCGGACGGCACAGATGGCCATGCCGGCCTTGGCCTGCCGCCCCTGGTCGCAGCCGTCTTCGCCGTGACACTCGCTGGAGTGGCCGGCCTGCTCTTCAGCCCCGTCGCTGCCCGGCTGCGTGGTATCTATCTCGGCGTCGCCTCCCTGGGGCTGGTCTTTGTCGGCCAGCACATCCTGAGCAATGCCTCATCGATCAGCGGCGGCATCAACGGCCGCGACGTACCCGCCTTCAGCATCCCGGGCCTGACGTTCGACAACGTCCCCGGAGAGAGCCTCCTCGTGCTAGGAGTACCCCTCCAACGTGAAGAACGCCTCTGGTACCTCGCACTCGCCCTGCTACTGGCCGCCCTGTTCTGCTACCGCCTGCTGGTGCGCTCCCGGGCTGGACGGGCGTTCCGAGGAATCCGGGACCACGAGGTGGCCGCCGCCGCCATGGGCGTAAACGTCACCCGCTACAAGGCCTACGCATTCCTTTTCTCCTCAATGTTCGCTGGCCTGGGTGGCGTCATGCTGGCGCTGGCTTACCGGCGGATCGTCCCCGAGACCTTCGGCATCGCCATGTCCATCGAATACCTGGCGATCATCGTGATCGGCGGACTCGGCTCCGCCGGCGGAGCCGTGTTCGGCGCCGCCTTCATCGCCTCCCTCCCCTCAACACTGGAACGCTACGTAACCCAGCTCCAGGGGGCAGCGACCGGCAACGGCGCCTTCAGCGCCGCGGTCATCGCCAAGTTCGTCTACGGAGCAGCGATCGTCCTGATCATCCTGTTCGAGCCCGGCGGCGTTGTGGCCTTGCACAACCGTCTGCGCCGGCGTTGGCGCAGACGCCGCAGCGAAGCAGTCAGCGCCAGCGACTCCGCCGCACCCAACCCTCGTCCCTAACCCCAATCACCAAAACCGACCCGCAAGAAGAGGTTCGCCATGCCCAAGTCCACCCGTACCCGGCGCACAGCTCTCACCGCCACGGCCGTCAGCCTCGCGCTCGGTATGACCTTGACCGTCGGCTGCTCCACGAAGGCAGCTCCTTCACAGAGCAGCGCAAAGGGCGCCGACGGGGTGGCCACCGGGCCCGGAGTCACGGACACCACGATCAAGCTGGGAGTTATCACTGACCAGACCGGCGTCTTCGCCGGCCTCGCCAAGTCCGCGAGCCAGGGGCGCGAACTGTTCTGGGCCGAGCAGAACCGCAAGGGCGGGGTGTGCGGGAGAAAAGTCGAGCTCGTGACGAAGGACCACGGCTACCAGACCCAGAACGCAGTTGCTGCCTACAGCCAGGTCAAGGACGACGTCCTGGCCCTGCAGGAGCTGCTCGGCTCCCCGATGATCGCAGCGCTGCTCCCGTCCATCAAGGACGACGAGATCCCCACGGTGGCCATCTCGTGGTCGTCTGTCCTTCTGCAGAACCCCTACGTGGTCATCCCCGGCTCGACCTATGACGTGGAGATGATCAATGGCCTGCAGTACCTCGTCGATTCAGGGAAGCTGCGGCGCGGTGACACCATCAGCCACATCTACCTCGAAGGCCAGCTCGGCGAGAACGCCCTGGAAGGCAGCCGCGCCGCGGCGAGCAAGCTCGGTCTGAAGCTGAAAGAACAGATGATCAAGGCGACGGACACTGACCTGACCGCCCAGATCACCGCCTCCCGCAACGCGAAGGCCAAAGCCGTCCTGCTGTCCAATACCCCCGCGCAAACCGCCTCCGCGGTGTCTGTCGCAGATGCCTTCGGATACAAGGCCCCGTTCCTCGGATCCAACGTGGCCTTCAGCCCGACGCTGCTCAACGGCCCCGCCAAGAAGGCCCTGGAAGACCGGTTCTTCCTCGTCAGCTCCACCGCACCGTACTCCTCCAAGACGGACAAGGCCGCAGCACTCCGCGACGCGTTCGCCAAGAAGTTCACCGACCAGCCGAACCACTACGTCGTACTCGGCTACGCCCAGGGTGAGATCATGACGCAGATCCTGCAGGCGGCCTGCGACAAGAAGGACCTCACACGTAAGGGCTTGCTCAACGCCCTCCACAGTCTGTCCACGGTGGACACCGGCGGCCTGATCTCCCCGCTCGACTACAGCAAGCCCGGCGAAATCCCCGCCCGCCAGGTCTACATACTGCGCCCGCACGCCAAGCAGGCCGGCGGCCTGGCCGTGGTCAAGGACCTGTTCGCCTCGGAACCCGCTAAGTCCTACGAGCCGAAGAAGTAGCGCCGGCTGACAGCCCATCCCACACCCCTCCCCAACAGGAAGATCTCAAATGTCCGGCCGCACACCGATGAACAGCACGATGCAGAACACCCCGCTGCACATCGCCAGGCTCCTCCAGTACGGCTCGACCCTGCACCACCGCAGCGAAGTCGTCACCGCCACCGATGAAGGGGTACGCCGAGCTACCTATGCGACCGTCGGAGGCAACGCCGCCCGGCTGGCCCACGCGCTGGCGAACCTCGGGGTGCGGCCGGGCGACCGAGTGGCGACCTTCATGTGGAACAATCAGGAGCACCTCGAGGCATACCTGGCTGTCCCCTCCCTGGGCGCCGTGATCCACCCCCTGAACATCCGTCTCTTCGCCGAACAGGTCGCCTACATCGCGAACCATGCAGAGGACCGTGTCGTCATCGTGGACGCCACCCTTCTGACTGCCTTCGCTGCGATAGTGCCGCATCTGTCCACGGTGCAACACATCATCATCAACGGCGATGCCGATCTCGCGGTCCTCCCATGCGGCCAGCCGGTAGTACATCGCTATGCGGACCTGCTGGAGGACCAGTCAGACACCTATCCCTGGCCCGACGTCACCGAGACCCAGGCCGCAGCGATGTGCTATACCTCCGGCACCACCGGGGACCCCAAGGGCGTCGTCTACAGCCATCGGTCGCTGTATCTCCACGCGCTCGGCGCCAGTCTGCCGGACATGTTCAACATCTCGGTACGCAACCGGCTCCTCGCCATCGTCCCGCAGTTCCACGCCCAAGCTTGGGGTCTGCCGTACGCCGCGTTCCTCACCGGAGCCTCCCTCGCCATGCCGGACCGCTTCCTCGCCCCGGAGCCACTGGCCCGATTCATCCAGGAAGTCAGGCCGGATGTGGGCGTTGGAGTCCCCACCGTGTGGCAAGGGCTGGCCAACTACCTCGATGGGCACCCGGAAACCGATGTCTCGTCCTTGTCCGAAGTCTTCGTCGGTGGCTCCAGCTGCCCACCGTCGCTCATGCGCACGTTCCAGGACAAGCACGGGGTGCAGCTCCTCCACGTCTGGGGCATGACCGAGGTGTCACCGGTCGGCACTGTGAGCCGGCCACCAGCGGACGCACACGGCGACAAAGCGTGGGCGTACCGGCAGAGTCAGGGGCGTTTCCCCGCCCCGGTGGAAGCCCGCCTCATCGGCTCGCACGGCGCGGAGTTGCCGTGGGACGGGGTCAGCGTCGGCGAACTCGAGGTCCGCGGCCCGTGGGTCACAGGGTCGTACTATCTCACCGACGACCCGTCCAAGTTCAATGACGGCTGGCTGCGCACCGGGGACGTGGGAGCCATCACCTCAGACGGCTACCTCTGCCTCACCGACCGCGTTAAGGACGTCATCAAGTCCGGCGGAGAATGGATCTCTTCCGTCGAACTGGAGAACCATCTGATGGCCCACGCGGCAGTTGCCGAGGCCTGCGTGGTGGGGGTGCCGGATGACAAGTGGGGAGAGCGCCCGCTGGCCGCCGTGGTCCTCAAAGAGTCCGTGACCTTCCACGACCTGCGTGCCTTCCTTGCCAGGCGCGTGGCTTCCTGGCAGCTACCGGAACGGTGGGCTCAGATCACGGAAGTCCCCAAGACGTCGGTCGGCAAGTACGACAAGAAGGTGCTGCGCGCCATGTATGCGGACGGCGCGCTGGAGGTCGAGAGCACCTCCTGAGTTTCTCCGCTCCCACTTCCTCACCCAACGCACCCCAGGACACGCCGTGAGTCCCCCACCTTTGGAACCCGTCCCAAGGCCCATCATGAAGGCGGCTGGTCACCGCCGCGCACTCGGACGTCAAGCCGGACACACCCGCACGGCCCCCCACCGGAACAGGCTGGCACTGATCATCGACCATGACTTTCCTGGCCCGCTGCCCTGCCAGCCCGCGGGTGACGCGTGCCACGACGCTCGATGCGTAGGAGCCTCCCCCGCGTCGATGCCAGCCCCGGCAAACCTCGCTGGGCGCGACTCGAGGCGGTGACCCGGTCTCATGACGCACCGTAAGGTACCGCCCCATTGGCACGAGCCTTCACAACCTGCACCCACCTCCAGCCCTGATACTGCCTACATCCTTAAGCGGCGAGCCGAACGACTGCGCCCGGTCCATGTCGTAGCCGGCGCGATCGCTGCGCTGTTCCTGCTGAACGCCGTGCTGGCGAGTGAAGCACCGGACTTCATGGGCACACCTGTTGCCGGTCCTGTGACCATCTGCCTGGCATTGTTGCTCCTTCAATACGCCATGGCCGTCGCGGCCGCCGGGTGGTACGCGCGTTACGCACGTAACTGGCTCGATCCGCTCGCGCAGAAGCTTCGAGAGGGCGACCACAAGGAGACGGAGAGATGACGTTCCTTGCACAGATCGCCCTCTCCGGCAGTTCCTTTCCGATCGTTGCATTGTTCGGTGGTTTCGTGTCCGGCTTGCTGCTTCTGGCCCTGTTGCCCATGGACGCAGACAGGCCGGCTGACTTTTACGTGAGCAACGGGCAACTTTCACCGGGCTTCAACGGGATCGCGCTTTTCGGTGGTTATCTTTCTGCGGCGACACTCCTGGGCACCCCGGGTCTGATAGCACTTGTTGGCTATGGCGGCCTTCCCGCAATTGTGCTGGGAGGCGTCAGGCGCCATGACGCTGCTGTTGGTAGTTGCAGAGCCGTACCACAGCACTGTCCAGTACACCGTGGGCGACTGCCTGGCCCGACGACTGAGCCCCCGTCCCATACACGCCGCCGCAGGCCTCACCACCCTCATCATCTGCATGCTCTACCTCGTTGCCCAACTCGTAGGTGCAGGCACACTGGCCGCCCCGATCTTCGGTTTCAGCGGGGTCGGAGCCCAGAAGGTTGTGGTCGCCTCGCTTGGCGGCCTCATGCTCCTCTACGTTGCCATCGGCGGCATGCCTGCTACGACCATCGTCCAGGTGGCAAAAGCCACGCTGATGATCGACGGCGGCCTCTTTCTCGCCTTTACTGTCATGGCGCGTGTGGGCTGGAACCCGTCGGAACTACTGCGCAGGGCGACTGACGGAAGCGGCGTCGGTATCGACTTCCTCAAACCCGGACTGGGCTCCAACGGTGAGGGCGTAGGCAGACTCAACGCGGTGAGCCTGCAGCTTGCTTTCCTCTTTACGCGTCGCTGGGATGCCGAACCTGCTCATGCGACTCGGGGCGGTGCCAACGGCCCGAGCTGCACGCAAATCGGTTCTATGGGCTACAGCGCTGACCCGCCTGGAGGGAACCATGGTTGACGGTTCGTCGAAACAGTTTCGGTGCGACCGCGATCCGCAAACGTCCGGAACCGACCAGCCGTGACTATCCGTCCTGCCCTCAGCGGTGACCTGGTGGGCTCATGGCCGCCATCGCCGCGTTGGAGGCGCGGCAACACACCGAGCGGTAAGGGATACTCTCGACGACGTCTTCACGCACTATGTGGGGCAAGTGGCGCATGGCCGGGCTGAGGGAGTGCAGTTGACTTCCGCTGCTCTGTTGGGCCGGTCTTCTCATGGGCCGCTCTGAGCGCCGCAGCCTCGTTCGCGGGCCTCCTGAAACGGACACACGGTCCGATGGATGCTCACTCATGGGCTCCTCCGCAATCTGTTGAAGGTCCCGCGCCTTCCGAACCGCACGGGCAGGCGCGGTGGTCCAGAAGGCGCGAGCATGGCAACCTGTCTGACCGCCAGACAGGTCCCCGGACACTGTGCCGACTCTCCTGCCATTGCTCCAGTGGGCGTTTCCGAGTGACACTCGTTAGAGAAAGCGACGATTCCTTGGCCGGCTCCATGTTCGATCTCCACCGGCTCCGCCTTCTGCGGGAGCTCAAGCACCGGGGCACACTCGCCGCGGTCGCCTCCGCGTTGTCATACAGCCCTTCCTCGATCTCCCAGCAGCTTTCGCTGCTGGAGTCGGAGGTTGGTGTCCCGCTCCTTGAGCCCGTGGGCAGACGCGTGCGCCTGACCCCGCAGGCTGAGATCCTGGTTGCTCATACCGAAGCCGTGCTGGAGAGGCTGGAACAAGCCGATGCCGACATCATCGGTTCCCTGAGCGAACTCTCCGGCACTCTGCGCATCGCGTCTTTTCAAACCGCCGCGCTGGCTCTCGTCTCCACGGCACTGACACTTCTGCGTGATGCCCACCCCCGCCTGCGCGTCCAGGTCACCCAACTGGAGCGCGAGGGCGCACTGTCGGCTCTGCTGGCCCACGATGCCGACCTGGTCATCGATGTGGAATACCCGGGTGACCCCAGCCCTCGCCACGCCGAACTCGACCAGGACGTCCTCGGCCGAGACACCCTGCACCTGGTCCACCCAGGGATCACGGACGGGGCTGAGCCACAGGAGGTCCTGCGCATGCTGGCTGATCACCCATGGGTCATGGAGCCTGAGGGAACGGCCGCCCGCACCTGGGCGATGACCGTGTGTCGTGACGCCGGATTCGAACCCGACGTGCGCTATGAGTCGGCCGACCTTCTTCTCCACCTCCGGCTGGTGGAAGAGGGGCATGCTGCCGCACTGCTCCCGGACCTCGTATGGCTGGGCCGTCGCCCGACTGTCGCCCTCCAGCCGGTTCCCTTCACTCAGCACGAGCGCACACTGGTCACCGTCGTACGCCGCGGTAGCGGCCAACACCCCGCCATCCATGCCGGCCGGCAAGCGCTCGCAAAAGCTTCTGACATCCACTTCGGCCGTCAGACAGACGGCACCGCACCGTCCTTCCCCTGGCCTGAAGATCCTGACGCTGCTGAGGACCGATTCAGTCGTTCGTGAGGGCGCTCGAAGGCCCCTCGATCATGGCGGTGCCGCAGGGCCTTCTATGGCCTTCGCAACCCCGAGCTGTCGCTCTTGGGGGTGTTTGTCTCGTTCATGGGGCGAGGGTGGCAGCGGGGATCGGCGGGGCCACGCAGCCCCGCCCCACCACAGATGCGCACCCGCTCCGCAGGGAAAGGCACAGCCAAACCTTTGAATACAAGCCCAGTGCTCGTTGAAGAGTCCCCTCGATGATCAGATCAGGCGTCTGAGCACATCCTCCACGGCGTCGATGAGGGGGACACCCTCGGTTCCGGGCCGTCGGACCAATCCGAGTTCGACATCCGGGAGTTGGGGCGGCCATGTGCGGCGGTGCCCGGTTCGGCGGTGGCCGGGATGAGGGCGGCGGCGCCGAGACCGGCGCGGACGGCTGCCCGGACGCCGGGCAGGCTGGTGCTCTCGAAGGCGGTGCGCCAGGTGCGTCCGGCGGCTTCGACGGCGTCGAGCAGCGGCTGGCGCCAGCGGCACGGCTGGGAGAAGAGAACCAGGGGGAGGGGATCGAGGCTGGTGTCCATGCCTGGGGCGGCGGCCCAGGTGAGGGGGAGGTGTACGGTCCAGCGCGGTGGTTCGGGCAGATAGGACGGGTCGCACAGGGCAAGGTGGATGCGTCCTTGCTCGTATGACTCGCGCAACATCGGACCGGGTCCGCTGATCAGCTCCAGGGTCGCTTCGGGGTTCATGCGGGTGAAGTCGGCCAGGGCCTGGGGGAGGGGTGCGGCGGTGAGGTCCTCGAGCAGGCCCACACCGCAGTGGCCCTGGACGGCGGGCGCGGCGACGGTGAGCGCCTGGGCGGACAGGGCCAGGATGCGTTCGGCGTACGGCAGCAGTGCCTCGCCGGCCTTGGTGAGGGTGACGCCGGTGGCGGCGCGGTGGAGCAGGTCCTGTCCGACGGCGCGCTCCAGCCTGCGCAGCTGCTGGCTCAGCGCGGGCTGGCTGTTCCCCAGGGCGGTGGCTGCGCGGCTGATGCTGCCGGAGCGGGTGCAGGTGACGAAGACCCGCAGCTGTGCCATGTCGAGATCCGAGGCCATAACCAGACATTATGTGGGTCCTTCGTGATTGGCCAGTTCCTTAGGGCCTGGCGGGCCCGTAGCGTCAGCGCATGCACACCGCGACGTCTGAGACCACCCACCCGGCACAGTTGATACCGGCGTACGTCGGGCCGGACACGATCCGCGCGATCGTCGGGTACGAGGACGTCATCGAACCGGTGGCGGCCGCGCTCGCCGACTTCAGCCGCGGGCTGGGTGACTCCCCGGTGGCGGTGTTCGCACCGGCGGGCCGGGACGGCGACGTGCACGTGAAGTCGGCCTGGTTGCCGGGTCGTCCGGACACCGTCCCGGCCCGCCCGACGGCGGGGAGTTGACGTACACCATGTCGTCCCGCCCAGTCCGCGCACGGGTTGCGACGTCCACGGACATCGACGCTGTCGTCGGCACCCTGACCACCGCGTTCTTCCACGACCCGCTCTGGGGCCCCGCGTTTCCCGACGCCGAACACCGCACCGTGCAGGCGGCCGCCCTGTGGCGCCTGTACGCGACGTCGGCACTGCGGCACGCGTGGCTGCTGGTGACGCAGAACGTGGAGGCTGCGGCCGTATGGATTCCGCCCGGCGGAGACGAGCTGACCCCCGAGGAGACGGCCGGTCTGAAGGATTTCCTGGAGCGGGCGGCGAACCCGGCGGTGGCCCGGACGGTCCTGGCGATGGCCGCCCAGTTCGAGGCGGCCCGCCCCCACGAGCCGCACTTCTACCTCACGCTCCTGGGCACCCACGACCGCCATCGGGGCCGGGGGCTGGGCATGGGCCTGCTGGCCGACAGCCTGGCGCGCATCGACGCCGTGGGCGCTCCGGCGTACCTGGAGTCGTCCAACCCGGCGAACCTCGAGCGGTACGCAAGCGTCGGCTTCGCCGCCCGCGACCGGATCACCACCGCGACCGGCCATGTCGTCACCACCATGTGGCGGCCTGCCCGGTGACACGAAACGCCCGAAGCCGCCCGAGCCGGCCGCCGAGCCACAGCCCGCTGCGACCGGCGTGGTCCCGCTCCTTCGAACCTGTAGGCGACCAACCCGATGACCGCAGGGCCGCGTGGTGGCACACAGATAGACGTCCTTCTACGGCTTGGTCCCGGCAGTGGCGGGCAGTGTCAGGTTCTCACGTCGACGCCGCCAGTGATCACGGTGAAAAGAGTGTCGGGGAGAGTGCCCATGTCCTCGGCGTCGACGCCCAGGACCCGCCCTGTTGCTCGTCCAGGTTCAGGCCTGAGCGGGTCGCAGACACGGGACCGACGCTCCTGGTACTGCTTCGGTCCAGCGCGGCTTCAACGGCGGTGGCCACGATGACCGCGATATGACAATCGAACGACGGCCGGAACGGTCATCGACTGAACGGCGAGGGCGACCCTGGCCGTCTGATCGCCGGCAACGACACCGGGACCGCCGTCTGCGGCCCGGCCGTCATCCGCCGTCAGGGAAGGAAGGGACAAGCTGTGACACTGTCATCCTCGACCGACCGACTGGCTTCGCTGCGCGCGGATCTCGAACGACGCAACCCAGCGGAGCCGGAATTCCACCAGGCAGCACGGGAAGTGCTGGAGAGCCTGGCCCCCCTGTTCACAGAGCATCCCGAGTACGCCCAGCCAGGGCTCATCGAGCGCATCTGCGAGCCGGAGCGGCAGATCATCTTCCGGGTGCCGTGGCAGGACGATCGCGGTGACGTGCACGTCAACCGAGGATTCCGGGTCGAGTTCAACAGCGCCCTCGGCCCGTACAAGGGCGGCCTGCGCTTCCACCCTTCGGTGAACCTGGGCGTCGTTAAGTTCCTCGGCTTCGAGCAAATCTTCAAGAACGCCCTCACCGGACTCGGCATCGGAGGCGGCAAGGGCGGCAGCGACTTCGACCCCCGGGGCCGGTCGGAAGCCGAAGTCATGCGCTTCTGCCAGTCGTTCATGACCGAGCTCCACCGGCACATCGGTGAGCACACCGATGTGCCGGCCGGTGACATCGGCGTCGGTGGCCGCGAGATCGGGTATCTCTTCGGCCAGTACCGCCGTATCACCAACCGCTGGGAAGCGGGCGTCCTCACCGGCAAGGGCCAGGCATGGGGCGGCTCGGCGATCCGCACCCAGGCGACCGGCTACGGCAGCGTGCTGTTCGCCGCCGAGATGCTGCGCAACCGCGGCGAGGACCTGGAGGGCCAGGCAGCCGTGGTCTCCGGCTCCGGCAATGTCGCCATCTACACCATCGAGATGCTGGGCCGGCGTGGCGCACATCCGCTCACCTGCTCCGACTCTGAAGGTTATGTCGTGGACGAGAAGGGCATCGACCTCGAACTGCTCAAGCAGATCAAGGAAGTCGAACGCGCACGGATCAGCGAGTACGCGGAGCGGCGCGGCGCCTCCGCCCGCTATGTACCCGGCGGCCGTGTATGGGAGGTGGCCGCCGACGTCGCCTTCCCGTCGGCGACGCAGAACGAGCTCGACGGGCGGGACGCGGTGGCCCTCGTGCGCAACGGGGTCAAGGCGGTCTCCGAGGGCGCGAACATGCCGACGACTCCGGAAGCGATCCGCACCCTGCAGGACGCGGGAGTGGCTTTCGGCCCGGGCAAGGCCGCCAACGCAGGGGGTGTCGCAGTCAGCGCTCTGGAGATGCGTCAGAACGCCGCCCGGGACTCCTGGACTTCCGCGCGCGTCGAGGCGGAGCTGACGGAGATCATGAGCGACATCCACCGCATCTGCCATGAGACGGCGGAGCGTTATGGGGCGCCCAGGGACTATGTGACGGGGGCCAATATCGCGGGGTTCGAGCGGGTCGCCGACGCGATGCTCGCGCAGGGGCTGACCTGACGGGTCACTCGCCCACTCCTGCGGCGTACCGACGGCCCGTAAACGCTGCTCAGGTCGCCCGGACCGGTCCATGTCCGGTGGACGCGGCGGGCCGGGAGCGGTAGCACCGCTCCCGGCCCGCCACCCGACGGCGTCAGATCGAAGCGCTGGTTGGCGCATACACCGGTCAGCCGCCGCTGCCGCTTCTTGACGATCTGAGGCTCGAAGCTGCCGTCACGGTCACGCGGCACCGTGATCTCCACCGGCCCACGTCGGTCAGCACGGTCTTGGACCGGGCCCCGTTGCGGCTGTTGCCGCTACCGTCACCGGGCGGGTCGTGCTTGTCATAGCCGGGGTGGTCGGTGATCTCACCTTCCAGGGCGGACTCCAGCAGCCGCTTGGTCAGCTGCTGCAACAGCCCGCCCTCGCCTGTCAGCTGGAGTCCCTCGGCCTGGGCCCGGCCCACCAGCTCGTCGATCAGTTGGTCGTCGTCCACGAACGGCTGCAGCACAGCCGCCTCGGTGGTCTCGGGCTCGGTCACGTTCTCGCTGGTCATCGGTGCATCTTCCTTGATCAGGAGTTACACCGAACGTTTGGCCCTGTCTCACTTTCGGTGGTGACGGAGAGTGCTGCTATCCGAGGAGGATGCGGTGGCGAAGCAGGGTGAAGCCTGCTCGTCCGTGCATCTGGCGCGCGATCCGCTTGGTCTTGGTGTTGACACCCTCGGTGGGGCCGTTGCTGTACGGGAGCGTGAGGGCCGCGTTCACGGCGTCGCGGTCTCGTTCCAGACCTCGGGCGAAGGCATGCAGGTGAGGCAGGTCGGCGCCGCGGACCTGGACGATCCAGCGCGAGAGTGCGTCGGCATTGTCGGCGTGAGGCGCAAGGAGCGGGGCGAAGTCGCTGATGCCTGTGGCCAGTTGGGTCATCTCGGGGCAGGCGTCGGTGAGCTTGGACAGGAGCTCATGTTGCTCGGCCTTGAGGTTGTCGGGCATGGTCAGCAGCATCCGGGCGAGCCGCCTCGGGGACATATGGCTGCGGTCGGCGTCCGCACGGCCTTGGTTGATGTACTTGTGCAGGAGGTTCTGGCAGCCCGTGAAGCCCAGGGCTTTGATCTCGTCGAAGAGGTGCTTGACGGGGACGCCAGGGTCCTCGGCCCGGCGTTTGCGCAGGTGCTCGCGGTAGGGGTCGACGAGGCTGGCGCGGTACTTAGGGACGCGGAGCATGCGCTCGGGCCGGTCGGCGCGGGCATAGCGTTTGACGGTGTTCAGGGCCAGTTCCAGGCGGCGGGCGCATTCGAGCAGGCCCACGCCCTGGTCGAGCAGACCGTGGACCTGGTGCCAGCGCTCCAGGGTGGTCTGGGCGCGGGGTCCGTCGTAGATAGGTGCGTCCAGTACGGTGGCCCAGCAGGTGCTGTGCGCCTTGACCTCGCTCAAGACGGCTTCGCACAGGTTGTGCCACAGATGCCACCGATCACCGACCTGCGTCGCACGGGGCAGGGCACGGCGGATGGCCTCGGCGTAGGTCGCGGAGCCGTCGCGGCACACGACCTCGATGCCCGGATGTTCCCGTAGCCACGCCTCCAGGGTGTCGGCCGTGCGGTCGGGCAGCACGTCGATCCGCTCATGCGTCTCGGCATCGATGATCACGGTGGCGTAGCGGTGCCGCCGGCGCAGAGCGAAGTCGTCGACGCCGATCACGCGGGGCGTCCGCCCTGCGGGAAGCGGGATGCGCAACAGGGTACGCAGAGCCGTGTGACGCGAGACGCCCGCCGCGAGTATCGCCAGCAAACGTGCCCCCGCCCGGCCCGCTAACTCCTTGACCACCGCCTTGACTTGCCTGGTCAGGCGGGTGGTGCGTCGCTGGTATCGGTCCAGGACTCCTGGCACCTGCTCGCGGAAGGTATGTCGGCAGCCGCGGGTGGGGCACACCAGACGCCGCACCCGCACACGGACCACCACCCGCCGCCTGTCGACCGGCACGTCAGCCACAGTCCGCCAGTGATAGCCGTGCACCCGCCCCGACGACACCCCGCACACCGGACACGGCGCCATGTCCTGCCGCGTTCGCGCCCGCACCACGATCCGCTCACCCTCGTCGACCACGTCGTCTAGGACCAGCGGGAACAGGCCCGAAAACACCATCTGGACAAGCTCGTTGACATCCTTCACGCGAATGACAACGACGCGTCACGACGCTCCGTCACCACCGAAAGTGAGACAGGGCCGAACGTTTTACAGTCCCTGTCAGTCTGCCGGTACAAGCTGAAGACTGCGGGCGATTTCCGCCAGGCGGTCCACGATTAGGTCGATATCGGCGCGGGTGGTGCGGTAGTTGGTGACGCAGGCACGGATGCCCTGCTGCTTGCCCAGTCGCGCCGGGCCGAGGAGTGCGGTGCCTTCTTTTATGAGGGTGGCGAGTACGGCGGTGTGGTCGGCTTCGGTGGCGTCCTTGATCTGGAAGCAGACCGCGGTGAGTGGCACGGGTGCCATGAGTTCCAGACCGGGCTCTGCCTGGATGCGGTCGGCCATGTAGTGGGCGAGGTCGAGGGTGCGGTCGATGGCGGATCGGAAGGCTTCGATGCCGAAGGTCTGCAGTGCGCTCCAGACCTTGAGCGCCTTGAAGCTGCGAGACAGTTGGGGGCCGTAGTCCATGTAGTCCACCATCAGCGGGTCCTCCTCAACTGTGAGGTATGAGGAGGAGAACGCGTAGGCGTTCGCGAGCTTGGTCCGGTCGCGTACCAGTAGGCAGCCCGCTTCCAGGGGGGCGAAGAGCAGCTTGTGGGGGTCCAGGGCGAGGGAGTCCGCTCTGACGCAGGCATCGAAGGCTTCGCGTGTTTGGTCGGACAGGACGAACAGCGCGCCGTAGGCGCCGTCGACGTGCAGCCAAAGGCCCTCACGTTGGCACACATCGGCTATCGGGGCGATTGGGTCGATGGAGCCGGTGGTGACGGTCCCTGCGGTGGCCACGACACAGAACGGTTCCAGTCCGGCCTTGCGGTCAGCGTGGATGGCGTCTTCCAGGGCGTCGACGCGCATGCGGTATTGGTCGTCGGTGGGGATGTGGCGGACGTTGTCCAGTCCGATGCCGAGAATGGCGGCGGCCTTGTCCACGCATCGATGCGCCTCGGTGGAGGTGTACACCATGAGCTGGCGGTCGGTCGTCTGCAGGCCGCGCTGGCGGAAGTCAGGGCGACGGGCGTGCAGGGCCGTGGTCAGGGCGTTGAGGGTGGCGATCGAACCGCCTCCGGTCAGGATCCCGCCAGCCTGTTCGCCGTAGCCGAACAGCCCGGCCAGCCACGTGGTGACGGCGCGCTCGATCACACTGGCGGCTGGTGAGAGTTGCCAGAAGTTGCAGTTCTGGTTGATGGTGGCAGCTATCGCCTCGGCGTAGGGCGCGATGCCATTGGGGGGGCCGAACACATACGCGAGGAAGCGTGGGTGGGTGACTGTCGTCGAGTTCGGCAGGATCTTTTCGTTGATCTCGCGGAACAGCCCCTCGACCCCGATGCCCTTGTCCGGAAACGGGACCGGCAGCAGACTCACGAGAACCTCACGATCCACCTCGGGGACGAGAGGGCGTTCGGGGATGGAGCGCTCGTAGTCGTCGAAAAACGCGGTCAGCAGTCGGCCGGCCATCTCACGGTCGTCTTCATCCAGACTCAGCGTCGGTTCGTCGAGCATCGCGACCTTCTACACATTCGGTGGTCAACAAGGAATGTGCGCACAGTAGCCATGTTGCTGACGCATGCGATGCCAAAAATGCCTACCCGAAGGGGGTCGCTTAGCATTGCGTGCCATGGATAGGACAGACAAAGCAATACTTGCGCAGCTCATGGCGGACGGGCGGATGGCCAACACGGAGCTCGCGGACCGCGTAGGCCTGTCGCCGTCCCCGTGTCTGCGCCGCGTCCGGCAGCTTGAGAGCAGTGGCGTGATCACCGGCTACCACGCCGCTGTGGCATCGGCCGCCATCGGCCGCGGCTTCCACGTGCTGCTGCATGTCGAGATGGCGGTTCAGGACCAAGCCACGATCGAAGCGTTCGAGGCGGGGGTTCGGCTACTCGACGAGGTGGTGCACTGCCGACGCATGTTTGGCCAGCCCGACTACGTGCTGTGGATCGCGGTGGCAGACCTCGACGCCTACGAGCGCTTGTACATGGCTAAGCTCACCGACCTTCCCGGTGTGGCGCGAACCAATTCGCAGTTCACCATGAAAACGATCAAGAGCACTCCGGGCTTCCCCTCAGCTCCATAGAGCTGCACACTTGCCGCACCACCGATCAGGCGGGAGCCGCTGCGGCCTGGCCCTCGGGAGCATGCGGGCCGGGCACTGTTGCTTGTGGCGGCCGTGAGAGTGGCGGACGCGGAGGGCGGCAACAAGCGGCACCGGCTGGCCGCGGCAACAGTGCCGACACCGCATGCGAAAAGGCTGGAACTCGCAGATGGCGGTGTGAGTAACGGGGGCGAACACACAGGTCCGAGCCCCGTGGACCGGGGCAAGCCGGGTTCCAAGATGCACGTCCTGTCGGACGCGAACGGACTGCCCCTCCTCGTCGGCGTCTCGACCGGCAACACCCACGACAGCGAAGGGCTGAAGCCCATGGTGGCGGGTCACCAAACGAGACACGACCCCCACCGTGGCCGGTACTTCAACCCCCAGCGCCTCCACGCCGACAAGCGTACGACCGGCCCGACCTGCGAAAATGGCTGCACGGCAAGCGGATTGGAGTGCGCATCGCCCGCAAGGGCGTCGAATCCAGTGCCAGGGACTCGGGGTCGGACACGACCACACGGGCGCGTGCGCCGAAGAGGGTGTCGAGTTCGCGGATGCGGCGGGCGGAGGTGTCCAGGATGGTCACCTCGGCCTGCATGCCGAGCGCGAGCAGGGCCGCCTGAGTGCCGACAACACCGCCGCCGATGACCAGGACACGGGCCGGTGCGACCCCCGGCGACCCGCCGAGCAGTAGGCCGGGGCCGCCCTCGGGCGCTGTGAGGTAGGTTGCCGCGGCGTGCGCTGCGAGCCGGCCCGCGATCTCGCTCATGGGGGCCAGCAGGGGCAGCCCGGTGGCGTCCTGGACGGTTTCGTAGGCGATCGACAGCGTGCGCGCGGACAGCAGCGCCTCGGTGAGCGGGCGGTCGGCCGCCAGGTGGAGGTAGATGAAGAGGGTCAGGTCTTCGCGAAGGAAGCGGTACTCCGACGCGATGGGCTCCTTGACCTTCACCAGCAGCTCGCTTCCGGTCCAGACGTCCTCATGGGAGACGAGCTTGGCTCCTGCCTGCTCGTGCAGGTGGTCGCCGAATCCGGCACCGGCGCCCGCGCTCGCTTCGACGAGGACCTCGTGGCCATCGGCGACCAGGACGCTCGTTCCTGCCGGGGTGAGGCCGATGCGGGCCTCCTTGGTCTTGATTTCCTTGACGACGCCAACGCGCATGGGGTGTCTCTCTTCTTGCGGAGGGGCGGGCCCGCTGGGGATCGGCGGACCTCTGGGGATATGACGGGGTCAGGCGGTGGAGCGCAGGGCGAGGTTGTAGAAGCGGATTTCCTGGTACTCCTCCAGTCCCTCGCCGCTGCCCTCGCGGCCGAGTCCGGACTGTTTGACGCCGCCGAAGGGGGCCGCCGCGTTGGAGGGGACGCCTTGGTTGATGCCGACCAGGCCGGTCGCCAGCTGGTCGGCGACGTTGAAGGCCCGGTCGAGGTTCTGGGTGAACACGTAGCCGGCCAACCCGAACTCGGTGTCGTTAGCGCGGGCGACGGCCTCCTCCTGCGAGCTGAAACGCTGGACGGCGGCGATCGGTCCGAAGATCTCCGTGGTCACCACGTCGGCGTCGGCCGGCACACCGTCCAGGACGGTCGGCTCGACGAACGATCCCGGGCCCTGCGGCGCGCTGCCGCCGGTGGAGAGCCTGGCGCCCCGCGCCACGGCGTCGTCGACGAGATGGGTCAGCCGGGTGACGGCGCGGTCGTCGATGACCGGCCCGAGCCCGGCGCCCTCGGCCAGCCCGCTGCCGACCCCGACGGCGGCCATTCGCTCGGTCAGGCCCTCGACAAAGGCGTCGGCGATGCCGACCTGCACGAAGATCCGGTTGGCGGCGATGCACGACTGGCCGCCGTTGCGCATCTTCGCGGCGAAGGCTCCGTCCACGGCTCGCTCCAGGTCTGCGTCGTCGAAGACGAGCAGGGGCGCGTTGCCGCCCAGTTCCATGGAGCTCTTGAGCACGTTCTCGGCGGCCAGCCGCAACAGCACCTTGCCGACGCCGGTGGAACCGGTGAACGACACCTTCCGCACGCGCGGATCGGGCAGGACGGCGGTGCTGAACCCGGAGGCGTCGCTGGTGGTCACCACTTGGACCAGGTCGGCGGGGATCCCGGCCTCGACGGCGAGCTGGACGGCGAACAGCGTGGTCAGCGGGGTGAGCGCGGCCGGTTTGACGAGCGCCGCGCAGCCCGCCGCGAGGGCCGGGGCGATCTTGCGGGTGGCCATGGCGAGGGGGAAGTTCCACGGCGTGATCAGCACGGACAGGCCGACCGGGGCACGCCGGGTGAACAGCCGGGCGCCCCCGGCGGGTACCTCGCGCAGGTTGCCGGCCGGCCGGACCGCCTCCTCCGCGTACCAGCGCACGAAATCGGTGCCGTAGGCCACCTCGGCACGGGCCTCAGCCAGTGGCTTGCCCATCTCCCGGGTGATGAGCAGGGCGATGTCCTCACCGTGGGCGACGAGGAGGTCGTACCAGCGGCGCAGCGCGTCCGCCCGGTGCCGGGGCGTGGTGGCCGCCCACGCCCGCCCGGCGGTGTCGGCTCGGGGCAGCGCCTCCAGGGCCCGCGCGGCGTCGAAGTCGGGGACCTCGGCGATGGCCGAGCCGTCGGAGGGGTCGTGCACGCTGAAGCTGCCGTGCGCACCGGTGTCGCCGAGTGCGAGGCGGGCGAGCACCTTGTCGGAGGCGGCCAGGGCGGCCGGATCGGCCGTCAGGAGGGTGGTCATGGCGGTCAGTTGCCTTTCTGGGCGATGAGCACGTCCTCGACGGCGGCGACAAGCTGCCGCAGCTCGTCGTCGGTGGTGATGAACGGCGGGCTGATCTGCACGGTGTTGCCGCGCAGCGGGCGGGTGACGAAGCCGCGTTCGACGAGGTCGTCGGTGACGGTTTCGGCGCTGAGGTGGTCGGCGAGAGTGATGCCGCCGAGCAGTCCCGCGACGCGTGTCTCGATCACTGCGGGGCGGCCGCCCAGCCGCGTCAGCTCCTCGGTCAAAAGCACCTCGAGCTCTGTGACGCGGGGCAGCAGCTTGTCCTGTTCCAGCAGGTCGAGGTGGCGCAGCGCCACGGCGCAGGCGGTGGCGTGGCCGGCGTAGGTGGCCCCGTGGCGGAAGATCGGAGTGTCGGGGCTGTCCAGGTAGAAAGGCTGCCAGATGCGCGGGGAGACCATGACGCCGCCCAGCGGTGCGTAGCCGCTCGTGACCCCCTTGGCGAAGGTGATCAGGTCCGGTTCGAGCCGGAAGCGCTCAGTTGCGAACATGCGACCGGTGCGGCCGAAGCCCGTGATGACCTCATCGACCACGAGGAGGATGTCGTTTTCGCGGCAGATGCGCTGCAGCCCCTCCAGATAGCCGGGCGCGGGCGGGATGACACCACCGGTGCCCTGGATGGGCTCGGCGACCAGGGCGGCGATCCGTTCGGCGCCGATCTTGTGCACGGTGCGTTCGACGGCCGCGATGTCGTACGTCGAGACACGTGCCGTCTCGGGGACGAGGGACTCGGTGCCGTATCCGGCGCGGTTGAAGTCCAGGCCGGCGATGCTGGTGCCGTAGGCGTGCAGGCCGTGATAGGCGAACTCGCGGCTGAGGATGACGGTCTTGCCGGCGCGGCCCTCGCGCTGCCAGTGGCGGCGGGCGAGCTTGCAGGCGACATCGATGGCGTCCGAGCCGCCGCTGTTGAGGATGATCTTGGGGTCGGCGATGGGGGAGAGCGCGGCCAGCCGTTCGGCCAGCTCGACGGCTCGGTCGTTCAGGTAGCGGCCGAAGATGTGGTACGTCTCCAGCTTCCGCATCTGTTCGTAGGCGGCCTCGGCGAGTTCCGGCCGGGCGTGGCCGACGTTTGCGTGCCACAGGCCGGCGGTGCCGTCGAAGAGCTTTCGGCCGTCGGCGGTGAACAGGTGGGAACCCTGGGCCCGCTCCACCACCAGCTGGCATGGGCTGGTTCTGCTGCCCGTGCGCGGGTGCTGGCGAGGCGGTAGGAGTCGGTGCCGGTTTCGATGATCGTGCCGTTGAAGGTGAGGCGGTCGACGATCGCCGCGCAGAGGCGAGGGTCGGTGAACGTCTTGGTCCAGCCGCCGAAGGACTCGTTGGAGGCGATGGCGACGCTGTTCTTCTCCTCGCGTTCGGTCAAAACCTGGAAGAGGAGTTCGGCGCCGTGGCGGTCCAGTTCCATGTATCCCAGTTCATCGATGCAGAGGAGATCGACGCGTCCGTAGCGGGCGATGGTCTTGTTCAGCTGTTTCTCATCGGCGGCCTCGACCAGCTCGTTCACCAGCTTCGTGGCGAGCGTGTAGCGGACGCGGTAGCCCTTCATGGCGGCCTCGGTACCCAGGGCGATCAGCATGTGGGACTTGCCGGTGCCGGAGTCGCCGATCAGGCAGAGCGGCTGGCTCTTCTTGATCCACTCGCAGCTGGCGAGGGTGTGGATGGTGGCCGCGTCGATGTTCGGGTTGGCGTCGAAGTCGAAGGCCCGCAGCGACTTCTCCCGCGGGAAGCCGGCCGCCTTGATCCGCCGCTCCGAGCGACGGCGGGCCCGGTCGTCGCACTCGGCCATCAGCAGCTCTGCGAGAAAGCCCCGGTAGGTCATCTGATCCTTCAGCGCCCGCTCGGCGATGTCGGGAAACTCGTTGCGGATCGAGGGCAGTCGCAGCAGACGGCAGGCGCTGTCGATGGCGGCGTCGGCGGCCTGTTCGGTCAAGCCTCGCTGGCGGGGGAGGGTCACTGTGCTTCTCCCTCACGGTGGTCACCGTCGCTGGTGCGGCGGCGTCGGAGCAATTGGTCATAGGGGGTCACCGAGGGCAGCGGCCTGGTGTCCGGCGGAAGATGCGCGAGCCGCCATTCGTGCAGGGATGTCACCGTCGCCGACGGCTTGCCGGGAACCAGCCGGTCCGCCGCAGGGGTGGGTTCGGTCTCGGCCTGGGCGGCCTTGCGGGCCTCCAGAGCGACCGCGTCCGCAGTCATGGCGCCAGCCCGCAGCGCGGCGGCCAGGCCGGCGACGACATGCTCGTGAGGCAGGTGACGCCCCAGCAGGAGAACCTCGATCAGGGCCCGGGTGCCGTCCCGCTCGCCATGGATCTTGCGGGCCTGGTCCCACCAGGCGTCGTGGACCGGGGTGAACCTGCCTGCCGAGCGGGCCTGTTCGAGGGCAGTCGAGCCCGGGAAGGCACCGGGCTTACGGACCAGGACTTCCAGGTAGTGGTCCAGGTCCAGACGGACGGCGCCCTTCGCGATCAGCCTCTCGTGCCGGGCCACTTCCACGTTCTGGTCGTAAACCACCAGATGAGAGGCGTGCAGCACGACCCGCACGCGTTTGCCGATCAGCCGGATGGGGACCGAGTATCGGTTGGTGCGGACTGGGATCTGGCCGTAGCGGTCGACCCGCGGCGTGAACATCCGGCCCGTCTCGAACGGTTCCTCGGGCAGCGGCATCAGCAGTGGTTGTTCGAGTGCGAAGTACTCCGCGACGGTCTTGGGCCGGGACCCGATGCGGCGGGCATCGTCCTGCCGGTCCCACTGTTCGACCATCTCGTTCAGCTCAGCGAGCGAGGAGACCTCGGGGACGGGAACGAAGTGGTTGCGGCGGAAGTAGCCGATCATCCCTTCGACTCCGCCCTTCTCGTGGGCGCCTTCGATGCCGGGCCGGCAATAGAAGCTCTCGATGCCGAAGTGCGAGCGGAAGGCGATCCACCGGTCGGCCTCCGTCCTCGCCCGGCTCCGCCCCAACACCCTGGCGACAGCCGCTTTCAGGTTGTCGTAGCGGACCTTGGTCCTCGGCACTCCGCCCAGGGTCCGCAGTGCGTGGACGTGGCCTTCGAAGAAGGCTTCCTGTCCGCAGGAGGCGAACACGCTTCTCTGCACTTTTCTATTCGTGATGTTCCTGCGTCTCCGGCGGGTTGTGATCGTCGTGAACTTGGCCGAGAGTCCGAGGAAAACGTGCTGCGGCCAGCATCGCGAGAGGGCACCATGGCATAGTGCCTGACCTGCTGTGGGATGACGTCAAGAACTTCTTCGACCCCGATGTGATGGGCCCGCTGCCGGACGTGAGTGTCGCTGATACCTCGATCGATGACTGGCAGGCTTTGCTCGACTTGGTGCGCTCACGGGGTTGGGCTTGCGAGTACTCCGAAGACGGTGCCGTGCTCCGGCTGCCACGAGCTGGGGTGATGTTGACCCGCGGCGTCGAGGCCAGTGTGATGCTGAGGGTCTGGCCGGCGCCGGGAGTATTGGCGATCTTTCGCCCATATGCGGCCGACACGATCGACTTCGATGTTGACCTTCGGGAGCTCCAGGGCCAGGTGCAACTGAATGCGCTGTGTGGTTTCCTGCGCGCGATTGGACGTCGCTTGGATAGACCTGTGCTGTTCGCGCCGGAGACTGCTTCCGGTCACCCGGTGCTCGGCTTCGACGTCGACGCGGACCGTGTGGTCCTGCTGGCTGACCCGCACTTCACCAGGTCGTAGCAATCGTCGTGGCGCTGAACCTTTCGTCGCCCGAAGGCCGGAGGCTGACTGAGTCGGGGGCTGCGTAGGCTGCAGTGATGATCGTCCGATGCATCAAAATCATCCAGCCCGGAACCTCGACGGTCGTGAGCGAGCATCCGGGCGTGCGGATCGGCGAGGAGTATCCGGTCCTCGAAGTGTTCGCCGCCCGGCCGCGGATTCTGATCCGCCTTCCTGACCGCAGTGCGAGGCGGGATGATATTGACTCGCCTGGACTGTGGGACGCCGACATGTTCGAGATCGTGTCCGATCGGATGCCGACCTGTTGGGTCACCGGGCTGGAGGATGGCCGGCTGACCCTGGCGCCCCAGGAGTGGCAGCGACCGGGTTTCTGGGACGACTACTTCGATCACGTGCCGGACGCGGTTGCCGAATATGACCGCCTGAAGGCCCGGATCATCGCGGAGGCGTGATCGCTTATCCAAGAGAGGCGACCCCGTCCTCCCCTCGGTCGGTTTGGGCTCGCAGGCGTTCGGCCTGCTGTTTCTTGTCGGCGATGTGTCGCAGGCTCTCCTGCAGGCCGGCGACCTCACCGAGCCACTGCATCCGTTGGGCCTCTCCGAGGCGCTGGCGGGTGTTGGCTTCGATTTCCAGCAGCCGGGGTTCCTGAGTCAGGTCGAGGCGGAGCATGGGGCATCTGACGCAGGCGTGTTCATGCTGGCAAGGGGTTCCGTAAGGCCGGTCGCAGGTGCCGAGGGCGACCTTGCGCAGGCTGAAGTGGTCACGGAAGTCCTGCCACTCGGTGTCGCTGGGCTCGCGGTATTCCTCGCTGGGACGGTGGGTTCGGCGCTGGTCGACGAACTGCCGGTAGTGGCGGATGACTTCTTCGGGGTATACGGCGACGTAAGCCTGAGTGGTGTTGAGATCGAGATGGCCAAGGAGCTTCGCGGCGATGTGGATCGGCAGGCCGCCGTTGACCGTCTCCGTCGAGAAGATTCGGCGGAAGTCGTGCGGCGTGAACCTCAGCGGTGTCCCGTCGACGTCGACGATGCCGGCCCGCAGCGCATGGTCGGTGAGGAGCTCGCGGATCCGGTTGGGGGAGATGACCTGCAGCCGGTGCTGGGAGGGGCACTGGAACAGGTGGGGCATCGGGGGCCCGAAGACCCGCTCGTAGCCGTCGTACCGGGTCAGCAGCGGCACCCGCTTGCCGGTGCCCTTGATCCGGCGAATGATCCGGGCGAGGACGGCGACCAGGTCCGGGTCAGCGGGGATGACGCGCTCACGGTCGGTCTTGGATGGGCTGATCTGCAGCAGCGGCACTGTCTCGCCGGTGGGTGCCTGGTACTGGCGCAGGCTCAGGTGGGTGAGCTCCAGGAGTTCCTCGATCCTGGCCCCGGTGCGTCGCAGGACCTCGATACTCGCCCAGGTCCAGAAGGCACTGTTCTCTTCACATTCGGCATCGAACCGGGGACCGGGCTCGTCGACGGGGGCGAGGAACAGTGGGGTGGGGCGCCAGTGGCTGCCGTTGCGGCCGGTGCGTCGATAGCGCGAGCCCTCGACGATGAACTCCTCACCCGGCTTCGCGGAGCGGGCTGCCTGAAGCAGGAGTGTGGCGTGCTGCAGCCGGGTCTCGGCAGCGCGGACGAGCTGCGGAAGGACGGGGACCAGGGTGCGGGTGCGTTGCTGCATCCGTGCCTGTCGGTGCCGGGTTTCCTTGATGTAGCCGCGGATGTCGGCCTCGCTGATTGGGCAGGGTGCGGCCCAGGCCGCCCAGCGGGCAGGGTCTTCCATCGCCCACTGTGAGAGGTCCAGGTAGAAGGAGCGGACGGCCAGGAACACGGCGTGGGCGGTGCGGCGCGGTCGCCCGTCGGGCCGAACCCGGACGCGTTGTTTCCAGGCCTGGGCGACCTCGTCGGGCAAGTTGAGCGAGGAGATCGCGGGGTGGTGGCGTTGCAGGTCGCCCCAGAACAGGTCGGCCAGTATCTGGGCGTGGTTGACCAGGGAGCCGTAGTCCAGGACGGCGGATCGCTCGGCGAGATAGTGGACGAGCACATCGCGGACCGCGCGGTTGGTGATCGGGTGGCGGTCGATCAGTTCGGCGGGGGTGAGCTGGCCACGGGCCTGGGCCTCGTGCAGGGTCGGTGGCGAGCCTTTGAGACCGCCGACGGAGTGGAGGATGTCGTAGGCGAGGGGCAGGGCCGTCACCGTGCGGCCGTTCTCCCGACGGGCCCGGGCGTAGTCGGTGATGTCCTCCAGGTCGAAGGCCAGCAGGTCCTTGCCGGTGACGATGCTCATGCGGGTGAGCACGTTCAGGGCTTCGGTCGCGTGTTCGTCGCAGCGCTGTCCGCCGACGCGTTGTGTGAGTTCGGCGAACAGCGCCGGCTGGTTGTGGCGACGGTAGGCGTCGTAGACGCCCAGGAGGCGGCTGCCGAAGAGCCAACCGTAGGAGGGCCGGATCGCCTGGAGGACGATCAAGGTGCCAAGCCCGGCGGTGAACCGCGACCGCATACCCGCGCTGAGTCCCTGCGGTCCCCAGCCGGAGCCCAGCTCGTCAGAACCGCTCAGCAGCCATCGATCCTGCCAGGAGTCGGCGGGGAACCCCTCCAGCCAGTCGAAGATGCGCGTCAGTGAGAGCCGCTGGCGCCATAGGTTGCGGACGGTTGGCTCGCTCAGCAGGCCCTCGGCCAGGCTGGCCAGTTCATCACGATGCGCCGACTCCCGGCCGCCGCCACGAGTCGTAGTTCTCGGCTCGGGCAGCACGGTGGTGAGGAGGGCTGGATCACGTGGGCTGACCGGGGTGCGGGCGACGCGCCCGTGCCGGGTCACGAGCGGTTTCCGAAGACGTCGGCGAGGTCGTCCGGGTCGTATGCCCAGCCGGTCAGCGGCCGCGGCGGCGGCTTGGGGCGTGTGTAGTGCTCATGGACCTTCGTGATGACCTCATCGGTCCTGGGCCGCAGGTAGGTGCTGGTCGTGCTGATCCGCCGGTGGCGCATCACCTGCTGGGCGTCGACCAGGGTGATGGTCGGGTCTTCGATCAGGCGCAGACACAGAGTGTGCCGCAGGTCGTGCAGCGTGATGTTCGCCCCGATCCGGGCATTGATCCGGTTCAGCACCGCTCGCAGGGCGGTGTAGGTCAGCGGGCGCGTCTGCCCACGCAGGGTCCACCACACCGGCTCATCCGGGGCGGGCCGGTGCCCGTCCTGGGCCAGGTCACCGAGGTAGAGGGCCAGCCAGGCGAAGGCTTCCGGGGAGGCTGGGCATGCTTCCTTCGCGCCGCCGAGGCCCTTGGTCTGGACGTAGATCCGCCCCTCGCCCGGGTGGACGTCACCGATCGTCATGGCCAGCATCTCGGCGGCTCGGGCACCGCTGGACAAGAACATGGAGAACAGCGCCCGGTCGCGGTGGCAGCCCAGCGAGGTGAACAGGTCCTCGACGACATCGTCGGGGACAGCGCGAGGTTCGCGGTCGGCCTGCTTCTGCCGGTAAGCGCCACGCCGATGTAGCAGAAACGGTTCCAACGGGTTGTGATGCGCCTCCAGCCGGCGCCCGTCACGGGACTGTGGCGGCACCGGGGAGACCACTGGCCCCTGCCCGGTCTGCAGATGGTGGTCGTAGAACGCTGCCAGCACCGACACCGCGTGGTTGATGGTCGCCGGAGCATAGCCCGACCGCAGGTACGGCTTGCCGGTGCGCGCGTTCAGCGACCCCGGAGCAGGCGCGCCAGGGCGGCGCCGGTCCCGCGCCGGGTTGTGGCACGTCCGCAGCCACAGCACGAAGTCGCGTACGTCCACTCGTTTCGCACGGCTCCACTCCACGTCCACTGCCGCCAGGAACCGGAACCAACGAAGCAGGTCAAAGGCATAGGAACGGCAGGACGCCGGAGTGCTGCCGCAGGCCAACAACTCCCGCAGGAACTCGCTTACTGGCGTGATCACCCGCCCCGCCCGGTCGAGAACCACCCAGGGCAGCGTGGCGACACTGGTCGCCTCCACCCTGCCAACCCGGGCCACCACCAGCCCAGTCACCTCGCGCTCGGCCATCACCGCAGCCTGATCCATCACGTCTCCGTCTCATCGGGACCGTCCCGAACGGAGACTCCTCGCCCTCACCAAGCCAACACGCAGGACACGCCGATAGTGCGGTCAACGGGTCGGTGGACGGCCTTGCCCGAATACGACAGCCGGAAGGAGAACAGGTAGCAGGTCACCAGCTCGCCGGCCAGGCGCACGGTCACGTCACCGAAGTCGACCTCCGCCTCATGACCGGGCAGGTGGGTCTGCGGAACGAACGCTTCCAGCGGCGCTTTGCCGGACTCGACCAGGATCTCGGGCTTCCGACCTGCGACGTAGTAGCGCACCACCCCGTAGGAAACGTTCGCCCCGTGCTCCTCGACCAGCCGGTGAAAGATCCGGGTCACCGTGTGTCGCTGCTTGCGAGGCGCGTCCAGATCCGCCCGCAGGATCTCGTCGATCACCGGCTTGTACGGATCCAGCGTGGTGGCCCGGGGAGGCAGCTTCTTACGAGGCTCCGGCCAGGACGAGTCCAACGCCTTGCGCACCGTCCGCCAGGTCACGCCGTGCTTGCGCTCAAGCTCCCGCATCGACATGCCGCCGCGATGGTCACGTCGGATCGCCGCGTACAGCTCGACCTTTGAGATCTGCGGCATGACCAGCACCTTTCACCAAGAGCATCCCGATGCTGCCCTGGCAAGAGCCCCCGTGCCTCCCAAACTCATCAACATCACCCGACCGTGGATCGGGGTGCCTCCCGAACCCATCGACAAGTGACGTCACTACTGCTCGATAAAGCCAGCTGGGCGGGGGTCTTCGCCTCGCATGGCATGGTTGTTACTGAGCCGCAGTGCTATCACACGAGTTCGACGACCGGCACCCACCACCCCACCCCTGCCCTCCTCCACCGCATCGCGTCGTCCCGCGGCCTCGCCGACGAAGACTTCGCAGTCCTCGATCAATGGCTGCGGGCCACTTGAGGCTGCCTCCGCTGATGCTGAGTAGGCCCGGGGCGCGGTTCCGGGATTGCTCCCGGCCCGTTTCCCCGGACCTCTCGCCGAACCCGCCGTGCGCCTCTCAACGCAACGGGCTCTCCACGGTCTCTGCCGTCAGGCCTGTTCGAGGAATGGGAATGGAGTGGCAGGTTCCGAACTGGCCGGGCCATCGGGTCGCAGCCAGTTTCTGACGTCGACCGCGAGGACACACAGAACCGCGTCGGTGAGCTCGAGAGCGCATCCGCCCGGGGTGTAGAGGCAGTCGTAGAACTGGGCACGAAGGTGGGACAGCGCACCCAGGGCTTCGCCGGCGGACTGTTCAGGGACGAGACTTCTTCACCAGCGGCCGCTTCTTCACGCGACGTTGCTCGAGACTTCGAAGCGTGAGGAACGGCCGCCCTGCTGCCTCAGGAAGGAACCAACATCATCAGCAGGTCAGGTGAACCACCGAGGTTAAAGATCACGGAGATGGTCAGCCGCCAGCCAGCACGGCGTATGACTGCGTGGAATCCTCGACTGCCCTTGGCGAGGAGTACCAGGACATCAAGTCGCCCCGGAGCCACCTTTCGGTCTGGTCGTTGTAGTGCGGGCTATCTGAGTGACCAGAGGCACCGCCGAGCAAGATCCAGCGAGAGCGGTTGAAGTCGCCCAGATCGACCACCATCCGCATAGAAGCGACCCAATCCACCTGCTTGTAGCCCGCGTCTGCGTTCCATCCGGAAGCGTTCACACTCGCCGAACTGCCCGACAGCTCGTACGGTCCACGGTTGAGAAGTCCGTGAATGGCTGACGCAGCGGGGTCGCTGCCGAATGTCTGCTCCCGCAGAGTCAGTGTGTGCAGGCTGCCCCACTTCCAGTTCGAGACTTCCGTGCCGAGCAGAGAGGTGACCTCTTGGTACGCGTCCTTCATGGCCTGCAACAGCATCAGGTCCCGCCCGCCACTGGCCGTCGTAGTAGACGTACCGGCGTCGTCCCACCAATTCGAGTCCGGTCGGTCCAGCAGTGAGCGGACGACTTCCATCCAGCGGTCGCCGCCATCCGGCTGTGCGAGCGCTGGAGCGCGCTTACCGCATTCCTGGGCAGACCCGACGGTCCAGCACTGGCCCTGTGCGCGCACATCGGCGGGGAACTTGCTGGCGAAAGTACGCAGGAGAAGGTGGCGCCAGGCAGCGTTGTAGAAGGCGGATGCCGCAGAGTCCGGGCCCTGGCCGTAGTCCCACGTCCTCAGGAGATCCTGTGCCTGGCGGATGCCTGGATCGTCGACATCAATCTTAAGTAGGCGTGGGACAAGGGTCTCCGCCATGGTGCTTCTGTCGTCCAACTGCATCTGCTGCATGTCATCAAGCGAGACCTTCCCGCCGTACTTCAGCTTCGTGTGGATCATGTCGTCGATCCGCTTGGCTCTGGTTCCGTACTCCCAGTCTTTGGTGAGCAAGACCGGGTAGTCCTTGTCCACGACGGCCTGGTTGGCGGTGACGATGTATCCGGATGCGGGGTTGTACAGGTGAGGCAGAGTACTGAAGGGCGCCCAGGTGTCCTCCCAGTCGTAGGCGGAGTCCCAGCCGGGTACCGGGTACGTGCCGTCCCCCTTTCTGCGGACCGGGGTCAAGCCGGGAGCCTGGTAGCCGATGTTGCCCTGAGTGTCGGCGTAGAGCATGTTCTGCGCCGGAGCATCGAAGTGGGTGGCAGCCTGGCGGAAGTCGGTGAAGTTGCGTGCGCGGTTCAGCTCGAAGAAGGCATCCATGGTGCGGCTGGGCACCAGCCCGGTCCAGCGCACGGCCACGCCGTAGCCGCTGGAGGCATGCTCACCGATCGCTTGAAGCTCCGGACTGAAGTCGGAGAGAAGAGGGCCGTGGCTGGTGGAGCGGATCGTGATGGTCTGATCCGCGCCGCCGGCGACCCTAATTGTCTCGGTGCGGAGGTTGAAGACGACATCACGACCGTCGTAGCGGTAGGTATGCGGACCTGTGATCTTCTCTAGGTAGAGGTCCGTGACATCCGTGCCCAGGTTGGTGAAGCCCCAGGATATCGACGCGTTGTGGCCGATGACCACGCTTGGCATGCCAGCGAAGGTAAAGCCGGAGATGTCGTAGGGACAGGTTCGACTGGTGGTACGGCAGTGCAGCCCCATCTGGGCCCAGATGGACGGCATGCCGGGCGCAAGGTGTGGGTCGTTTGCCAGCATCGGTTTGCCGGTGGTGGTGTGACGGCCTGAGATCACCCAGGAGTTGGAACCTATGCCCTGACCAGGGCGTCCGAGCAGCTGGGGGAGGGAGTCAACCGAGTCGGCCAGCCCCTGGATGACTCTCTTGACCTCCGCGCCGGTCTCAGGAGTTGAAGCTGGCGACATGTGGTTGTCGTGGGAAGTGGTGCCTGTCTGCACGACAGTACCGTTTCTCGCATAGGGGTACTCAGGGTAGAGCTGCTGGATTTGCTCAGCCGAGAACTCCGAAGTGAGCAACGAGCGGTCGATCTCGGCCTGCATGTTCCCACTCAGACTCCACGCCATGGCCTTGAGCCACGACACGGAGTCAGCGGGAGTCCACACAGGCGGCGTGTACTCGCTGTTGACTGCAGCAAGGAGGGAATATTCAACGGGCGCCGCAGCGCCGCCCGGGTTCTGCTTCAGCCAGGCGTTGACTCCGTCTGCGTAAGCCTGCAGGTTCATGCGAGTCTCGGCGGACAGCTTGGTGTGAATCTCTTCCTGGGCGACTCGGTACCAGCCCAGGCTGCGGACGAAAGCGTCAGTTCCCACCTGGCTCGCACCGAACATTTCCGACAGTCGCCCAGATGTGATGTGGCGCCGGACGTCCATCTGCCAGAAGCGGTCCTGGGCGTGAAGGTAGCCCTGAGCGCGGAACAGGTCCCGTGGCGTATCTGCGTAGACATGTGGAATTCCGTGAGCATCACGCCGCACGTCCACCGACCCAGAGAGTCCGTCGATTGTGACAGAGTCCGAGCCGGGCACGGAGACAGGCAGAGCCCTGGCTCCACTGACCAAGCCGGGAGCCAGCGCCAAGGCGAAGAACAGCGCCAACACCAGCGGCAATCGTTTCACTTTTTGCATTCGAATCCTTGGTGCATAGTCGGCGACGCATCTAGTGAACGTCGACCGAGGGGGCACGTGCCGAGACGAGTTTGGTGAGCCCACCAGGAGCGGGGTAGGGGATAACTACTCAACTGAGAAACTTCTGTAACTAGCCGTGATGCAGCGGCTGTTCAGGCCTCACCAAACGTTGCCGGGCTCCTCGCTTCTCATTCCTGCCGGTATGCCGGGCTCGGCTTTTGGCGCCCCCCTTCAGCGGCGGGACTCGATACTCGACACCGACCCCCGGGAAAGCGTCTGGTATCACTCGGAATGCGACACTTGAGAGGGACCTGCGTGCGAGAAGGCAGCGGTGAGGATGCGCTGGTAGTCCACCGACAACACCGACCACGCAAGCCCTTCACGCCACACCGGCACCTGCGACTTCGTCTTCGCCGCTTCCGG
>NZ_JBVIVK010000041.1:0-31192 GCF_055595715.1 Streptomyces sp. NPDC040410
GTCGTGAGAAGGCCGGACGAGAGGAAGAGGGCATCGTGGTATTCCGTTCTGGGGTAGAGCCGACGAGGTGGGCTGACGGTGCCCTGTTCGGGGTGACGTCGGCGGGAGGATCCGTACCGATATCCGGGACGGTGTTATGGGAAGTAGCGTCTTGGTCAGATGCTCGAAACGTTGCACGACGAGGTAGCAATCACACCGCCCTCCAGGTTCCGCAGGCGATGACATGCACCATCGGATGGGAGGTAGCGGCGGGGTCGAAACCGCAAGAGAACAGGGATACCTTTGTCCGCAGTGTGCGTTCGTGGTCCGAGCAGAGCGCGTGGCTCCAGTCCATCAAGGCTCGCAGGGTGCGCTGGCGGGGTAGGGCCGCGCGGCTGCCGGATGTCAACAGCGTGAAGCGATTCACCCATCGCGCCAGCAGTTCTTGGAGGGTGATTGTGGGCAGCCAGGCGACGGCAAGTTCGATGGCAGGCGGCAGCCCGTCCAGCTGGTGTACCAGTCGCCTACGGTCTCTGCGTTGTCCTGCGTGACGGTGAAACCGGGCAGTACGGCCGAAGCGCGCTGCTTGAACACGACAACCGACGGGAACTGGAGCAGCTCCCTCAGCAGCGGATGATGATCGGGGGCCGGGGGACCGATGAGGTGGCATCGGCAAAGTCTGTTCCCCATTTACTCCCAGTCCATGCCGGCCAGTGGTCAGGATGCGCAGGGAGGGGTCTGCTCGTAGCAGGAGGTTGATGGTTCGGGCACAGGCCTCTGCGTCGCAGTTGTCCAGTATCAGCAGGATGCATCGGTTGCGCAGGTGGTCAGTGACCGCCTCGATCGGGAGGCGGCCTGACTGGGTCTGACGATTGAAGACGTGGGCCAGGCTCTGTGCCAACAACCCTGGATCCCGCAGGTTGGGCAGCTCTGCAACGTAGACACCATCGGGGAATGCTCGAGCGGCTTTCGTGGCCACACGCAGCGCCAGGCGTGTTTTGGCTGCGCCGCCGGCCCCTGCCAAGGTCACCAGTCGCGATGTTGAGAGCAGACGTCTGACTTCAGCTACTTCGTCGCTGCGGCCGACAAACGTGGTGAGGTCCGCAGGGATGTTAGTCATGTCGCCCGATACGCCCCGTGCTCTGTACCTCCGACGGAGGTGTTCCCAGTGTTGCGAGATGCGTCGTGTGCAGAGCCCATGCTTGGTCTTGAGCCGTCCTTCTCTACGGGCCCAAAGAGACGAGCGCTCTCACGTTACGTCGCACACGGGGAAGTTAGGCTCCCTCCGCATGTCGGACCAATGGCCAATTGAGTTCATGTTTATGTGGCCATTTGTGTGGCGCATACCGGGAACCGGGCGATAAGGGATAGGAGATGGGTTTCCCGGCTGGGCACTGCCGGGCGGCCCGCACTACGAAGCGGGTGGTGCACAACGGCAGTCGGCCGTCCCGCCGCTTGACGTCGGGGCGGCCGACCTCTGCGCCGAGGTCCGCATCGGGCCTCGCCGGCGAGGGCCGGCCGCATTCCTGCTTCGCGGTCGGAAGCCTTCCTCAACGGCCCATCGGCTGCCCGCGATGCGGATCAGCTCGTCCAGCGTGGTGTCGGCCGGACAGTAGGCGATGTAGTAGGAGATTTCCTCGGGCCTGCTCACGCTGCGGCGGGCGAGGACCCAGTGCCGATGGTCCTCCCGGTGCCAGGGCCTCACTTCGACGCGGGCCCAGTCGAAGATCCGTCGACCGTGGGCTCCTTCACCGCCGGAGCGGCGTTTCCACTTCTGCCGTGGCAGGCCGGGAAACAGCTCGTGCACGGGGTGGTCGATGGACCAGCGGGTGACGACGGTGTCGTGCCGGGTGGTGGCCATGACGTGGAAGACGTCGGCCTGCTCCAGCTCGAACCGCCAGCCCTTGCTGTAGCCGTACGCGGCGTCCACCGTCACCCAGCCGAACGGGATCCGGTCGGCGATGGCCCGGCGGACCATCGCCTTGGCCATCGCCACCTTCGTCTCAAAACCGACCGTGTCGTCGATACCCGCCCGAAGGCAGCACTCGCGGTCGTCCGTCCAGGAGGTGGGCAGATACAGCCGCCGGTCGATCAGCGTGCGTCCGCGGCTGGTGGCGTAGGCGAGGAACACACCGATCTGGCAGTTCTCGGTGCGTCTTGCGGTGCCGGAGTACTGCACGCCGGCCGAACGGGTGCCCTTCTTCAGGAAGCCGGGTGTCATCGACGATCAGGACAGCCTCGCGATCTCCGAGGTGTTCGACGACGTAGTCACGTACGCCGTTCAGGACCTTGTCGGCGTCCCACTCGATCCGGTTCAGCAGCCGGTGGATGCGATCGGGGCCCGTGTGCCCGGCTTCCTCCGCCAGCGTCCAGCCGTTCTTGCGCTGCAGCGGCGCAACCAGCCCCCGCAAGTAGGCCAGCGCCGAACTGACGCGGCCCCTCCCGGTTGAACCTGTGCAACGAACCGCCCATGCAGAGCACCCAGTTCACCCGCCCGCAACCTGACACCAGCAAGGTCCCCACCCATAACCACACCAACGACTGAGCCCGGCCAGCAGTCACGGCAAGTACCGTTGCAGTACTAGTGTGTGGACGAACATCAGTCGCAAACAGGGATCGGAGCAGCGGTGACGTCAGGGGAGAACGGGCTGCTCGCTGGCCGGTACCGGGTGATTGAGCAGCTCGGCCGTGGCGGCATGGGCATAGTCTGGCGCGCCTTGGACGAGGTGCTCGGCCGCGAGGTCGCCGTCAAGGAGCTGCGTTCCTTCACGGATTCGTCGGGCCAGGAGCTCGCCGACCTCAAGGTGCGGATGCAGCGCGAGGCCCGCGCCGCCGCACGCATACGGCACCCGGCCGTCATCGCAGTCCATGACGTCACCGAGCACGAGGGTCGCCCGGTTATCGTGATGGAGCTCATCGACGGCCCTTCGCTGGACGACGTGCTCGCCGAGCGGAAGGTCATCGACGCACGCGAAGCAGCCAGCATCGGTGCCAAGGTGATGGAGGCCCTGGGCGCGGCCCATCGGGTCGGCGTCCTACACCGCGACGTCAAGCCCGGCAATGTGCTGTTGGACCGTGGTGGCCGGGTCGTCCTCACGGACTTCGGCATCGCGGTGATGGACGACCCGGCCGACGGCTCCCCCACCCATCTGACGCGCAGTCGCGAAGTGGTCGGCTCGCTGGACTACTTGGCTCCCGAGCGGGCCCAGGGCCAGAAGCCGGGGCCCGCGTCCGATGTCTGGGCGCTGGGCGCCACGCTGTACGAGGCGGTCGAAGGCTCGGCGCCGTTCCGCCGCACCTCCGCCTGGTCGACGTTCCAGGCAATTGTCGTGGAGCCGCTGCCCGAGCATGATCGGCATGGCGCCCTCGGTCCCGTACTGCGGCAGTTGATGCACAAGGACCCGGCGCAGCGTCCCGACGCGGACACCGCGGCGCGGCTGCTGACCGCCGTGGCGGCCGGGAAGGACCCCACCGTCTCGTCCGTGCCGCTCGGTGGGGCGAAGCCGCCCCTGCCGGATCCGGCGACCGGTGTGCCGGTCGTGCCCAACGCCGGGCCCCACCGGCCGGAGGGCTTCGGCCCGGCCGTACCGCAGGCTTCAGCGGCGCAGTCCGTCGACATGCCTGACCCGGCCCCCGCAGCCGCTCCTGCTCCGGAGCCCGCGTCGAGTGGCCGGGGACGCGGTCGCGGTCGCGGTCGCGGTCGCGGTCGCGGTCGCGTGAGGATGCTCGTCGCGGCCGGTGTCGTCGGCGTCCTACTCGCCGGAGGGGGCGTGACATACGCCCTCCTCGACTGGGGCGAGGCTGACGATACGGAGCGCGCGGGCGGCAACGCCAGCGCGCTTGATGTGAATTCGAGCCCGCCGACAGCTCCTGGTGCGAGAGGGCAAGAGGGGAAGAAGGAGAGCCCGAGCACCAAGCCCACGGATCTGAACGTAAAAGCGTCGCCCCCGCAGTCCGCCAAGCCACTCGCGCCCGGTGGGGGACCGGGAGCGTCGGACTCTGGTGGGACCACGGGCGGGAGCTCTGCCTCCGGCGGATCGTCAGGCACAACCGGTGGCGGGTCGACCGGCAGTTCCAGCACCTCGGGCGGCGGCGAGACCGCCGCCCCGAGCGGCGGTTCCAGCACTGGCGGAGGCTCCGACTCCGACCCGATGCCCGACTGCGACTCGATCGGCGGCGGCAAGTACAGCTGCATGGTCTGGCGCGAAGCGAAGTCGTACACGGCGTCCGGCACCGAGAAGGGCGTGATGCGCTTCGGCCGGCACGACTTCTACTGCCAGCAACTCCAGGGCCGCCGTGAGACGGACGGAGGGGTGACCAGTATGTGGTGGGCGAAAACCGACGACGACAGCGGCAACACCAACGTCTTCGTGAGCGACGTCTACATCGAGGGCAGCGAAAGCGACGAGCCCTTGTCAGGTCTACCGACCTGCTGACGGCGGGATCTCGCCAGAGCCGCGCGGGATCGGCACTGTCTCCAGCGTTACCTGCGTGGGCTCGCCGTCCGTGCCGTCGAGTCGGCGGAACAGACGGTCCGAGGCGGTGCGGCCGAGGGCCGCGGCGTCCTGGGCGATGCCCGTGAGCACAGATCGGCGACTTCAAGCCGAGGTGTTCGACGACGTAGTCGCGGGCCTCGTCGCGTATGGCATCGGCGTCCCAGCGGGCGTATCCCACCAGGCGCTCCATCGGCGATCGCGCACGCCCGCGTCGACCGGACGCGAGGGCGGTGCGCCGCCGTCTGTCGGTGACGTCCCCTGTTCGTACGCGATCAGGTGCTCGGGTGCTGCACTTGGCGGCTGGCCCGCTCGCAGCCGCTGTGTGCACCGGCCGCATGATCTTCTACCCTCTCGGCGAACTCATCGTGCGCATCGGCAGCGTCACCGACCCGCCCACCGTCCAGATCACCCGCGGCGTCCAACCCCACCTCCCCGGCCTCCCCGGGCCTGACCCAAGGCCGGGCAGTTAAATAACCGCCGTCACCAGGAGATCAATGATCAGCACGCGCGGCAGGCGCAGGTGCAAGGGCGCATTCTCCAGGAACTGCAACGGACTACGTCACAGTCGGCAGACGAACCTGGATCGCTGCGCCGCCGGGCAGCTCGTATGCAGGACCGGATCGCAGAACTGCAGGAACTGGTCGATGCCAACGACGTGAGAGCGGAAACGGAAAGCCGCCTCAGCCGCGCCGCGCTGGACATGACGGACTGGGCCCGCGAGCTGGATCTCGAGCCTGCAGACGAGGCTGAAGAAGTCCGCATTGGCCTGTCTCTCCTCAACGTCTTCCTGCGCACTGAAACCAGTCGTATCCCCCTCACCCGCATCGGTAGCGCGAAGAACTGGATCGGGTACCACCTCGTGGCGCACCTGGCCCTGCACGAGCGCCCGAGCTACGGGTAGGTGGCGAACCGGCCCATCTACGTCGCCCTGGCGGGTCACGGTGGACGGCACACGCGACATTCTCGGCCTGTGGGCCGGGCGACGGCGGTGAGGGTGCGAAGTACTGGCTCCAGGTCCTGACCGCAAGAACCGCGGAGTCGAGGACGTGTGCATGGTCGTCTGCGACGACCTCAAGGGCCTGCCCGACTCCATCTCGGCGGTCTGGCCCCAGGCGGTCACCCAGACGTGTGTCGTCCACTTGATCCGGGCGTCGTTCCGCTACGCGGGCCGCCAGGACTGAGGCAAGATCTCCCGCGCGCTCAAGCCTGTCTACACGGCCCCGACCGCGAGCGCGGTGGAAGACCGGTTCCTTGAGTTGCAGGAAGAGTGGGGCACCAAGTACCCGGCGATAGTTCGGCTTTGGGAGAACGCCTGGGCCGAGTTCGTGCCCTTCCTCCAGTTCGACACCGAGATCCGCCGCGTCGTCTGTACCACCAACGCGATCGAGAGCGTCAACGCGCGCATTTGCAAGGCCGCCCGCGCCCGTGGGCATTTCCCGAACGAGGCCGCAGCCCTCAAATGCGTCTACATGGCCATCATGAGCCTCGACCCCACCGGACAGGGACGCAAACGCTGGACCCTGCGATGGAAGCCCGCCCTCCAGGCCTTCGACATCGCCTTCGACGGCCGACTCTCCATCGGCCGCCGCTAACGCACACCACCCGGGTTACTCCGTTGGCTGGACAGACCCGTGGCCGGGTCAGCCTGCCGGCTCGCCGAAAATGCCGCCATTGCCGGTGCCGCCGTTGTCCGTACCGCCGTTGGCCTCACTCGGTGTACTGGACGGACTCCGGGTCCCAGGAGGGTTGCTCTGGCTCGGGGTACTGTCCCCGCTGCCGAGGCCTGCTCCTGAGCCTTGCGATGAGGAGGTATCGGCAAGGTCCGACAAGGTGGGTTACGGATGTCGACCGGTCCGCCAATGCTCATTGGCTTCCACGACGAAACCAGTCTGCGCCTTCTCACCGAACACCTCTGCCTCCGCCAGACAGGTGCTGGCAGGAGGGCGGCTGCTCTGGGTACAGCCGCCGCTCTCGCAGCCGAATGCCCAGCGGGCACAGCCTCCGCTGTCTCGCCTGCGCTTCACCGGCGTGCTGCACACCTGGGGCTTCGCGCTCTACCAGGCCAGCAACGACAGCTACAAGGACACCATCCTGCTCAGCGGACTACCCGTCGGGCTCTCCAGAGGAAGCCCTCGACTGCACGGGCGACCTCTACCTCACGGCACTGGCCACCTGATCAGCGCCCCTCAACGAACTCCTGTGGAGCTGGAGTTCCGCAGGAGGTCTCCCCGATGCCATTGGACGGGCGGCGCAGGCCGGTCCGGCCATCCCCGTCCCCCGACTACCGGCCGCCCCGGGGTCAGGCCTCGGAGTCCGGAAGCCGCCGGTCGAAGGGCATCAGATGCCGCTCCCAGCCGGGCGATCCGGCCAGGGCGTCGGCGGCCTCGGGCGCGCGCAGGAGGCAGCGGTGGCGCAACAGCCCGCGCCGCTCGCAGGGCGTCAGGAGCCTCTCCTCGCGGCTGAGATTCTTCGGGTGGTCGGGGTGCAGGTCGGCCCTGCCGTCGATCGTGCGATCCCCCGCCACATTGAGCCGATCGCCGGCCGGGGTCGGTAGTCGAGGCGGAAGTCGGTGCGCCACTGGGAATTGCTGCCCCAGCCCTGGGACAGGTCGACCGTTGGCCGGTGGCGGCGCCGGAAGGTCCAGTACAGCGGCGAGCGGTCCGCGACGCCGCGCTGCGCGTGCTCGACGCCGGCGCGGATCCGCACGCCGGCCCGGTTGAACAGCAGCTGGCCCAGCATCAGGCCGGGCCAGAGGACCTCGGTGATCTCGATCGGCGCGTGCGGGTCGTCGGCCTGTTCGACCTCGACGATCTCGTGGAGGAACGGGTCGAATGCGTCGCCGTCCTCGAACGGCGTCATGCCGAGCGAGGTGAACACGTCGAGGTACTCGCGCTCCGAGAGCAAGGGCCTCGGGTTCGGGGAGACGGGCTCGTCGGAGGGAGGCTGGGAGCAGCAGTCGGTCGCTGACCCGGTGCAGGGCGTAGAGCTCCCACACGAGTTCCTGGCCGTCGGGCTCCGTTTCCTTCTCGGCCCACCATGAGCCGTCTTCGGCCGCCGTGGCCAGCCAGGCGCGGTAGCCGTCCGGGGCCCGATCAAGCCACGGCACGACGATCGTCTCGTACGGCTCCACCCCCTCGTACGACGCCAGGGCTTCGTACAGTTCCCGCGCATCCACCCCGTAGGACATGCCAGGAGCCTACGGGAGGCGCCAGAGGCGTCTGACCGGACCGCCCCACCCGCTGGTAGGGCTCGGTCAGCTTCATTCGTGGGTGGCGCGTTTGTTTGCGGGTGGGTGCCGTTGAGTTGGTGTGACACCTGAGGAGATGGCCTCGGTCCGGGAGGACTTGGAGGCGTTCACGGCGGAGTTGTCCGACGGGTTCTTCCGTGCGGGTCAGCGGCGGTGGGGGCAGGCGTATGTGCGCGGGCTGCTGCTGGAGGGGCGGCGTAAGTCGGTGGAGCCGATGGCGGCCCGTCTGGGTGAGTGCCTGTGTCAGATCCGGTGATCTGTAACGATCTGTAATGCCTTGCACATTCTGTCATATCTGGCTTTCATCAAGCTTGGCGCCCAGGAGGTGATCAGGTAACCCGAGCTGTCTCTGCCAGTGAAACCGAGTAGCTGTTGTCGTTCCGATCTTGAGGGGTGCGCGTCGAACGGGAGTCTCGATCGGGTGGTTGCCGCCGACTGCGGGCATGAAGGCAGGGCCTCTTTGCAGCTCGGGGTTGCGAAGCCAACCGAGATCCAGGAGACCCTGTTGCCGCAGTTCTACGTGCTCACGCCGGTGGAGTTCAACTCGGTTGCACCGTCGTGTGATTGTGTCGCTCACCGGTTCGGAGACGCGGCCGATCACCCGGAACGTGTTCGGCGCTATCCCTCGGACATGACGGACGCGGAGTGGGCCGTGGTCCGGCCGCTGCTGCCGGTGCCCGGCTGGCTGAGCGGCCGGGGCGGACAGCCGGAGGCGTACTGCCACCGGGCGATACTCGATGCAATCCGCTACCTGGTCGACAATGGCATCAAGTGGCGGGCGATACCGACGGACTTCCCGCCGTGGGACCGGGTCTACGCGTTCTTCCGCCGCTGGCGCGACCACCTGCCGGTCAAGGAGTTCCACGACCGGCTGCGCGCCATGGTCCGCGAGAAGCTGGGCCGCGACGTGGAGCCGACGGCTGGGGTGATCGACTCGCAGTCAGTCAAGGCGGACGCGGTCGTCGGCGCGGACAGCCGCGGCTTCGACGGCGGCAAGCTGATCAACGGCCGCAAGCGGCACGTCGTGGTCGACACGCTCGGCCTGCTGCCGGGCGTGATGGTCACCGCCGCGGATGTCGGCGACCGCACCCCCGCCCACGTGCTTCTGCGGCAAGTCGCCGACGCACACCACCGGTTGGAGCTGGTCTGGGCCGACGGCGGCTACACCGGCAGCCTCGTCACCTACTGCCTCACCGTGCTCGCCCGGGTCCTGACGATCGTCAAACGCAGCGACGACATGCGCGGCTTCGTGGTCCTGCCCAAGCGGTGGATCGTCGAGCGCCTCTTCGCCCACCTGATGCGCACCCGCCGCCTGGCACGCGACTACGAACGCCGCACCACCAGCGCCGAAGCGATGATCTACTGGTCGATGACCCTGCTCATGTCCCGCCGCCTGGCCCGGCCACACCCTGCACGAGCGTGAACCGGCCCGGCTGCTGCTCGGCCAGCCAGCCCCGCGCGACCAGACGTTTCGCCTTCGACCGCAGCGCCTCCACCCGCGCCGGCACCACGTCCATGCCGAACACCGCGGCCATCTCCTGGCAGGTCAGCGGCCCTTGATGGAGCCGGGCCCGGTCCGCAAGCACTTCCAGCATGCGCTGGTAATCCACCGACAGCACCGACCAGGCCAGCCCCTCACGCCACACCGGCACCTGCGACTTCGACTTCGCCGCGGTCGGCGCTGACGATGTCTCCTCGGCCTGCCCCATGGCCGGTGCTGTCCCAACGGCCTGGGCGTGGCTATGCCCGAGCTCGTCCACGGGGGCCAGCACCTCGCCGACCCGCGAGCGGGCGATGGCCCACTCCTGCCATTCCCGCTCGGCCACGGCCAGCTCGGCCTGGATACGGTCGGCCTCCTCCCTCGGCCCATCCACGCGACGGCGGGCGGCGACCTCACGCTGTTCCAGCAACCCCACGACCGACGGCATCCACGGCCTCCACCGGAGCGACGACACGACACGCCACCACTCCCACGGGAACACCCGCTCTGCCCGACCAGCGAAAACGCAGTCCTCAAGTCCGGAAAGACAACAGCGTCTGAGGTTCTCGGGCCCTTGTTCTTGCGCTTGGCGAAGGCACTCGGTGGGTGAAGAAGTGGTAGGCAGTACGTAGTTGCACTGATGCAGGCAACCCTCAGGCCCGCTAGACAGGCTGGTTAGTCCCGGAATGTATGTCGCACGAGGAGTACCTGTGATGTCTGTGCCCGATCCGATCGCTGACCTTGAGGCGTGGAAGCGTGAGCTGGCGAACGCCTTCGAGGTCTTGTTGGGCAAGCCGCTTGACGAGTTCCCCATGAAGAACGAGTACGCGTTCTACTACTGGGATGACCTGATGCAGTACGACATCTTTAGGAGTCTCGTCAGCGGTGGGGTGGACTTGGATGCGGTCGCGCGTGGCGGGCTGGTCGCTGGTGGCTCACAGCGCGAGGACGGTGTCCCGTTCGACCGGGACCGGTGGTCTCTAGATCTCGGACGGTCGACGTGGCTGCTCACGGAGGAGGCACTTGGTGCCGACGGAGGGTTTGGCCAGGCGATCGGCAGGGCGCTGCGGGCAGTCTCGGCCGCTACCGGAGTTCCGTACCCGGAGCGGGCTGTGTCCGGTGCGGACTTCGCACGTGTATTGGCCGCGCACGGCGGGGTACTGGACGAGATCGACAACAACGAGCTGATCGGAATGGCGACACTGTTTCTGCGGATCGGCACCGACGGAACATTGTTCGACGCGATGCGTGCTGCCACATGGACCATGGGTGGCCCAGACAGCCTCGTCGGGTTTCAGGACGAGGTTGAGGTCGAGCCGGAGTGGGACGAGAACCTGAGCCGGATCCCAAACGACCGGTTGCGCGACCACCTCCGGATGCTGTCTCTGACAGAGGAGGACGCCTGCCGCGACGGCGCGTACTACCTCGGCCCCGGCCAGTACCCGGCCGGCGACTACTTCAACCGGATCGCCGCCCAGCCCGGTTACGAGGCGATAGCCGGATGGGAGTTCGGCGAGGGGCAGGCGTCCTCGGCGATCTTCAGAATCAAGTAGATGCCGCTGAACCTGCTGCTCGCATGCGTAGGGCCAGGTTAGTGATGAGCACCCGTTCCGGCGGGCGAGATCACCGCAAGGTGGCGGGAGCCACCTGGCCGATGACCGTGCCTCCGCGGCCCTCAACTGGCGGCTGTTCCTGCCCGCATCCTGGGATCCCGCCTCGCCGGAGGCCGATGCGGTCAAGGTCGCCCGCCGCGGACGCTGCGGGATTCCCGCACAGGCGGGACATGTGGAGAAGTGGCGGCTGGCCCTGGACATGATCCACGAGACCCGGTTGTGGGCATCGACATTTCCCTCGTCGTGGCGGATGCCGGATACGGTGATGCGGCCGCTTTCCGCCTGGGCCTGGAAGAACGCAACCTTCCTGGCGCCGTGTGAGAGACCGTGTTCAAGCTGAAGGAGCTACTGCCCCCGGCGGTCGTGGACGTCGCTGTGCTGTCAGTGGACGTGGACGCCGAAGCGGTGCGGACGGACGTGAGGGGTACCGCAGCGGGTGCCACGTGCCCGGGATACGGGACGCGGTTCCGACCGTGGTGAGTGCTCCTACGTGTGTAAGCGGGGGACGAAGCGATGTCCTCTGTCTCCGGGTCCGCCCCTTCACATGCCCGTACGCCGGATGCGTTCGGGTACGTTTCATCGAGCGGATACCCGGCTACGGCCTCACACGCAGGCCCAGCCAGCGGACAGAGCGGCTGCGAGCCCGCCTGGTCCGCGTCTTCCCCAGCGCTGTTCCACTTGGGTGTGTCCGCCACGTCAGGAGCCCGCAAGGGTGGACCATGGGCCGCTCCCCGGTCAGGGAAGGAGCTGGCGTACCAGCGCGTCCGCGGCCCACTTCTCCCACCGTGGGGGAGACCAGTCGCGGCAGGCGACGAGCAGGCCGTAGGTTTCCGGGCCGAGGACGGTCGATGCGATGTCGGCCGCCGACTCGACGTCGTGGCCGTGCCGCAGGGATCCGCCGGTCTTCGTCACCAGTACCTCGGCGAAACGGAGTTGCACGGTGCGCCGCTGCTCGTGGTTGACCCGCCACAGTTCAGCGAGTTCCGGATCCGCGGCTGCAGCGCCCCGCACGACCTCGAGGATCGGAGCGGCCCGCTCAAGGACGCGCCGGGCCCCGGCGGCCTGAAGGGCGAGCTGGGCGGCAGGGTCGGGTTCGTCGATGACCTCGCGCGCCCAGGGGCGGTCGAGGGTGGCGACCGGATCGCTGTCACCGGCGACGGCGGTGTCCAGCAGTTCCCTCAGCAACGTCCGCTTGTTGCCGAAGGTGAAGTACACGGTCTGCACCCCGACTTCCGCGGTGCCGGCGATGTCCTCGACGGTCGTCCCGGCCCACCCCTTGCTGGTGAAGAGCCGAGCAGCGGCGTCGAGCATCCGTTGCCGGGTGCGGCGGGCCTTCTCCGCCCGGGTCATGGGTGCGGCCACAGGGGTCCTCCTCGTGCTCACGTTCTCCCGAGGTTTTGACTGTAGTGAGACTACAGTGTAGTTCATTGGAGCATGACTCCAGTGAAATCGAGTGGCCCGCACGGTGGGCGGATCCTGGTCGTCGGTGGCTACGGAGCCGTCGGTGCGACCGTGACGTCCGCGCTCGGCGATTGGTTTCCCGGCCGGGTCGTGGTCGGGGGACGCAGCGAGGCCAGGGTCCGGCAGCTCGGTGGCGTGCGCATCGACGTCACGGATCCGGCCGGTTTCCGGCAGACGCTAGACGAGCTGGGTGACGTGGCCGTGGTCGTGCTGTGCGTCGAGCCGTCCGGCCCCGGCGTGGCACGGGCCTGTCTGGAACGCGGCGTCCATCTGGTCGACATCGGAGCCACCCGGCGGTTGCTCGAGGGCGTAGCGGACCTGCATGACGTTGCGGCCCAGGGCGGAGCCACAGCAGTGCTCAGCGTCGGTGTCGCCCCCGGGCTGACCAACCTCCTCGCCCGTCGGGCACACGAAGCCGTCCAGGGCGCTGAGCGCATCGACCTCACGGTGCTGCTGGGGAGCGGCGAGCGGCACGGCCACGACGCGGTCCGCTGGACGGTCGCGGGTCTGGCCGAAGCCGCGTCGGCTCGCCCGGAGCGGACCCTGGTGCCCGGATACGGGGTGCGCACCGCGCACTCGTTCCCGTTCTCCGACCAGCACACGCTGCCCCGCACGCTCGGAGTGGGACAGGTGACCACCCGCCTGTGCCTCGACTCGTGGCTGTTGACCACGGCGCTCTTCGGGCTGCGACGCGCCGGGTTGCTGCGTGCCGCCCGTCGGGAGGGCGTACGGCGGGCCCTGGTCGGCACGTTCAGCCGGGTCCACATGGGTGGCGACGGATTCGCCGTCCGGGCGGACGCCTGGCGAGGCGATCGCCACGCGGCGTATGTGCTCGGCGGACGTGCACAAAGCCGCGTCTCCGGACTGGTCGCGGCGTACGTCACCAGGGAGCTGCTCACCGGCACCCCGCCCGCTGGGGTCCATCACATCGAACAACTGCCCGCCCTGGCATCGCTCCCGGAGTCGCTGGCGGAACACGGTGTCGTCCTGCGACGCCTCGGCGAGGCGCCATAACTCCGGCTACGGGGGCGACTGCGGACCGGACACGTGTATCTCCGGGGAGCGGGACGGCAGGCGACCATCGGTGTTCTGGCCTTCGTGCTGGTTCGGCCTACTGCCCGATCTCCGAAGCCGACTACCGCCGTCCCTGCTCCTGCCCTTCTGCGGCCGTCGGCTCACGCGGGCGCGGTTGCACGCGGATATTCGGCTCGCGCGAGGTCACCGGGCCGGTCCGCCGTAGGGGCGGCGCCCGGGCCCGGCCTTCTGGCGGCCGCATGTACGTAGACCTTTCAAGACGATGGTCTGGCGGCTGCTGGGCGTCAGGATCGGCCGCCGGGTCTTCGACGACGGCTGCTCGATCACCGAGCGGACTCTCGTCAGCATCGGTGACGGCCGTACCCTCAACGCCGGGACGATCATCCAGTGCCACTCGCAGGAGGACGGAGCCTTGAAGTCCGACCGCGCCACGATCGCCGCGGGCGTGACCTTCGGCGTGAGCGCGTTCGCCCCTACGGCACCACCGTCGGCGACCAGTCGCAGCTCGCCGCGGACACCTTCCTGATGAAGGGCGAGGAAGTTCCACCGCATGCACGGTGGGGCGGAAACCCGGCGAGAAGCGGCAGATACCGCGTCTCCGTTACCAAGGGCGGGGCTGGGCAGGATAATGGATCGCATGGCTCCGCAGTCCTCACCCACCTCATTGCCGCCCGCCGCCGACGTTCTGCGGGAGCGGTACACGGCTCGTCTTCCCGCCTCGCTCGACGAGCTCTCCGGACCCGCGCAGGGCCGGGTTGAGCTCCCGCTGCATATCGCCTGGTCAGGCCTTCGCGCCTACGATCTGGACCGGCTGCGCCAGCGCATGAGCCTGTACCGCACCGTCCTAGCCGAGGGCCAGCGCGACGATCTGATCACCCTGCTCAACCGGGATCTGCTGGTCGCCCAGTGGCCCGTGCTGCGCACCCTGATCAGCAGGCACATCCGCCTGGTGTGGGAGGACGCCTTTCCCGCGCTCGCCAGGCGGACGTCGACCGCCGCGTGAACCTCAGTGAGCTCCACCGCCGGCTCTTGGCCGACGTCCTCGCGATCGGCACGCCGTACCCCTTGATCATCACAGGTGGATACGCAGTCCAGGCCCATGGGCTGGTCGACCGGCTGAGTCAGGACCTTGACGTCGCCACCGAGAATCCAGCTCCCATAGCGGAGATCGTCCATGCCGTCGAGCACGGTCTGATCCAGCGTGGCTGGGCCGTCACGGTAGTCAGCGTGGACCCGCTCTCCGCACGCCTTGTGGCCACTGTCCCCGCATCCGGCGAAGACTGCGAAGTAGACATCCTCAAGGAGAACCTCTGGGCACCGCCCGTGGAAACGGAGTACGGCCTGGTGCTCGCTCTCCCCGACGTCATCGGCACCAAGGTCCGCGCCCTGGCCGACCGAGGCGCCGTAAGAGATCTGATCGACGTGCACGCCGCTGCCGAGCACCACACCACGAACGACCTCGAACGGCTCGGCGAACGGCACGGCCGCGACGAGTTCCGCCTCCAGGACCTCCACGACCGTCTCGCCGGCACCGAGTGGTACGACGACGAGGAATTCGCCGCCTACGGACTCACCGAGGACGAGACCTCGCTCCTGCGGGCCTGGGCCCAGCAATGGGCAAACGACCTCAACCAGCGGCTCGACACAAACGAGGACGACAACGACGTCTGACAAGAGCGGCTGGTCAATCAGGCCTGAGACTCAGACAGCCGTCCGGTCTGCCTGCCTCCGGCCGGGGAAGCGAATTCGACATCCGCGATCCAAGCTGAGCCGCCTACTCGAGGTTGAACTCGACCTACGCGTCAGCATCCGGTCGGTGCAGCGCCGGTGGCGGGCGTGGGAAGAGGGCGGTCCATCTGCTCTGCGGTCGCAGGGGCCGACGGCGCTGCCGAGACTGAGCGAGAAGCAGTTCACGCAGCTCGAGGCGGAGCTGGCCAAGGGACCCGGCAGCGCCCGGCTGGGAGGACCAGCCTGGCTCGTCTTCGAGGACGAAGCCGGGTTCTCCATGACGCCGCCGCAGGCGAAGACCTGGTCACAGCGCGGCCGGACCCCGGAGGTGCTGGTCCGTGGCCGTTCCCGCAGACGGGTCTCCATCGCGGCGCTGACCTGCTACAGACCTGGCCACCGGTCCCGGCTGATCTACCGGCCGCGCCGCGACGACGCACGCCGCGACGGCCACAAAAGCTTCTCCTGGCGCGAGTACCGGGACCTGCTGATCGCCGCACACCAGCAGCTCGGCGGCCCGATCGTGGTCATCTGGGACAACCTCAATGTCCACAAGGCCACCGATCTGCGGGAGTTCGCCGCCTCACGGGACTGGCTGACCATTTACACGCCGCCCTATGCACCCGACCTCAACCCGTGGAAGGGATCTGGTCGCTCCTGCGACGCGGCTGGCTCTCCAACGTCGCCTTCAGCACCCCCGAACACCTCGTCCAGCGCATCCGACGCGGCCTACGACACATCCAGTACCGCAGCGAGCTCACAGACGGCTGCCTCGCCGAGACGGGCCTGTCCATCAAACCCACCTGAGCAACGACACGACATCACGAGTTCAACCTCAGTAGACGGCTGTCGGGCATTTTCGGCGGCGGTGACCAGGGCGAACCGGAATTTTCTTCAATGCTCCACCGTCGGCAAGTGGCATCCTGAATGTCGGCAGGAAGCCGCTGAGCACGGTGGAAGAGCATGACAAGGCAAGCCAGCAGCAAGATCGACTACTTCACGTCGGCCGCGAGCGGGATCGAGTTCCTCCTCGGCCGGCTGGACGGGTACCGATACTCCCCCCACATGCACGACACCTTCATCGTCGCGGCACTCTCCCACGGCGTCGGCGCGCTCTCGATCGGCGGCCGGCCCTACAGCCCACGGGTGGCGCAGTTGATCTTCTGTAACCCCTTCGAGGTCCACGACGGCTCGGCGCGCGGCAGCGGTCTGACCTACCGGGCCAGCTATCCGTCAGAACCTCTCCTGCACCGCATCGCCAATGAGAGCGCAGCGGCTCCCCTGCGCGGGGCGGTCCGCTTTACCGAGCCTGTGGTGGACGATCCTGTGGGCTCGGCCATGTTCCTTAAAGCGCACGAGAGTTCACGGCGCGGTGAATGCATACTCGAGGCAGAGGAACGCCTCTTCACCACGTACGCATACTGCCTGTCGCGCTATGCGGGCGTCCGCTTCGCGGAAGCCGGCCAGGAGGACGGCCCCATCGATCGTGCCGTAACGCTGCTGTGCGACGACTACGCCGCCAAAGTCACGCTTTCGGACCTCATCGATGAGGCGAGAGTCCCACGGCAGCAGCTCATCAGCGCGTTCCGCCGCCGGACGGGACTCACGCCGCATGCTTTTCTCGTCAATCGGCGCATCATCGCCGCGAAGCAGCTCCTACGCAGTGGCGAGAAGGCGTCGACCGTGGCGGTGAGTACCGGTTTCAGTGATCAAGCCCACCTGATCAGGACGTTCAAAGCGCGCATCGGTGTCACGCCCGGCGCCTATCAGCAGGCCGTTCGGGAACGGTGACGGTCTGCCGGCATCCCCCTCCTTTCCCTTGCAACGCCCCTACGGGCCACCCTTTTGGGAGTACGCATCATGTCCAGGCGCCAGCCGGAACCGTTTCGCATCAAGGTCGTCGAACCCATCCGGATGACGACGCGGAGCCACCGCGAGGAGGCACTGCACCGCGCAGGCCTCAACCTCTTCACCCTCAGCAGCGACGACGTCTACATCGACCTTCTAACCGACAGCGGCACCGGAGCGTTGAGCGATCGGCAGTGGGGCGGCCTCGTCACCGGCGACGAGGCGTATGCGGGCAGCAGAAGCTTCCACCGGCTGCAGGGCACCATCTCCCGGATACTCGGTTTTCCCCTGACCATTCCCACGCATCAGGGGCGGGCCGCCGAAAACATCCTCTTCCCCGAACTGGTCGCGCGCTGCGCGTCGCCCTCGCCGGTCTTCATCTCCAACTTCCATTTCGAGACGACCAAAGCGCACGTGGAACTCACCGGTGCGCGGGCCGTCAACACCCTGACCCCCGACGCACTGGACACCGGCACGTACCACCCGTGGAAAGGAAACTTCGACACTCCGGCGCTCATCTCCGCCATTGAGCAGCACGGAGCCGCGAACGTGGCCGGCGTCATCGCCACTATCACCTGCAACACCTCCGGCGGCCAGCCCATGTCGGTCGCCAACCTGCGCGAGGTCTCGTCCCACTGCCGCAACCTGGGCATTCCAGTCATCCTCGACATCGCACGCTTCGCCGAGAATGCCTGGTTCGTCAAGCACCGCGAGGAGGAGTTCAAGGACAGCGCCATATCCCACATCGTGGCGCAGACCATGGCATGCGGAGACATCGCCGTCGCATCCGCCAAGAAGGACGGCCTGGTCAACATCGGCGGCTTCTGCGCCTTCCGCGAGGACGGCGAGCTGTACCAAAAGGCCCAGCAGCGCTGCCTGCTGACAGAAGGCTTCATCACGTACGGAGGGCTGGCGGGCCGCGACATGGAAGCACTCGCCATCGGCCTGGAGGAGGCCATCGATCCCGACTACCTCGCCTACCGGACCGGACAGGTTGCCTACCTCGGTGAGCGTCTGCGCTCAGCCGGCATCCCGATTCAGTACCCCACGGGAGGCCACGCGGTCTTCGTCGACGCCGGGGCCATGCTGCCCCACCTGGCCTACGACCAGTTCCCCGGGCACGCCCTCGCCTGCGCGCTGTACCTGGAGGCGGGCGTCAGATCAGTAGAGGTCGGGTCACTGCTACTCGGCCGCAACCCGGACACCGGCCTACAGGAGAAGGCGCCACTTGAGCTGCTGCGGCTCGCCATACCACGCCGCGCCTACACCAACGACCACATGGACTACGTGGCCGACGCACTCATCGAGGTGGCGGCCAAGTCAGCCGAGATCAACGGCATCCGCTTCGACTACGAGCCGCCCGTGATGCGCAACTTCACCGGCCGTTACCGCTGGATCTGACCAGCCCCACTACGCGCGGCAGCGGCCACGCCCGCAATAGCGACCTTCCACCGTCGAGCCTCCGCGACCATGCAGGCCGGACCGCGTGATGCCTCGAACTGGGGCTGGCCGCCGCCGTGCCCGGCCCCCGTACCCCGACGGATGCCGACGACCGATCGAGCACGGAGACGCGATAAGGGACATCGCCGATCTCACCGACCCGCGGATGAACGAGGCAGCCTGGCGGGCGCTCGACCTGATGCGCGCCTCCGCCGCCCGCGACCGCGCCCGAGTCGTCGAGCACCTCGCGCAATTGGAGGCGGGCCAACGGGAGTACGCCGGAAGCGTGCTCATCACGATGTACAACGACACTCGCCAGGTCCTCAACGACACCGGATGCCCCTGCAACCCGGCGACCGTGGTGGGTGAGGTCGACGCGGTGGCCTGCTTCGCGCGGGCCGTGGCGTCGGGCGATGCGCTGGTAGGAGGCGGCGAACTCCGGCGACAGTTTCGTGGTGGACGGCTTCACACAAGATCCACAGGAGCCACTCCAAGGACGTGGTTGGATCTCACCGTGAATCTGATTCGAAAGTTTTCGCCGGAGCAGTACGCAGGTGCTCTGGACGCGTGGGAGTGGGCTGGTGTCGGAGCCAAGGTCCCGCTCTTCGCATCCCCGTTCGGGGACCTCTTTCTCCAGTCCGACGACGGCTGCTGGTTCCTCAGCGTCGTGCACGGCACGCTGACCCAGTGCTGGGACAGCGTCGAGGATCTGCGAGCGGAGCTGGACACGCCGGAGGGCCGGGAGCGGTATCTGATGGCCGGACTGGTCCAGGAAGCCGAACGGGCCGGGATCGTTCCCGACGCCAAACAGATCTACGACTTCAAGTACCCGCCGATCGCCGGTGGTCCTATCACGGTCGACAACGTCCACGCCCTCGACTTCGTGGTCAGCGTCAACGTCGCCGGTCAGATCCACGGACAGGTAAGGGACCTACCGGAAGGGGCCGAGATCTCCATCTCCACGGACAGGAAGGCACTCGGCTGGGCAGCAATCGAGACGGCACTGCGCGACCTCTACGGCGACACCGAACCGGTGGGCACCTACGCGCCCAAAGTGCCCTACTCAGCCGGTGGCCCAGATCCGTTGGACGCGATCCGGATCTACGCTCGGGACGAGCCGCGACCGCACTGGCACCTCATAAGCTTCGGCATGTCCGAGCTCTATGAGAAGGTAACCGACGACCCAGAGGAGTCGGGCTGGGGGATTGAGTTCAGCATCCGGGTGGCCCGGGGTCCACAGGACGAAGCGCCACCGAACTGGTCGGCCGTGCTGCTGCAGCAACTGGCCAGGTACGTTGTCACAGAGCGGCCGTTCGCGCCCGGCCACACGATCCATGTGGCCCGAGGAACGTTCAACGACCGGCCGGACCAGGACACCGGCACTCCGACCGAACTCGCAGCGCTCGCGTTCGTCGCCGACCCGCAGTTGGCCGTGCTGGAAACCCCACACGGCCGGGTGACATTCCTACAGGTCGTAGCGTTGACCGAGACGGAGTACGCCGAAGCCAAGGGCGGTAACGCGGCGGCCGTGCTAGAGCGAGTCGAGCGAGACGTACCGTTGCACATCGTGGACCGGGACCGGCCCAGCGCCCTGTGACGGCCTCGGGGCCGAATTACACAGGGGCCCTGACGGGTCGCCTCCACTCCTGTCGCCCATAGCCGTGGACAGATCGAGTACGCACACCAACGTTGACTCGTTCGAGCCCGGCCGCGGGGATCAATGAAAACCGTGGTTGGCCTGAGGTTGATCATGGCGCAGATTTGGCGGCTGTTTCATAGGTGGTCGCTCATGAAACAGCCGCCCGTCCGCCGGTCGACTTGCGGCGATCATGCTTCATGAGTTGTTGCAAACGGCTGGACGCCTGAAACGCCCTCATGAAACAGTCGGGGGCTGTGAGCGACGACTTCAAGAGCGTGGAATTGCACGACTGCCCGATGTCCACCTGTGCCGCCCCCGCGGGCTCCCCATGCCGGACCGGCAAGGGCAAGGTGGCTATCCAGTACCACACCGCCCGCTTCCGCCTCGTGCCCCAACTCGCTAAGGCGCTCAGCGTGCCGACCCCCGCCGTACGCAAGCCGGGCTCGGCGTGGACCGAACTGCCCCGGCCCGTACGCGTCGGCACCGAAGCGGTCGGACACGTCCGCCTCGGCTACGCCCGCGCCTCGACCGCCCGGCAGTCCCTCGACGCACAACTCGACTCCCTCAGCGAGGCCGGGGTCACGCGGGTCTTCTCGGAGAAGATCTCCACCCGCGCCACCAAGCGTCCGGAACTGGGGGCCGCCGTGAAGCTCGCCGGGGAGATCCGCTCCTCCGGTGTCGCCGTCACCCTTGTCGTGCACGAGCACAAGCGCCTCGGCCGCGGCATCGAACTCGCAATGCTCGCTGAGGAGCTGAAGGCGAGCGACGTCGGACTGGAGTTCCTCGCCGGAGAGCTGAAGGGCTCCCACGACCCGTCCGGCATCGTGTTCACCGTGCTCGCGGCCATGTCCGGCATGGAGCGCGAGTACATCCGCGACCGCACCCTCGAAGGCCACGAGTCCGCGCGGAAGCGCGGCAAGACCATCGGCGGCGCCGGGGTCACCGACGACGACATGCTGTCCATGGCCCTCCACCTGCGCGACCAGGAGATGAGCCTGCGCGACATCGCCAAGCGGCTCGTCATCACCACCGGCGCGAAGAGGGGCCAGCACCCCTCGCCGGCCACCGTCATGCGGATGCTGCGGGAGCACGACGAACAGGCCGCCACAGCGGCGAGCGCCTGAGCATCCGGTTGGTTTGCGGCTGGTGTCTGAGCTAGGACTCCAGGGCCTTCCTTGGTCACTCCAGCAATACCCGCCGGTACTCTCGCCGCCTCCGGACAGCCGACTCTGCATCGAAAGTGACGCGTTGCTGCGTCCCTGGCATCTCGCCGATGCCGAAGCCGTCATGCCGACGGAACGTGTGGAGCAACACCTGCTGCTCGGCGAAGACCGTCGCTACCCCGGCGAGGCCCCTGGCTTGTCAGGATGCCCTCGACAGCACCCCGACCTCGCAGCCGAACCCGACCGCGAAGCGCCCGCCCGGTGCCGCTGCGAGTGAGTGCACGGGGAATGGGAGCAGGTGGTCGGTACCGGCTGAGCACCCTGCGGTGAGATCGCGGAACCGCACGGTGCGGTCATCGCCGAGGGCCGCGACGAGCCGTCCGTCGGCCATCGCTGAGACCGCCAGTGTGTTGCCGGAGCCTGACTCGGCGGCCTGGGCGTCGCGGATCTGCTGCCCCGTGGACAGGTTCCACAGGCGTATCGTCCGGTCCCGGCTCTTGCTGATCGCGATGGGAACTCCGCCCAGGGTGGCGGTGGCCACGGCGGTCACCCAGTCGGTGTGGCCGGTCAGGGGTTCGCCGAGCTGTCGGCCGGTGGCGATGTCCCACAGTCGCACCGTCTTATCCCAGCTGCCCGTCACTGCCACGGGCTGTCCGTCGAGAACCGTGGTGGCGGCTGCGGTAATACGGCTGGAGTGGCCGGTGAGAGGTGCGACCAGGGGCTGTCCGGTAGTGAGGTCCCAGACGCCCACGACGCGATCACTGCCTGCGGTGAGGGCGACGGGCAGGCCGTCCAGGGTCGCCGAGGCCATGGCCAGGACTCTGCCGTGGCCGCTGGGGAACGGACGGTGGACGGTTTGGCCGGTGGCGAGCTCCAAAATGTGCAGGGTGGCGTCGGGAGCGGCTGTGACGACGACCGAGTGTCCGCCCACCACCGCCGTCGTCATGGCGGACACCTCTGCGCTCAGGGAGTCGGAGGTCTGCGAGCCGGTGGTCAGGTCCCAGGTGCGCACGGCGTGGTCGGCGCCTGCGGTGACGAGCACGGGGACACCGTCAAGGACCGCTGTGGCGACCGCCAGGACGGATTCGGTGTGTCCGGCACGCAGTCGGCCGCCATCTCCCCGGGCAGCGGTGAGGTCCCAGGTGCGCACCGTGTGGTCTTCCCCTGCGGTGACGGCGACACCGCGTCCGTCCACCGTGGTCGTGGCGACGTCCCACACCTGTCCGGTGTGTCCGGTGAGGGGCTCACCCTCCTGTTCGCCGGTGGCGAGATCCCAGGCCCGTACGGTGCGGTCGCGGGATGTCGTGACCGCCAGGGTGCGCGTCCCGACCGGGGTGCTGGCGATGGCCCACACCCGATCGGTGTGACCGGTCAGCACACTGCCCGCAGGCGACGGGTCGAGCGTGTGCCAAAGCGTTACGGTGCCGTCCGGACCGGCGATGAGGGAGACGGGCGTGTCCCCCAGCACCAGGCTCCGGGAAGCGGCCCTCAAGCACTCGGCGGCGAGCAGGCCGTTCGTCCGGGCGGAGATCAGGCGTGCCAGGTCGACGGGGTCTCTCGGATCGCTCCTGATCAACTCCTTGCCTGCGGCTGCTGCCAAAGGGATGCTGCGAATGCTCCGCGTGCCGTCAGGGCCTGTGGGGTCCATGAGGCTCGTCGGCAGGTCCCAGAAGCGCAGGGTGTGGTCCACGCCCACAGCGAGCGCGACACAGCGCTCTTCCAGGATCAGTGTCGCGGACGGGCCGTCGGGAAAAACAACAGGGGCGAGGTCGCCGACGAGTTCCGGTGCGCCCTCGTAGTGGGAGCTGAGGACCACGACCCGACCATCGACGACCGTCAGGGCTGACACTGTGTCGACGACCGCCAGGGCTGACACTGCGTCACCGTACTCGGCATCCGCCAGCAACTCCCGCAGGTCGGCTGCCAGAAGCACGTGGCGGTCCAGATCCCACACACGGCCCGCCTGGCCCTCTTCTTTGGTTACGGCGATGTGCCGTCCTTCGAGTGTCCACGGGCCCTCGGCCGGCAGGCACTCGCCGACCTCGCGGCCGGTGGCCAGGTCCCACACCTGTGTGTGGTCGTCCGGTGGACACGTTACAACGACCTTGCGTCCATCCAGCTCCCCTATGTCCACCATCCAGGGGAACACGCCGAGCCGACTGCCGGTTGCCTGGTCCCACACACCCAGCGTCCGGTCCGCCTCGATGGCCAGCACCACGTGCCGGCCGTCCAGGACCAACCGCGCCAGCCCCAGGGCCAGTTCGCCCGCAGAGCGCCCCGTCTCCGGATCCCACAGCCTCGCGGTCCCGTCAGTGTGGCACGTGAGGACCAGGGGGTGCCCGTCGACCACCACCGTGGCCAGGGCCACCAACTCGGGCGACAACGACGATATGTCGTCGGGAGGAGCTGCCGTCAGCGTATGTAGCCGTTCCCCCGTCGCCAGGTCCCAGACACACACCGTCGCGTCGCGGCTCGCCGAGACAACAACCGGACGCCCGTCGACGACCACCGTCGCCACTGCGACCACGGGGCCTTCGTGACCGCTGAAGGTACGGAGCAGCCGAGGGTCGGACGCGGAACCGCACGTCCAGTCCGCCCGCCAAGAGGCAGGCTCATGCGAGGAAGTCGCTTCCCGGGACACGTGATCAGATCTTTCCATCATGGCCCCAAAGCTATGGGGCCGCACTGACAACGACTTTCGGAGTGCGGGCCGCTCGGCATGGTGTCGAGGGCGCGCCCGCGTTGGCGTTCAGATCCTGCGCTGTCGCGCACTTCCTGGCCGTCGGGCCGGACAGACACGCCGGATAGCCAGCCGCGCCATGGATTCGTACGTGGATGAGCGGGGTTCCCTGCGCCACTTCTGATTCGTACGGTGGCCGTATGCGCAGGGACCGGGTGCCCCAGCTGAAGCTGGTCGTGGTCACGGACGACGACACGGGGCCGAGACTGTGTCGGGGGTGCGGTGGTCCGTTGATGCCGTCGGCAAGGGCGACGGCGGTATTTTGCTCGTCCGTCTGCCGGTCGCGGCATTGGCGGCGGATGCGGCGGGCGCGGGTGGGGACCGAGGCGGTCCAGGCTGGTGTGACGTCCAACTGCCCCCGGAGTGCGGCGCGTCATGGACGGTCGGGGTCGGACATCCCGCCTCGGCAACGTACTGCTCTCCCGCCTGCCGCAAACGGGCCTGGGACAGGCGGCGCGTGGCGGACACCGGGTTGTGAGAGCGCGCATTCGGCGGCCGTCATGGTGCTTCACTGCACGGCCGTACACCCCTGACAGGCGCGTGGAGTCGGCTGGATGGTGCGAAGTAACGGCCTGCCGGGGTGAGTAGACGGCATAGACAAGGTGCCGCACCCGGGTCCGCCAGGGGGTGATGTCCGGATGCCCGCGATGATCGGGAGCGTGACCCGGGGACGCTACGACGAACTGGTCAAGCTGGGGCGGGACTGGGTCGCGACGATGAGCAGTGCCCAGTGGCGGCTCGGGGACGCGGCCGTGGAGATCGAGCCGATGCGCTCGTACGGAGGTGCGAATCCGTCCGGGAAGGACGACCTGTTCACCGTCAGCGAGGCCATCCGGATGTTCGCCGAAGACGTGGGACTGGCTTACACGACGGTCCGCAGTTACCGGTGGGTGTCCTCGCGCTGGCCGAAGGAGCGCCGGCGGGCGGACGTCCCGCACACCATCCACAAGATCCTGGCCAGCATCCCCGACGAGCAGGAACGGTTCGAGGCGGTCAGCAACCCCCCGCCCAGCCCGCACGGCGGGCAACCGCGGTGGACGCATGACAGCGCGAAACGCGTGGTGGGCTGGAAGGTCGACTCCCCGGAGAGCGTCCAGGAGAAGGTGGAGGCGATCCACGACCTGGCCGCCGACGACGCGGTCGCGGCGATGGTGACCACCGACTTCCTGCGCTGTCCGGCGGTCGCCGACAAGGCGATGGCCGACGACACCGCCCGGCACGCGGTGAACGAAGCGCAGTTCGACCGGTTCCGCCAGCAGGCCCAGTTCGTACGCCAGGAGGCCGCCCCGCAGTTGCAGCGCATGGAGCACAGCGCCCAGTTCATGGACCTGGTCGCGGCCTGCGCGCAGTTCGTCACGACCGCCGGCCGGATCGTTCCCAATCTACGTGGCGAGCACTACGACGACGGCGAACGCGACACCATCGGCCGGGGCCTTGCGCGGGTACGCGCCGCGGCCGACTGGATCGAGAACGCCGCCATGCGCGGCGAGGTCGACCTGGACGAGCAGCTCCAGAGGCTGCTGAAGGGCTTGGGTGAGTAGGCGATGGGGCGGGGAGTTCCCGCTCACGTCCACGCCGAAGCGATCCTCAGCGCCCTGCAGGAGGGCCGCCCCGCCGGCTTGAGCATCACCCAGTTGATGGCCGCCACCGAACGCACCCGCGCGCAGGTCCACACCGGGCTCGCGCACCTGCGCCAGGTTGCCGCCGCACGCGGTCTTCCGCCCGTGACCTGGGACAGAAAGTGGGGATACCGGCTGCTGGACGATGCGCCGGAGGTGTGGATCGGCTACGAGCGGGCGTTCTTCGATTCCGTCCACCACCGGGTGGAGAACTTCATCGCCGGGATCCTCCTTCCACACCAGAAGAAGACCCCGGGCGACCCCTATATCCGCACGGTCATGGCGCAGATGGGCGCGATCGAGTCCACCCTGCAGCTACTGGCCAACCTGGAGTGAAGCAGAGCAGGAAGGCAGGCAACGGGCCGCGACCTCACCTCAGTTGGCTCCTGACCCCCAGATCGCGGCCCGGGTCTCGTGATGCTGCCGCACTACCGGTACCCCTCCGACACCAGTGACGTGGAATGGTTCCTGCTCGAGTCCCTTCTCCCCGTTCCCACATGCCAGACGCCCAAGGGCGGCGCCCCGGAGAAGTGGCCGCGGCGCCGTGTTCGGGTACTTCGCCCGCTGGGCGAACATCGTTGACCAGGACGGCCTGCTCGTCGACCTGCTCGTCACCCCCGCCGACGTCCCCGTGATGCCCAGGGTGTCCTGGGCCCAGGTGCTGAACTCCTCGCCTCCGTAGCCGTTATCCGCCCAGACCAGGACAATTTCAGAGTGTTCGGCATGGAGGCGGGTGAGCAGGATGCGGGCCGCGTCGCGGTCCTGATGGCGTCGACCACGCGGCCCCGGCCACCCTCGCGACAGCCTCATGAAAGGCCTCCCGCCTGCCGTTCGGCTGCCCGTCCATCGACGCCCAGCCGAACGGCAGACCGGATCACGACCACGCCTCACAACGCCATGACCTGCGGAAAGAGGATGTGACACAGCTTCTGACCGACGCGCTGTGCGGGCAGGCGATCGCAGCGGGCCTGGCGTGAGCGCCCCGCTGCCCGACGGTGGTGCGCAGGAGGGCGGGTCGCGCCGGTTTTTGATCGCCACCGCCGTCGCCCGGTACCGCAATTGCCCGGAATGGGACCGGCTGGGGCTGGTGGAGGCGCGCCAGCGCGTCATCGGCCTGTTCACGCGCGAGCTGGGTTCCCAGCATCACACGGCGCTCGGCCTGGATCCCACCCGCACGCAGCTGACCGACCGGTTGCGGGCGTTCTGAAGTCGGCGGACCGGCGTGAGGACGACCTTCTGGCGGTGTATCTATCGGGTCACGGGAGGTCCTCGACGACGGGGGCACGTGCTGTTCACCGCCGACACCAACCCGGCCGATATCGCATACACCGCGCTGCCGACGGTGGAGCTGGCTCGGGCGATGCTGCGGGAGACCGGACTGCGGCGACTGTTGCTGGTGCTGGACACCTGCTACTCCGGGCAGGGCGGCAACGAGCTGGCCGCGGCCGCGCTGGAGCGGATCAGCGCGCAGTAGGGGCAGGCCACCGGCTCCGGGCTGGTAATCGTCCCCCAGCCGGAACGACAGCAGGTTCGTCGGCGATACGGCCGAACGCCACCCGAGGAAACGAATCACCGAATGTGCGGTCATCCCAGCGGACTGGCGAACGCATGGGAATGCTCGCCCCGTTGGTACGTGGACTCACGTCTCCACGGAGTCGCCGGACCGGGTGAAGCGAACCCAGCGACAGCTCCAGTCGTCATCCGCATATGACCGTGCTGGTCCGTCCATCTCTTCCTCGGACATGTACTGTCCCCGAGTTCCTTCGTGCCATCCGCAGGTAACGCGATACGTGCCCGGCTTGACCCACAGCACCGTACCAAGGCCCAGTTGGCCCTCCAGGTTGAGCTGGACAGGGGGATTCAGCCGGGCCAGGGCCTTGATCGAAGCGGCTCTTTCCCGCGGCGTAGCGTACGCGCCGGTCTCATGTGCGTTCACTGCTGCCCAGACGACAACGACCCGGCCGCAGCGGAGCTCCAGCTCTCCTACTTCCTGTTCTTCGGCCGCCGACGCCCCGGCGGCACGCCGACGCGGCGCGTCCGTCCTACCGCCGGGGATCCATGAGCGCATGATCAGAAAATTGTCGTCGTCGCCGAGAGGGACTCTCTGGCTCCGGGCGTAGGCAATCTCCGCGCTGCCCTCGCGGTCCATTTCCCAGATGAGGCCAGCATGTTCCTCGTGGTCGCCGAAACGCACGAGCGCGGCTTCGAGGTCGTCGTCGTCCGGGTGGACCGCCGACCAGGCGCGGGCGTAGTCGCAGGCAGGATCCAGTTCGTAGTCGGGGCCGTGCACTGCACCGCCCCAGTCCGAGAAGGAGTCGACCTCGCAGACGAGCAGCGGTCCACCGAGGGAACCAACCCTGTCGGACTCCCACACATATGTGGGCTGCGACCTGGAATCTTCGTTGCTCACGTGAGCGGCTGCCGATCAATGACGGGTATCAGAGAAATTTGGACGGTTACCAGTGTGAGCCATGGCGGCGCCACCAGCATCGGTGGAACTACGGAGTCTGATACGGATGCTGCGGGCCGGCCACAGCGCCATGGCATGTGCCCCTGCTGATCGGGCAAAGGGCTCAGGAATAGGCACTGATCTTGTTCTTTATGGTCTGACCTGGTCACGTTCAGTGATGATCTCGGGCCGCCTGACCGTTTTTGGGTTTCGGTGCACGGGCCGGGCAGGGCAAGTTCGGGCGGAGGTTCCTGAACCCCCGGCGGACCCGGGCGGGAGTGAGCCGGCCGGGCTCGGCCGGCTTCTTGGGCCGCGGTGACCTCGGCGACATCATCGGCCGGCCCCAGCCGGAGCGCGCCCAGGATCTGGCACCACGAGGTCCGGCCCGACTCCAGCGCGGAGCCGAACAAGTACGGTCAGCCGGGCACGAACTGGTCCGACGAGCTGTCCGCTGCGGCCGTAGACATGACAGAACAAGCGGTCCGCGCTGGTCGGCGCGTCTGGCCGGAGCCAGTGCGTGACGTCCACCGCCAGGACCAGGCGCCCCTTGGCGGCCCCGGGCTGCGGCAGCCCGGCCGGCACCTGGCGCAGCCGCGGCACATCGACGTTCCCACTGTTCAGGGCGTCATACGTCGTGCCGTGCCCGCGCCGGGGCTCGGCCGTCAGCGTGAGGTCCACCGGTGTCGCCACCGGCCCGTCCGCGCACAGCAACGCGTCGGTCAGCTCGAACAGCGTGTCCCGCGCACGGGCAGGCAGTCGAAGGAGTCGTCCCAGAAGTGTGACGCCACCGCGAATGCTTCCCGCCGGACATCGTGATGCAGCAAATTCGTCCCCCACGGCCTTCGTACTGGTGAGTGCGTCCTTGGTCGGAGCAGAGAATCAGCCAAAGACCGTACCCACGTCCGGCGATTCCTCATCCGGGCGATCAAGTGCGGGCCGTCGTTCGAGCCCGGACGCGAAAGAACACGCTCGGGCTGTAGAAACGGCTGCTCACACGGCAATGGCGGGGCGCATCGAGCCGCATCCCCGTCGAGCAGGAACACCTCAGAATTTCACCATGGCACGACTCCGTTGTCGTCGAACATCTGACCAGTGGGGCCGTCGTCGGGAAGAGCCGCCAGCCGGATGGCGATCGCCGCGCCCTGCTCAGGGGTCTGAGTACCGCTGAACCCATTGAGGTCGGTGGCCACGTAGCCGGGGCAGGCGTTGTTGATCAGAATGTTGGTGCCGCTCAGCTCCTTGGCGTACTGGATGGTGACGGCGTTGAGATAGGTCTTCGTCGGCGCGTAAGCCCCGCTGATCCCTCCGAGGTCGACACCGGGCGTGGTCTGCAGCGCCATCGAGCCGACATGACTGGACTGGTTGACGATCCGCGGGTGCGCCGAGCGGCGCAGCAACGGCAGCATCGCGTTGGTGACCCGGATGACGCCAATGACGTTGGTCTCCACCAGCCGCCGCACGGTCTCCAGGTCGATGGTCGTCGGCTCCTCCGGCCAACCGCCCGCCACGCCGGCGTTATTGACCAGCACGTCAAGGCGCCCCGCTCGCTCCTCGATCAGCCGCGCTGCGGCGGTCACGCTTTCGTCGTCGGTCACGTCCAAGGGCACGCCGAACACGTCGGCACCTGCCGCGCGCAGTTTCGCCACGGCGTCCATCCTGCGCCGCTCATCCCGAGCGCCGACACCGACACTCCAGCCCAACGCGCCCAGCGTGGCCGCGATCTCGTACCCGATTCCCTTGTTCGCACCGGTGACCAGCGCGATCGTCTTCTCGCTCATGACAGCGAGCATGGCCGCGCTTCGACCATGCACCAACACCACCTCGGTAACGCACCAATACCCGAGCGACATAGATCGACCGTTCACCGCTGCTACTGTGCAGGCATGGAGATACGCGAATTGCGGTACTTCGTCGCCCTCGCCGAGGAACTGCACTTCGGAAGGGCCGCCCAGCGTCTGGAGATAGCCCAGCCGCCCCTGTCCCGAGCAATCGCCCGGCTCGAACGACAGCTGGGGGTCACCCTGTTGGAGCGCACCAGCCGCAAGGTCACGCTCACCGAGGCCGGCGCCGTACTGCTGTCCGAGGGGCGCGCGATCCTCGGCGCGGTAGCCGCAGCCGAGCGGCGTACCCAGCAGGCTGTGCAAAGGCGCCCCAGCCTCGTCCTCGCCGTCAAATCAGGCACCTCCGACGAGTTGCTGGCCAAACTGCTCGATGTCTACCGCGCGGAGCCCAGCGCGGCCACCGTCGATCTGCTGCTCTGTGAGGCGCACCAGCAACAGAAATTGCTGCAGAATGGGCAAGCTGATGTGGCTCTGCTGCATTTGCCATTCGATTCGGCGGTCGGACTCGACACCGAAATTCTGCACACCGAGGGACAGGTGGCGATCCTGCCCACCTCTCACCCGCTCGCTGGCCACTCACAGATTCGGATGGCCGAGGTCACCTCGTTGCCAGAGCTCCCGATGGCGCGCTGGCCCGGCCCTGGCGGCAGCTACCCGGAGGGACCAGGCGCAGAGGTACGGAACCTGACACAGCTCTTCCAACTGATCGCGCTCGGCCGCACCACCGCGATCATGCCCGAGTCCGCCAGCAACGGCCTGCGCCGGGATCTCACCGCCGTACCGGTCCTCGATGCGCCACCCGTGACAACGGTGATCGCGTGGCCGCCGCAGAGCCGACTTCGCACAGCCGCCGACCTGATCCGCGTAGCAACACGTCTTTGACTGGCTGCTCTGCATCTGCTCGCGTGGAAAGCGGCCGACTGTCCGGATCGGTGGCCGGAAAACCCGACCACCGACCCGACACACTCACGGAGCGATCCGGGGCTCCGGAGGTTAAAGAGCAAGCTGATGCGCGCGGCAGGAGGTGGAGTCGATGTTCACCGCCCATTCCCGTGTGCGCCGCCGGCTCTCCTCCTCAACGGCCTCGGCCAAGGCGCCGTCGGGGTCCGCAGCGTCGGCCTCTATCTGTAACTCGGTCAGGATCTGCTGCCAGGTGCCGTCCGCTGACCAGCGGCGGTGCCGTTCGTAGACCGTCTGCCAGGGACCGTACCGTTCGGGCAGATCTGGCAAGGGCACACCGGTACGGGCCCGGAACAGCACCCCATTGATCATTTGCGGTGATCGGCCCACTGTCCGCCGGGCTTGCCGTTGGCGGGCAGCAGGAAGCTGTCTGGAAACAACGCGTTGCTGTGCGGGCCCCGTGATCGTTGATCTTGGGTGGTCATATCCAAGTCGACGTTCCGACAACTTGCCTCTC
>NZ_JBVIVK010000042.1:0-25537 GCF_055595715.1 Streptomyces sp. NPDC040410
GGCGCGCCCCGCCTATGCCGCTACGCGGCTAGGTGCTAGCGCCTAGCATCTCGCTACGCGAGATGCGGTCAAGATCCGCTGTGAGCAGCATGTATGCCGTCTGACCCTCGCCCATGTCTGCCATTGCTACGCAATAGCAGACATGGTGCTAGGTGGTTGCAGGATAGGTCTGCTAGGGCGTAGCATGCTGGGTAGCATCTGCGAGAGGAGCGGGAAATGCGATACGCGGTAGTCCGAGTGTTGGCCGTTGGGAACACGAAGCGATACGCCATCGAGGCTTTCATCGAGGGAATCCCCGATGATGTCAAGGCATCTGACGTACCGGGATTCCTTGAGCGTTCCCGCTATGCCTCGGAGTTCTCGGAGATGGGAATCTTCCTCGCCAACAGGAAGGTACTGCCCGAGGGAAAGGTACCCAAAACCGCGGTCGCTGACAATGCTCAGACGATCGAGTGGAAGGCTCTTCAGGCCAAGGGGACCACTCAGCTCAACATGCGGGTGCCGGCGCAGGATCGGGCTCTGTGGGAGATGGCCGCGGCTCGCGCGGGGAAGAAGCTGACGGATTGGGCTCGGGACATCCTGAACCATGAGGCGGGTATCAAGCCTGAGTAACAGTCAGGAGCACGAGAGAGGGCCCCACAGGCTTCCTGTGGGGCCCTCTCTCGTGACCGGGGCTCAGGGGGTGCGGCTCGCCAACTCCCGTACGACTGCGAGCAGCAGGAGCACGCTCTTGAGGGAGATCTCTACGTCGTCTCGGTCGAATCCCAGGGAGCTTGCGAGTGCTCCGGCTTGACCAGGGAGCGGCATGGCGGGGAATCCTTTCCCGTGGAATGCCTCGGAGTCTCCCTCGAAGTTCTTCGCGTACCCATGTAGGTCGCTCGCGTACAGGCCGGCCGTGTCCTCCTCTGCATGGAGGTCTCCCTCACGTGCGGCCCATGCGAGGTTCAGGAGCAACGCTGAACGGGTCTCCGGTGCTGCGTCAGTCCAGGTCCGGAGTAGCCCTCGATGTTCCGCCGCGCGCTCAACGTTGCCGCGGTACTGGTCCATCACCTCGTTCAGGGTCATGGTGACGTCCGGGATCTGCATGGCGATGCCGAGCAGGCTCCCAGCAGAGGCCATCTGGTCAAACGCGTTCACGGGGTTCCCCCTTCAGGGTTGTGGTGTGGCTGTCCCATCCTGTCGCCCTCCCCGGGCGCCGGCGGCTCCTTTGGGTACTTCGTTTAGGTGAAGCGGGGGCGTGCTGCGTCGCGGTCGACCTCTGCGCGGCGGATGCGGTCCTTGACCCTCTGGGTCAGGTCCCAATCCTCCGGGAACTCCTCATCGAGGTTGGGGTATTTGACCAACTCCGATCCCAGCGCGCGGAAGACCTCCACCATGCTGGTCCCGTTTTGGATTGCCCAAATGCGGACCTTGGTGTGAAGTTCGGGATCGAGGTCAAGGGTTGTCTTTGCGATCTTCTTTCCGCCGGCGTGCGCGACGGGTGCGGTCGGGTCCTTCAGTGCTCCCGATGTTCCGCCCATCTTCCTGGTTCGGCGCGGCGGATTCTTCTTCTCGCCCTTGTCGCTTTGCGCGCTCACGCGGCTTTCAACTCCTCAATTACTTCTTTCATGAGGCCATCGTAATCGCCGACTTCCGGCGGTACGTGACCAATGGCTTCAATGTAGAAAACCCCCTGATTGATCTCAGCCTTGAGGAGGGGGTATTTCGGCTCTCCGGTTTCGTCTACATCGTTCTCGACTTCATCCCGCCATTTCCTGGGCAATCTAGTTCGGTGATCGGCGCGCACCATGAAGAATGCAGCAACAACTCCGTTGGGGTTTTGCTCTGCTCCGGTGAGTGCCGTTGTCCAGGTCGCGGGGATGCGCCAGACCTCTCCTTCACTGGGGGCGAACGGCATCAGTACGACGTCGGCGATCGCGGCTCCGTCGTGCAGGAGGGCCGGATCCCCGCCTCCGGTGTCGACCACCACCACGTCGTACTCCTGGAGGGCCTCCTGGACGTGGTCCTTCAGGTCAACGTCCAGGCCAACCACGTCAAAGGGCAGGGTGTACCCGCGCTGACGTGCCTTTTTGGCCCATTGGCGGAGCATCTGAGACTTGGGGTCAGCGTCGATCGCGAGGACCTTGTACCCGAGGAGTGCCCAGTACAGGGCGATGAAGAAGGTGGACGTGGACTTTGCGGTCCCGCCCTTCACGAACCCGATGATGAAGACACGCGCGGCCGGTGGACGCTTGGGGCGTCGTGGCAAGGGACCCATGGGACCACGGTAGCGGCATCCCGTGTTCCCGTAACCAAGGGCATGCGGGACTCCCTCGATCGGTGGTACGCGCTCAGCGAGCAATGAGTGGCGAACCCTCCGATTAGATTGATGTCCTGGATCAACGGATGGGCCTGTCAAGGGGGATGACCATGGACGGCGACCACAGGCACGAGACCGGACGCGCGGGGGGCTCTGCTCCCCGAATACCGCCGGCTCCGACGTACGCCCCTGGGCAGGGTTCCGCGGGGTCGGCGTTCCTGGCCTGGTTGCGTGCACCGCGCGCAACGGATGCTGGTCTGGGGATCTGGCGGTTGGAGCATCGGCCGCGCCCCGAGCAGGAGCCGGAGCAGGTGCCGAGTCGGCAACTGATCGTCGGTGCTCTGCTGGCGGCTCTGATCGCGTGGTTCGCGTGGTCGCTCATGTACAACGGCTACGTGGGGTTTTGGTGGCTGCTCCCGCTCGAACTCCTGGCTCCCGATTCGTGGCTGCATGGTCAGGCCGGACCAGTGATCACGGTGGTGACGTACTACGGGTACTACGCGGTGATCGCCGCGGGCCTGCTGTTCACGGCCGGCAAGATCGGGCGATGGGGTGAGGTGTGGCGGCGGTACATCGCCCCGCGGCTGAAGCCCTCCGCCCCTGCACAGGCTCCTCCGCCTCCTCCGGGCGAGGATCCGGCCGAATGGCCCCAACTCCGTGCCGCGGGGGCCTCCGCCGCGGCCGATCGGCTCGCCTCAGACGCTCGGGCCGGCCTGATGCGGGACGTCGACCACGCGCGGCTCCTCCGAGCCTGGACGTCCGTCCAGTCCGGCCGGCATCCGCTGGAGGCGTTCACGCGCGCCGTTGCCCAGGAGGGAGCCGCGGCGTGTGCCCATCCGTCCGGGGTGCGGGATCTGCCGGCGCGGTTCGCGCGCCACGACCTGATCACGCATCAGGTGAAGTTGGGGGTGGCGGTCGACGATCCGAAGAATCCGTACGCCTACCGGACCGCTGGGCTCGGGATCGGTCCGGAGTTGCTGGGCACGTCGTTGTTGGCGGTCGGTCCGTCCGGGGCCGGCAAGACCAACTTGGTGGTGCGGCCGATCGCTGAAGCGCTGTGCTTGCAGGCCCTCGCCGCGCGTACGGCGGTGGTGGTCGTGGGTGCGGCCGGCGCGGGGCTCGGGCCGGCGGAACAGTACGACGTGGTGATCCGGATTGGTGATCCCGAGTCGGTGTACGACCTGGATCTGTACGGCGGCACCGCTGACTCCGATGAGGCAGCGTCCGTGCTCGCTGAGGCTCTGGTGGGCGATCTGGCGAGCGAGCAGGGTGGCGGGGACAGTCGGCGTGCAGCGACCGTGCTTGCTCAGCTCCTGGGACCCTTCAGGGCCGTGCACGGCCGTTTCCCCTCGGTCGGGGAGTTGCGTCAGCTCCTGGACGGGGCGCCGGCTCGGATCGGGGAGCTCCGGGCGGCTCTGGAGAAGATGGGGGAGGAGTCGTTGCTGCGGGAGTTGGACGCGCGGGAGCGTCAGTCCGGGGCTTCGGGCGATGTGGGGGTGGTCCTCGCCGATCGGATCGCCCTGCTCGATCGGCCCTCCTTCTCCCGCTTCTTCGACACCACGGGCGAGGGCCGGCCGTTCTCGCTGCGGTCTCTCGATCATCCCGTTCGGGTGCGGATCGATCTTCCGACTCGGCACGCTGATGCCTCCCGGATCCTGGCTCGGTTGGTGCTGGCTCAGTTCCTGGCGAGTGCCGCTCATCGGGAGGATCGCTCCCTGTTCGCGTGCCTGGTCCTCGATGATGCGGCCGGCGCCGTTACGGCGGAGGCGGTGCGCGGGATGCAGCGGCTGAGGTCGGCGAACGCTGGGGTGGTGCTGGCGTTGCGTGCCCTCGATGAGGTGGCGTCCGTGCTGCGGGGGCCGTTGCTGGGTGCGGTCGGGTGTCGGGTGGCTCTGTCGGGGGTCACGTCCTGGGATGGCCAGCACTTCGCGGATGTGTGGGGGAAGGAGTGGATCGAGGCTCGGGACGTCACCGATCGGCAGATCATCGCTGAGACCGCCGGCGGTCGCGCGCTGCACATCCTCCGGCAAGCGATCACGGGGAAGGCTCCGACCGCGAGGGCGGTGACCGTGCGGCAAGTTGAGCGGGAGCGGTGGTCTGCCTCGGAGTTGTCGCATGCGGTGCCGGCCGGCCACGCCGTGGTGTCGCTGTCGTCGGTCTCGGGGGAGCGCACGTCCCCGCTCTTGGTGAACCTTCGGGCCTGAGGCTCTGCCGGCGACGTGATCGGGCCCTGGAGACCGTACGAGACGGTTTCCAGGGCCCGATCACTATGGGGGCCTGCTCGGGGTCAGTCGTCGTTCTTGGGTGTCTTGGGGGTGCGGTTGCCGTGGGCGCCGATGCCGCCGGAGGCGGGGTTCGCCGGCCGCGGCGTGCTGGAGGAGGAGCGGGAGGAGTCGGAGGAGCCGGTACGGGGGGCGTGGGTGCTGATCCCGCGCTGGACTCCGACCGCGGCTCCCGCGGTGCCGGTGACGGCTCGGGAAGCGGTGCCGGCGGTGCGGGCAACCTTCCGGGCGACCTGGATCGAATCGCCGAACCCCGGGAACTTGAACACCAAGTAGATCGCCGCTCCGAGTGCGGCGGCGGAGACTCCGAGCCCGACCGTTACCGGGCCCTGCTCTCCGGTGCTCTGGAGGGCCGCGGCGAGACCGAGCACGATGACCACGATCGGCTCGATGAGGATCAGTCCGAGCATCACCGCGGCCCAACGGCGGATGTGGCCCCACAGGTCTTTGTCGACCAGGCCGGAGTAGACGACGACTCCGAGCAGGGCGCCCACGTACAGGCCAAGGGCCCTGAGGACCAGCAGGAGCCAGATGGCTCCGCACAGGGCGATGGTGAGGAGGGAGGCGATGATGAGGATGATCGGTCCGCCTCCGACCTTGCCGTCCTTCAGGGTGGCTCCGAGGGTGTTGAACACGCCCTGATGGTCGGATCCCATGGCGGAGATCAGTACATCGGTGACCCCGGAGACGGCTCCGGTCACGGTGTAGAGGATCAGGGGGGTGAAGGCTACGGCCCCCACGGCTATCCAGAGCAGGCCGATTGCCTCACTGAAGGCGGTGGTCATCGGCACGCCCCGTATGGCTCGCTTGGCGACCGCCAAGAGCCACAGGATCAGGACCAGGATCGTGGAGGCGGCGAACACCACGGCGTACTGCTGGAGGAAGGAGGCGTTGGTGAAGTCGACCGAGCCTCGATCCGTGATCGCGGTGCCGAGGTGGCGAGACGTCCAGTCCGCGGCGTTGGCGACGGACTGAGCGAGTTGGTGGAGTGGATCGAGGCTATCGAGTGCGTCGCTCCCACCTCCTGCTCCGCCCTTGCTGCCGTCCTTGCAGTATTCCGCGGCACCGCCGGCGATGGCGTCGCACGGATCTTCATCGGCGAGGAACATCGGGCCTCCTCTCCAGGGTGCGGGTGGTGTGCGGACGCACGGGGATCCCCCTCTGGGTGGTTACGGTCAGTTCATGGTCTGGCGAGCCTGCCGGAGCCTGGTGGCCGCGGTGGTGGCGGACTGGCCGGCCAAGTGCAGGGCGCCCACGGTCTGGTTGGTCCGGGCAGTGTTCGGTCCGGGCGGGGTCATCTGGGCAAGGCCGGCGGTCATCTGCTGGAGGGCCTCCCCCATCGCGTCGGCGATCCGGATGAAGTCGTCGACCGCTTGCCGCACGTTGGTCGGGTGAGTCCATTCCGCGCGGCCAGACTTGACGTCGTTGACAAGTCGGGCGATCGCGTCGGCGCCAACCCGCGCGTGCTGTGAAGGGTTTTGCGGGCTCACGGTGCCTCCGGGCGGGGTCGGAAATTGACCTGTCTGGCCTGTCAGTGCAGGTCACGGCCTGACGGGGGCCTGTCCGGGGTGGACAGGTCGACAGGATCGGCGTCACGTCGCGCGGGGTCTCGGACACGGTTTCGACAGGCCATGCCAGGACAGTGACACGTCGGGGACAGGTCACGACAGGGCGCCTTTGATGTCATCGAGTCGGTAGGCGGTCGGGCGACCTGGGGTGTCCAGGCGCACGGTCGGGATGGTCAACCCCGCCTTCTTGATTCGGCTCCGGAGGGCGCGTCCGATCATGGCGAGTCGATCGGGGCGACCCTCCCACTGTCCCCAGGTGGCGGGGTCCGCGGCCACCAGGCGATCGGCGATCTGTGCGACGGTCAACTCCGAGGGATCACTGAGAGTTGCGAAGATGGCAAGGAGCTGAAGGGCGATCTCGGGGGCGCCGGCGGGGTGCGGTCCGGTCGCGGTGACGTCGTCCAGGGGCGGGAATCCCGCGGCGACGCGCTCCTTGGCTCGGGCCGCGGCGACTGTGGCGGGGATCGGGGAGACGTAGCGGAGGATCGGTTCGCGGTGCCGGGGGGTGATCGCGTAGAACCGTCCGGCGTCCGCCGGCTCCCACTCTCCGGGGGAGGGGATGAGGACGTGAGGGAGCCAGCCCTTGGAGATCGCGTCGGACTGACCCACCACGATCGGCACGTCCGCTTGCCGGCACGGCAGCATGATCCGCACGCCGAACACGTCGGCGATCGCGTCCCCGAGTACGTCCTTGGTCGCGTCCTGGGTGCACAGAACGAGGGTGATCCTCGCCTTGCGGCCGATGCGCAGGAGCTCGATCCCCAGCTCCTTGCCGCGCGGGGTCAGCTTGGGCCATTCGTCGGCGAACACGACGATGGCGGGGCTGTCGGGGGTCACCTGCCAGTTGTCTTGCGTCGCCGGCATGGCGGTGATCCTGGCGGTCGCTTTGGCTACCAGGTACTCCAGGAGGATCTCCGCCTCCTGGGGGGTGAGGGCGCGGCGTGCGGCACACGGTGCGAGGGGGCCCAACCCGCGGCCGGTGGGGTCGATGTCGACCGCGACCGCATCGGAGCAGGCGGTGACGTACTCCGCCATGGTGCGGACCATCGTGCTCTTGCCTCCGCCGGTGTCGGAGACGATGAGGGCGTGTTGGCCGGCGAGGATGACGGGGGTGGTCTCTCCGTCCAGGCTGATCCCGATGTTGACCGGGTTGGTGATCGAGCAGGACAACGGCGCTCGTTCGGGGATCGGCAGGGGATTGCTGAACGGGTCGGAGGTGAGGATCCTCAGCGTGACGTCCGCGCTGTCCTCCGTCGTGGTCCGCTGGGCAAGGAGGCGGTTTTCGCCGACTCGGAGCGGCGTGGCCATCTTGGGCAGGATGCGGATCAGGTCTCCGAGGGTGCCTCCGGAGAGGATCAGGCGAGCGTTCCAGCCCCAATCGGTTTCGGTGGGGACCAGGACCTCCCCGACTTGTGCGCGCTCCTTGCGGAGGGCGAGCGTGATGGCTTCGCGCGCGCGGCGGGGATCGCGGCCGGCCTCCCTGATGGGGAACGGCTCCGGCTCTGGTTCTTCGGCGAGTTCGGTGTGGGCCGGCGGTGCGGGCGGGACGAACAGGAGCTTGGGAACGGGCGGCCGGCGACGGGTGGGCCGGCGCCCTTGGCCGTAGGCGAGCAGGGCGAAGAACGCGAGGGTGGCCGCGGTGACGACGACTCCGGCGAGGATCGACAGCCAGCACAGGCCCACCCATGCCGCGGGGAGGACCAACATCCAGGCGAATGCGGCAAGGTGGCGACGGGATCGGACTTGTCCGTACCCGATCTGAAGCATGCTCGGGGTCACTTCGAGGTGCTGGAACTCTTGCTGTCCCATGCGCATTTGGAGTTGGGCCCACTGCATCATGCGGTAGGCGATCATCGGGGAGGCGCCCATCCCGCCGAAGTAGCCGAACCCCCCGCCGCGGTTCTGCTTCTGCATCTGCATGCGCTGCATCTGCATGTAGGTCTGTTGCTTCTGCTGATCCTTCAGAAGGGTGATGTTCTGCTGGATCTCGGCATTGTTGCGTTGCCGCATCCGTTGCCATATGCGGTACTGATCGTTGAGTACGCGGTGCGCTATGTGCGTGTCGGTGAGGTCTTCCGCACGCCACCAACGGCCCCACTCAGAGCGCAGGTGACGCACCCCTTCGGCGAGGGTCGCGGTGCCGGCCATGGTGTCTTTCCCCCGTGCGTCAAATGGTGTTGAGAAGGATGTCACCCACGGTGTTACCGGAGGTGCGAATCAAGCCGAGTGCCATTCCGAGCAGGCCGGCGGAGGCTCCGAGCCAGATCCCGCACAGGGCACCGCGGATGACGGGTTGCTTCAGGTCGGCGCGGCCGGACTTGATCAGGCCGGCGTACAGGGCGAGCAGGCACAGGCCGGCGATCGCTCCGCTGACTCCGATCCTCTCCCCCCCGGTGATCTGCCCCTTCACGGCCGCGGCTCCGGAGGCGGCTCCGGTCGCGTTCTCCAGGGCGTAGCGGCCGATGCCGTCCCCCAGGGCCGCGGCGGCTCCGCCGGCGGTGCCGAGGATGCCTCCTCCCAGGAACAGCAGGGCAGCGAGGGCGACTCCGGCGAAGAAATGGATCTTCGGGGTGGGGTCTCCCCCCTTCCAGCGGCCGATCTGGTACATGAGGACGATCAGCCCTAGGGCGACCGCGCCGATTCCGCCGGCGGCGGCTCCCGTGTTGTTCATGTTCAGGCTCCTGTCAGGATGTGGATCACGCCGCGCCCGGTGACGCGTGCAACGGCGATGACGAACGACCAGATGGCCACGGCGAGGACGAGCCGCATCAGGTAGCCGATGATCGGCAGCTTCCAGGCTCCGCCGAAGACGCGAACGGCTCCGTGGATGATCGAGCTGATGAGGTGGCTGAAGGCGGCTCCGAGCCAGGAGCCGATGGGCATCAGCATCAACAGACCCAGGAGCAGGGCGAAGCACAGGACCCACCCCAGCGGGGCGAAGATCCCGTCCGCCGTGACGGAGGTGGTCATGCGGTCGACGCTGCTCCGGCCTCCCCAGGTCACGAGCAGGGAGAGGATCAGGGCGGGGATGTTGTACTTCAGCCGAAGCCAGCGGATGTCGAGACCGCGCTTCTCCGCGGCTGCATGGGGGTTGGGGAGGTGGGCGGAGATCGCCTCCCCGATGTGGGCGCCGATCGTGTGAGCGGCCTCGATGCCCTCGCTCCCGTGGGTACTCCAGGTGTCCCGCCATTCGTCCTTGACGTCACCCCAGCGCCAGAACTCCGGCCCTCCAGGCGCCTGGTCTCCGGCCGCGGGTTGGCCGGCGCCTGGTCCCCCGTTCGGGCCGGAGGGCGGCATGGAGGGCTGTGGGGGCGTCTCGGGGGGCGGTGCGGGGGAGCGCCACCACTCGGTTCCCTGCTCCGGCTCCGAAGCGTCATCGATCGGGATCGGCTCCTGGATCGGCTCCGTGCGGGGGGCGGGGACCTCCGGGGGCAGGGGCTGACGGAACACGCCCGGATCCGAGCCGTCGCCTATCTCGGGGTCGCTCATCCCTTCGCCTCCACCTGTCCCGTGCGCCTTTGCCTCGATCACCAGTAGCAATCTATGCCGCACCCCTCGTGAGGTCACAGGGGTTACGGTCCTCAACACCTGCTCCTCACCAGCACCTTCCCCACGGGATCGCCCAATGCGGCTCAAAGCGGGGTGGGTTGCTCATAGGGTGCGGGGCTGCATACGTCGGCGGAGGGCTCCCTGATGGGGAGTCCTCCGCCGCGGTGTCTCATGGGGTTATGTAATCACGGGAACACGGGAATGCGGCCCTCAGTGGTCCCACAGACCGTCTTGCGAAGGGTCCGGGGCCTTACGGGACTTCCGGCCTCCCTTGGACGTCTTGGCGCCCTTCTGAGCCTGCTCCCGCTGGTATGCGGCCCACGCTTCGGGGTGAGCGGCGTACCAGGCTTCCACGCACGTCTTGTGTGCGTGCCGGCCGGCATCGTCCAGAAGATGGGTGAGCCCTCCGCACAGGTGGCAGGGGCTCGGGTCGGAGGCGTAGTCCCAGTGGGAGGAGGAGCGCCAATCGAGCAGGGGGCCACCGACCGCGAGGGCCTCCGGCTCCGAGGGGGCCGCGGCCGGCGCCGGCCGGCTCGGTTCGACCGTCCGAGCCTCGCCGGCCGCGCGGCGGGGTCGACGTTCGGCAACGATCCGGATGAACACCGCGCGGTCGACCTCTTCGGCTCCGTGGCGTACGGCGAGGGCGCGTTTGCCGGGGGTGAGGTCGTAGTGCCAGCGGTAGTTGTCGGCGTTCTGGAACCACGTTCGCTGAAGTCCGATCCGGCCGGCGAACGTGTGGAGTTCGGGCTTGGTGTCGGCGGTGAGGTGGCACCACAGGCGCCCGGGGAGCCCTCTCTGGAGGGCTTCGGGGTAGTCCTGGATCGGGTCGACGTAGACAGTCATCCGAGCCTCCTCCGGGGGCCTGTGGTTACGGGATCACGGGGTTACGGGGTGTGGAGTCGAGAGGCTGCGCAGCAACTCGGACAGGCCGGCTCCCCCTCGATCGTCGTTGCGGGGTCGGAGGCTGCGGTGCAAATGCCGGACCGTTCGGGGTGGTTCCTCCAGCAGTGACAGGCACAGGTCTGGGTGACCGACTGGAGGGGATCCGCGGCCGGCGTACGGGAGTAGTCGTCGGGGAGCCGTCCGGTCTCGGTGAAGACCTGGACGGCTCGGATCATGTGCTTCATCTCCTCCGCCAACCAGGCCGGCGTCTCGTTGCCGCTCATCGATCAGTCCTCCCACAGCGGTAGGGGCGTTCCGCGGTCGGTCTTCTTGCGGGGGCCTCGCCGGCGCGGCGTGGTCTCGGTCCGGTCCGGGGCGGTGGTGGTGTCGGCCACGACCTCACTGATCGGGCGTTCCTCAGAGCCGATCGTGAGCTCTTCCTGGACTCCTCCGACCATGGGTTTCATGGGCTCCTCCTTCGCGGGAGTACGGGATCACGGGAGTGCGGGGTTCCTGAGGGAGAGCGGCACCGCACCGACCCCGGGGAGGGGGCGGTGCGGCACTGGGGTCCGTCAGGCGGCCCTGTCCAGGAGGGCTGAGGGCTTGGCCGGCTCGGGGGTGTCGGCGAGCAGGTCGGCCCACTCCTTCCGCACGGTGTCGCGGGTGCCGGCGTCGGAGCCGAACCGTACGGGCATCTGGATCCCCATGAAGTCCCCGCCGCGGGCGAACACCACGGGCTTGTTCGGGGCGGAGGCCCATACGGCGAAGGGTTCGTTGCCGGCGACCTTGCCCCATCGGGCCAGGAACTGGGGGTTCAGTCCGACCTCCAGCGGGGTCGACTCGCCGGCCTGGAGGGCTTCGGCCACCATCTTCCGCCATGTGCGGGAGAAGTCCTCGCCCTTGGCGGGGAGGTCGGCGTCGACCTCCAGGGATTGGCGGTCCGCGGTCATGAGCAGGCGCATCCCCTCCTTGCTGGCGATCGTCTCCAGACGGACCGCGGTGATGCGTCCGACCGCACGGGCGAATGCCTTGACGGTCTTGACGGTGTCGGCGGTGAGCCAGACCTTGCAGGGCTCCTGCTCCTCCTCCAGGCTCCGGCGGGCGATCGCCATGGTGTACCGGTCGGTGGCGACCGCGTAGAGGTTGCGGCGGTCGGTCTCGATGCGGATGCCGCACAGCGACGGGAGGGTGTCGTCCTTGGACATGTGCGGGATGACCTGCTCCAACATGCCCAGGAAGTCACGGATCTCGATCATTGCGGTTTCCCTTCTTCGCGGGGATACGGGATCACGGGATTGCGGTGCTGAGGGAGGGCGGCACCGCGCCGATCCCGGGGGGAGCGGTGCGGCACTGGGGTCCGTCAGTCCCGGACCGCGAGGAAAGCGGCGATCCCTTCGGCCAGGTGGTGGGTTGCCTGGTCCAGGAGGTACGCCCCTCCGAGGGGGCCTCCGAGGGTGTAGAACGAGCCCTTGCCGGTGGCCTCAGCGACCTTGCGGACGGGCCAGCGTCGGTCGATCAGGTAGTGGGTCCCGCCTGACAGGGCGAGGGCCGCGGCGATGTTCCGGCCCTTGAGTCCGAGCCCCAAGACCTTGTTGCCGACCACCAGGGCGAGGGCCTGAGCCGCGGTGTAGGAGGCGACGTGTCCGGCGAGGGCCTTGTGTCCCTCTGCCCCCGGGTTGGCCTTGTGGCGGGCCTGGTGGTCGCTCTGGATCCAGTGGTCCGCGGTGTCCGCGGCGATGCGGAGCAGGGCGTAAACGGCGGGGTAGGTGGCGGCTCGGTTGGTCCGGTTGGCAGTCATGGAGGGCGGTGTCCCTTCGGTGGGGCGGGAGCCTCCGGGCGAGGCTCCCGCGGATCGGTTCGGGGTCCGGGGTGGACTAGAACGGGGGTTCGTCGGTGAATCCGCCGGAGGAGGCGCCGGCGCCGGCCGTCGCGCCGGCGAGGGCGCCGGAGTCCGCGGCGGGGCGGTTGCGGGAGGCGGTGTCCCAGGTGGGGTCGGCGCCCTGGTCGCGGCGTACGGCGCTCTTGGTGACGGTGGCGGTCGCGTACGTGAGGGAGGGGCCCAGGTCGTCAGCCGTCAGGGTGATGCGCTCACGGTCGTTGTCGTCGTCGTCCGTCCAGCGCTCGGTCTTGACCGTGCCGATCACCAGGACCCTGTGTCCCTTGGCGAAGGTGGCCGCGGCGTGTTCGGCGAGCCGGCCCCACACGGTGACGGGCCAGAACGTGGTCTCTCCGTCCTTCCACTCGTTCGCGGTGCGGTCGAACCAGCGGGGGGTGTCGGCCACGGTGATCCGGCACACGGCGGTACCGCTCTGGGTGAAGCGGAGTTCCGGGTCGCGGGTCAGGTTGCCGGAGACGGTGATGGAGGTCTGGTTCATGGTGCTTCCCTTCTTCACGGGATCACGGGAGTACGGGATTACGGGAGTCGGGAATCCGGGGATCCCTGGTCAAGCCTTGAAGCGGGTACGGGCGATCACGCCGCGGGTGTTGGTCGTGACGGTGCTGTGGTCCTGCACCACCGTGCCGTCGTAGTGGTGGTGGTGGACGGGTGGAGCCGCCTCTACGACCTCCCGACCGCGGCGGAGCAGGCGGCTCAGCGCGAGGACCAGAGCGGTCGGGGCTCCGCAGATGCAGGCGATCACCACGGGGTCAGCCTGCCCGGAGGCCCACAGGACTCCGGTTGCGGCGATCCCAATCGGCAGGGAGGCGACTCCCGTGGCGAGGATCAGGCCGCTTGCGTCCGTCGCGCGCTGGCTCATCGGAGGCCGGCCGTACTGCGGTACGGGCGGGGCGGTGCCGACCTGGGGGACGGGGGTGGGGTCCGCGAAGCGGGTGGTGGCCGGTACGCGGGCCTCCTCCTGCACGGCCTGAGCAATGATCCGCTTTGCTTCGGCCGCGGCCTCCGTGTCGCCCATCGGCCGGCGCTCGGCAAACGGGATGCCATGGAGGGGGGCGGGGGTGTGGGTGGTCTCGGTCATCATCTCGGGGTGGTTCTCGATCATCGGTGCTCCCCTGGTGGTGCGGACGGTGTTTGATGGGGGTCGGCGTCTTCACCGTGTCCCCGGACTCTTTGACAGTCCGGGGGCCAGTGGAGGCGCCGGCCTCAGTCGCTCAGGCGGTCCCGCGCGGCGTTCTTGAGGGCTCGGGCTGACTCGGGCGCGAAGCGGAGCCACGCGCGGCCGATCGTGCCGTCGTCGTTGTCGGTGTAGACGATCAGGGCGGCGGTGCCGTCCGAGCCCTGCTCCAAGTTGAAGCGGGTGATCGTCCCGGTGAACTCGATGTCGGGTACGGGCTTCATCGCATCTCCTTGATCAGGCGACCTGAAGGTGGCCGGTGCGGATCTCTGCGTTGACGTAGTCGGCGAGGGCCTGGAGGGTCGACCACTTGCCGGACATGCCGTACTCCTTCAGAGTCCGGCGGGTGATCGTCTTCTCATCGGCGAGGATCAGCGGAGCCAGCGCGCGGGCCTGCTCCACCTTCTCGACGCTGATGTCATCGATCAGGTCCCGAAGGTTGGCGGGGTCCACGTCGGAGTCGTCGTCACCTTCGTTTCCCAGGTTCGCGGGGTCCGTGGTCCCATCCGGGGAGCCGTGGTCCCCGTTGGACCCCCATGAGTCGGCGATCTGGACCCCCGCGTAGAGGTCGTGGTCCCCGCGGTCCCCGGCGGTGGTCCCCGTGGTCCCCTGGTTGGTCCCCTCCGGGGAGCCGTGGTCCCCGGAGGTCCCCGTAAAGGCGGGGTCCATCTGCTCCGTCATCCCGTGGTCCCGTGATCCCGTGAAAACGGTATCGTGGGCGTGGTCCCCGCCGTTGTTGCTGGTCACGACGGGGGAGACGTGCTCCGGAATTCGGATGTTTACGGCGTGGTCCCCGTTGGACCCCTCCAGGGAGCCATGGTCCCCGGTGATGGTCCCCGCGTAGAGGGCGTGGTCCCCGCCCGTGGTCCCCGCGGCGGGGTCCATGGTCCCCGCGGTCCCCTGGTGGACCCCGGTTGTGGTCCCCGGAAGGGGTCCGTGGTCCCCACGGCCGGCGGTGATGGTCCCCGCGGCCGGCGGGATGGTCCCCGGGTGGACCCCGGTGGCTCCTTCGATTCCAAGGGTGGGGGCCTGAGCGGGGACCATAGTCCCCGCCGGCTCCGTGGTGGTCCCCTGCTCGGGGTCCGGGGTGTACGGCCGGCCCATCTTGACCACCCAGCGGTCGGCGCGGGGGGCGTTCCGGCGCCATCCGAAGTATCCGTGCTCCTCCCGAAGCTTGTCCCGGAGCCAGCGGCGGGCCATCTCCAGCTTCACCGCCTCCTCATAGGAGCGGACCTCCCAGAGGATCATCCGGCGGCGGATGATGGCGGTGCCGATCGGGTCCATCAGCCAGCGCGTGAAGCGCACGCCCTCCATGCGCCGGCCGTTGGCCAGACCCACCCTGTGGCGGATCGCGTGCCGTACGCCCTCCATGAAGGCGATGAAGAGCAGGGGCATTGCCGCGTGCATGCCCTGTCCGATGTACCGATCGAATCCGGTGACGTTCGGGGGGACGGAGGCGATGTTGAAGGCGATGGTGGCCGCGGTGAACGTCCAGGCCAGCCAGCGCATGGGGGGCAAGGACATGTCGGTCCACTCAAGGACCAGGTCCACGATGAGCAGGACCAGGATGCCCAGGTCGACCCCCAGGGGGACCATCCACGGGTCCTCGAATCCCATGCCGTCCGCGGCGTGTTCCACGGCCTTGAAGGAGCTGATGCCTCCCAGGATGGCCAGCCCAGCGGAGAGGATGCCGGCCGTGACGATGACCTTGATCTGGACGGGCGTCAACGGCTTCACCTCCTCCTCCTGGGTGGTCGTCTTGGTGCTCATGTCGGTTACCTTCCGTAGTGTGCGAGGGTGGTGTGCGCCGCACTGTGCGGCGGGGACGAATCGGGATCTTTCGGTCTGTGCTGCGGAGTGTGCAAGGTCCCTATCTGGGCCCTCCCCCAATCCGCACAGTGCGGGTGTGCGCGCACACCTGACCTCGCACGATGATTACTCTCCGTCGAGATCGGTCAGGGGGGAGCGGAGGATGATGTATCCGGCGTACGTCTCGGAGCTCCCGATGATCTCCTGCTCGATGAGCCTGTTCTTGAGTCGGTTCCACCAGGAGCGACCGTCGCCCTCGACCTTCAGCCAGATCTCAGAGAGGTCGGACGGGGTGAACTCCGTCTGTCCCGTGCGAAGCCACCTGTCGATCTGCTCGAAAATCAGGTCACGCGCGTCGTCACGGGAGAGGGTGTCCTCTGCGTTCGTCGCCTCGAAGGTGAGTGCGCCCTCGGGGTCGGCGTTGTCCATCGGGTCCTCCAGGCTGAGGCCCTCGAACCCTGCCTCCGGGTCCTGGAACTCCGGCCGGCTGAACATCTCCGTCAACTCCGCTACCTCCTTCGCGACCTGCTCCTCCGTCACGTCCTCGATCTCCTCATCCTCAGGGACCACAGGGACGCTATCCGTCTCGGGCGTCTCGTGGGTGTCCACGTCGCCGGATTCCGGCGCTTCGGCGGTCAACAGGGCGGTGGGGTTGGCTCCGTCGCCCTCCCCGACCAGGCCCGTGGTGTAGATGGTCCGCTTGCCGTACAGGGCGCCGGCGGCCTTGACGGTGACGTCGTCCAGCGGGTCACGGATCGCCGCGCCGAAGGAGACGGTGTCGGCGATCTCCTGCTCGCTCGTGAAGGGGGTGCGCACGACCATGGGCCAGCGCTCCTCTGTGATGCCGAGTCCCTCCAGGTAGGCGTATCCGGGCTTCTTGTCTCCCCAGGAGGGATCGGCGCCGGCGCCCACGGTCTGGGAGGAGAGGACGAACGACACGTCGGAGGAGTCGTTGATCCCGAAGCACATGCCGGAGCCGTGGTTCGCGCGGGCGTTGGTGCTGATGTTGGTGTAGTCCGCGCGCTGGAGACTGGTCACGATCCACATGCCGGCCGATCGGGCGGCGCGAAGGAGGTGGTCGTACTCGTCACTGTCGGAGGCGTAGTCCGCGGCCTCCTCCAGCCAGACCACGATGAAGTTGAGTCCGCACCCCGGGCGCCAGGAGGCCATGCCCTTGGAGCCGAGGAACTCAGTGCGGGCCTTGATGACCTTCTTCAGGATCTTGAAGAAGGGGCGAAGCTCCTTCTCCTCCGTGATGAACCAGTCGATCCCGTGGCGGAGGCATCCGAAGTCCTGCATGCCCTTGGTGACGTTGGCGTACCAGACCGTCAACTCCCTGCGGGTGAGCATGTCCGCCACCGTGGTCCGCCCGAACCACGTCTTGCCGGCGCCCGTGGCACCCATGACCAGGAGGTGGGAGACGTTGCGGTGGGGGCGGTCGGGGAGCTGTCCCGTGATGTCGATGTCCGCCTGCTCTCCGTCGTCGTACATCGCGACGGGGATCGGGGCATCGGCGATCGAGGCGCCGGCCGCGGACGGGCCCCACCACCGAACTCCGGTCTTCAGCAGGTCGGCGACCTGAGCCGTCATGTAGATCAGGGAGGAGTCGTCAGGGTCGACGGTGGCGACCATGCGGCCCTTGCCGAGTCGAAGCGCTGAAGCCAAAGCAGGGATCTTCTTGGCGAAGTCCTCGCCGGTGACGCCAGAGTCCTCCTTGGCGCGGATCACAGCCTTGACCGTGCCCTTGCCGTTGGACTCCACCTTCTCCAGGTCGTACTTGGCCAGCCCCACCTCAGCCTCGATCTTCGACCACTTGGGCTCCTTGGCCTCGCTCTCCTTCGGGCCGGCGAGGGTGTGGACCATGTTGGCGACGTTGAGGAACAGTCCGCCGATCGCCCACAGGGTGAAGGTCTCGCCCTCCAGGCCCGTGACGACCACGGCGGTCGAACCGAGGGTGAGCGCGCCGGCGTTGATGGTGTAGAGCTCCCGGCGGTACTTGCCGAGTCGGGCACCGATCCGGCGGAGGTACCAGGTGAGGGCGGAGCCGCCGGCCGCGGCGACCAGGGCGCCGTACGCCGTGGTGGTCGCGGTGTCGTTGACGCACAGATGGGCGATCTCCGCGGCGAAGGTGGTGATCCCGGTGACCATCCACGGCACCGCGTAGGGAACCAACCGGCCCTTCCAGGAGCTGTCGTCCCCGATGTTGATCTGCGGGATGTTCGTGGCGGAGCGCGACGTACGCGTGCGGACGCTGGCCATCTATGCGGCCCTCTTTCCGCGGGTCTCCTCCGCCTCCTTGATCGTGAATCCGCCCTTGCCGTTCTTCTTGCCCTTGTCGCGAGCCTCGATCTCCGGCTTCACGAAGTGCTTGATGAAGGAGGCGTACATCTTCGGGCCGGCCAGTCCGGCGAGCCGCATGGCCTCCGCACCCACCTTGAGGTGGGCGGACACCAGGCGACCGCGGATCTTGCTCTGAACGCCGAAGGTGTACCACTTGCCCTTGTACTGGCCCAGGACCGCGGCGATCACGTCGGCGTCCATGGCCATGCGCATGGACAGCTCCAACCCGATCTGGCGGAGGATGAGCCCGTACTTGTACAGGTCCTCGCTGCCCGTGATCTGGATCTTCTGGAGGTCGGTGACCAGCTTGGCCAACTGACCGACGCTGGAGGAGTCGGCCGGACCCATCGCGAAGTCCTTGGCGGTGCTGGGGGTGCCGGAGGCTCCGGCGCCCGGGGTGCTGGGGGTGCCGGGGGTGCCGGCGGTCTCGTCAGACATGCGGTCTCCTCTTCAGTTCGTGCCGTTGGCGAGGTTGGCGAGGGCCACCAGGAGGTGACCGAAGAACGGGGCGATCGGGGAGCAAGCGAGGGCGAAACCGAACGCCATGCAGGCGAGGGCTCCGCCGGCCTTGACCTGGTCGGTGAACTTGACCAGCAGGACCGCGAGGGCCCCCAACAGGAGCGCGGTCACAATGGCGATGAACGAGATCATTGATCCCCCCAGGATCACGGGTTGACGGGAGTACGGGGTTACGGGATCCCGTCTCAGGAGGCCGCGGCGACGTCGGACCAGGCCAGCGAGCCGGAGAAGGGACCACCGAACGGAACGGCGCTCTTGCCGGAGCGGCTCACCCCGCCGATCAGCGTGTGAACCTTCGCGAGGTACAGCGGAGCCTCATCGACCAGCCCGACGAACGGCGCCGGCGCCGGCTCCGGCTCGGTCGTCACCTTCGCGCCCTGGGCGCGGAACATCAACTCCAGCACGAAGCGCGAGGACTCCGGGTCCTCGCGCTTCAGCTCCTGGAAGATCTCGTCCGCGGCGTCCAGGCGCGCGGCACGCTCCGTCTCGGTCTCGTTGTCCGTACCGGTCCACAGCTCGATCGGCGTACCGGAGATGACGTCCAGCCAGACCGTGTTGGGCGTTCCGTACGACATGGTGATCCCCTTTGACAGACGGGTGTCCTTGGTGTTGCCGACTCAGCGGCGACGAACTCAAGGTAGAGCACTACACTCATTGAGCGCAAGCACTACACTTCAGGGGTAAGCAAGCACTACACTCAGCGGCACGAAGTGCTGCACTACCGAGAGGAGGCGGGATGGCCAGGACTGGCTATACGGACATTGCTGCGTACTACCGCCAGCAAATCGAGGACGGAGCGCTTGCGCCCGGGGACCCCATGCCCTCCATGCGGGACGTGACCGAGAAGTTCGAGGTGAGCATCACGACCGCGAACCGAGCCTTTCGGATGCTGAAGTCCGAGGGACTCACCTACGCCAAGTCTGGCGTCGGTACGGTCGTCAGCACGGAGCCTCGAACGCACGTCACGGGTACCGGCCGGCTCCAACGCCTGGAACGCACGGGTAAGCCGTACGCCAAGGGCGAGACCAGCACCGACCACCAGTCGATGCTCCTCTCGTGCGCCGACCCCGAGATTGCCTCCCAACTCGGGGTGGAGCTCCATGACGAGATCGTCATCAGGCGCAGGGTCTTCATGCGGGGCGACACCCCCACGGTCTTCGCCCTCTCCTGCATTCACATGCGCGCGATCACTGTGGTGCCGGAGCTCCTGAGCAACGAACCCATGCCGAAGTTCTGGCAGAAGATCTACAGCGAGCGATCCGGCGAAGAGATCACCAAATCGCCTGAACGTCGCGGGGCTCGACTTGCCGCGGACTACGAACTCGAAGCCCTCCGAGTGCACGCACCGAAGAACGCTGCGGTGCCTGTGCTCGTTCTGAACAACGTGTTCCACGACTCCCAGGGCCCCCTGGAGGTCTGGGAAGACGTCTACGCTCCGGGGCTCTGGCAAGTCTCCGAAGAATGACCCTCGGGTCACGGCGGTCAACGCAGCAACACGCGTAAGCTTCGCCTCAGCACACAACGTGATCGTTAAACGTCGACAGCCCCGCAACCCGGACTCTCCCTGGCGTCGAAACCAGGTGAGAGGTCGAAATCCGGATCAAGGGGCCGTCGGTGACCGACTTAGGTCTTGCCTGCGAGTGTAAGGCAGCGACGGGGAGATTTCGCCCCCGCTCCTGTGTCTCAGAACACGAAGCACTCGGACAGCAGGGCCGGAAAGGTACCTGTGGCTCACCACCACCTCCCGCCGATCTCAGAGGGTGTGCCTCTGACTCGCGCAGGGGTTCGGGATGACTAGCCCGAACAAAGTCCCTGATCAGAAGACCTCCGACACGTCCACCCCCCCGTCTCTTGGGGCGGTTGGCGATGAGGAATCCCGGTACGTTCTGTACCGGCTCGGATCGTCCGAGTATCGCCAGTACCCCAGTGGGCTGTGTGGCGTAGATCAGAACGGCATGCCGTACGCCCTCCTCCCCGGACAGCTCAGCGTCGAAGCAGGGCGTCAGCTCCGTGACGTGACTCCGGAGCTCACTCCGGGGGAACGGGTGCTGGAGACCACCTACGGCGTGACGTACAAGCCGAGCCCGAAGCTTCAGGCGAACACCTTGCAGATCAGCACGGAGGATCTGGACGCACGCGATCCTGAGTGGCCTCAGTGGCTCGGGGTCGCTGCGATGGCGGCGAAGCGTCGGTACGAGACGATCGGCACCGCGATCAAGGCGATGGGTGTGAAGGAGCAGGAGGCCCGCGGGTGGCTGGAGGCGTACGCCGCTACCGGCCTCCTGCTCCGCCCGAACAAGGAACCTGTGTTCCTGCGTCAGGGGGCTCCCGCGCTCACACCGACCGGTGCGACCGCTGACGTGATGTGCGGGGTTCCCGCGGCCCTCCAGGAGGATCCGGGCACGCGCGCCCTCGCGCTGGACGATCCGTCCGAAGAGACGTTTCCCGATGATCTGGCTGAGCTCCTGGGGTTCCTGGAGACCGCGCCGGACGATCCGGCGGTACCGGTGGCGATGCTGGCTCAGTTGATGTGGGCTCCGTGGTCCTCGATCAACGAACTGGGCAAGGTCCACATCGTCCTCGCTGCATCGACCGGTCACCGCAAGACCTCGCTTGCCGGCGGGATCGTGGCGGCTCAGTCCCGGAACTACACGGGCGGTGCGGGTGTCGAGGTACCGGTGGCCGTGAAGATGCGCGGCAACCAGTCGACGGTGTTCGGTACCGACCTGAAGTTGCATCTCCTCAACGGCATGGTGGGCGTGGTCGACGACTATTTCGCCGGCCAGATGACCCCGAAGGAAGTGCATCAGGCGTGGGTGCGGTTCGGGTTGATCGCGGACAATGCGGCGACCGGAGCCGGCGGTACGCGGGGCGCCTACCGCAACGGCCGGCAGACGCTGGCGAAGAACGTCTATCCGCGGTGCTGCGTGCTGGCCACGGCTGAGGATCTGCCGGAGGAGGCGGAGCACGGCTCGGAGGTCGCGCGGTACGTCGCGCTGCGGATGGAGGGCCGCGGGCTGAATCTGGAGGCCCTGTCGCGTCTCCAGGAGCAGTCTCGGGCCCTCTCGCGCGCTCACGCGACGATGATTCAGCGCGGGTTGCGTGATCTGGAGTTGCCCAGGAAGGGACTGGCTTGGGCGACGGAGGCAACGACTCGATGGAACTTCGCCGGCCATAACCGTGTCGAGCAGAACTACCGGAAGCTCATGGCGGGGGCCTGGTTGCTGGCCCAGCACATGGAGACCGCGGGGCTCGGTGGCGGGTGGTTCCTCGAATACGCGGATGAGCATCTGCGGGAGGCTGCAATGGCACAGGCACGCCGCAACGGCGTGGTGGATGGAAAGCAGATCGCGCGGGATCCGGTCTGGCTGTGGCTGAGGGAAGCGCGCGAAGTGCTGGCCGGCAAGCCGTTTTGGCTGGCGGCTCCGGAGCGCAAGGCAGCGAGTGCGGAGAACGGTGGGGAGCCGGAGTATCAGGTGCCCTCCGTCCCGGGGTTCGGTGCGTCCTCGATGGGTTGGCGCCAGATCGGACAGGCCGGCGGGTGGGCCGTGGTCGGGCAGGGTGACCCTCTGGGGGCCGTGCACGTCCAGCAGGACACGGGCCGGACCCCATGGCGTCCGGTGGTTTGGCGGATGCGGGCCACGATGTTCGCGCGGCTGCATGAAGAGATCGTGCGGCGGGTGCGGGAGCGCGGGTGGTCGATTCCGGCGGAGCCGGAGATGCGTCACAAGCTCGCTCAGGCGGGGATCCTGAAGGCTTCCAGCGGGACAGTGCTGGATCTGTTCGGGGCTCGGGTGAAGTGCCTGTCCCTGGATCTGGTGAAGATCCTGTCCGGCGAGGTGCCCGGGGACGAACCGGAGTCGGGTGGCGACCAGGTAGAGGGCGATGACGACGGGGGCGACGGTGGCGAGGGCGGGGAGCCCTCCGGTGGGGGGCCTGAGCCTGCTCCGACCGCCTCTGTGGAGCCGTTGCCGGCGTTCGTGCCGGCGATACTGCCGGGGACGGAGGAGGAGGCGCCTGGAGGCTCTGAGCGGCCCTCTGAGCCGGTTTCGGAGCCCTCCGGGGCGTCCGGTCCGGCGGTGCCGGCACAGGCACGGAGGGACGGGGTTACGGGGTCACGGGAGCCCGTGCGTGCGGGGTCCTCTGAGGTGGGGGTTCTCGATGTCGACGGACTGCACGTCCGTCCCGGGGAGGCTCCGATCCCGGTGTCCTCGCTGCCCATGACGCTCATGGCCGCGTACGCCCTCGCGGTGCGGGAGTCGGTGCTTCAGCTCTGGATCCATCCGCGCGCGGCCGAACAGATGGGGTTGCCTGCTTCGCGCCCCTCGGACGTTGCCCTCCATCAGCCTGTCCCGCACGTGTGGACCGACCTCCCGGAGAACCTCGATGCCGACCCTGTAGGCGGGTTGGTGCCGTGGTCGGTGGTGTGGCACCGCGACTCCGGGCGCAAGGAGTCGGGGGTCTCGATCGTGCTTCCGCAGTACGAGACCCGGGTGCCCTGGGTTCCCCAGGAGGGCGAGCAGGGCGGGGCGCCGGACGGTGCCTCCCTGCTTCAGGCCGTGGTGAGCCTCAACCGGGCGTTGGGGCACTCGTACTACCAGGCGCCGAACATCACTGCGTCGCAGTACGTCCATCGGCACACGCGCTCCGCTGAGCCCTGCAAGGCATTGATCCGGGGTGAGGTACGGCCGGCCGCGCGGATCCGCGGTACGGACGATCACCCGACTCCGGTACGGCAGTTCATGCACCCTGCTTCGTGGTCTCGCCCCCTGCTCGATGAGGAGGAGGGCGCGGTGTTCGTGCACCGCTACGACCTGTCCGCGGCGGAGTTGTCGGGCATGGATGCGGTCTACGGGGTCGGGGAGCCTGTCCACATGCGGGGCGGGGACATCCCGATCAGTAAGAAGATCGCGGGGTACTACCTGCTCGCTGAGGAGCCGCGGGGTCTCGATCCTCGGTTGCCTCAGTTGCTGTTCGCTCAGCCGAAGTGCGACGGGGAGCCGTGGGTGACGGGGGCCGATCTTCACTGGCTGTCGAAGTTCACGGAGGAGCCTCTCCCCGACGTTGTCGAGGCGTACGTGTGGAAGGAGTCCGTTCGGGCTCTGGCAGCCACCAGGGGGCATCTCCAGAAGGGTCGGGAGCTGTTGCTGGCCCAGCGGGGTTCCGCGGCCGGAGAGACCGCGTACAAGGCGCACGGGGCCCTGTACAAGTCCCTGATCGGGTACCTCGCTCGAACGTCCGGACCGCGCAACGAAGCTGACTCACTGTGGCGTCCGGACTGGCGCGATCACCTCAAAGCAGAGACGTACGGGCGGATGTACTACTCCCTCCAGCGGATCGGCCAGACCTCCGGCCGGTATCCGGTGGCGACGTACGTGGATGCCGCGTACTGGGTGAGCAACTCCCCCGACCCTGTCGAGTCGGCACCCAAGGGAATGGTCCTGGGCTCGGGTGGGGGTCAGTGGAAGCACGAAGCGTGTGTGCCGCTTGCCGCGGTGCGTGAGCACCTGGGCGAGAAGACCTTTAAGCGCATGTTCGAGCGGGAGCTGAAGAAGCAGGAGGGCGGACGGTGAGCAGTCCCTACGACGATTGGGAGATCCCGGACCCTGTCCACCACGACCTCGAACAGGGGTTGATGGAGGGGGTCTACGGCCCGATGGCGGACGGCTCGATCCAGGGAGTCGTGGACGCGATCGGCAAACAGGAACTGATCCTGATGATGGCCGGCACCACCGACAAGAAGAGCCGCGCGTACAAGTCGGCTCGGGACAAGGTCGGTCGCTGGGTGAAAGGCTCCCGCCGGCCGAGCAAGACCGGACGGGAGTTGCTCGACAAACTCGCCAAGGACTGGAAGCGATCCCAGGTCATGGGCCGCGGCTCCCTGAATGTGTCGATCTCCGGCACCTTCGTCACGTCGAAAAAGCCGTGGAAGGGGAAGATGTCGGCGACGCTCACGGGGACGGCTCTGGCGGACTTCATGGACGCGCTGGAGGCGGGTGACGCGATGTGGGCAGCTCAGGTGGTGTGCCAGGAGTACGGCATGGATCCTGACGTCATCCTGGAGATGACGGAGGTCGGAGAGATCTCGGTGAGCTGACGTCGTACGACGTCACGGCCCCCTTCCCGCATCTGCGGGAAGGGGGCCGTTCCTGTGTCGAGCGGAGCGCACGGCGCGGGCCGGACGCGCACACCGCGGCCGGCCCTCAGGTCTTTCTACGGATCGTCTCACCGCCCCGGCGGGTGTCGATCCCTCGAACGGGTGACGCTCCCACGGGGGTACGGGATCACGGGGTCACGGTGCCACGGTGATACGGGATCACGGGATCTGCCGTCGTTCGATTCCGGCTCCCGACCCTTCTTTTCCTCTCCCTGCTCTGCTACTTTCCGTTACGAAACTCGCCGGCTCGATCGGGCGCCGGCGGGGGTCCGGGTTGCTTAGCAACCCGAGCCCCGCCGGTTGCCTGGTGGTGGGTTGCTAAGCAACCGGGGGCGGGTTGCTAACTGTTTTCGCTGGTCAACCCCTCCTCTTGGGGGTTGGCAACCCTCGGGGAGCCGTCCGGGGTTGCTTGGCCTCTTGGCGTTTGTGCAGGTCAGGGGTTTGCAACCGGGGTCGGGAGTTTGCAACCCGTTAGCAACCCGCCCGTTGTCGCGTTTATGCAGGTCAGCGAGTTAGCAACCTAAGCAACCTTTGCAACCCGCGTTTTTCGGGTGGGAAACAGGGCTCGGGTAGGTCATCACACAGTGTGGCTATCGCCCCTCCGTCCCGATTCGAACGGCTCAAATGTGGGGTTGTAGCAGTGCTGATAGCAGGAGTAGGCTACGTGCTAGCACCTAGCAGATTCCTTCTCCTTGGAGGCTCCGTGCGTTGCGAATTCTGTGGCTCGGATGGGCCGGACGTGGTCATCAAGCGGGACCCGTTCGCATGGGAGGTCAACGACCAGGACTGGCAGATCCCGCTGTGTGACCCGTGCGAGCAGGCCCGTGCGGATGACGCATAAATTCCCTGCTCAGGGCCCATTCTGCCGGCTCCGGCCCCCCAAGGCCGGAACAACCCCCAGGGGTCTCCCCAGTGGAGAATCTGCGGGTTGTGGTCTCGGGGGGACTTGTCCCCCCGAACCCCCCTGCGGATTTGGACTCCGTCCAAATCCGAGCACCCAGCGCGGAGCGCTGGGTATGGCGCTAGCACGCTACTGCGTAGCAGTCTAGCGCGTGCGCGCC
>NZ_JBVIVK010000043.1:0-22575 GCF_055595715.1 Streptomyces sp. NPDC040410
GTCCTTCCGATGGAAGCGATAGAGCTCGACGACTTCCGGGCCCACCATGCCGGCCAGACCTACTGGTGCGGCGTTTGGCTGGGTGGGTGCGGGCACCAGCTCTTCACCAAGCTGTACACCGATCGCGCCTGCCACTTCGCTCACGGGCCGGATCCCGAGCACACCTCCGCCTGTGCCCGGAAGGCGGCCGGGGTCTCCAGCGCGGACCACCTGTACATCAAGCAGGGGCTGCTGGCCTGGATGGCGGAACAGGACGTCACCGCCACGGCCACCATCCCGCGCGAGGCTGACGGTTCGATCGGCCGGGAAGTGCTCTTCACCCCCGCTGGTCACACCGGCCTGCGGGTCCTGCTCTCCGAGTCCGCCGACTCTCCCGCACCTGCGGGAGAGGACTCCGCTCAGCGGGTGCTCGGCCCCAAGATGGCATCCGACCCGGACGTACTGCTGCGGCAAGGATACGTCAACCGCATCCAGCTCATCCCGGACGGCACCCGCCGCCGAATCCAGGTCGGAACCGAACGCCATGGCGGCACTACCGAGTGGTTCGACCTGCACGAGGTGGAGTTCACTGACGCTGGACTGACCACTCCTGCGGTCGAAGAAGTCCGCCGGCTGCGTACCACGCGGCGGCCCATCGGCGTGCAAGCGCCCAAGGCACCGCAGCAGACCCGGCCGACCGTACGGCCGACCAGTGAAGAGACGCACGGCATCCCCTCGCCCGACCGTGCGGCCGTCATGGCGGCTCTCGAACGGGCGGTCAGTGACGGGCGCAGCCGCACGGAGATCCGCCGCTGGTTGAACCAGGCAGAAGAGGTGACACACGGCGGGGCAACCGCCGAAGAGAACGGCCTAATCAGGGCAGCAGTAGACGCGCTGCTGAGGCTGGAACGAGCGGTCGGCCTTCCCACACCGCGCGAACCGACCTTTCAGGAGCGCAAGGCCCTGCAGAAGGTCCAGCGACTGCTGGGCGACCTCGCGGAGCGGAAGCGCCTCGGGTTTCCGATCATCACGCCCCACCAGCGCCGCCAGCTCGTCCAGGCCGCGGAACAGGCTTCCGCCTGGCTCACCGACGCCCAGCGCTCCCAGATCCAGGCCTGGCAGACAGCTCCGCCGGAGTCCCCACCCCCGCCGCGTGCCCCTCAGCCGCCGGTGCGTACCCGGGCGCCGCGCATTCCTCCTACGGCTCCCCGCTCCGCGCGCTTCGACGCGGCCGGCCTTGCCGACGCGGTCCGGGACGTCCTGGAGCACGCAGCCCGGCTGGGGAAGACCGTGGCCTTCGCCGATCTGTGTGCTCAGGTCAAGGACCTGGGGGAGTTGCCGGAGTCTGATCAGGTGCAGGTGCTTCGGCGGGTCAAGCCCACTGCTCGCCCCCGCAGTCCCAAACCCCAGCGCCCTGCCCTGCTCACCGCCCTGATCACCACCGAGGCAGGAACAATGCACCCGATCTACCGGCAGACGGCCAACCATGCAGGCCACCACCTGCCCCAGCAGGCCGACGGCGCGTGGACCGACACCGTCAAGATCCTTCACGACCGCTACGACAACCCATAGCGGCACTGCCCGCGGTGGACACTCGTGCGGCACCACGGCAAAGCACCAGGCCCCCACCACCGGTGAGGGCCTGCACCGGCCCGGGCAGACGAGTCGCATCGGCTCGTCTGGCGGTCTGCCGCTTGACTGCCTGAGCGACGTCCGGGTCCGTTGGGGAGGGCGGGGCGGCCTGGCGGTGGGCGGCAAGGGCACGGTGGTAGCCGTCGCTGGCCAACTCCTGTGTCTGCCCCGGCCCCTTGGCGCCTCCGTAGCCTGCGGGGCGACATCGTCCGTGGAGGGCGCGGGCAGAGTCCGGAGCGAAAAACTGCAGGCCGCGCACGACCTTACGGCCGGCCGACGCGTCACCACTCCCTGTCCCAGGGCCCGCGCCGGGCCCATCCGACTGCTCAACGAGACAGCCGGGACGCGCGCGGTGGGCCGAGCGGGGGAAGCAGCGGTGTCCGTCCGCGCGTCGGGCCTGTTGAACGCGGTATGCCGTCCTCACGTTCTCGCCGCCGTGCGCCGCGGCCGCCAGTTGTCACCCGCCCTCGCGCCCGGCTGACCGGCGAGTTCGCGCCGACCCGACCGTGTGTCATCACGCCTACCAGGTCGCAATCGACTTCGGCTTCGTGGCCGCCGACGCGATCGCCGACCTCCTCCCCCAGGAAGAGTCCTTCGCTTTGGCCAAGCGCATGAGGTTCTGCGACTGCGGCCGCCTCACCCTGGACGACGACGATCTCACCCGCCGGGCCTTGAGCACCGTGGCGGCCGTCAACATGACCGCTTGCCAGGCCCTGGTGCTCACCGCGATCGACTACGTCCACCGCACCTTCAGCTGCATGGGGGTCAGCGCCTTGATCCACGAACTGACCGAAGGCCACCGAGCGACCTTTGAGCCGGCTGCCCTGACCGCCCTCCTGGACCGCTTCCACGCGGCCCACCGCGCAGAACACGGCCACGCCGGTCACAGTCGGGTCCCTGACGCACCGGCTGCTGCTCGCCTGCCTTCCGGCCTTGTGCATGCCCGAACTGGCCGACTTGCCCAACCCGCAGGTGACCGCCCGCCGGACCCTGCACCACATCGCAAACCGCGTCCGCAGCAACCCGCGCCTGGCCACACTCGCCGCCGACCAGCTGCACGCGGCCGCCGACGCTCTCGTCACTCGCGGCCGGCTGCTCACCTGGTCCGACAAGCAGGAGGGCGACCACGAGTTCGACGGCCGCGTCCTCCGCCTCGCCGAGGACCTGGCCCTCCTCAGCGCCAACCCCGACCACCTCGCCGGGGCCTGCGCCCAGCTCGCCCGGCTGGTTCAGCCGACCGTCGTCTCCCCCACGCCGAGCCGGACCTGATCCGCGTCATCGACAACGTCGATCCCGACCACGACCGCCCGGCCCGGCTCCTGGAACGCACTACGAGCACTGCCGGGTCCAGGCCCTGGCCACCCTCGCCGCCAACCCGCACACCCCGCACGCCGCCGTCGCGGACGTCCTGAACGGGCTGCACCCCGCCGAACTGGCCTGGATCGCCGAGAAGGCCGGCGGCCCCGACTGGTTCCTGGACGTCATGCGCGACCTCGCCGAGTCCGGCATGACCATGGTCGTCGTCACCCACGAGATGGCTTCGCCCGCGAGGTCGGCGACAGCCTGGTCTTCATGGACGGCGGCGTGGTGGTCGAATCCGGTCACCCGCGGGAGGTACTGGCGAACCCACAGCACGAGCGGACGAAGTCCTTCCTGTCCAAGGTGCTCTGACAGTGCACACGGCGAGAGGCGGTAAGGCACTCCGTACCGCCCCTTTCACTGCCTTTCCTCGATAGCGATCCGGATGTGCACTCCACGATGGGCGCCGGAGCCGTGCAGGCGGTTCTGGCGGTCGCCGAGGAGACCAAGCAGGTCATATGAGCCAGCGGCTAGCTGGCGCTGCTCGCGGGGTGGAGGTGGTCCTCGGCCTCGGGCACCGCGTTGCGCAGGGCCGACAGCGTGGTGCCGAGCAGCGGATTGCTGTTCTCGGTGCGGTGCAGCGCCAGCACGGTGCGATGAGCGAAGCGTTCGGTGAGCCGGGTGGCGTCGATGCCTGCGGTGGCCGCGTGGCCGAGCGCGGGGACGACCGCCACCCCGAGGCGGGCGGAGACCAGTTCGCGTACCACGTCGTAGTCGTTGCTGCGGAAGGCGATGTCGGCGTCGAACCCGGCGGCCGCGCACAGCCGGATGAGAGCCTGTGCTCCGCCAGTGCCCTCGCGGCTGGTAATCCACCGGGCCCGGGACAGCCCGGGCAGGCCGACGTTCAGGCGGTTGCCGCTGGGGCGCAGGAGGAGGAGATCCTCGCGCAGCAGCGTATGGCGGGTCAGTTCGTCCGGCCATTGGCGCGGGCTCAGTGCGTACTCGTACACCAGGGCGAGGTCCAGCTCTCCCTGGCCGAGCGCGGTGACGAGTTCACCGGGCTCGCCCTCCGTCAGCTGGATCTGCGCCTTTGGATGGGTGGCGACCAGCGCGGCGAGGGCTGCGGGCACCAAGCGGACGCTCGCGGTGGGAAAGCTGCCGAGCCGCAGCCGTCCCGTGGCGCCGCTGGCGAGCTGCTGCACCTGGTAGTCCAGGTCGTCCAGGGCCGCCAGCACCGGGGTGCCGAGCTCGACCAGGCGGTGGGCGGCGGCGGTGGCGCGGATGCCGTGGGCCTCGCGCTCGAAGAGGACCAGTCCGGTCTCCTTCTCCAGCGCGGCGATCTGCTGGGAGACCGCGGAAGCGGTGTAGCCGAGGTCGCGGGCCGCGACGGCGAACGAACCACTACGGACGGCGGCCTTCAGGGTGAGCAGATGCAGAGGTCTCAGCAACGCGGGCTCCTTGGCGGGACGGGCCCTTGAGGATAAGCATTTGTGGCCCTGAAGCGTCAAACCTTTCGTGCTGCTGTGTCTTGTCGTGCCCCCGGTCCCCGGACATCGTGGACGGGGCCCGGTCGAAAGCGGTCGGTGCATGAAGGAGGAAGCGCGGTGACCACGACAGCACAGGGCGTTGGCGGCCTCGACACGGCGGCCGTGCTTGAGGCCCTCAGGCGAGGGAACTGCGGCGAGGTCGCCGGCGACGGGGGCGACGGGCCCAGTACTCGGCCGACGCCTCGAATTACCGTCAGGTCCCGCTGACCGTGGTCTTCCCGCGCGAGCGGCAGCATGTCCTCAACGCCGTCGAGGTCTGCCGTCGGCTCGGGGTGCCGATCACCTCGCGCGGGGCGGGCACCAGTACCTCGGGGCAGGCGGTGGGCCGCGGGGTGGTCCTCGATTTCTCCCGTCACTACAACCGGCTGATCGCCCTGGACCCACAGGAGCGGACCGCGACCGTGCAGCCGGGCATCGTCCTGGACGAACTGCAGCGGGCGGCTGCCGAACACGGCCTGCTGTTCGGTGCGGACCCATCGACGCACAGCCGCTGCACGCTGGGCGGCATGATCGGCAACAACGCCTGCGGAACGCACTCCGTGGCCTGGGGCCGGACGGCCGACAACGTCGTGGAACTGGAGGTCTTGACCTATCAAGGCACGATGCTGCGGATCGGCGAGATGACCGAGTCTGAGATCAGTACGGCCGTGGCCGCCGGCGGCGAACGCGGGGAGCTGATCGGCGCACTGCACCGGCTGGCCCGGAACAACCTGGCCGTGCTGCGCACCCGGCTGGGTCAGTTCCCCCGGCAGGTGTCGGGCTACGCGCTGGAGCACCTGCTGCCCGAGCGCCGCTTCAATCTCGCAAGAGCCCTGGTCGGCAGCGAAGGCACGCTGGCCGTGATTCTCTCGGCCAAGGTGCGCCTCATCTCCCCACCGCCCGCACGCGCCCTGGTGGTGCTGGGCTTTTGTGACGCGGTCGCCGCGGCGGAGGCCGTACCCGCCCTGCTGGACCACCAGCCGCTGGCACTGGAAGGGCTCGACCGTGCCCTGACCGACATCGTCACCAGGGCCGAGACTCGCACGGCCATAGACACCCTGCCCGCCGGCCAGGCCTGGCTGTTCACCGAGATCGGAGGCACGGCCGACGAACTTTCCGACCGGGCACGGGCGATTGCCGCACAGGCGCAACGAATCGCCGGCTGCACCGGCAGCGAGGTCGTCACTGACCCGGCCCGGGCTCGTCGGCTGTGGCGGATCCGTGAGGACGGCGCAGGCTTGGCCACCCGCCTGCCCGGGGGAGCCGAAGCATGGCCCGGGTGGGAGGACGCGGCGGTCCCGCCCGACCAACTCGGCTCCTACCTGACGCAGTTCACGGCGCTGCTGGAGCAGCACGGGCTGCACGGCGCCGTCTACGGGCACTTCGGTGAAGGCTGCCTGCATGTGCGCATCGACTTCGACTTCACCACCGAGCAGGGCACCGCGGTCTTCCGCGCCTTCCTCACCGACGCGGCCAAACTAGTAGCCGCGCACGGCGGTTCGCTTTCCGGCGAGCACGGTGACGGGCAGGCCCGCTCCGAACTCCTACCGCTGGTGTACGAGCCTGAAGTCATCGCCCTGTTCGAGGAGTTCAAGAACGTTTGGGACCCCGACAACGGCCTGAACCCGGGCATCATCGTGCAGCCTCGGGCCTTGGACGCCGACCTGCGCGTCAGCCCACAGCGCACGCCCCTGCCGCTGGCCACAGTTTTGCCGTTCCACGCCGACGACGGCGACTTCGCCAAGGCCACCCGCCGCTGCGTCGGCGTCGGCAAGTGCCGCTCTCACACGCCCCGCGGCAGCTTCATGTGCCCCAGCTACCGGGTCACCCGGGACGAGAAGGACTCCACCCGGGGCCGTGCTCGCCTGCTGTACGAGATGACCCAGGGCGATGTGATCACCGACGGCTGGCGCTCCACCGAGGTCCGCGACGCCCTCGACCTGTGCCTGTCCTGCAAGGGCTGCAGCGTCGACTGCCCGGTCGGCGTGGATGTGGCCGCCTACAAGTCCGAGTTCCTGCACCACCACTACCAGGGGCGCATCAGGCCCGCCTCGCACTACACCATGGGCTGGCTGCCCCTGCTCTCCCGCCCGGCGGCCCGCATGCCGCGGCTGGTCAACGCCCTCACCTCCTCCCCGGCGGCCCCGCTGATCAAACGGCTCGGAGGGATCGCCGCCGAGCGGGACATCCCCCGCTTCGCCGAGCAGACCTTCCTGTCCTGGTTCCGCCGCCGCGCGCCCCGGGGCGAGGGCCGGCGCGGCCCGGTCCTGCTGTGGGTCGACTCCTTCAACAACCACTTCACCCCCGAGGTCCTCATGGCCGGGGTGACCGTGCTGGAGAACGTCGGCTTCCAAGTCCAGGTCCCCAATGGCACCCAATGCTGCGGGCTGACCTGGATCACCACCGGCCAGCTCGGCATCGCCCGCCGCATCGCCGGGCGCACCACTAACACCCTGGCGCCTGCTGTCCGCGCCGGTACCCCTGTCGTCGGCCTGGAACCAAGCTGCACCGCAGCGCTGAAAAGCGATCTGCCCGAGCTTCTCGACGGCGACGAGGACGCCCGTCTCGTCGCCCGCTCCACCCTTACTCTCGCCGAACTCCTCGTCCAGCACGCGCCCGACTGGCAGGCCCCGCAACTGCGGGCTCACTCGATCAGCCAGACCCACTGCCACCAGCACGCCACCTCCGGCTTCGGCACCGACGGCACACTGCTGCGCCGCATGGGCGTCGACAACACCATCCTGGACTCGGGCTGCTGCGGCCTGGCCGGCAACTTCGGCTTCGAACGCGGCCACTACGAGGTGTCCGTCGCCGCAGGGGAACAGGTACTGCTGCCCGCCGTGCGGGCGGCCGCCCCGGACACGGTCGTCCTCGCCGACGGCTTCAGCTGCCGCACCCAGATCAGACAGCAGACCGACCGCACCGGCACCCACCTCGCCGAGCTCATCGCCGACGCACTGCCCTCTGACTCCGACAAAGGAAAAAGGAAGAATTCGTGACTGACGCACTCTCCCTCATCGACGACTGGGGCCCCGAGAAAATCGTCGTCGTCTCTCATCGCCGCACCGGCATGAAGGGCGTCCTGGTCATCGACAACACCGCCCGCGGCATCGGCAAGGGCGGCACCCGCATGAGCCCCGGCGTGACCGTCGACGAGGTGGCCCGCCTGGCCCGCGTCATGACATGGAAGTGGGCCGGTGTCGACCTCTTCTACGGCGGCGCCAAAGCCGGCATCGTCGCCGACCCCGCCTCCCCCGACAAAGAAGGCATCCTGCGTGCATTCGCCCGGGCACTGTCGAACGAAGTGCCGCGCGAGTACGTGATGGGCCTGGACATGGGACTGACCGAAAGCGACGCTGCCATGATCCAGGACGAGCTCGGCGACCGCGGCGCCGCCGTAGGCACGCCCGAGCACCTGGGCGGCGTGGCCTACGACAGACTCGGCGTCACCGGCTATGGCGTCGCAGAGGCCACGGACGCCGCCGCGCAGGTCCTGGACCTGCCCCTGGCTGGGTCCCGTGTGGCCATCCAGGGCTTCGGCGCCGTCGGCGCCGCAGCCGCCCGACGATTCGCCGAACTGGGGGCCACCATCGTCGCGGTGTCCACCGCTCACGGCGCAGTGCACAACCCCAGCGGTCTCAACGTCGAGCGTCTCCTGGCCGCCCGTGAAGAGCACGGCGACCACTTCGTCGCCCGCTCCGACCAGGGCACCGCGCTCACCACCCCCGGCGCGGAGCTCACCGTCGACTGCGACATCCTCGTGCCGGCGGCGCTGCAGGACGTCATCACCAGCAGCACGGCGCACCAGATCAAAGCAAAACTCGTCGTGGAAGGCGCCAATCTGCCCACCACCCCCGACGCCCAGGTCATCCTCGCCGAACGCGGCATCACCGTGCTCCCCGACTTCGTCGCTAACGCCGGCGGCGTCGTCGCGGCCGCCTTCGCGATGGACGCCCGCTACTCCGGCTTCCGGCCCGACACGTCCGAAATCTTCGCGACGATCTCGACGAAGCTGCGAGCCAACACCACAACCGTCATCACAGAGGCCCAGCGGCGGGAGACCACTGCGCACGCCGCCGGGCGCGCGCTGGCCGAGGAACGGGTCCGTACCGCCATGCGCAGCAAGGGGCGCATCCCCCTCAGCTGAACGCCGGCGGCTGGCGGCCTGGGGCCGGGGGCTTCGGCCGTACTGCCCGCAGCGGACCACCACTGCGCGGAGTCCAGCGTGAACCGCAAACTCGCCGCGCCGTCGTCGTTCTGCGAGTTCCACGCCCGCCACGGAGCGCCGCTCGGCGACCCGATGGTGGCGACGCTGTGGGCGGACGACTCACTGCACATCATCGCTGCCGCCCCTTTTCGGGCCGCTGCCACCAGGGAACGGGCCCATCGCCGCGCTGCGGCGCGTGGACGCTGCCGGGCAGCCCGTCTCCTTCGACGCCGGCGCCTGTGAGACCGGCGTCTCGCGATCGCTCCTGTCCCTGCTGGGTGATCCGGACACGCTGGGCGCGGCTCCGGGTGGTCGGCGCATCCTGAAGGCGATGGGCCACCCGCCCGCGCTGTCGCGGCGCCGGGTGAAGGACCGGCCGCTACTGCCCCGCGAGGTCGATGCCGAGCTGGTGCCGGCGATGTGGAAGCGGGCGGCGTCCCCCAGCGCCAAGCTGCCGCAGGGTGCGCTCGGCCGGGATGTGTACGTGGTGTACGTGGTGTGCGTGCTGGAGCAGCTGCACCGTGCCCTCCGCGACGTGTTCGCCCCCCCGTCGAACCGGTGGGCGGACCCGCGTGCCCGGCTGCTGGACGGCCCGCAGTGGGAGCGATGCGCGCGGACGTGCTGGCGAGGCTGTCCCTGACCGAAGACGGCGGCGACCATCTGGCCCAGCTCGCCCAGGACCTGATGCGGCGTGGCGGCAGATGGCCGACCGGCTTCAGGAGGCCGGCGACGACGCGAAAGTGGAGATCGTCGTTCCCGGACGGTGGCCGTGCCCGCCTGTCGGTGGACAAGCTCGGCGCGGTGGGCGAGCCGGAGTCGCTGACCTGGCTGAAGACCACCGCGGAGGCCATGCTCCCCCGGATGGACGTCCGATATCGCGTTCTTTGCGGGGCGCTCGGGGCTTGCTTCAGCGTGGTGCTGGCCTCCATCGACGGCATGCCCGCCCGCCTTACTGCCGGCGGTCGCCGCCGGTCGTCGGTGCGGGTCCGCCGGTCGCGGCCCATGCTCCCAGAGGCTGGTCCGGCACGTTCTCGTCGGCGTCCTCCGTCTTGTAAATGGCCAGGCCGCGGGACTGGTAGTCGGTGAGTGCGGCGGGGCCGTCGAGGGTGCAGGTGTGCACCCATACGCGCGCGACGGGCGGGAGGCCGGTGCGGTCGGGGAGGGTCCAGGCGGCAGCGATGCCGTGTTCAAGGAAGCAGCCGCCGAGGCGGCGACCGAGCGCCTGTTCGGCAAGCCCGAAGTAGAGGATCTCGACGTGCGTGCCGTCCGCTTCGACGAGGGGTGGAGTTGCACGTAGCCCATAGGGACGCCCTCGCTGTAGAGGATCCAGAACTCAACGCCGGGCACGTCCAGCTCGTCAGCCCACTGCTGTCGCGTCCAGCCCAGCCGGTCGGTCCAGTTCCAGTTCCCGCCGACCAGCGCGTAGAGGAAACGGGCGAACTCCGGAGTGATCCCGGTGGCCCGGTCAAGGCGCACACCCTCGGGGAAGGGGCGGGGGGCCCGCGCGCTGGGCTCGAGCATCTGCAGGGACCAGGTCGTAACGTTCATCGGCGTTCTTCCGTACGGGGTCGGAGGGCGGGTGCTACCGGATGACGACGCGGACGAAGCGGGCCGTCGTGGTTCCGGTGTTGCGGTAGGAGTAGCGCTGCGCGGTGGAGTAGAGGCTGTGCCGGCCGGCCACGAGATCAACGCGGGCGTCGTCGCGGTCCAGGCGGATCTGTCCCTCGATGACGAGCACCATCTCGTGCCAGCCCTGCGGGTCGGGCTGCGCTTCATACGCATCGCCGGAGGCGAGTGACCACGACCACAGCTGCGCCTCGCGGCCTGCCGGCGCGGAACCGAGGAGGGCCGCCATGCTCTCGGGTGCCTGTCCCCGCCATGCGACCGCGTTGATTTCTGTCTGAGACAGCTCTGCCGCGGGGACCCTCACGCCGAGGGCCTCCGCGTTCATCACGGCCCTCTACGTGCCCCTCGTACCCATCCTGCAGTGGCTCCTCCTTCACAAACGGCCTGGCGGGACAACCCTCGCGGGCGTCGCGTCGCGTTCCTGGGGAGCGGTGCATCACCTCCCGTCACCCGCCACGGCTACAGCGGCAACTGAGCGGCGAAGTTCGCGAAGCCCGGCACTCGACGGACAAGTACTCCCCCCTGCGCCAGCGGCGCGGAGGAAGGGACCAGTGGTAGTAGCGCCACTGGTCCCTTCCTCCGCGCCGGCTCAACATGCCTTCCGGGTGGCCGACGCTACGAAGCTGCGGGCGGTGCCTTGCCCCTTCCTGTCGCGATATCCCCAGCTAGCTTGCGGTTTCAGAGGAAGCTGACGTTCTGTGCCAGAGCAAGCCGGCCGGAGTAGTTGATGGTGTTGGTGGCCGGCCGCATGTACGCGCGCCAGGCGTCGGAGCCCGACTCGCGGCCGCCGCCAGTCTCCTTCTCCCCGCCGAAGGCGCCGCCGATCTCTGCGCCGGAGGTGCCGATGTTGACGTTGGCGATGCCGCAGTCGGAGCCCTCGGCGGAGAGGAAGAGCTCGGCTTCCTGCTGGTCGCGGGTGAAGATGCTGGAGGACAGGCCCTGGGGGACGTCGTTGTGCAGGGCGATGGCCTCTTCCAGCGTGTCGTAGGTCAGGACGTAGAGGATCGGCGCGAAGGTCTCCTCACGTACGACGTCGCTCTGGTCGTCGACGCGGACGATGACCGGTTCGACGTAGGCGGCGCGCGGCGCGGCCTCGGCCAGCCGGCGCTCTCCGCCGACCAGGATCTTGCCGCCCTGTGCCCGGGCCCGGGTGATGGCGTCCTGCATGCCGTCGAGGGCCTTGGCGGAGATGAGCGGTCCGACGAGGGTGTTCTCGTCGAAGGGATCGCCGATGGGGAGCTTGGCGTACGCGGCCGTGAGCCGTGCGACGAGCGTGTCGGCGATGTCGCGGTGGACGATCAGACGGCGCAGGGTGGTACAGCGCTGGCCTGCGGTGCCGGCCGCGGCGAAGACGATGCCCTGCACGGCGAGGTCGAGGTCAGCCGAGGGGGCGACGACGGCGGCGTTGTTGCCGCCGAGCTCCAGCAGGCTGCGGCCGAAGCGGGCGGCGACGCGGGGGCCGACCTCGCGGCCCATGCGGGTGGAGCCGGTGGCGCTGATGAGGGCGACGCGGGGATCGTCCACGAGCTTCTCGCCGATCGTGCGGTCGCCGAGCAGGAGACGGTGTACGTCCCGGGGTGCTCCGGTCTCCTCGGCGGCCTGTGCCAGCAGCCGGTCGCAGGCGAGGGAGATGAGCGGGGTGAGTTCGGACGGTTTCCAGATCACCGTGTCGCCGCAGGCCAGGGCCACGGCGGTGTTCCAGGACCACACGGCGGCCGGGAAGTTGAATGCGGAGATGACGCCGACGACACCGAGCGGGTGCCAGGTCTCGGCCAGGCGGTGACCGGGGCGCTCCGAGGCGATGGTGCGGCCGTAGAGCTGGCGGGACAGGCCGACCGCGAAGTCACAGATGTCGATCATCTCCTGGATCTCGCCCAGCGCCTCCGAGCGGATCTTGCCCGCTTCGATGGTGATGAGGTCGGCCAGCTCGCTCTTGTGCTCACGCAGCAACTCGCCCAGGCGGCGCACGAGTTCGCCGCGGCGCGGGGCCGGGGTGGTGCGCCAGGTGAGGAAGGCCTCGCGAGTGGCCTCGATGGCTTCCTCGGTGTCGGCTGCGGTCGCGGCCGTCAGGCTGAAGAGGTCCTCGCCGGTGATCGGCGTACGTGCCTGGAAGTCGGCGCCTTCGGAGACGGTGACGCCGATACGTTCCAGGCTCGTACGGGCGCGGGCGCGCAGGTCGTCTGTGGCGGGCAAGGTGGTGCTGGCGGTCATGTGGCGTCCTTAAGGAGTGGGAAGGGCGGCGCGTCAGCGGAGCGGGGTCTGCAGCCCCAGTTCCCCGGCGACCTCGTCCAGGGAAAGGTTCTGCTGCTGCTCATAAAGAGCGAAGGGGTCGAGGACCTGGCGGTCGATGGCGCCGGAGAGCCAGGCGGCGTCGTAGGCCGTGCCTTCCTGGTCGTTGTCCCGTGAGCCCTCGCCGCTGAGGTTGGACTGGAAGATGCCGGCGGCGGAGCGGGGCAGGAAGTCCTCGTAGACGATGGGCTCGGCCCGTATCCAGCCCTGGTCCAGCAGGTCGCCGAGGGCGGCGGGCGGGCGGCTGCCGTCGTGCGGCCGGTCGGGGGCGATGTGGTAGGTGAAGTACGCCAACCCCTGTGCGGCGAGCTCGCGTTCGGTGCCGGGGACGTGTTCGGCCCAGACGGCGCTGGTGAGTTCGGGCCGTTCCGCGGTGGGATGCTGGGCCGCCTGCTGGTCCACGAGGGTGAGCAGGTGGTCGTAGAGCGCACGGCCCTCGCGGGTCACGGCGATGCCGCGGGCCTCGACCTCGCCGAACCTCACCCGCAGCGCCCCGCTGACCACACTGCCGTCCGCGTCGCGCAGGGCACGCGGTTCGGCCATGGCGCGGAAGGACGTCTGGCGCAGCAGGATGTCGGGACCCTTCCAGCGGGGCGGTCCCTGGATGGTGGCGATCATCTCGATGCCGCGCTCGGTCATCCGGCGGTAGAGCTCATCGATGTCCAGGACACGGGGGGTGAGATGGTTGATGTGGGTGCTGCGGACACCGCCGATGTCCGCAGCGACGGCGGAGATCCGCTCCAGGGTCTCGTACCACGCCTTGTCGATCGGCTCGGTCGACAAGGCGAAGGCAGCTACGGCGAGTTGAAGGAACCGTTCGGCGTCCTCGTCGGGCAGTTCACGCTCGGCCTCCGCGCGGTCGGCCAGGGCGAGCAGCTCCGGCGGGAAGAGCTCGCGGGCGGCGAGGAAGGTCTCTAGGCGGCCGCGCAGTTCGTCGTCGAAGAAGCGGGGGTCGGCCGGGGTGAGCATGGAGGTGAATACGCGGAAGGGGTTGCGGGCCAGCTCCTCGCCGTCGACCGGCCGGAACGCGGTCGACACGACAGGCACCGAGCTGGCGGCGGCCTCGCGCAGGTCGTAAAAACCCACCGGGTGCATGCCCAGCGCGCCGAAGACGCGGGCGACCTGACTCAGCTCGGCGGGGGTGCCGACGCGGATGGCGCCGTGGCGTTCCGCGGTCACGCGGCCGATGGAGCCCAGCCGTTCGGCATCCGCGCCCTGCGCGCACAGGACGTCCTCATTGACCTCGCGTGAGACCTCCACGAGCGTGGTGTAGGCGGGGACCTCCCTTCCGTACATCTCGGAGAGCCGGGCGGCGAAGGCGGCGCGCAGCTGCCACTGGCTGATCATCGAGCTTTCTGCCTTTCCATGAGAGGGGAGTCACATCAGGGATTGCCGGACGCAAGCCCTCGGCGGGGAGCGGTGATCCCGGTGAGCGTCTCCGTCCGGACAGAGGTCTCGACGCGTTCTCGCCAACCGGCCCGCAGCGCGCGGGAGGCGGCCTGGCGTAGGCCGATACCACAGGCGAGGAGAGAGCCTCTGGTGCGTGGGCGCTGAGTGCTGTCTTGCCCCACACTGCCTTTCACTCATCGATCACGGTCAAGAGGGCTCCTTTTCACTATGGGCGTGGGCCACACGACGAGCAAGGGCCAGCAGCACGAGAGATTTGACGCGGCAGGCCCAAAAATTCTTACGCTCGCCCGGCGTGCTGAAGTTGGTGAGCGGATGCGGCGGCAGAGGGCGCGGCTGCTGCGGGCCTCAGGCAGGCGACCTGATGACCACCGCGCCGAAGAGGCGCAGTGGTATCTCGAGTGCTCCACTATCCGGTACCTCACGAGCGACGGCTCCTGTGCGCGGTGAGGCTTACCGTGCGGTCACCGCCTGGGCCAGCGCGCGGTCGAGGACATCGGCGGCGCGGCGGGCCTGCTCCATCCCCAGCACCAGGGGCGGCTTGATCTTCAGCACGTTGTCGCCCGGGCCGTCGGTGGACAGCAGCACGCCGTCTCGCTTTGCGGCCTCTACCACGCGCTTCGCCAGTGCACGGTCGGGCTCCTTGCTGGCGCGGTCGACGACGAGGTCCACGCCGAGGAACAGGCCCCGCCCGCGGACGTCACCGATCGCCGGGTGGTGCTCGGCCATCGCGGACAGCCGCTGCTGCAGGTAGCCGCCGACCCGCGCGGCGTTGGCCATCAGCCGCTCGTTCTCCACCACGTCCAGCACGGCCAGCGCGGCCGCGCACGACACCGGGTTGCCGCCGAAGGTGTTGAAGTACTCCATCCCGGTCCGGAACCGGCGTGCGACCTCGGGAGTGGTCACCACCGCGGCGATGGGGTGGCCGTTACCGCTCGGCTTGCCCAGGGTGACGATGTCGGGCACCACGCCGTGCCGCTCGAAGGCCCACATGTGCTCACCGACCCGGCCGAAGCCGCACTGCACCTCGTCGGCGATACACAGGGCACCGACTGCGCGCGCCGCGGCGTAAGCAGCCGGCAGGTAACCGTCGGCGAGCTCGATCTGCCCGGCGCAGCTGAGAACCGACTCATGGATGAAGGCAGCCGGCGCAGCGCCCGCAGCGGACAGATCGGCGCACTGTGCCCGGACGTGCTCGGCGTAGCGCGGACCGTCCGATCCGAACGCGCCGCGGTAGGGGTCGGGCACATCGCAGACCCGCACTCGTTCCCCCGGCCCGGTCCCGCCGGGACGGTTGAACTTGTAGGGGCTGATCTCGACCAGCGAGCTCAGGTTGCCGTGATAGGCCCAGTCCAGCGACAGCATGTGCTCCCGGCCGGTCGCGGTGCGGGCCAGACGCAGAGCGAGGTCGTTCGCCTCACTGCCCGAGTTCGTCAGCATCACCACGTTCAGCGGGTCAGGGAAAGTGGCGGCGAGCCGACGCGCGTACTCGGCGATGTTCGCGTGCAGGTAGCGGGTGTTCGTGTTCAGCCTTCCCGCCTGCTCCCTGATCGCAGAGACCACCTGCGGGTGGCAGTGGCCCACATGGCAGACGTTGTTCACCAGATCCAGATACCGCCTGCCGTACGCGTCGATCAGCTCCGCGCCCTCCCCTCCCGTGATGTGCAGCGGCTCGGCGTAGCTCAGCGACAGGGAGGGAGAGAGGTTCGCGGCACGCCGCGCGGCGATCTGCTCGGCGTCGCGGTGCGGGACGACGGCCGTGTTCCCCGGTGCGCGCAGCACGAGGTTCGGGTTGGGACAGATGCTCTGCCATACGTCGGCCTCGCTCGGACGGACCGCCCCGGGCAGATCTGTGGAACGGCCGAGCAACGTGGTGAACAGCTGGACGTGGATGTGCGGGGGCCACCCCCCGTTCTCCGCCGTCCAGCCGATCCATCCGATCGTCTCGCCCCGGCGCACCGGGTCACCGGCGCGCAGCCGCTCGACGCTGTGCCGGTCGAGATGGCCGACCAGCAGCCAGAACGGTGTGCCGCTGCCGGTGCGGTGTTCGAGCAGCACGACACCGCCGTAGTCGTAGTCCGCGTCGCGGAACTCGACGGCCTCTACCTTGCCGTCGAACGGGGCGAACACCGGCGCACCTGCGGCGTCGAACAGGTCGATCGCCACATGCACGCTGCGCCGCTCGCCGCCGGGTGCGCCTGCGAAGGCGTCCGAGCGGTAGACCACGCGGTCCTCGCGGTAGCGGCCGAGAGTGAGCGTGCCCCCGCGCGCGGCGCGGTCCGCGGCGATTGCCGCGTCCACCGCCTCGGCACCGCGCCCGATGTGCAGCTCGGGGGGGCCGTGCGCGCTCCAGTCGATGGTGTGGATCCGCGCTGTGGCCGGGTCGGTGCGGAGCATGGGGGCGGGGTCGCAGGCCGCGGAGCGCAGCCAGGAGACGATCTCCCGCTCCACGGGTATCGGGCGGTACCCGCAGGCGTCGCGGAGTCGGGCGACGAGCAGCTCGCGTGGCTCGGCGGAGAGCACCTTCACCAGCTCGCGGATCTGCGGCTGGCTGCTGTCCAGATACTCGTTGTCCGGGTCGGCGGCACGCTGCTCGACGTTGTTGGCGATACTCATCGCCAGCCGGGCGTTGATCAGATCCGGCAGCAGCCGCAGCTCCGTGGCCGACAGCGGGGCCTCGGTGTGGTACCCGGCGATCACTGCGCACGCTGCTGCGACCGGATCGGGCTGCCCGAGCTGGGCGTAGGCCACGGCCACGGCGAGCCCGCACACCCGCGGGGCGCGTACCACGTCGCCGAAGTCGATGAGGGTGATCCGCCCGTCGGCGTCCAAGAGAATGTTGTTCTCGTTGGCGTCGTTGTGGATCGCCTGCTGCGGCAGCGTGCGCAGCTCCGGCATCAGCTCGCCGAGCCGGGCGAGGGCGCTCGCGGTGAACTCCCGCTCGCTCTCGGCGACGCGCGGCACCGCGCGTTCGAGTTCGACCGCACGCAGCGGGTGCCAGCGGAAGTCACGGTCCAGCTCGGAGTGCTCGAATCCAGCGAGCGTCCTGTCCAGTGCCGCCACTGCGGAGCCCAGGGCCCGCAATCTGCGCAAGTCCGCCGGACCGGCCTGCGACCACAGGACCCCCGGAACCCACTCCAGCAGGTGCACGGTCCGCTTCTCCCCGCAGACGGTCGCCGTTGTCGCCGCCACCAGCGCGGCCGAGGGCACGGCTGATCGGCAACCTGCCAGGTGCCCCAACAGCGCCTCCTGGAACTCGATCTCCGCAGGGCTCGCCTCGGCCGAGTAGATCTTGAGCAAGTACCGCGGCCGCCCCCCGACGTCCAGCCGCGTGTTGCTGTCACGTTCGCCGGGCAGCGGCGCGGCCTCGGCGTGGATGTCGAACAGTTCCGCGGCAAACGCGGCAAGTCCAGTGGTGTCCATAAGCTGGAAGCTAGGTCTCGGGTGTTCAACATGTCGATGGGAACCTGCGCCACACCACCAAAGAATGCAAGAATCAATCATATGGATGAGATTGACCGCAGAATCTTGCATGAACTGGTGAGAGACGCCAGAGCCTCCCTCGAGCATCTTGGGCGACTGTCCGGGCTTGCCCCGTCCTCCGTCAAACGACGCATCGCCCGGCTGGAGGAGTCCGGTGTGATCCGCGGGTACACCGTGCAACTCAACCACCGAGCCCTTGGGGTGGGCGTGAAGGCGCTGCTCGCGGTCTACGTAGCGCCCGGCACCTCGCGAGAGTCGTTGATCGCCTCACTCAGCAAGGAAGAGGAGATCGTGCGGGCCTGGACGACGGCTGGCCAATCCGACGCACTGGCCCTGGTGCACGTGCGCGACACCGACCACCTCGAGGAGGTGATTCTTCGGTTGCAGCGCATGCCGGGATTCGCACATACACGCACCCAGATCCTGCTCACCGACCTGGTGAACCGGGGCGGCTGAGCAGACCATCTGCAAAGCACCGGGACCGCACAGCTACGGCGAGCGCTCCTGCGCGGCCATGGAGCCCGGGGGTGAGTAGTTGCGGTACAGAAAGTGCCGCTGAGATTGATCTTGGTGTGCTGGGGCTACTTCCGGCGGGCTTCGAGCTGGCGGGGTACGGCGCCCACGCGGAGTTCCCGGAGGTCGGGGATGTGGTTGTACAAGGTGCCCGGGGAGACGCCGAGAAGCTTGGCGATCGAGGTGATCGAGCGGCCGGGGTCGGGGAGGAGGTCACGGGCGGCGCGGATGACTTCGTCCGTGGCGACGCTGGGGCGTCCGCCGACCCGGCCGCGGGCGCGGGCGGCGGCCAGGCCCTCGTTGGTGCCGATGACGATGAGCTCGCGGATGAACTCCGCCAGGGCGGCGAACACGTGGAAGACGAGCCGGCCGCCGGGGGTGGTGTCGAGGTTCTCATGGAGCGAAGTGAAGCCGATCCCGCGCCCGCGCAGCTCGGCGACCATGTTGATGAGGTCCTGGAGGATGCGGCCGTAGCCGTCGAGCGAGGGGACGACGAGGGTGTCGCCGGGGTCGAGGAAGGTGTGGCACGCCTTCAGCTCGGGGCGGAGCGCGTTCTTGCCGGACTTCTTGTCCGCGAAGATCTTCCGGCACCCGGCGGCGGTGAGCGCGTCGAGCTGTCGTTCCAGCTACTGCCCGCCAGGTCGAGACCCGGGCGTACCCGATCTTGATCTCGGTGCGGATGAGGGGCTCGGCGACGAGGAGGCCCGGCTCGTCGGCCGGTGCGAGGGCGGTCATGGCCCCGGACCAGGCGTACCCACTGATCGGACGTGAGCTTGGGCCGGAAGGTGTCCGCGGGCCTCGAGCGCACCCGCGGATCGGGATGCGCCACGGCGGCGTCGAGTACGGCGGGCCGGTCGCAGCCGCGCAGGAAGCCCACCTCCACATCCAGCAGCCGGATCAGCAGCTCGTCCGGCGCAGCCGGATTGGACCCGATCCCCTCCGCCCAGTGCAAAGGCCATGTTGGCTGGCAGGGCACCGCCGCCCACACCTCGGCGCGCTCGACCTCCGTCTCGCGGCCGGCGGCCTCGGCGGCCTCCTCCAGCCGCTCCGGCAGTCGGTCGAGGGCCGTCACCCGAGGCCCGTCCGCGCCGGGCACCTCCGCCAGCAGCACCTGCCCGTCGAGGGAGAGCGCCACGAACCCGGGGTCACCTGTCAGCCCCGGCACACCGTCGCCGGCGGAGCGGACCCGGGTCCACCAGGAGTCGTTGCCGCCGATCCGGTGTCCGAGGACGGCCACCAGGAACTCGCCGTCGGCACCTGCAAGGCGGCGCCACCACTCGGCGTTGAGCGCTTCCCGGACCGCGCCGTCCGGCGCCGCGATCCCCCGTGCGATCCGCCAGCCGGCTTCCGGCGGGAACAGACCGCCCGGGCGCACGTCCTCGACAACCGTGAGTCCGGCGCTTGGGAGCAGTTCGTGGAGTTCCTCTCGGCGTTGCACGCGGTCATGATCCCCGCCGACTCGCGGTGGGACAAGGCCCTCAGCCCAGGCGCAACCGGCCCTCACCCGCGTACACGTCATTGGCTGCGATGCCGTTCGGCCCCGCCCGGGCGGCTCGAGTTGGCCCCACTAGGCACTGTTTCTCGGATCTCCGTACATGCGTGGGGTGTTGGGGCCAGGCTGGCTGCATGGGACGTGGAGACCTGACGAACGCGGAGTGGGAGCAGCTGGAGTCGTTCTTACCTCGTGGTGGTGCCCGTGGAGGGCGCTGGAGTGATCACCGGCGGGTGATCAACGGAGTGCTGTACCGGGTGCGGACGGGGGTGCAGTGGCGGGATCTGCCGGAGCGGTTCGGGCCGTGGGAGACGGTCTACAAGCGCCATCGTCGCTGGTCAGCCGACGGGACGTGGGAGATGCTGCTGTCGATTCGTGCGTGCGGCCGGGCAGCGCTCGCGAGAACCACAGCGGTGTCCCGTCCGGAGCGGCCACGACCTGCACGTTCATCCCGTGACGGCGGTGTTTCGTTGAGTAGTACGGTTCGTCCGCCGCGATGCGGTCGGTGGCGATCATAGTGCCGCCGAGGGTGCGAACGCCTCCGGGGGCGACTCGCGCAGGGCCTCGTGCAGGCTCGGAGCGCACTCGGCGGGGAGCTCGACCGTCTCGCTCACGTACCGGCCGGCGGTGGCGGTGGAGAGTCCAAACCCTGCAGCGACCTGAGCCAGGGTCTCGTTCTTGCGGTGCACCAGGACGAGCAGTGCCTGGCGGAAGCAGCCCAGCTTGCGCCAGCGGGAGCTCAGCTCACCCCTTCGGGCGTCGATGAGCCAGGAAACGTGCTCAACGACCTCGTGCGGGACGTCGAGCATGGCACGACACGAGACCAACAGGGCTCCTGTGTCGAGACGTTGGCGAGTGAGATCACCAGCCGCAACGACCAGGAGCCCTGCCCCGTTACGGGCCCAACCACCACCCGTCATCACCCTCGGACCACAGGATGACAAGCCTTCATTGATTCTGGCCGGTGGCGATCCTCAAAGCAGCCGTCACCTCGTGCGACATCCAGCCTGCGGACGGCATCGACCTCATCCACCGAGATCTCCTGAGTAGTTTTCCCCTACTGACCGGTGATCATCCTGTGCAGACTCTTGGGACGGGAGCAATCTCTCAACCCGGCATGCCGAGACGACAGGAGGAGACCGACATGCGCAGACCCGACGGACACCAGCCCAGCTACCCGGCATTCACCGCCCGATTTCCCGAGGCGACCCAATCCGTCGTCCTCGCCCAGTTCGCGGTCCAGGGCGAGGACCTGGACGCCGTGACAGGCGCCTGCAAGAAGTTGGATGCCCTGTTAGGCGCCGAGCACGGCCCCCGGCACCTTGACCGGATGCGTCCGGTCCAGCAGGACGGGCAACACACGAGAATCGCGCTGGCCTACTGGGACAGTGCCGAAAGCCACCGGGAGTGGTGGGCCTCACCACCGGTGCGCGATTGGTGGCAATCGCTCCCCGAGGACGGCCCCCTGGCCTTCTGGCGGGAGGTCGCCACCAGCCCGGTGCGCCGTTTCGAGACGCTCCACTCGGGTGAGTGGCATGACAACGGAGTCTCGCACTTCACGCCCATAGAAGTCACCGAGGAACACGACTACTGGGGCAGCATGCGCGACCGTATTCACGACTCCCGGGACAGCGAACTGGACCCTGCCTTTCCGGTTTTTCAAGCCCAGGCTGCGGGCAGTGGCAGCCAGGGGCGGCGGATCCGGTTCAGCAACCCCGACAACCTGTGTTTCATCCGCACTGCCCAGGACTGGTCGCACTGCGGGGAAGCCGAGCACGCCACCTACATCCGCGAGGTGGCACCCACGCTGCGCGCCGGCGCAGAGTACATCGCGAACGGTCACGGCACGGGCTGCACCGCCGCTGTCTACGTCCAGGAGCTGAACGCGGACTGGTCGCAGCCGCAGGACAGGACCTGCGTCCTCGCCTGGTGGGTGTCACTGGCCCACCTGGAGGAGTGGACAGTGAAACCCCCACCCACCAAGCCATCTTCGGCGCCTTCCACCGGATGCTGAGGCACCACGATTTCCGGCTCGACCTGCGGCTGTGGCACGAAGTGTGCGTACTGCCCGCCGGCGCCGCCGAGTTCGAGTACATCAACTGCCCTCCTGGCACCAGCCTGCTGGGCGTCCTGCCCGCCGCCTCGTTCTGACCAGTCCAGAAACCCGCCCCATCTCACCTGCTCCCCTGCCATACCAGCGAAATTCCCGATATGAACCCGCTCTCCTCCCCGAGACCACTCACCGCAAGGCGCATAGGCAGGAGCACGGCCGCGGCGATCGCCGCCGCGCTGCTGCTCGGCTCTGCCACCGCATATCATCGCCGCCTACACCCAGCTCCGGCTCGCCCGCTCTCTGGCCCAAGACCTACGGCACCCATGGGTGAAACCGGCCGCACCCGGCCGGCTCACCCCGGCCCGGGTCCGCCGGACGTTTCGGAACCTCCGCCAGCACATGCCGAGGCTGTCGCACGGCTCCTGCCCGGTGAAGGTCAAGAGCGATTCGTTGTTCGGTTCCGAGGATCAGGGTGGCGTCTGAATCTTGGTTTGTGGGGCGGAACTTCTTGTCGCGCGACCGTGAACGTGATCTTGAGATGCCGCGGGATGTGCGGGACTGGCTGCCGCCCGAGCACCTGTGTTGGAAGGTGCTCGACGTCGTCGAGCTACTTGACCTATCGGCGTTCGAGTACAGCTACCGTGACGACGGGTGGGGCGGGGTGGCCTACCCTCCCGGGAGCCTGATTGCGTTGCTCCTGTACTGCTACAGCAAGGGAGTGCGTTCCTCCCGTCGCATCGAGCAGGCTTGCTGGGACGACGTGGGCTGCCGAATCAACACCGCGAACCGCCGAGTGGACCACTCCACCGTCGCGCGGTTCGTACGACGCCACCGTGCCGCCTTGAACTTGCTGTTCGTGCAGGTGTTGTCGCTGTGCGGCCGACGTGGCCTGGTCGATCTTTCGGCGGTGGCCGTGGACGGCTCACCGATGGAGGCGAACGCCTCACGCGACGCCAACCAGCGGCTCCACCGCCTGAGAAGCTGTTGTCTTTCCGGGCTTGAGGACAGCGTTTTCGCTGGTCGGGCGTAGTCTCGATGATCCTGTGGGAGTGGTGGTCTGTTGTGTCGC
>NZ_JBVIVK010000044.1:0-22324 GCF_055595715.1 Streptomyces sp. NPDC040410
GCCCAGGATCCGACGGTGGCCTGGGTGCGGCCGCGTACCTTGCCACCGAGCAGCAGCACAGTGGCCTGGGAGGTTTCCGCCACCGCTGCGGCGGTAGGCAGCGAGGCGGTCACCACGGTCAGGTTCCGGTCGGTGGGCAGCATGTCGGCGATGAGCCGGTGGGTGTAGCCCTCGTCGATGAATACGGTCTCCGCCTCACCGAACATGCGCACGGCGGCGGAAGCTATACGGCGCTTGTTCTCCACGTGGTGGGTCTCGCGCTCGGCCAGCGAGGTCTCGAACCCGGCGCTTTCCACCGGGTAGGCGCCGCCGTGGTTCCTGCGGACCAGACCGCTCCGCTCGAGTTCGCTGAGATCTCTGCGAATTGTCTCCGGTGCCACCCGGAAGTCAATCGCCAGGGCGGATACCTCCACACTTCCCTTCTGGCGTACGAGAGCCAGGATCCGATGCTGTCGCTCAACAGCCTTCACGCGCACGGCACCCTTCTGGTAGTCCCGTCCGGCGAGCACCGCCCGTATGTGCCCGCCCTGGATTTATACAGCCGGCTTTCTCCAGATGATGCGCCCGTTTCTGGATGAAACTTGCCCGTTTGCTTGTGCCGGGCGGGCGGAATCCCCCCAGGTCATCGCGGCATGGGCAACATGTCCGACATTCGCTGTTAACCGAATCGGGGGCCTGCGGTGCACGAATCAACAACAAGGCCCTCGACAAGCCGGCGGTTACCCGGGTCATGCGAGCAGGTGGTCGGCGACCGCGGCGTCGGTGACGATGCCGTTGAAGAGGCCGGTCTTCAGGGCCGCCGCGGTGGCGGCAGCCCGCTCTGCCCCGTCGGCCAGCAGGATCGCTTCCGGGACGCGGCGCAACTCGTCGAAGTCGATGGAGATGCAGCGTTCGGTCAGTTGCGGGCTGACGACCTGGCCCTGGGCGTCGAGCACGTGAGCGGATACCTCGGCACACGCGCCCTGGATCCGGTACGCCTCACGTTCGCTGTGCGTCAGGGAGTCGTAGACAGTGGAGAGGCCGGGCCCCCAAGCACCCACCGTGATGATCGCCTTGGTCACCTGGCTGAAACGGCTCACCGCCTCGACGATTCCTGGTTGATGGCGCAGCATGCGTGCTGTTGCCTGATCGGGCAGCAGCAAAGGCGCGTAAAGCGGGTAAGCGGTGCCTCGCGACACCGAGGCGGCGCGGCGCACGACTTCCACCGAGTTGGCGTTGATGGGCCGCAGCGGGGTCGCTCCGCACAGTTGGACGACGGTGCACCGGGGCAGTGTGGTCAGTTCAGCGCCGAGTGCCTCGACTTCCGGACCCCAGACGAGCCCAAGGACATCGCCCTCTTCGACAATCTCCGCGAGCAGCTGTGCCGCGACCCTGCCGAGTTGACGGGTGGCCAGTCCCCGTTCGCGGGGATCGGTCTGCTGGGAGTGGATCACAACGGCGTGGCGCAACCCGTAGCGGACGCGCAGCAGGTCGGAGCGTTCGGCATCGAGTTCCGCGGGCAAGTGGATCTCTATGCGGACGAGTCCGTCATGGACTGCGGTCTCCAGAGTGCGGGCCACCTTGAAGCGGCTGATACCGAACTCCTCCGCTATCTCGATCTTGGACCTGCCTTCGAGATAGAACCTGCGAGCCATGGCAGCGGTCTCAACGAGTCCCTGCGGCCCTTGGTGGCGGCTGCGTACCCCGCGGCCCGTTGAGCTTTCCAGCGTAGTCATGTCACGTCCCATCGATCCTTGCCAGAATTGGCGTCGAATAGCGTTGCTGCATCGCTGCCGCCAGCGCGACGGGAGGCCGCGGCGTAGTACCCCGACCCCGAGGACATGTCGGGCGCTCGCCTCAGCATGGCGGTGACCGTCTTGCCACCGTTGAGGTTCGGGCAATGAACAACAGAGTCAGCGAGGGCATCGACGATCATCAGCCCACGCCCGCTCTCGTCGCCGTTCGCGGGTTCGCGCGGCACGGGCAGGAGTGGTGAATCGTCACGCACCTCGATGTACAGGGCGTCGGGTTGCAGCGAGATCTCCAGGACGATCACCGTGCCCGGCCATCGCCTGCGCCTGCTTTCACTTGGCCGACCATGATCACCATGGCGAATGGCGTTCGTGACCAGCTCACAGACGATCATTACCGCAGCCTCGATGCGGTTTTCCTCTTCGCCCCAAGAGCGCAGAAAGTCACCGGTGAAGTCTCGAGCCCGCCGCGCGGCGATCGGCAGGGCCGGCAGGTCGAGCGAAGCACAGGTCACTTCGGCAGCGACGGGAATGACGTCCACAGGGAGAGCACTCATGCTATTCAACCCCTTGATGAATTACCGCTTGCACTTTCACATATGCGGCGGCTTGTGGCCGGGAGCGAGGCAGTCCACTCGGACCCCGGAGGAGGCAGTCAACTCGGACCCCGGAGGGGACGGTCGCCATGGGTGCTCGCCCTGGACGAGCCAATGCTCAGATGAGCAATTTGTTCCTCATAACTACGTTCTGAGTTCCACTAAAGGACGGCGGTCTGACCGAAGTCAAGACCGATAGCCACAATTCTGGCGAAATGAGTGCTCGATTGCTCATATGAGTAAAACCGGCCTGGGTGGAATCCGGTGCGCGTCCGGAACGAGGCGTTCGGAGACACCACGTCCAAGGCCTCCCACCAGCAGCGTTGCGCCGTGCCCATAGGCCGCTCGACCGCGGAACGGAGGGCCACCACCGAGAGCGCTCGCCTGAGAGGTTCGCCGTCGACATGAGCCGACCCGACTCAGATGAGCAAAACGCCCAAACGGCTGGCTTGGTTGCTCATATGAGTCCAACCGCCTGAGCGGTAAGCGTGCGGTCAACGAAGACCCCACCCTCTCTTGGGCGGGGACCGCACTCGGCGAGACCGTTGCGCACCGCCGGAAGGCTGCCCGAGGCGGTGCCGGCCGCGTTTGGCACGGATCGGCCGATGTTCCGCTCCGGCAGGAATCGGCCATAACAGGTACGCCACGCTCCAGAGGTCGTTTCTCCGGAAGCCTCGTCCCCGAATTGACAGCGACCCCGCAGGGGCGTCGGATCGCGCCGGAAAAGCGCGGGTGTGGGATCTGGCCGCCGACGCAGACGGGACCAGAACCGCCCGTCGACGAGGCCGACGGGCCGGTGTCCCTGCCGGAGGTCGCCGACAACGTCCACGACAGCCAGGCACTGATACTCACCGCTCATGCCCGCACCGTGCCGACGACCGTCACCCGGTCTGGATGAGGAAACGCTGGTCGGCTGCGCCGGAACAGCGTTCTTCGATCGCCGTTTCTGGATGTCCACGCTCCTCATCTGACGGTCCAAGTCTTCGCGGCTGCCGATCGCCGACAAGAGGAATTGGACAGCCTGACAAACGCGTTCAGGACACTGCGACGTCTGCGTGGCTACTGCACGGGAATCGACTCGATCCGTCGGTACCTGGAGCAGCTCGATGCATCCCAGGGGGGAGATGGAGAGTCCCGCGGATGACCTTGCCGCATACATTCGACAGCAGTTTCCCCTCGACTCTTCGAACTGAGGGCGTCCGAATGGGTCGGTCCCGGTCTACAGCGGCGCCGGGGACGAAGCGCCCCCGATCAGCAGGCGGGGGGTGCCCGTGCCGTCGGCGGGCACGCTCCACAGGTCGCTGCCGCCGACCTCGCCGTCGGTGGGGAGGGCATAGGCGATGGTGTGGTTGTCGAGCCAGACGGCCTGGTCGTCGACGCTGTGGCGTTCGGCGAGCGCCGTCTCGTGGAGGGTGTTCAGGTCCAGGACGTACTCGTGCCAGAGGGCGGCCCCGGACAGGACCCGCTTCTTGAAGGCGACGCGGGTCCCGTCGGGGGAAAGAGAAGGACACTCCACGTTCTCGATCAGAGTGGTGACCGTACGCCGGGAGAGGGAACCCCGCACCAGGTGGGTGCGGTTGGCGGTGTTGAGGGTGGCATAGAAGGTGTCGTCGTCCGAAGCGAAGGTGACGCCCCAGAAGTTGATGTCCGAGGCGTGGTAGGGCTTGCCGTCCAGGATGACGGAAAACGTCTCCAGGCTGGGAGTCAGCCGCATGGTGCGGGTGTCCAGGATCGAGGTCCGGGTGGAGAAGAAGGCGGACGAGTAGGACTCGCCGGAGACGAACACGGTCCAGGCGGCGAAGCGGCCGCTGGGCGAGACCCGGGCCCGGCTGGGGGTGCCCGCGAGCGGGAAGGTGCGCAGGGTGCGGAGGTGTGTGTCCAGGAGCAGGGCACGGTTGCTCTGCTTGAGGACGCCGGGGACGGACTGGAGGCAGATGCCCGTGCCGGCCGCCGCGTAGAAGCGCGCGCACTTCAGGCTTGAGGCGGTCCGGCCGCCCTTGGGGTCGGTGGACGGGACCGAGGCGACCGCGGTGCGGTGTGGGCCGGCGGCCGCGTTGAGGAACGTCAGGCGGTCTTTCTGATCGAGCGTCAACTTGCCCGTGCCGACGGCGGGACCGCCCGGCTGCGGATGGTTCGCCCGGTCGGCGCGGGAGGCGGCGTGCAGGACCATGCCGGTCCCCAGGCCCGCGAGGAGCAGGGCCGCCGTGACGAGTACGAGCAGGCGGCGGCGCAGCGTTGTCATCGGGGTCCTTGTGGCTGTGGTGGTCATGGGGTTCCGCCGGCCGGCCGCAGCACCTTGCCTGCGACGGCGGCGCAGCAGAGCAGGCCGATCGCTGAGCCGGCCAGCGCCGGGCCGTCGCCCCACAGCGTCCAGGCGGCGCCGAACGCCAGCGAGCAGCAGAACCGGGCCAGCGCCTGGCTGGTGCCGACGATGGCGAGGCCGCTGGCGCGCAGCTGCTCGGGCACGATGTCCGCGAGGGTGGCCGGGAGCACGCCGTCGGTGGCCGCGTAGAACGTGCCGTGCAGTGCGAGTACGAGACAGGGAAGGACCGGCGTGGCCGGGGCCCAGAGCAGGAGGGCGTAGCCGGTGAGGAGAGCCGCGTGCCCGGCGAGGAACACGGTGCGCCGCCCGGCCCGGTCGGCCAGCGCGCCGACGGGCACGGCCAGCAGCAGGAACACGGCGGCGGTGCCCAGCGGGAGCAGCGTGAACCACTGCTCGCCGATGCCCGCGCGCCGTTGCAGGAGCAGGTAGACGAAGGCGTCGCTGACGGTGGTCAGGCCGAGCAGCGCGGCACAGCCGGCGAGGGCCCGCAGACGCGGCAGGCGCAGCAGCGCCAGCGCTTCGCTTGCGCGGACGGGCCGCTTGCCGTCCGCCATACCTGCTTCGTGCGTCCGCGCGGCCTGCTGCCTGCGGGGTACGAACAGGACCAGCACGAGCACGCCGAGCGCGGCGACGCACGCGCTCACGCCGAACACGGCGTCGTAGCCGTCGGCGGCCGCGCGCAGGATGAGGAAGGCCGCCAGCGGGCCGAGCATCGCGCCGGTGGTGTCCATCGCCCGGTGTACGCCGAAGGCCCGGCCCTGGTTGTCGGGCGGTGTGGAGAGGGAGATCATCGCGTCGCGTGGGGCGGTGCGCAGGCCCTTGCCGGTCCGGTCCAGGGCGAGGACGGTGCCGAGCGCGCCGAAGCTGCTCGCGAGCAGGAGCAGCGGCTTGCACAGCGCGGAGAGGCCGTAGCCGAGCCCGGCCATCAGCTTGTGGTTGCGCACCCGGTCGGCGAGGTGGCCACCGGTGAGCTGGACCACGGCGCTGACACCGTTGTAGACGCCGTCGAGGGCGCCGAAGCCGAGCGGGCTGAGGCCGAGCGTGGTGACGAGGTAGAGCGGCAGGACGGCGGTGACCATCTCCGAGGAGATGTCGGTGATCAGGCTGACCGCGCCCAGTACGAGCACGACCGGGGGGACCTTGGACCCGAGGCCGCGCCTTCGGCCCTGCTCGGTGTCCTCCCCTGGAGGCGCGGAGCGGTCGGTGAGATACATGATCAAGGACTCCGGGTGCGGTGCGATCAGTTCTGCCGGCTGCTCTCGTCCCGTAGCCAGGTGCCGAAGTCCTGTGCCCGGATGGCCTTTCTGGCCCCCCGCCGGGCGACGATCGTCGCCGCGAGGAAGACCAAGAGGCCTGCGAACAGCTTCGGCTCGCTGCGGAGCACGGCTGCCAGATCCGCCTTGCTCGTGCGCGCCGAGGCTTCTTCCGGTCTCCGGTGCTGTTCGACCTGGGCGGTGGAGACCGCGGCCCGGATCCGCCGTTTGATCAAGTCCGGCCATGTGCGCGGTGGTTGGACCACGACACTGGCCGCGCCGACCACGAGCCGCTCCTTCGGGGCGAACGCCAGGGACGCGGCCAGGTCGTCCGCCATCAGCGGCGGCAGTGCGGCGATCCGGGCGTGCCCGGCCTTGGAGACCGCGATGACGCCTCGGCCGAACAGCCCCTCGCGTACGGCAGGGAGCCGCTGCCACACCTGGTAGTAGGCACGCACCCGCCATGCGCAGGCGGCCAGCGGGATCTGCCGTTCGGGGGCGGTGGCGAGGATGCCCGAGGTGTCGTCGTTCAGGGGCTCGGTCAGCGCCCGTACGTCGGCGGCCGCGATGACGACGTCGGCGTCCACGTAGAGGCGGGGGAAACCGTGCGCGTGGTCGTCACCCGCCCGCAGGGCGGCGTGCTTGGAGGGGACGGGGATCTCGATCACCCGGACGCGCGGGCCGCGAGCGGCCGCTGTCCGCGCGGTGTCGTCCGTACAGCCGTTGCATACGACGACGATGTCGGTCTCGTCCTCCAAGGAGCCTGCCAGCAGTGAATCGAGGAGCCGGCCGATGACTCGCGCCTCGTTGTGGGCCGGGATCACGATGCTCGTCACCTGGGCAGTATGCCGTCGGTGTCACCCTTGCGAGGTGTGTTTCGTCCAACTGTTCCCGCGACTGCGTCCAGTGGTCTAGATTGAGGGCCGCCGCACCGGTTTGGATGGGGAACTGGTCCTGACGGCACGTCACGGTACGGCGCTGTGAAGCAAATACGAATTTTGCAGTAACCAACAGGCGGGAAATTCAAGGCGGTTGGGGAACCGCTGAACCTCTCTCGCTTTCAAGTGCCGCTGTGTGGAGGGCACATCGGCGCCGATTCGCCTCCGGGCCACGGACTCGTAACCGTATGCCCGGTTTCGTTCGGTCAGGGGTAACCGCGCACGTGGTGGGGGGCGCATGACCATTGAGGTCACGCATGAGCAGCTAGTTGTGGAACACAGAAGTCCGGATGCTCGCCGAAGACGCTGGGAACAGAAATACCGGTTAGTTTTGCTGGTCGCGGACGGCTTCGCAGCTGCTGCCGCGGCCTTCGTGATCCACGCGGTGTACGGCCGCTGGACGGTGGCCCTGGTGCTGCCCCCGACGTGGATCGTGGCCATGCTCGCCCACCGCTCCTACGACCGCAGCGCCCTGGGCCTGGGGACCGAGGAATACGTGCGGGTACTCCGCGGCGCCGTCGCACTGCCGGCGCTGGCCGCGGGTGCGTACTGGCTGTTCGCGCACGACTCAGGACTCCTGCATGACATGACCATGGCCGCGGCTCCAGCCGCCGCGATCGCCCTGCCGGTCCGGTACGCGCTCCGCCGCCGGCTGCACAGACGATGGGCACGGGGCCAGGACCGGAGCGCAACGCTCCTGGTCGGGCCGTCGCGCGGCATCGTGGAGCTGGTCGCCGTGCTGCGACGCGGCGGCGTACAGGAACTGCAGGTCGCCGGAGTATGCCTGAGCGATCCGCAAAACGCGGCGGAGATCCGCAAGCTGGGGCTCTCCGTCCTCGGCAGCGTCGGCACCATGAACGACGTAGTCCGGGCCATGGGCATCAGCACCGTGGTGGCCCTGCCGGCGCCCGAGTTCGACGCCTCCGTCCTGCGCCGGATGACCTGGACCACGGCCGTGCAGGGCGTCGACTTCCTGCTGGCCCCCGTGCTGACCGACGTGTCCGCCTCCCGGCTGGCGGTACGGCCCACCAACGGGGTACCGCTGATGCGGGTACAGGCGCCGAACCTCTCCCGGATCTCCCGGCTGCCCAAGGAACTGCTGGACCGCTCGCTCGCGGCGGCGCTCCTGGCGGTCCTCGCGCTGCCGATGCTGCTGATCGCCCTGATCGTCCGGCTGGACAGCGCCGGGCCGGCGCTGTTCAGGCAGCAGCGGGTGGGCCGGTACGGCGACCACTTCACCATGCTGAAGTTCCGCACGATGCGGCAGGACTCGGAGGCTCTGCGGGCGGAACTGGCGCACCTCAACCAGAACAGCGACGGCCTGCTGTTCAAGGTGAAGCAGGACCCGCGGATCACCCGGATCGGCTCGGTGCTGCGCCGCTGCTCGCTCGACGAACTGCCGCAGCTGGTCAACGTGGTCAGCGGCCATATGTCGCTCGTCGGCCCCCGCCCGCCGCTGCCCGAAGAGGTGGAGGAGTACACGCCGGAGGTCAAGCGCAGGTTGCTCGTGAAGCCCGGCCTCACCGGGCTGTGGCAGGTGAGCGGCCGCTCCGACCTGCCCTGGGACGAGGCGGTCCGGCTCGATCTCGGGTACGTGGACAACTGGTCGATGAGCCTTGACCTGTTGATCCTGATGCGCACCGGGTCGGCAGTGGTGCGGGGAACGGGGGCCTACTGATGGACCAAGGGGAGAGGAACCAAGTGACGCAGACCACGGAGCCGTTGGGGGTCGCCGTCGTCGGGGCCGGCTACTGGGGACCCAACCTCGTGCGCAACTTCCAGGCCAGCCCGCAGTTCCGGCTGCGCTGGCTGTGCGACCTCGACGTGGACCGGGCCCAGCGGGTCCTCGGCGGCTACTCGACGGTCCAGGCCACCTCGGACTACGCGGCCGTCCTCGCCGACCCGGGCGTGGCCGCCGTCGCCGTCGCCACACCCGCCGGAACCCACCTCGACATCGCCCTTGCCGCCCTGCGCGCCGGCAGACACGTCCTGGTGGAGAAGCCGCTCGCGGCGACGTACGCCGACGGGCTGCGCCTGGTGACCGAGGCGGAGGAGCGCGGGCTCAGCCTGATGTGCGATCACACGTACTGCTACACACCCGCCGTGGGCCGCATCCGGGAGCTGGTCCGCTCCGGCGAACTCGGCGAGATCCACTTCGTCGACTCGGTCCGGATCAACCTCGGGCTCGTCCAGAAGGACATCGACGTCATGTGGGACCTGGCCCCGCACGACCTGTCGATCCTGGACTTCATTCTCCCCGACAACGTCGAGCCGGTCGCCGTCGCCGCGCACGGGGCCGACCCGATCGGCGCGGGGCAGGCCTGCGTGGCCTATCTGACGCTCCAGCTCAACACCGGAGCCATCGCCCACGTACACGTCAACTGGCTGTCACCGACCAAGGTACGGACCACCATGGTGGGCGGCGCCAAACGCACCCTGATCTGGGACGACCTCAACCCCGCCCAGCGAGTGGCGATTTTCGACCGGGGGGTGGACCTGGCCGCGCCCCAGGAGATCGGCGCCGACGAGCGCCGGGACATGCTCATCTCGTACCGCTCCGGCGACATGGTCGCGCCCGCCATCGGCGAGAAGGAAGCGCTGCGCAGCATGGTCGACGAGTTCGCCGACGCGATCAAGGGGCGCCGGGCGCCGCTGACCGACGGCCGGGCAGGCCTGCGGGTGCTGGACATTCTCGAGGCAGCGTCACGGAGTCTGGAATTCCGGGGCGCGGTAGTCGGCCTGCGCGCCGGGCGTTGACGGTTTCAATTCACTGAGAGGGACGTGCAGTTGAGCAGCGTGCGAGGCAAGAAGATCCTGGTCACCGGAGGAGCGGGCACGATCGGCTCCAACCTGGTCGACCTCCTGGCCCAGGGCGGCGCCCGCGAGATAGTGGTACTCGACAACTTCGTGCGCGGGCGGCGGGCCAACCTCGCGCAGGCCCTGCCCAGCGGCGTCGTGGAGGTCGTCGAGGGCGACATCCGGGACGCCGACACCGTACGGAAGGCCACCGAGGGCGCCGACCTGGTGTTCCACCTCGCCGCGATACGCATCACCCAGTGCGCGGAGGAGCCGCGGCTGGCCAACGAGGTCATGGTCGACGGCACCTTCAACGTCCTGGAGGCCGCGGTCGAGGCCGGGGTGGGCAAGGTGATCGCCTCGTCCTCGGCATCCGTCTACGGCATGGCCGAGACCTTTCCGACGACCGAACGCCATCACGCCTACAACAACGACACGTTCTACGGCGCGGCGAAGGCCTTCAACGAGGGCATGCTGCGCAGCTTCCACGCCATGTACGGACTGGACTATGTGGCGTTGCGCTACTTCAACGTCTACGGCCCCCGGATGGACATCCACGGCCTCTACACCGAGGTGCTCATCCGCTGGATGGAGCGCATCGAGGCGGGCGAGCCGCCGCTGATCCTCGGCGACGGCTCACAGACCATGGACTTCGTCGACGTCAGGGACATCGCCAGGGCCAATGTGCTGGCCGCCGAGTCGGATCTCACCGACGAGGTGTTCAACGTCGCCAGCAGCACGGAGACTTCGCTCAGCGAGCTCGCCCGGGGCCTGCTCGAGGCGATGGGGGCATCGGACCTGGAGCCGGTGCACGGGCCCGCCCGCGCGGTGAACGGGGTGACCCGGCGGCTCGCGGACACCACACAGGCCGCCGAGCGGCTCGGTTTCACGGCGCGGATCGACCTGCGTACAGGGCTGCGGGACCTGGTGGAGTGGTGGCGCGCGGAACGCGCCGCCGCTGCCGCCGTCCGGGGGGCCACGCGATGAGCGCCGACCGCATCCCCGTGATGATCCCCTGGCTCGGCGAGGAGGAGGCCGAGGCCGCCTCCGACGCGGTGCTGTCCGGGTGGGTCGCCCAGGGGCCACGGGTCGCCGCCTTCGAGCGGGCCTTCGCTGAGCGGGTGGGCGCCGAGCACGGCATCGCGGTCAGCTCGTGCACCACCGCCCTGCACCTGGCGCTCGTCGCGCTCGGACTGGGACACGGCGACGAGGTCGTGGTGCCCTCGCTGTCGTTCATCGCCACCGCCAACGCCGTGCGCTACGTCGGTGCCGAGCCCGTCTTCGCGGATGTCGACCCCGCCACCGGCAACCTGACCACGGCCACCGTGGACGCGGTCCGCACGCCCCGTACCAGGGCCGTCCTCGTCGTCCACCAGGGCGGCGTACCGGCCGATGTGCACGCCCTGCGCGCCGCCTGCACCGAATGGGACCTTCCCCTGGTCGAGGACGCGGCCTGCGCCATCGGCTCGACCGCCGGCGGGAAGCCCGTGGGGCACGGCGCGCTGATCGCCGCCTGGTCCTTCCATCCCCGCAAGGTCGTCACCACCGGCGAGGGCGGCATGGTCACCACCGACGACGCCCAGTGGGCGGCACGCCTGCGCCGGCTGCGCGAACACGGGATGAACGCCTCGGCGGCGGAGCGCCATGCGAGCAGCAAGCCGGTCCTGGAGAGCTACCTCGAGGTCGGCTACAACTACCGGATGACGGACGTCCAGGCCGCGATCGGCCTGGTCCAGCTCGGGAAACTCGACGCGATGATCGCCCGCCGCCGCGAGCTGGCGGCCCGTTACGACACGCTGCTGCGGTGCGTCCCCGGCCTCAGCCCCGTACGCGACCCCGCGCACGGGCAGAGCAACTTCCAGTCCTACTGGGTGCGCCTGGACGAGGACTTCCCCGTCGGCCGGGACGATCTGCTCGCCGCGCTCGCCGCGGCCGGCGTCTCCGCCCGGCGCGGGATCATGGCCTCGCACCTCGAACCCGCCTACGCGGGCCACGCCTGCGCGCCGCTGCCGGTCACCGAGCGGATCAGCCGCGACTCGCTGATCCTGCCGCTGTTCCACACGATGACCGAGGCCCAGCAGGACCGCGTCGTGGATGCGCTGCGCGAACAGGCCGGAAGATGAGCACGCTGCTGATCGTCGGCGCGGGCGGCTTCGCCCGGGAGACCGCGCAGGCCGTACGGGACGCGGGCGACGTCGAGTTGCTCGGGCACCTCGACGACGATGCCGCCCTGCACGGCACCGAGGTGGACGGCGTACCCGTCCTCGGCGGCTGCGACCTGGTCCACGGCCTGCCCGAGGCCCGGGTGGTGATCTGCGTGGGCAACCCCGGGGACTACGCGGCCCGCGCCCGTCTGGTCCGCAGGCTCGGCCTGTCCGCGGACCGCTACGCCACCGTGATCCACCCGACGGCGGCGGTGTCGGCGACCTCGGAGGTCGGCCCCGGCTCGGTGCTGCTCGCGCACTGCGTCCTGACCGCCGCCGTGCGGGTGGGCGCGCAGGTCGCGGTGATGCCGCAGGTCGTCCTCACCCATGACGACGTGGTCGAGGACTGCGCCACGATCGCCTCCGGGGCCCGCCTGGGCGGGGGCGTGCGGCTGGAGCGGGGTGCGTATGTGGGCTCAGGGGCCCTGGTCAGGGAGGGCACGACGGTCGGCGCCTGGTCGCTGATCGGGATGGGGAGCACCGTGCTCGGCGATGTGCCGCCGGGCGAGGTCTGGGCGGGGAGCCCGGCCCGGCGGCTGCGTGCGGCGGCTGCCCCGGCTCTCGACGAGCTTGTGACGCGAACAATGGGGGGACCGGTCGCATGAACCAGATTCCGCTTGTGGACCTCAAGGCGGCCCACGAGGAGGTCGCCGACGACGTACGGGCCGGATTCGAGCGGGTCCTGGCCGCCACCGCGTTCATCGGGGGCGACGAGGTCCGCCTGTTCGAGCGCGAGTACGCGGACTTCGGCGGTGTCGCGCACTGCGTGGGTGTCGCCAACGGCACCGACGCCGTCGAACTCGCCCTGCGTGCCAGCGGGGTCGGGGCCGGCGACGAGGTCGTGCTGCCCGCCAACACCTTCATCGCCACCGCGGGCGCGGTGGCCAGGACCGGTGCGCGGCCGGTCCTGACGGACTGCCTGCCCGACAGCCATCTGCTCGACCCTCAGGCCGCGCTGGACGCGGTCGGCCCGGCCACCCGCGCGGTGGTGCCGGTGCACCTGTACGGGCAGTTGGCCGACGTGACGGAGCTGGCCGGCCGGCTTCCCGAGCGCGTACGGATCGTCGAGGACGCCGCGCAGTGCCAGGGCGCAACGCGCGACGGCCGGTCGCCGGGCAGTGGCCAGATCGCGGCCACCAGCTTCTACCCGGGCAAGAACCTGGGTGCCTACGGCGACGCCGGCGCGGTGCTGACCGACGACGAGGAGCTGGCCGGCCTGGTGCGCGCGATCGCGAACCACGGCGGCGTCGCCAAATACCGCCACGACGTACCCGGGTTCAACAGCCGTCTGGACGGACTGCAGGCCGTCGTCCTGCGGGCGAAGCTGGCGCGGCTGGCGGACGGCAACACGGCCCGGCGGGCGGCCGCGGCCCGCTACGACGCGCTGCTCGCCGACCTTGCGGCCACGGGGCGGGTCGTGCTCCCGACGACGGCGGTCGGCAACGTCCACGTATGGCACCTGTACGTCGTCCAGGTCGCCGGGGCGGACCGCGACGACGTCGTCGGCAAGCTCAACGCGGAGGGCATCGGCGCGGGGGTGCACTATCCCGCCCCGGTCCACCTCACACCGGCGTACCGCCATCTCGGCCACACCCGAGGCGACTTCCCGAACTCCGAGAAGGCGGCCGACCGGATCCTGTCGCTTCCGCTCTACCCACAGATCACCCCCGACCAGCAGCAGCGGGTCGTGGACGCGCTCGCCGACGCGCTCCGCGGCTGACGGTCCCCGCTTCACGCACCACCCCGACTTCACGGGTCGGTCCTGCACAGCACCGCTGAGAGGTACACATGAACAGATGGAGCAGACGGTTCAGGGGCGGCCGCCTCACCGTGATGGCAGCATTGATATGGGCGGTGCTCCCGCAGGCCGCGCCCGCCCAGGCGGCATCCGATCCGTGCGGAACGGGCTCGAACCCCGTCGTCTGTGAGAACTCCAAGACGGGCAGCCCCATGTCCGACTGGTACTCGCCCAACGCCTACGGTGACATCAAGGGTTTCTCCACCAAGGAGAGCGTCCAGGCCGGTGACACCGTCCACTTCAAGGTCCAGTCGAGCGTCTCGTACCACGTCGAGATCTACCGCCTGGGCTGGTACGGCGGCGACGGCGCGCGCAGGATGTCGACCGCGGCCCAGGCGGCGGTGACCTACCCGGCCAACTACACCACCCATCCCGCCAGTTGCACCACCAAGAGCAGCACCGGCCTGGTCGACTGCGGCAACTGGCCCGTGACCGCGAACTGGACGGTGCCCAGCGACGCCGTGTCCGGCCTGTACATCGCGAACCTGACGCAGACCGACGGCGACGGCCTGATGCCGTACCCGTTCGTCGTCCGCAAGGACTCCAGCACCTCCGACATCGTCGTGCAGACCAGCGACCAGACCTGGCAGGCCTACAACGACTACGGCGGCCAGGACCTCTACGGAGGCTCAGGGCCCGCGCCGGACGGCCGCGCCTACGAGGTCAGCTACAACCGGCCGCTGGACATCGGCGGCGACAACGGCATCTACGGCTCCGAGTTCATGATGCTGTCCTGGCTGGAGCGCAACGGCTACGACGTCAGCTATCTGTCCGGTGTGGACGTGTCGGCCAACGGGTCCCTGCTGCTGAACCACAAGGTGTACCTGTCCTCCGGCCATGACGAGTACTGGACCCAGAGCCAGTACTCCAATGTCCTGGCGGCCAGGAAGGCCGGCGTCCGGCAGGCCTTCTTCAGCGGCAACGAGGTCTTCTGGAAGACGCGGTTCACCCCGAGCATCGACGGCACGAGCACGGCGAACCGGACCCTGGTCTGCTACAAGATGACCAAGATGGCCCAGGGCAACGGCATCGCCGACCCGAGCGGCACCTGGACCGGCACCTGGATGGACCCGGCCAGTACCTCCTACGGGACGGCGTACCAGCCGCCGAACATCCTCACCGGCTCCATGTTCCAGGTGAACGGCTACCGCAACGACGCGATCACGGTCCCCGGCTCGTACGGCAAGAACCGGCTGTGGCGCAACACCTCCGTCGCGAACCTCACGTCGAGCCAGACCGCCACCTTCCCGGCCGGAACGCTCGGATACGAGTGGGACAGCGACCTGGAGAACAGCACCAGACCCGCCGGGCAGATCCACCTGTCGTCCACGACGGTGGACGTCACCGACGGCAAGTACCGCCTCGACTGGGGCAACACGTACGGAAACGGCACCGCGACGCACAATCTCGTCGAGTTCCGAGACCAGGACTCGGGAGCCCTGGTGTTCGGGGCGGGGACCGTGCAGTGGTCGTGGGGCCTGACCAACCTCCCGGTGTACAACCCCGACGAAGTGGTGGTCACCGAGGACGTCCGCATGCAGCAGGCGACCGTGAACATCCTCGCCGACATGGGCGTCCAGCCGAAGTCCCTGCAGAGCAACCTTGCCACCGCCACGGCCTCCACCGACACCACCGGCCCGGCCGTCACCGTGACGAGCCCGGCCTCCGGAGTCACCGTCCCGGCGCTGAAGCCGGTCACCATCACCGGCACCGCCAGTGACTCCGGCCCGGGCGTGGTGGCCCGCGTAGAGGTGTCCACGGACGGCGGAACGACCTGGAACGCCGCCAAGGGCCTGGCGTCCTGGAGCTACAGCTGGACGCCGACGGCCCCGGGCTCGGAGTCGATCAAGGTCCGCGCGGTGGACGACACGGTCAACATCGGAGCCGTCACCACCATCCCGGTGACCGTCGGCCCGCAGGCCTGCCCCTGCACCGTGTGGCCCGCCACAGCCGTACCGGGCAAGGTCAACGGCGGCGACGGCGGCTCGGTGGAGCTGGGCGTGAAGATCCGCACCACGGTGGCCGGATCGATCACCGGTGTCCGCTTCTACAAGTCCCCCGTCAACACCGGCACCCACACCGGCAGCCTGTGGAGTGCCTCCGGCACCCGCCTGGCCACCGGCACCTTCACCAACGAGACGGCCTCAGGCTGGCAGCAGCTGAACTTCGCCACCCCGGTGACAGTCAAGGCCAACACCACCTACGTCGCCTCCTACTTCGCGCCGAACGGCGGATACTCCTACGACGGCGGCTACTTCTCCAGCAGCGCTGCCGGCCTGGCTCCGCTCACGGCGCTGAAGTCCGGCACCGACGGCGGCAACGGCGTCTACCGCTACACCTCGACAAGCGCCTTCCCGTCCTCGCAGTCCTCCGGCAGCAACTACTGGGTCGACGTGGTACTGGACACCTCGACGGCCAGTACGACCCCGCCCACCGTCACCTCCACCTCACCGACGTCGGGGGCGACCGGTGTGTCGATCACGGCACCGGTGTCGGCCGTCTTCGACCACGCCATCGACGCCGAGAGCCTGACCTTCACCGTGAAGGACCCGGACGGCAACACCGTGCCGGGGACCAGGACGCTCCCCGCGTCGAACAGCGCGACCTTCACCCCGTCCACCGAGCTGGCCCTGCACACCACCTACACCGCCTCCGTCCAGGCCTCCGACCTGTGGGGCAACGAGATGGGCGCCCCGGTCACATGGAGCTTCACCACCAGCTCAACCCCGCCCGCGGTCACCTGCCCCTGCACGCTGTGGAACTCCAGCACCGTGCCGGCCACGACCGACGTCACCGGCGACCCCAACTCCCTTGAGCTGGGTACCCGGTTCCAGTCCTCCGCGAGCGGCTGGGTCACCGGCGTCACCTTCTACAAGGGCACCGGCAACACCGGCACGCACACCGGCAGCCTCTGGTCCGACAACGGCACACTCCTCGCCTCGGGCACCTTCACCAGCGAGACGGCCTCCGGCTGGCAGACGATGACCTTCGCCACCCCGGTGGCCATCAGCGCCGACACCCCGTACGTCGTCTCGTACCACGCGCCGAACGGCCACTACGCGGTGGACGGCGGCTACTTCGCGGCAGCCCACCAGTCCTATCCCCTGACCGCCACCGCCGACACCGGCTCGGCCCACAACGGGCTCTACCGGTACGGCAGCGACGTGGGCTTCCCGACCGGCTCCTACGGATCCGCGAACTACTGGGTCGGCCCGGTCTTCACCGCCGACGACCCGTCCGCGTCGCTGACGGCGGGCACCGCCTCGGAGGTGGCCACCTCCTCCCTGGCGCACACCGCCGACGCGGCAAGCCCCCTCGTCACGACGCTGCCCGGCACGGCCAAGCTGTCGTCGGTGAAGGCGACGCTGACCGTCCTGCCGGGCGCGACAGCCGCAGCCGCCAGGAAGCTCCACGTCACCGCCGTCCTCTCCTACGACCGGGCCACCCACAAGATGTCCGTCCACCTGTCCGCCCCGCTGCCGGACGGCACGCGGTTCAAGATCACGGTCACGGCCCGGGACAAGCACCACCACACGGTGAAGTCCCGCAGCTGGGTCCTGAAGAGCAAGACCGTCCGCAAGAAGCACTAGTGCCCACCGGTGCCGGCCTCCCCCGAGGCCGGCACCGGGGATTGGCTTTCTCACCGATGAGCTCTGTCAGTGTTGTGATCCCCTGCTACAAGTACGGCCATTTCCTCGCCGACTGCGTGAGCAGCGTCCTGGACGAGCAGGACGGCGTTGACGTCCGGGTACTCATCATCGACGACGCCTCACCCGACGACTCGGCGGAGACGGCGAGCAAGCTGGCGGCCGCCGACCCGCGCGTCGAAGTCCGCGTCCACGAAAGCAACAAGGGACATATCGCCACCTACAACGAGGGCCTGCTGGAGTGGGCCGACGGCGACTACGTCGCTCTCCTCTCCGCCGACGACCGGCTGGTCCCCGGCGCCTTGGTGCGCGCCGCCGCGCTGCTGGACGCCCACCCGGAGGCGGGGTTCGCCTACGGCCGCCCCCTGCGCTTCCAGCACGGCGGCCCGCTGCCCAAGGCCCGTACGCACAGCACCGGCTCGGCCGTCTATCCCGGGCACTGGTGGCTGGAACGCCGGTTCCGGGAGGCCACCGGCTGCATCACCTCGCCCGAGGTCGTCGTCCGCACCAGCCTGCAGCGCGAGGTGGGCGGCTACGACTCCGCACTCCCCCACGCCGGCGACATCGAGATGTGGATGCGGCTCGCCGCCCGCGCCGACGTCGGCTACATACGCGGAGCCGACCAGGCCTTCTACCGCGTCCACGGCGACAACATGTCCACCACCGACTTCGGCGGCCAGCTCGACGATCTCCGCCAGCGTCTCGTCGCCTACGACTCCGTGCTCGCCAAATGCTCCGGCCTGCTGCCGCAGGCCGACCGACTGGCCGGCGCGGCGCACACCCGCCTCGCCCGCTTCGCGCTCCGCCGCGCCTACCGCGCGTACGACCGGGGGCGCACCGAAGTCGTCCCGGTCGACGATCTCGTGGCCTTCGCCGGAGAGTGCCTGGCGGATTACGCGGCGCTGCCCGAGTACCGCGCGCTGCGGCTGCGGCAGCGGATCGGAGCGAGGGCGATGCCGTATCTCCAGCCGCTGGTGTGGTCGGCCGTGGCCGAGCGCGGCCGGGAGTGGCTGTGGTGGCAATCGTGGAAGCGCCGCGGTATCTGATGTCCACGCTCAGCATGAGGGCTCTGGCCGGCTGGTCGCACCCACGCGGCGGAGCCGTACATGTCGCAGCGTCGCGCCCCTTCCGGGGCTCAGCCCGCCACCGGAATCCCGTCTGCGTGGCGGCGTGGGCCCGGGGAGTTCGCCTTCCTGTTCCTGCGGCGCAGCGCGTACTGGTCGAACCACAGCGTGCCCAGGATCGCGGCGCTTCCGCCCAGCAGTGCCGTACCGGCCAGCGCGCGGCTCTTGGTGCCCTGCACCGGGGCGGCGCTCGGGGCGACCAGGACGGATGCGCTGATCCGCGACGCCGCCGCGATCCGCTGCGCGTCCTGCATGTCTGCCACATGCCTGGAGTAGACGGCGATGACCCGGCGGACCGCCGTGTCGGCCTCGACGGCGCTGGTCCGCCGCGCCTGTACCTGCACCGAGGGGATCAGATAGCGCGGTGTGGCGCTGGTACCGCTGTTGCGCGGGATGAGCTGGTAAGTCCCGTGGACGCCAGCGGAGTTCAGCTCCTTGCGCCCGGCCGGCGATTCGAGCTGCTGGATGACCCCGTACGAGAGTGCGGCGAGCGGCGGTTGAAGATTCGTCAGCTGGTTCGGCTGGTTCCCCGTCGCCGGTGGTTTGAGGACGACCACCGCCGAACTCAGGTACTGCGGGGCGGGGCGCAGCACTTGGTACGCCCCGGCGGCCGTCAGCAGGAGCGCGAGCACCAGAACGTACCAGCGTCGGAGGAGCGCTTCGGCGAGGTCACGAGGCGACACGGTGTTTCCTTCCGTCGGCACCGATACTCGCAGGCGCCGGGGCAAGCCGCCACCGGATCACGCGGCCTATGCTGGGCCCGAGCCCATTCGTCCGGTCCCGCGGCACCGGGCCGGGGGGAGTGTTCATGAGCCTGGCCGATATCTGGGCGATCATGTGCAGGCGCTGGTACTTCATGGTGCCCCTCACCCTGCTCAGTCTTCTCGCGGGCGGGTATCTGTACCGGACCGTGCCGGTGTCCTACGAGTCGCAGAGCTCCGTCACGCTGCTCGACTCCACGGCGGTCGCCGATCTGGCGCCGACTTTCGGCAACCCCATATCGAACGCGGGCGGTTCGCTGGTCGTCACGGCCGATGTGCTGATCAGGACGCTCCAGTCGAACGACTCGGCCAAGGAACTGCACTCCCGCGGCGTCACGGACCGGTACACGGTCGGTTTCGCGCCGGACGCCGACAGCCCCCTGCTCACCCTGGGCGTCACGGGAACCGACCAGGCGAAGGTGCTCCGCGAGACCACCACCCTCACCAAGTTCACCGGGGAGCAGCTGAAGGCCCTGCAGGCCGCGTCCAAGGTGCCGACGGTGTACACCGTGCAGACTGCGCCGGTCGTCCTGCCGCAGACACCGGTGTCGCAGTCGAAGACCCGGTACCAGGACATCGCGGCGGTGGTCATCGTCGGGATGGTCAGCGCGTTCCTGCTGTCCATCCTGGCCGAGGGCGTCGCGGTGGTCCGCCGTCGGGGACGTGCCAGGGCCGGATACGTTCCCCGGCGCCATCGCGCCCGGCCCCCCGAGCGGGCGCCCAGGGGCCTGCTGGTGCGCAGGCTGGACGCCACGACGATCCTCACCGGCTATCTGGTGCTCGCCTTCTTCGTCCCGTCGAACCTCACCCTGCCCGCGCTGGGCGGCGTCGGCACCCCGGCCAACGTCTTCGCCCTGCTGGGACTCCTCTGGTACCTCGCGACCTGGCTGGGCGGCCGTATCCGCCCGGCTGCGGGCACCAGACTGCCTCGCGTGGCGATGTGCGTGCTCGCCGCGGCGGTGCTGCTGTCGTACCTCGCGGACGCGACACGCGACAGCTCGCACCAGGAGGTCCTCGGGGCCGACCGGGGGCTCATCGGGCTCGGGGTGTGGGTGGCGCTGGTGGTGCTGGCATCGGCCGGGATCCAGGAGCGCAGCCGGCTGGAGGTTCTGATGCGCCGGCTCGTCGTACTGGGCACGGTGGTCGCCCTGATCGGCTACTACGACTTCTTCGCGGCGACCAACATCGCCGACTCCGTTCACATCCCCGGCCTGCAGTCGAGCACGGCCGGGATCAGCGCCATGGACCGGGGCTCGTTCACCCGGCCGCGCTCCACCACGGCCCATCCTCTGGAGTTCGGGGGGATGCTGGCCATCCTGGTTCCCTTCGCCGTCCACCAGGCGTTCGATCCGGTGCGCCGTCACGCCGGCGCGCTGCGCCGCTGGGCCCCTGTGGCGATCATGGCGGGTGCTCTTCCGCTGACGGTGTCCAGGACGTCCATCATCGGCGCGCTCATCGTGGCCCTGGTGATGGTGCCCCGCTGGAAGCCGCAGCGGCGCTGGGCGGCGATAGGTCTGATCCTGGGTTCGGTGGCCGGCTTCAAGGTGATCATTCCCGGGCTGATCGGAACCATCACCAACCTGTTCGCCAGCTTCCTGTCCAACTCCGACAGCAGCACCCAGGCACGCACCGTGAAGTACAGCGCGATCGTCCCCTATTTCAGCGAACGGCCCTGGTTCGGACGCGGATTCGGAACGTTCACCCCCGACCTGTATTTCTTCACGGACAACCAGTACATGCTGACCCTGGCCGAGATGGGCCTCGTGGGACTGATCGCGCTACTCGCCCTGTTCGTCACCGGGATACACACCGGCGGTGCCCTCCGCCGGCTCGCCCGCACCGATTCGGACCGGGAACTCGGGCAGGCGTTTCTCGCCTCGGCGCTGGTCGCCCTGGTCATCAGCGCCACCTTCGATGCGCTCAGCTTCCCCATGTACGCCGGAATGTTCTTCCTGACCCTGGGCGCCGGCGGCAGCTACCTCGGCTTCATCCGCCGCGAGGCGGCTGCGGCCACCGCCGCGGTGACCGCCGGGACCGGGGTGACCGGGGTGACGGCCCCCCGTAAGGCCGCCGAATCCCCGCTCCCCCGACTCGTGGAGTCTTGATGTCCCACCAGAGCCCCGTCGCCGTGCTCATCGTCACCTGGAACAGTGCCGCCGTGCTTCCGGGCTTCCTCGCCGCGCTCCCCGAGGGCATGGCCGGGCTCGACTGGCGGCTCGTCGTCGCCGACAACGATTCCGCCGACGACACGGTGGACGTGCTCCGCGCCCTCGCTCCCGACGCCACGGTCGTCCAGACCGGCCGTAACGCCGGATACGCGGCCGGTGTCAACGCCGCGCTGGGCGCGGCCGCGGCGTGGGACGGCGGCTACCGGGCCGTCCTGGTCTGCAATCCCGACATCCGCATGCGGCAGGGCTGCGGCAAGCTCCTCGTCGACGCTCTCGGCACCCGGGTGGGCATCAGCGTGCCTCTCCTGTATGAGGAGGGCCGGGACGCACCGCTCCCCTCGCTCCGCCGGGAGTCGAGCGTGAGCCGCGCCCTCGGCGAGGCCGTCATCGGCAATCGCCGGGCGGGGCGCTTCCCCCGCTTGAGCGAGCTGGTCACCGACCCCGCCGCGTACGAGCGGCCCACGTACGCGGACTGGGCGACCGGCGCCCTGATGGCCCTGTCCGCGGACTGCCTGGCGGCCTGCGGCCCATGGGACGAGTCCTTCTTCCTCTACTCCGAGGAAACCGAGTACTGCCTGCGCGCGCGGGACCGGGGTTACCGCACGCGGCTCGAGCCGGCCGCCGAAGCCGTCCACCTCGGCGGCGACTCCCGGATCTCGCCCCGGCTCTGGACTCTGCTCACCCTCAACCGCGTCCGTTTGTACCGGCGTCGGCACGGTGCCGTCGCCACGGCCGCCTTCCGCGCGGCCGTCCTGCTCCGGGAGACCTCGCGCGCCGCGCTCGGCCGCCCGGCCAGCCGCGCGGCCGCGGCCGCCCTCGCCCGGCGGGGCGCCCTGCGCGCCACGCCGGGGCCGTGAACGTTCACCGCGCTCAGCGGGTCGGGCGAAGTCCGGTGAGCAATAGTCCCCGAGTTCCGCTCTCGTCTGTAGCTTCCCGGCGCCGCCGAGAGTGCCTGGACCTGGGTCTGTTACCTCGTCCGGGTGACC
>NZ_JBVIVK010000045.1:0-20993 GCF_055595715.1 Streptomyces sp. NPDC040410
CCGGAAGCGGCGAAGACGAAGTCGCAGGTGCCGGTGTGGCGTGAAGGGCTTGCGTGGTCGGTGTTGTCGGTGGACTACCAGCGCATCCTCACCGCGCTTGCGGACCGGGTCCGGCTCGGGCAGGGGCCGATGACCTGCCAGGAGATGGCCGCCTTGTTCGGCATGGACGTGGTTCCGGCGCGGGTGGAGGCGCTGCGGTCGAAGGCGAAACGCCTGGTCGCGCGTGGCTGGCTGGCCGAGCCGGCGCCGGGCCGGTTCACGCCCGCCCGCGGCGTGTCCGGGCCAGGCGGCGGGTCATGAGGAGGGTCATCGACCAGTAGATCATCGCCTCGGCGCTGGTGGTGCGGCGTTCGAAGTCACGCGCCAGGCGGCGACTTCGCATCAGGTGGGCGAAGAGACGCTCGACGATCCACCGCTTGGGCAGCACCACGAAGCCGCGCATGTCGTCGCTGCGCTTGACGATCGCCAACACGAGGGCGAACGCGGCCAGGCAGTGCTCGACGAGGCTTCCGGTGTAGCCGCCGTCGGCCCAGACCAGTTCCAGCAGGTGGTAGGCGTCGGTGACTTGGTGCAGCAGGACCTGGGCGGCGGCTCGGTCGCCGACATTCGCGCTCGTGACCATGACGCCGAGCAGTAGGCCGAGGGTGTCGACCACGACGTGCCGCTTGCGCCCGTTGATCAGCTTGCCGCCGTCGAAGCCGCGGCTGTCGGCGCCGACGACGGCGTCCGCCTTGACGGACTGCGAGTCGATCACGCCGGCCGTCGGCTCCGCGTCCCGGCCCTCCCGCTCGCGGACCCGGGCGCGCAGCCGGTCATGGAACTCCTTGACCAGAGCGTTCTCGCGCCAGCGGCGGAAGAAGGCATACACCCGGTCCCACGGCGGGAAGTCGGCCGGCATCGCACGCCACTTGATCCCGTTGTCCACGAGGTAGCGGATCGCGTCCAGCAGCGCACGGTGGCAGTATCCCTCCGGCCGGCCGCCCCGCCCGCGCATCCGGCCCGGCACCGGCAGCAGCGGCCGGGCCTCGGCCCACTCCTCGTCCGTCATGTCCGTCGGGTACCGGCGCTGCCGTTCGGGCCGGTCAGCCGCGTTGCCGTACACGTGCGCGAGGCAATCACACGTTGGAGCGGCCGAGTTGGACTGCCCGGCCATCGACACGGGATACTGCGGCACCGGGGCCTCCTGTTGCTCTATGGATTCGACACCCACGAGCTGTTCAGGAGGCCCCTTCCTCATGCCCTCGGCACAGCAGGATCACCCGACCGGGAATCCGCGTTCGACCGCCACCACTCAAGATCGAAAAGACAACAGCTTCTGAGCCGCAGCTGATAGCTCAGCTTCAACAGCCCTGCGCAGACAGTGCGTTGGCGAAGGTTTCTCACCTCCACTCGAACCAACAGCGCCTCACGACGCAATCACGATTCCCGACAGCGTCGGCCCTGCTCAGCCGAGGGCGGCACTACGCGGCATCGTATGGCAAGGACCGGGTCATGATCCGCTGAGCCCGGGTCGCGTGCAAGCGCCTCTTGTCAGGGACCGGGGCGGCGGCGCAGCCCGTCGAAGACAATCGCCGTCAGGGCATCGGTCAACGCCGCGACCGACAGCCCTCGGTCTGGGCGGTACCACTCGATGAGCGAGTTGACGGTGCCGAACAGCAGGCGGCTGGCCAGGCAGGGGTCGATGTCGTCGCGCAGGCCGCCCTCGGCCGCTGCCCTGCACATCAGCTTGGCGATCCGGTGGTCGAACTCGCGGCGCCGCTCCAGGGCACGCTGCTCGACCGCCGTGTTGCCGCGCACGTGCAGCAGCAGGGTGACGTACGGCAGCTCGGCGGCGAGGACCTCGATGCTGCGCTGCACGACGTGCCGTAGGCGGGCGGTCGCCGTGCCGTTCGGGCCGGGGTCCTCGTCGAGGATGGCGAAGAGGGCGTCAAGGGCGCGCGTGACCGCCAAGTCGAGGAGTTCCTCCTTGCCCGAGACGTGGTGGTAGATGCTCGACTTGCTCAGGCCCAGGCGTCTGGCCAGCTCTCCCATGCTCGTACCGTCATAACCGCGCTCGTTGAAAACCACGACAGCGACCTCCACCACGGAGTCACGGTCAAAGGCGGGGCGGTCACGACGGCCGACGTAGCTGTGCACATGCGTTCTACTCACCCGGCCATTCTCGCAACGGCGGCGGTCACTGCTGACGGAGGCCCTTGACGCGGCGACCTCGCCCAGCGACCGTTCCAGGGTCTCGGGGGTCGACGACCGCGCCGACGACGGGAGGATCGCAAGGGCTGCCAGCCCGGCTCGGCCGTCTCGCCAGCGAGCTCCGCCCACGGCCGGGCGTGATGCGCCGCCACCATACTTCCCCGCCTCTCCGGCGGACCAGCCGGCGAGGCCGGGGACGCGACGGAAGGACGGGACCGTGTGGCTTGCAGCGCGAGAGTGGGCCCGGCCCACTCGAGGGGTTGCCCGGGGCGGCCCACCGGACGTGGCGGACCGGCTCAGCGCACCTCGATGAAGTCCGAGGCCCGGCGGGCGGGCCGGTCCTCGGGCGGCTCGGCCGCGTGCCCGACGGCCACCGCGCCCATCGGGTCCCACCCCTGCGGCAGCCCAAGGACGTCGCGGACGACGTCCCGGCAGAACATGATCGACGCCACCCAGGCTGAGCCGAGCCGCTCGCCGGCCAGTGCGACCAGGAAGTTCTGCACACCGGCGCCCGCCGCGACGACGAACATCTCGCGCTCGGCGCCGTCCCGCCGTGTGTCTCCGTATGCGTGCGCGCCGTCGGTCACCATGCAGGGCACCACCAGGTACGGCGCATGGCGGAGCACGTCACCGTGCCGCAGCCGCTCAACGATGGACTCCTCCGACTCTCCGTCGCGCCGCAGGTCCGCGATCCACGCGTCCCGCATCGCGTCGAGCAGCCGCGTCCGCGACTCCTGGGACTCCACCAGCACGAAGCGCCACGGCGTCGTGTGGTGCGGCGCGGGGGCGGTCAAGGCCGCGGCGACAGCGCGCCGCACCGCGCCGGGATCCACAGGCTCGTCCGTGAAGGCCCGTACCGTACGCCGCTGGGTCACCGCCTCCCGCACGGCCTCTGACGTGCCGAGCCGGAACATGTCGTCGTGGGCGGAGCGCACCATCGCCCGGGCGTCCTCCGCCCCGTCCGCCACTACCCGCGGCAGACCCCGGACCACGGCGACCGGCAGGCCCTCGGCCTTGCCCTTCACGAGGTCGCCGGCGGCGGCGAGCTCGTCGGCGGTGGCTACGACGGTGGCGCTCAGCGGATTGCCGTGCGCGTCGGTCCCGCCGCGCAGATCGTCGAGCACGCGCACGCCCGCGGCGCCGATGGCGACGTCCGTCAGACCGTTGCGCCAAGGGCGCCCGAAGGTGTCGGTGATCAGTACCCCGACGTCAACCCCGAGCGCGTCGCGCAGCCCGTCACGGATGGCACGCGCCGATGCGTCGGGGTCCTCGGGCAGGAGCAGCACGGTTCCGGCGGGGGTGTTGGAGGCGTCGACGCCGGCGGCTGCCATCACCAGGCCCTGCCGGTTCTCGACGATCCGGAGGGTCCCGCGCCGGGCCACGACTCGTACCGCCTCAGCGTCAATGGCGGCCTCGCGCGAGTCCGCGGAGACGATCCGGCCCTCTGCCTTAGAGACGATCTTGGAGGTGACGAGGACCACGTCACCGTCCGCCAGTCCGGGCTCTGCCGCAGCGATCAGCTTGGCCAGATCGTCCCCTTCGCCCACCTCGGGGATACCCGGGACGGCCCACACCCGGAAACCGGGCGCCCTGCCGGGGCTGCCGGCGTCACCGGTACCGATGCCGGGCGCGCCGGCCGTGCCCGTCATGCCCGGACCTCTTCCGCGAGTGCCAGCGCCTCACGCGCCATGCGGGCGGCCGCTTCGACGTCGGTCATCATCAGCGGCACCACGCGGCAGCGGATTCCCGCGGCCTCGACCCGGTCGTCGGACATCGGAAGCAGCCGCACCCCGGGCTTCCACCGGTCGCACAGGGTCTGCGTCACGGCGCTGAGCGGGTATCCGGCGCTCAGCATCTGGGTCCGCACGATGTGCGTCGCGAAGTCACGGTCGCCCAGGCCGTACCACCCGGGCCCTACGCCGTACGCCGCGAGCTCCTCCTTGACGTGGGCGGTCTCGTCCGCACGCCCCCAGCCCTGCTCCTTGTTGATGCCGCCGCCGAGTGTGTACATCACCGTGTCGAGGTCTGGGCAGACCTTCAGACCGAAGAGGTGGATATCGTCCCCGGTGTTGCCGATGACCGTGACGTCGGCATCCGATGCGGCCTGCTTGAGACCGTGGAGGAACCGGGCACCGCCGACGCCGCCTGCCAGAACCACAATGCGCATCGGGCCAGTGTGTCACCCGCGTTCCCCGCTCGGTGAGGCGCGGTGGGCCGGGACATGCGGCGCCCGGCACACGCGGTTCACGTGGCCTCCTTGGGGCAGCCCCCTGCGGGGGGACTCAGGACGGTTCACCATGCACCGCCCCTGGGTGTCCAGGGAATCGCTGCCGTCTGGTGATTGATTCTGTGAAGCGAATCAGTCGATTTCGGCCCTGCCAGGAGCGAGCGGTGCGGACCATGATGTCCGTCATCGGGTGAATGTGACGCGGCTAACAGAGGACGCGCACCGCCCAATGTGACCGGAAGGAGTTCGTGAGCGTATGACCTCCGTGGAATTCCCGAGAACGCCAGTGACTGGCGGCAGAGCGGATAGCGTGCCCGCCGCCGAAGCAGGGGCAGCCTGTGGCTAGCGTCATCGGTCCAGAAGCCGACCGAGTGGGTGTGAAAGCTTTCGATGCAGGCGAGTCAATGAGCCTGGACGAATTGCGTGACACGCAGTTGCGACGACTGCAGTGGACGATGCGGAGGGTCTACGAGCGCGTCCCCTTCTATCGCAGCAAGTGCGACGTCGCCGGAGTGACCCCGAACGATCTGAACTCTCTCGATGACCTTCGCCTCTTCCCGTTCACCACGAAGGACGACCTGCGTGAGACCTATCCGTACGGGATGTTCGCGGTTCCCCTCGAGGATGTGGCTCGACTTCACGCCTCCAGCGGAACCACAGGGACGCCGACGGTGGTGGGATACACGCGCCGGGACCTCGAGACCTGGGGAGACCTTGCGGCCCGGAGCATTCGGGCCGCGGGAGGGCGCCCGGGTGATCGGGTACACAACTCCTACGGCTACGGCCTCTTCACCGGTGGGCTAGGAGCCCACTACGGCGCCGAGCGCCTCGGCTGCACCGTGATCCCGGCGTCGGGGGGCATGACCTCACGCCAAGTGCAGCTCATCTGCGATCTGCAGCCGCGGATCATCATGGCGACGCCGTCCTACCTCCTCACGATCCTGGACGAGTTCGACCGCCAGGGCTTGGACGCACGCGAGTCGTCCTTGCAGATCGGAGTCCTCGGCGCCGAGCCCTGGACCGAGGAGATGCGACAGGAGATCGAACAGCGGGCCGGCATCGAGGCGCTGGACCTGTACGGCCTCTCCGAGGTCATCGGGCCCGGTGTGGCGCAGGAGTGCGCCGAGACCAAAGACGGTCCGCACGTATGGGAAGACCACTTCCTTCCGGAGGTGATCGACCCGAGCAGCGGTGAGCCTGTGGCAGACGGGGACAGCGGCGAGCTGGTGTTCACGTCGCTGACAAAGGAGGCGTTCCCGATCATCCGGTACCGGACCAGGGACCTCACCGCGCTCCTTCCCGGAACAGCTCGCCCAGCGTTCCATCGTATCGCGCGGGTCGCCGACCGCAGCGACGACATGATCATCCTTCGCGGCGTCAACCTGTTCCCCAGCCAGATCGAGGAGCTGATCCTTCGTAGCGATCGGCTCGCGCCGCACTATCAGATCGTCCTGACCCGCGAGGGTCGGATGGACAGCCTGACCGTTCGTGTGGAGAGCCGTGGCGGTATGGACGGTGCCGGCCGGAGTCACGCCGCATACGCACTCAAGCAGGCGGTGAAGCAGAGCATCGGGGTCTCCGTTCACGTGGATGTAGTCCATCCACACACGATTGAGCGCTCGGAAGGCAAGACCAAGCGGGTCCTCGATCGCCGCACGCACGCAGTGACCCGCTATTCCTCAGAGGAGACATCGTGACCGCCCAGCAGACAGCCCCAGCGTCGCCTCGCGCCGCATCTGCCACCCGGCCGGCGCTCGCCAGCCTGATCGGCACCGCCATCGAGTGGTACGACTACTTCATTTACGGCATGGCCGCAGCCATCGTCTTCGGTCCGTTGTTCTTCCCAGAGTTCTCGGACGCTGCGGGGACACTGGCCGCGTTCGCCACCTTCTCCGTCGGCTTCCTCGCCCGCCCGCTCGGCGGGATCGTGATGGGCCACTTCGGCGACCGGGCTGGGCGCAAGACCATGCTCGTCACTTCTTTGGTGCTGATGGGCACCGCGACTGTTGGCATTGGATTGCTCCCGACCTACGACGCCATTGGGATGTGGGCGCCCATCCTCCTGGTCTCGCTTCGATTCCTTCAGGGGTTCGGTGTGGGCGGTGAGTGGAGCGGCGCCGTACTGATGGCCGTTGAGCACGCGCCGGAATCTCGCCGCACCTTCTTCGGGAGCTTCCCGCAGATGGGTGTTCCCGCGGGTCTGATCATCGCGAACCTGGCCTTCCTCAGCGTCTCGACCAGCCTCGGCGACTCCGCCTTCGCCGAGTGGGGCTGGCGGATCCCGTTCCTCGCCAGTGCGGTTCTCATCGTGGTGGGCCTGGTGTTGCGGAGCAAGATCGACGAGAGTCCGGCTTTCGAGTCCTTGGTCGAGAAGGACGAGCGTTCCGCCATCCCACTGTTCGACGTTCTCCGCAACCACTGGCGCTCGGTCCTGCTGGTTGCGGGGTCCTTCATCGCCATCAACGCAGTGGCATACATCTTCATGGCCTACCTCCTCGGCTACACGACGACGGGGCTGGGGCTCGTGCGAAACTCGGTCCTGGCGGTGTCGATCGTCGCCTCAGCGGCCTGGCTGGTGACCATTCCCTTGGCCGCCATTCGCTCGGACTCCATAGGCAAGCGACGGGTTCTGCGAGTCGGTTCGGTGGTTCTGCTGATTTCGTCGGTCGCGCTTTTCCCGCTGGTCGACACCGCACACCTCGGCCTGATCGCGGTCGGAATGCTGTTCGTGGCCGTCGGGATGGGCATCGTCTACGGGCCGATGGCGGCGCTCTTCGCGCAGCTCTTCCCACCGGCTGTGCGGTACAGCGGTACCTCCCTCGGATACCAGATCGGGTCGATCCTCGGCGGCGGCTTCGCGCCCACGATCGCAACGGGGCTCTTCGCGGCTTACGGCTCTACATTGCCGATCGTGCTCTACCTCGGCGGTGTCTCGGTCCTGAGCCTGTTCTGCATCGCGGTGCTGACGAGGAGTCGGGCCAGGTCGCGTCGTGGGAGTGGTGTGAAAGAGCACGACGAGGTGGATGCCGTGCGGTGATCTCGCGCCAGCCGCGTGAGGCGCGGTCCAGCGCGGCCCAGACCAGGGACGTGCAGGAGTGCTCGCCGAGGAGCCGTCCACCGCCCCCACCGAGAGCGCGGCTGACCAGATCTCGGCCCGCCCGGTCGGCCTGGCTGACCTTCGCCAGCACCGCGGGCTACATGGCCGCTGATCAACGCCCGAGCCCTCCTGAGGGAGGGACGGACCGCCGCGACCAACCACTAAGTATGTTGAGAGGCTCAAAGATGCCGGAACCTGTGATCGTCGCAACCGCCCGCTCACCGATCGGCCGGGCGGTCAAGGGGTCACTCAAGGACATGCGTCCCGATGACCTGGCCGTCCAGATGGTCCGGGCCGTACTCGCCAAGGTCCCCGCGCTCGACCCGCGCCAGATCGACGACCTGGTGCTCGGCTGCGGCCAGCCGGGCGGTGAGTCCGGCTTCAACCTGGCCCGCATCGTGGCGGTGCTCTCAGGGATGGACCACCTGCCCGGAACCACAGTGAACCGCTATTGTGCCTCCAGCCTGCAGAGCACCCGGATGGCACTGCATGCGATCAAGGCGGGCGAGGGCGACGCCTTCCTCTCCGTCGGTGTGGAGACAGTGAGCCGTTACGGGAACGGTAGCGCCGACGGACTGCCCGGCACCCAGAACCCCGCCTTCGCAGAGGCGCAGGCCCACACCGAGAAGTTCGCCGCTGGCGGCCGAACCTGGACCGACCCGCGCAGTGGGGGCCGACTGCCGGACGCCTACATCGCAATGGGCCAGACCGCCGAGAACGTTGCCCAGCTCAGGGGGATCACTCGTGGTGAGCAGGACGCGTTCGCGGTCCGCAGCCAGAACCGCGCCGAGAAGGCGATAGCGGACGGTTTCTGGGAGCGCGACATCACCCCGGTCACACTGCCTGACGGCAGCCAGGTCACCCGGGACGACGGCCCGCGGGCCGGGGTCACCCTCAATGCAGTATCCCAGCTGCAGCCGGTGTTCCGTCCCGACGGCACCGTGACGGCTGGCAACTGTTGCCCGCTCAACGACGGTGCTGCCGCCGTTGTGATCATGGCCGACATCAAGGCGAAGCAGCTCGGCCTCACCCCGCTGGCCCGCATCGTCAGCACCGGCGTGACCGGCCTGTCTCCAGAGATCATGGGGCTCGGCCCGGTAGAGGCGTCCAGGCAGGCGCTGGCCCGCGCAGGCATGACCATCGACGACATCGACCTGGTCGAGATCAACGAGGCCTTCGCCGCCCAGGTGATCCCCTCTGCCCGCGAACTGGGCGTCGACGAGGACAAGCTCAACGTCAACGGCGGCGCGATCGCGGTCGGCCACCCGTTCGGTATGACCGGGGCCCGGATCACCAGCACCCTGATCAACTCGCTGCGGTACCACGACAAGCAGTTCGGCCTGGAGACCATGTGCGTCGGCGGCGGCCAGGGCATGGCCATGGTACTCGAGCGGCTGAGCTGACAGGGGCGACACAATGAACACGAGGTTCGGCGGACGCCTCGTCACCAGAGCCAGCCTGGTCGGGTCAGCCCGAGCTGAGCTATATTCCTTTCATCTTCGGTGGAGGCCGTAGGCCTCCCGGACTTTGGCACTAGCCTGCCGCGAAATTAGTTCAGATCCGAGGAACCATGCCCACGTCTTGCTCGCACTATTTCTACGAGGCCGCCGCCGTGGCTCACCGGCAGGGGCTGGATGCGGACGCCATCCTCGCCTCTGTTGGCGTGTCGCGCTCTCAGGTGGAAGATCCTCTCTGGCGTGGTGACATCACGTTCTTGGCCTCGATCGTCGCCACCACGATCGAGGCCTTGGACGACGAGTTCATGGGGTGCCTGGATGGCCGGTCGCGGCCGGGATCGTTCGCGATGATGACCAATCTGGTCGTGCACGAGCCCACGCTCGAGAGCGTGGTCCGCAAGGAGGCGTTCTTCTATTCCTTGATGACGGACGCCCTCGTCATGAAGTACGACGAAGAAGAGTCTGGTGGTCGGTGGACGGTCGTCCAAAGCAAGCCAGAACTCGACCCGGCGCACTACTTCCTCGACTTCTGGATAATGATCAACTATCGGCTCTGGGCGTGGTTGATCGGCGAGCCCCCACAATTGGAGAGCCTTGAGCTCGGCTATGTCCCGCGGGGCGGACATCTCGCAGAGTTCCGCCACGTCTTCCCGTGCACACCGACCGTGGGTGCCGAGTCCACCTCCCTGGTTATCGCCCGTTCCTCGCTGTCTCGCCCGGTCATCAGGACGCGTGGCGACCTGAAGGGCTTTCTTGCGACCACTCCGCTCGGAGTGATGAAGACTCCGGGCGCCGAGTCCAGCGTTACTCGAAAGGCCCGAGCGTTGATTCGTCCCAGTGCGCAGGGGCCGATACAGTTCCCCAGCTTCGCTCAGTTGGCTGGCCAGCTTTATCTCACCGAGCAAACCCTTCGCCGACGTTTGAAGGGCGAGGCAACTTCCTACCGCGCCTTGAAGGAGGAGATCCGCCTGGAGTTCGCGACGAGGCACCTGCGAGACACCGATATGCCGGTGCAGGAGATTGCGAACCTGGTCGGCTACTCCGAACTTCGTGCCTTCACGCGTGCTTTCAACGGATGGACCGGCGAGAGTCCCAGCCAGTATCGCGAGCGCCACGCGGCCGGCGGCTGAACACTGGGCGTTTCAACCTCAGTGTGAGCCGGTCAGGATGCCGTGCTCGTGGGCGGCCCTGACGTCGTGGGCCGCTCTGGGCAGGGTCGGGGAGGCTCAGAGTGGACGCCCACGCGAGCCGGTCGGCGGCGATCCGGTCGATCGGTACCGTCCAGGATCGGATACGTTTTCATCGACGCGCTCCCTGGGGGACGGAGGCGTTTGACGTCTCACTCATCGGTGCGTAGGAGCCTCGTTGGTTCCCTGACTGACGCACTCGACCTGCCGCATGCACTGGTCGAGTGGATCACCATGCCCATCGTCACCCGTGAAGGTGACCGACGCTGTAGCTCTCGCCCCACCGACGGGCACTTTGACCCTGGTGTACCTGCGCACCCACGACACCCTGGCGAGCATCGCGGCCGGCTCCACCGTCTCGGTCGGCACCGCCCACGCCTACGTCACCGACGTGACCGAACTGCTGGCCGCACATGCATCGGGGCTGCTGCAGGTTCTCCGGGGGGCCGACCGGATTTCGTCCTGTTTGATAGCACCCTCGCCGAGTGCACCCGGTCGGCGACGGCCGGGCTGACTACTCCGCCAAGCACCGCCGCCACGGCGTGAACGTGCAAGTCGTCACCGACCCACAAGGGCGGCTGAAGTGGCTCTCGCCCGCACTGCCAGGCCGCACCCACGACTTCACCGCGGCCGGCGCCCACCGGATCGTCCGGATCTGCGAACACCACGGGCTACCAGGGCCCGGTGCAGCTCGAAGCGCATGTCGTCAATCTCCGCCGCCATCCTCGCCAGGGAGCGACAGCGCTGAAGCGTTCACTGTCTCGGCGTGGACGATTCGATGAGGTAATCCGTCGCAAAGCGTCCTCTCCCTTGCTGTTGTCTCGCTCTAACTTCTAACGAAACGACAGGAGACAACAACGTGCGACTCGAAACACTGCTTCCGCTCGGCAAGGTCGATCCCGGCCTCCGGAGCCCCGACATTCCGCTCGACATCTGGTCCGTTCCCGACAACGCCCGCTTGCTGGAGGAGGTCGGCTACAGCGGCCTGGTCGTGGAGGAGACCAAGGACGACCCGTTCAGCGTGCTGACGCTCGCGGCTCAATCGACCGAGCGACTGCGAGTGGGTACGGCGGTCGCGATCGCCTTCCCGCGAAGCCCAACGGTCATGGCCTTGCAGGCATGGACGCTTCAGAAGCTGTCCCGAGGGCGGTTCACGCTCGGCCTCGGGACGCAGGTCCGCGGGCACATCACGCGCCGATACGGCATGAGTTGGGCACCACCCGCGCCCTGGATGCGCGAGTACGTTCAGGCCATCCGCGCTGTCTGGGACTGCTGGCAGAACGGAACTCCGCTCGACGTCGTCGGTGAGCACTACAACATCAACCTGATGGTTCCCTTGTTCAACGCCGGTCCCATCGACAACCCCGATATCCCGATCCACCTTGCTGCGGTGAACCCGATGCTGTGCGCGGTGGCTGGTGAGGTTGCAGATGGGGTGCGTCCGCATCCGGTCTGCACGCCGTCCTACATCAAGGAGGTCATGCTGCCCGCGGTCCGCAAGGGAGCCGAGAGGTCCGGGCGTGACCTGTCCTCGTTCCGGGTTGCGATGAAGCCGCTGGTCGCCTCCGCGCGTACCGATGAGGAGCTGGCCGTCAAGGTCCGGGACGCGAGAGCCAGAATCGCGTTCTACGCGTCGACGCCCGGTTACGTCGCGGCCTTCGAGCACCTTGGTCTCACCGACCTGGCCACAGAGGCGAAGGCGTTGTCAAAGGCGCAGGACTGGGAAGCCCTGCCCAAGCTGATCGACGACGACGTCCTGCACCAGTTCGTCACCGTCGGCACCTACGACGAGATCGGCCAGAAGCTGCTGGACCGCTACGGGGACGTGGTTACCGACATCGAGTTTTCGATCGCTGTCCATGGCGACGATGACCGGGTCACGCTCAAGGAGCTTGCCGGCCTGATGCAGTCCGCCGATGAGACGCCCGCGCGGGAGCGGATCATGGGTGTGCAGGAGAGCGCCGTATGACGGCGGCCGCCGCCACAGAGACGGTACTGGCCGAAGTACGGGATGGCATCGCGCTCGTGACGCTGAACCGGCCGGAGGCCATGAATGCCATCAACGCCGATCTCTCGGCGGCGCTCGGTGCGGCATTGGAGACTGCCGAGCTCGACAAAGACGTCCGAGTCATCGTAGTCACCGGCGCCGGCAGGGCCTTCTGCGCCGGCGCCGACCTGAAAGCAGTGGCTGCGGGTGGCGCTCTCCTCGACGAGTCGCACCCGGATTGGGGGGTCGCCGGGTTCGTGCGGCACTGGGTCTCCAAGCCTGTCATCGCCGCGGTGAACGGTTTCGCGCTGGGCGGCGGCATGGAGTTGTTGCTTGCCGCCGACCTGGCTGTGGCCGACGAGGACGCGGTGCTCGGCCTGCCCGAGGTCACGCGTGGTCTTGTTGCCGGTGCCGGCGGACTGGTCCGGCTCGCGCAACAGGTACCGCGGAAGCTGGCTCTTGAATTGGTCCTCACGGGGCGTCGCCTGAGCGCTGCAGAGGCGCGCGAGCTCGGGCTGGTCAACCAGGTCGTCGCCCGCGGAGAGGTAGTGGAGACCGCTGTCGAGCTTGCGGCCACGATCGCTGCGAACGCACCGTTCGCAGTCCGCCAGTCGAAGGGTCTGGTGCATCGCGCCCGCCATCTGGACGACTGGGCCGATGAGGTCTGGCGTGACAACGACAAGGTGTTCGCTTCGGTCCTGGCGAGCCAGGACGCGGCCGAGGGTGCTCGCGCGTTCGCCGAGAAGCGGAACCCGGTGTGGACGGGGCGCTGATCCTGCCGCACGCAGGCCCACAAGGGCTCGTCCGTGGAGATTGAAAGGGCTCGTCCGTGAAGATTGAAGGGTGCGGGGCGGTCGTCGTCGGAGGCGCCGCGTCAGGGTTGGGTATTGCCGCGGCTGAGAGGTTGGTGGACCTCGGGGCCACGGTGGCGCTGCTCGATGAGGAGGCCGACCCCACTGCCGGCAACGGCGTCGCCGTGCACCGAGGGGACGCGACCGATTCAGATTTCGTCGCGGGAGCTCTCGCCTCAATCGAAGCCGCCGCCCCGTTGAGGATCGTGGTGTCGTGCGCGGGCATAGCGCGACCGCAGCGAACCCTTTCGGGGCGGGGCCCGCACTCGCTGGCGGATTTCAGCGAGACCCTTCGCGTCAACGTGCTGGGCCCGTTCAACGTCGCTCGGCTGGCCGCGCCGCTGATGGCGGCGCACGAGGCGGTCGACGGAGATCGGGGCGTCGTCGTGCTGATGTCGTCGGTAGCGGCGTTCGAGGGGCAGATCGGTCAAGTGGCCTACGCCGCCTCTAAGGGCGCACTCTCCGCAATGACCTTGCCCATGGCGCGTGACCTTGCCCGGAACGCCATCCGTGTGGTCGGTGTCGCACCGGGGTTCTTCGAGACGGCGCAGACCTCCGCCTTTCCCGATGAGCGCAGGCGGGTGATCGCCGAGACCGTACCGCACCCCTCGAGGTTCGGGCGTGCCGACGAGTTCGCCGACTTGGTCGCGTACGTGGTCGGCAACCCGATGATCAACGGCACCACGATCAGGATCGATGGTGCGGTGCGCTTCCCCCCGCAGTGAGACCAGGAGATTGATGATGACGTACCTGCCCGTTCCACGAGTTCCGGGCCCGGCGATCTCGCCGGGACAAGTGAGGCGAGCGTTGGTGCGCGCCGAGGTGGGGAAGACGTTGAACGCCGACGAAGTCGCCGCGCTTCTGACGGCCACCGGAGACAACCTCGGCCGATTGATGACCGTTGCCCGCAAGGTTCGTGACGCCGGAACTGCCAGCGCCGGTCGAGCGGGAGTGGTCACCTATTCGCGCAAGGTATTCATACCTTTGACCAGGCTCTGCCGCGACAGATGCCACTACTGCACGTTCGTGTCTGTTCCCGGGCGGGTCGAGGCGCCGTACCTGTCGCCGGACGAGGTGCTCGGCATCGCGCGTGAGGGCGCTCTGCGTGGGTGCAAGGAGGTGCTTTTCACCCTGGGCGATCGGCCGGAAGATCGTTGGCCCGAGGCGCGCCAGTGGCTGGAGGAGGCCGGATACGGCAGCACACTGGAGTATCTGCGGGCGATGGCGATCACGGTCCTGGAGGAGACAGGGCTGCTGCCCCACCTCAACCCCGGGGTGATGAGTTGGAGCGAGATGAGCTGGCTCAAGCCGGTGGCGCCGTCGATGGGGATGATGCTCGAGACGACCAGCTCGCGGCTGTTTCACACGCCCGGCGAGCCTCACTACCGCAGCCCGGACAAGGATCCGGCGGTGCGGCTGAGGGTGCTCGAGGACGCTGGGCGGCTCAACATCCCGTTCACCACGGGGCTGCTGGTAGGCATTGGCGAGACGATCGAGGAGCGTGCTGACTCCATCCTGCGCCTTCGACGCATCGCGCGCGAGTACGGCTCCATTCAGGAAGTGATCATCCAGAACTTCCGCGCCAAGCCCGACACCCCCATGAGGAACGCGGCCGACGTTGCGTTGGAGGAGTACCTCGCCGCAATCGCCACCACCCGGGTCGTCATGGGGCCGGCCATGCGCGTCCAGGCACCACCCAACCTCGTTGATCTCGAGGAATGCCAAGCACTTCTCGATGCGGGTGTGGACGACTTCGGTGGGATCAGCCCGCTCACGCCGGACCATGTGAACCCGGAGCGGCCGTGGCCGGAGATCGGCGTGCTGGAGCAGGTCTGCGCCGCGTCCGAGCTCACTCTCAAGGAGCGGCTCACAGTCCACCCGGAGTATCTCGACATCCCGTGGGTGGACCCGCGGCTGCGGATGCACGTCGACGCTCTGCGGGGAGTCGACGGTCTCGCCGACCGCGATGCTCGTCCGGTCGGCCGGCCATGGCAGGAGCCGGACGGCGGGTGGCAGAGCACAGGCCGAACCCACCTGCACGAGAGCATCGACACGACAGGACGCTCGTCGGATCGACGTACGGACTTCGACGTGATCTACGGAGACTGGGACACGCTCCGGGCCCGGCAGCTGAGCGACAAGAGTCTGCCCCGGGTTGGTGCCGAGGTACTTGCGGCTCTACGCGCCGCCGAGTCGCGCCCCGGCACACTGTCGAACGACCAGGCCCTCGCACTGATTTCTGCCGAAGAAGGTCCGGGACTGGAGGCGGTGTGCCAGCTGGCCGACGACCTGCGGCGAGACGCCGTGGGCGAGGACGTGACCTTCGTGGTGAACCGGAACATCAACTTCACCAACGTCTGCTATGCGGGCTGTCGCTTCTGCGCGTTCGCGCAGCGCAGGACCGACGCCGACGCCTACAGGCTGAGTCTCGATCAGGTCGCAGAGCGGGCCGTTGAGGCCCAACGTGTCGGTGCCACCGAGGTGTGCATGCAAGGAGGGATCGACCCCGAACTGCCGGGGAGTGCCTACTTCGACCTCGCGCGAGCCGTGAAGGCCGCCGCTCCGGGGCTGCACGTTCACGCGTACTCGCCGATGGAGGTGATGAACGGCGTCGTCCGGACGGGCCTTTCGGTGAAGGAGTTCCTCCTTGCAGCACGCGAGGCCGGAGTCGACAGCCACCCGGGCACAGCGGCTGAGATTCTCGACGACGATGTCCGCTGGGTGCTCACGAAGGGCAAGCTGCCGGCGGCGCAGTGGGTCGATGTGATCACCACCGCGCACGAACTGGGCATCCCCACCACCGCCACGATGATGTACGGGCACGTGGATCACCCGGGTCACTGGGTTGCACACCTGCGGACGATCGCAGACATCCAACGCGAGACGGGTGGCTTCACCGAGTTCGTCCCGCTGCCATTCGTGCATCAGTCAAGCCCGATCTACCTCGCAGGCGTGGCCCGGCCAGGGCCCACCGTCCGTGACAACAGAGCGGTGCATGCGGTAGCGCGGATCATGTTGCACGGGCTCGTCGACAACATCCAGTGCTCTTGGGTCAAGCTCGGCCCCGAACTGTGCACACAGGTCCTGCGGGGCGGCGTCAACGATCTGGGAGGCACTCTCATGGAGGAGACCATCTCCAGAATGGCCGGCTCGACCCACGGCTCGCGCAAGGAAGTCGCCGAGCTCGTGACCATGGCCGCTACCGCCGGTCGCCCCGCTCGCCAACGGACGACCACCTACGGGCGACCGGACTCCGTGGGCGAAGCAGGCGCAGTGGGTGAAGTCGCGTGAGCGGGTGGACCGTCGTCGTCCCGGTGAAGCCATGGAGCCTGGGCAAGTCGCGACTGGCGGTGCCGACGTGGGTGCGACGAAACCTGGCGCGCGCCTTCTGCCTCGACGTGCTCGCGGCGCTCGTCGCGACGCCGGACGTGGCACGCGTCGTTGTCGTCACACGGGAAGATGCTCTCGCCGAACTGTGCGCGGACAGGTTCGACCTCCTGCGCGAGCCCGAGCCGCCCGACGGTCTCAACGGGCTCAACCTGGCCGTGCGTCGTGGTGCTCGTTGGGCACAATCCATGCACCCTGACGAGCCGGTGCTCGTGGTGCCGGCCGACTTGCCGTCTCTCTCATCCGATCAGCTGGCGATGGCGCTGCCGCAGCTCGCACTCCACACGCAGGCCTTCGCCCCAGACACGGCCGGGGTGGGAACCACTCTCCTGGCGTGCTCGTATCCTCAGCTACTGCTGCCGTTCTACGGGCCGGGGTCAGCCGCCCGGCATTCCGCTGCGGGCTTCACGCGGGTCGACGACCTGCCCGCAGGGCTGACCCACGATGTTGACAACCTCGACGATCTCGCCGAAGCGCTTCGACTGAACGTCGGGCCTCACACCAAGGAAGCGAGCGTTTGTCTCGGGATGGGGCAACCCGCTCGAGATCGAAGTCTGGATGTAGACCGTGCTTCCGCGTCCGAAACGAGAGTGTCGACGGCTTTTCGTCCGTCGGCGTCTGTGAGCTGAGAGGAGAAGCATGCTCATCACCGGAGCTGTTCTTGAGGCAATGTCGCCTCAGCGGCCCTTTACGGAAAGCACCCCCATTGTTGTCACCGAACTGGAGTTGGCCAGTCCCGGACCTCACGAGGTGCTGATCCGAGTCGAGGCAGCCGGGCTGTGTCACTCTGACCTCTCGGTGGTCGACGGCAACCGCCCGCGGCCGTTGCCGATGCTCCTGGGGCATGAGGCGGCCGGCCGCGTGCTGGAGATCGGCGGTCACGTGCGCAACGTTGCTGTCGGCGACCGCGTCGTCACGACGTTCTTGCCCAGATGTGGCGAGTGTGCCGGCTGCCTGACCGACGGGCTCCGCCCCTGCTTGCCGGGGAGTGCCGCAAACGCCGCCGGAACCCTGCTCGGAGGCCAGCGGCGTCTCAGCCGGGACGGGGCGGAGGTTCACCACCACCTCGGCGTCTCGGGCTTTGCGACGCACGCGGTCGTCGACGCGCGTTCCCTGGTACGCCTTGACGATGATGTTCCACCGGCTGTGGCAGCGGTCCTCGGGTGCGCTGTCCTCACCGGAGGTGGTGCAGTGCTCAACGCGGCCCGTCCCCAGGCGGGCCAACGCGTCGCAGTCGTTGGACTGGGGGCCGTGGGCATGGCGGCGCTGCTGACCGCCCTGGCGCTCGACGACGTCGAGGTCGTCGCCGTAGACGCCCTCGAGTCCAAGCGCGCGACCGCGCTGGCGATGGGAGCCACACGCGCTCTGGGGCCGGAGCATTGCGCAGGCCTACGGGCCGATGTCGTGATCGAGGCTGCCGGCAGCATCAGGGCTCTGGAGACTGCGCTTGCGATCACCGAAGCCGGTGGCAGCACCGTGACGGTCGGGCTACCAGCACCAGACGCCCGGGTCTCGTTCTCGCCAACTGCCTTGGTCGCTGAGGGACGCAGGATCGTGGGGAGCTACCTGGGCTCGGCGGTTCCTACCCGCGACATCCCGGTATTCACAGAGATGTGGCGTTCGGGCCGCTTGCCGGTAGACCGGCTGATCAGCTCGACGATCCCGCTCAGCGACATCAACGAGGGCATGGACCGGCTCGCTGACGGTGCGGTCCTTCGCCAGATCATAAAGTTTCCTGAGGAGTGACGTGAGCACAGTGATCCACCCGACGTCCGAAGGCACGCGACCGGACAGCCCCAGCTCCTTCGCGGTCGAGGACCCTGCCACCGGCGAGATCATCGGCAGCGTTGCCGACCATGGACCGGCGGAGGCGATGGCTGCACTCGATGCAGCCGCCGCCGCGGCCCGGGCCTGGGCTGCCACACCTGCGCGAGACCGTTCCGATCTACTCCAGGCGGCCTACGGCGCGGTGCTGGGCGCCCGAGACGAGTTGGCATGGCTGATCAGCCGCGAGATGGGCAAGCCGATCAGCGAGGCACGCGGAGAGGTGACCTATGGTGCGGACTTCTTGCGCTGGTTCGCCGAGGAGGCCAGCCGGATCCGTGGCACGGTGACTGACTCTCCAACGGGCGGCATCACGCTGACGACGCGGCGTCAGCCGGTCGGTCCCTGTCTGTTGATCACGCCGTGGAACTTCCCGCTCGCTATGGCCACTCGAAAGATCGCGCCCGCTCTCGCCGCGGGCTGCACCGTTGTGGTGAAGCCCGCCCAGCTGACTCCGCTGACGACCCTGAGGCTCGCCGAGTTGCTCAACGCATGCGGCCTGCCGCATGGCGTGGTGAATGTTGTGACCACGACCCGATCGGCTGAAGTCGTCGAGCCGCTGCTGCGTGACAATCGCCTGCGCAAGCTCTCCTTCACCGGGTCGACTGCGGTGGGGAGCCGACTCTTGGCTGCCGCTGCCCCGAACGTGCTGCGGACCTCAATGGAGCTTGGTGGCAACGCGCCGTTCATCGTCTTCGACGACGCTGACATCGAGTATGCCGTGGCCGGCGCGATCACTGCGAAGCTGCGCAACACCGGACAGGCCTGCACGGCGGCGAACCGATTCCTCGTACACCAAGACGTCGCCGAGCGGTTCACCGCATTGCTGGCCGAGCGCATGAGTGGGCTGACACTGGGACCCGGACTCGACGACACAACCACACTTGGGCCGCTGATCGATGCGCATGCGGTCACCCATGTCACGCACCTGGTGGAGGACGCGGTGCGCCGTGGTGCACGGGTCGTGACAGGAGGCAGTGCCCTGAACGGTCCCGGCCACTTCTACCGGCCCACGGTGCTGACAGACGTACCCGGCGACGCTGCCATGCTGAGCGAGGAGATCTTCGGGCCTGTTGCACCGATCGTGACCTTCGCCCAGGAGGCAGAAGCCGTTGAGCTCGCCAACACAACTCCGTACGGTCTGGTTGCCTATGCATACACGCGCGACCTGGACCGTGCGACGCGGCTGCAGCGCTCGTTGGAGGTCGGCATGATCGGTCTCAATACCGGCCTGGTGTCGAACGCCGCGGCACCTTTCGGAGGAGTCAAGCAATCTGGTCTCGGACGGGAAGGCGGTGCAGAAGGGCTCGATGAGTACCTCGAGACGGTCTACATCGCACAACCTCATGGCTGACCGGGGTGCCAGTCTGCCGAAGAGGGTCCCTGCGGACTTTCCGGTCATGCGTCGAATCCAGACGCGGTTCGCAGACAACGACATCTTCGGGCATGTCAACAACGCCACCTACTACGCGTATCTCGACACCGCGATCAACGACTGGGTGGCGGAATGCGTCGGGCGTCCCACCTACGAACTGGCGGCGCTCGGGGTCGTGGCGGAGTCACGCTGTGTGTTCCACGGAGAGCTGCGCTACCCACAGCAGCTTGAGGTCGGGATACGCATACAACGTCTGGGTCACAGCAGCGTCACATACGAACTCGGCATATTCGTGGTCGGTGAACCGGCGAATTTGCGGGCGTCTGCCCAGTGGACCCACGTATACGTCGATCCGATCGCTCGGACCACTGTGCCGGTTCCTGCGGCGCTGCGGGCTGCTGTCGAGCGACTCCGTTGACTGCCGCCTGATGGGCGGGCCCGCCCCTTCCACCCCACTTGGAGACTAGATGAACAGCTACAGGGTCGCCGTCATCGGCGGCACCGGACCGCAGGGCAAGGGCCTGGGTTACCGGTTCGCCAAGCACGGCCACACCATCGTCCTCGGCTCGCGGTCGGCGGAGAGGGCCAAGCCGGTGGCGGCAGAGGTCACCGAGCGGCTCGCCGGCGTCCCCGGTGCGGGCACGGTGACCGGCGCCGAGAACGCCGACGCCGTGGCGCAGGCCGACGTCGTCCTTCTCGCGGTGCCGTACGACGGCCACGACGAGCTGGTCGCCTCCCTCAAGCTCGCGGGCAAGACGGTGATCTCCTGCATCAACCCGCTCGCCTTCGACAAGCGCGGCGCCCACGGCCGCATCATCAACAACGGTGAGGGCTCGGCCGCCGAGTCCGCACAGCAGCTCGCCCCCGAGGCCACCGTGGTGGGCGCTTTCCACAACGTTTCTGCGGTGCTGCTGTGGGGCCACGACGAGTTCCTCGACGAGGACGTGCTCGTCGTCGGTGATGTCGTCGAGGCCAAGGAGGTCGCCATGAACCTCGCCGCCGCCGTCTCTGGGCGCCGCGGCATCGACGCAGGCAAGCTGCGACTGGCCCGCCAGCTTGAGCCATTCACCGCTGTGCTGATCTCGATCAACCGGAAGTATAAGACCGACTCGGGTGTGCGGGTCTCCGGCCTCGAGGGCCACGGCTGAGCGCGCCAGCCTGGGTGTGAGCTGACCCCGGATTCGTGGAGCCCCCGAAGCGCCCCGAGTTGAGGGGAGCCGGGTCGCTTGATCGCCAGCATCAGCCGGGCGGGACGTGTGGAGAGATCCCGCTTGATCACCGCGAAAGCCTTGCGTATTGGTGTTCCAACTCCCGCGGCCTAGGGTCTGTTGCGGAAGTGCTGGTCACAGCCACTCGTTGATGGCTGCGACCAGCACGGTCGCTTCGAAGCGGACGGCGAGCTTGTCGTAAC
>NZ_JBVIVK010000046.1:0-20777 GCF_055595715.1 Streptomyces sp. NPDC040410
AACAGGACCCTCAGCAAGTCCTATCGTTGCAGGTCAAGAGCACTTTCTGTGTTTCTGATCAGCCTGCGGACAGGCCACCTCATGAAAGCTCGAGGTTAGACGCCGGGGGTGCACATGGGAGTCACGACTACCGTCGCGGCACTCGCGCCTGCGGTGAACGGACCCGAGGACGCGAACCTCGACTGGCACAGCATCGACTGGGCCACCTGTGAGGAAAACGTACGGCGGTTGAGGCAGAGGATCTTCAAGGCGACGCGGGATGGGGACCTGAAGAAGGTCCGCAACTTGCAGAAGCTCATGCTGCGGAGCCGAAGCAACACGCTGGTCAGCGTGAAGCGGGTGACGCAGCAGAGCAGTGGTCGCAAGACCGCTGGTATCGACGGGGAGCGAGCCCTCACCCCCATGGCGAGAGGCACGCTGGCGACCGAGATCCATCGGTCGTCCCACCCCTGGAAAGCCAGGCCGGTCAAGTGAGTATTCATCCCGAAGAGCAACGGGAAACAGCGGCCCCTCGGGATCCCGGTCATTCGTGATCGGATCCTCCAAGCGCGGGTAAAGAACGCGCTGGAGCCCGAGTGGGAAGCGCGGTTCGAGCCGAGGTCGTACGGCTTCCGGCCCGGCCGCAGCTGTCAGGACGCGAGATCCGCGATCTTCTGGACGTCTTGCGGCAAGCACGCGAAGCGTCTGTGGGTTCTGGATGCGGACCTGTCGGCGGCGTTCGACCGCATCGACCACGACCATCTGATGAGCTCTCTCGGACTGTTCCCCGCCAGGGAACTGGTCCGCGAATGGCTGACGGCGGGCGTGATTGACCGTGGTCGGTTCGCACCAACGGAGGAGGGAACTCCTCAAGGCGGTGTGATCAGCCCGCTGCCGCTAAATGTTGCTCTGCACGGACTGGAAAAGGCTGCTGGGTGCCAGTATCAAGTGGTCCGAGCCGGGCGTGAGCCCAGTTCCGCATCGGGCACCCCAGTTTTGGTGAGGTATGCCGATGACTTCGTGGTGCTCTGCCACAGCGAGTCAGAGGTGCACCAGGTCAGGTCCCGGCTGGAGGACTGGTTGAAGCCCAGAGGTCTCCGCTTCAACGAGGAGAAGACCAAAGTCGTTCACCTTGAGCAAGGTTTCGACTTCCTCGGCTTCACCGTCCGCCGCATGGATAGCAAGCTGATCATCAAGCCGAGCGCGGCAGCCTGCAAGAGGCTCCGGGCGCGACTACGGACCGAGGTCAAGTCCCTGCAGGGGACCAATGCCGAGGCCGTGTTGCGCAGGCTGGTCCCGATCGTTCGCGGTTGGGCGGCCTACTACCGGGCGGTGGCGTCCACGACCACGTTCACGTCGCTGGATCACTACGTGTGGCGGCTGACCTGGAAGTGGGCCAGACGTCGCCACCACAACAAACCGGGGTACTGGGTAATGGAGCGGTACTTCGGGCAGTTCCACCCGTCCCGACGAGACCGATGGGTATTCGGCGACCGCGACAGCGGAGCCTTCCTACCCAAATTCGCCTGGACAGGCATCGTCCGCCATTCACTCGTGAAAGGCAGGGCGTCACCAGACGACCCCAGCCTGGGCGAGTACTGGCAAAACCGCCGCCGAAGGAAAGCGCCACCGCCCATGGACAAGACCAGTCTTGCCCTGGCGGCGCGGCAGAGAGGGCTCTGCCCCCTCTGCAAACAGGCGCTGATCGCTGGGGCTGAGTACGAACCGGACAGTCCACGGGAGTGGATCAACTGGTTCGCGGCCTCGAAGAAGATGCTCCACAAGCATCACTTCACCTACCGGCGAGACGGCGGAACGAACGAGCGGAACAACCTTCGTCTCGTGCACTCCGAATGCCACCGCCAGCACCACGCAGGCGATGGTAAACGGGCCACGCCACTCTGCTGACCTGCGAAGCCCTCGCGGCTTGCTTGAGCCGGATGCGCTGAAAGGCGCCCGTCCGGTTCTGAGGGGGCCGGATCACGGCAACGTGATCCGGCTACCCGACTCCAGCCCGAGCTCGACCCGCGCAAGGTCAAAGACCTCGCCAGCCTCTCCTTCGTCGACGGCAAGGCGAACGCCGCGCTGCTGGGACCGCCCGGGGTGGGCAAGACGCACATCGCCGTCGCTCTCGCGGTCGCGGCCTGCCGGGCCGGCTACTCGATCTACTTCAGCAGCCTCGACGACATGGTGCGCAACCTGAAGGCTGCCGAGTCGGCCGGGCGTCTGATCAACAAGCTCGGCACCTACCTGCGGCCGAGCGTCCTCGTGGTCGACGAAGTTGGCTACCAGCCCCTCGAACGCGCCGAGGCGAACCTGGTCTTCCAGGTCATCTCCAAGCGTTACGAGAAGGGCTCCATCATCCTGACCTCGAACAAGACCTTCAGCAAAGCGCACATGTTCCGGCGAACCCGTGCCAGGTGCTGCCGAAACTTCACGGGTTCAATGGTGTCGAGGAGGCTGCCCAGTCGCCTCGTTGTTCGCGCCACGCGGTCCTGAGGGCTTCGAGTTCGGCTCGGGGGAAGTGCTCACCCCACTTGCCGCGGTATGCGCTCTCGCCGTACTCCCTCACGACGTTGTCGAAGCAACGGATCACTGCTCGGGCTACGACGTCGATGTTCTGCTGGGTGGACCAGATCTCGGTCCCGGTGTTGTCGTGGTCACTGCCGCGGGGCAGCTCGAGTAGGCGGATCCACACGTGGGTGCCTTCACGGTAGAAGATCCATCGGAAGGCGGTGGGCTCGGCCTCGAACGATACTCGGCATTCGGTCTCGCCGACGATCAGACGCGTTACTGCCGTCAAGAGCTCTTCGGGGGCAGCGGTGATATAGGAGGCCGTGACTTCCGCTTCTGTCTGGTGGTCGCTGACGATGCAGTCGGCCCAACCACGTCCGGACAGGACCCAGGCGAGTCGCAGGTGGGCCATCCTCGGTCCCCTCCTCCAGTCACGGGTTCCCTGCGCTGATCACGGAGGGCCCCTCGCACACATCCGAGTCTGGGGGATGGCGAGAGTGCTGACCAGCGGATTCTTTGACGTCGGCCGACGCTCAGCAATCGGGCAGGAGCCCGGGGTCGACATGGTCGGCGAAGTAGATCAGGGTGGCTTGCGGGTCCATGCCGAAGGCCGCGGCGACGAGCTTGGGGTCCATGGTGTTCACCAGGTCGACGAGACGGGTGCTGCGGATCATGCGGGGCGGGAAGCCGCAGTCGTCAAGGACGTGGGAGAGATAGGCAGTTGAGGCCGGGCTCCGCCCGGCCTTTGTTCCTTTGGTGACCATGACGTGCGGGTTGTCCGTCCGCCAAGCCTCACGGTGGGCCAGGCACCGCTGCAACACCGTCCAGGAAGCAGGGTCCAGGGGGACGGGATGGGGCCGCTTCCCGAGCCGGACAGCATGGGCCTGCTGGTCGATGTCGTCGATCTTCAGCATTCGTACCTCGGAGCTGGAGGCGCCATGCAGCAGAGCGAGCATGCCCATCACCGCTTCATGCGGGTGCACGCGCTTGTCGGTTGTCCACCGCCTAAACAGCTCGCGTTGCTGGTCGAGGGCGAGGGTCTGGCCGCGGAAGCCGTTGGACTCCTTCGCTACCAGTTGGCGGGTGGGGTCGACCAGCAGCATCTTCTGGGACCGGGCGAAACGGAAGAACTGCCGCAGCACGGTCAACCGTCGCTTACGTCCCTTGGGCAGGGTGTACAGGAAAGCTTCGACGTCGTGCACGTCGACGAGGGCCCAGGCGTTCTTGTCCCGTTCGTCGACCAGGAAGACGGCCAGGTCACGCAGGGTGGCCAGGGCCGTCTCCAGGGTGTGATTGCTGCGAGGGCGGGTGCCCGCTCGGCGGGCTCGGTCCTGGGCCCGCATCCGCGAGGTGTTGAACGCGGCGACGGCTTGCCGCAGCGGTTCGGGGACGGCCTCGATGCGTCGTTGCCGTCGGCCGGCGGCGAGTCGTTCGGCCTGGTCGGTGGGCAGGGCCAGGTGGTGGAGGGTGAAGAAGTCCTCGAGTGCGCGGGCGAAGGAGCCCATCGAGCGTCCGGGCCTGCGGGATCTTTCCAGCAGGGCCTGGGGCGAGGTGGAGTGCCCGTCTTCGAGGAGTCGGCCGAGGTCGGTGACGAAGCCGCAGGCTCCGGCGGTGCAGTGCCGGGCGGCGACATGAGCGACGAAGTCCCCCAGCCAGGACGGTGGATCGGCGAGCCGGTCGCGGAGGTGTTCCCCGCGGATGAAGGGACGGCCAGGGTGCTTTTGCCAGCAGGCCGAGCAGAGCCCCAAACCTGCATGTCGCCGCAACTGGCCGCACTCGCGGCAGGTTCTCGGAGGCTGCTTCTCCTGCCGGGGCCGTGAACAGTGGCCGCACCAGCCGGTCGCCTCGCGCAGATAGCCGGGCCTGCGGCAGCGCGGACACGTCTGCTGGGCCACGCGTTGGTCGGCCTTGCGCCGGCAGTCGCGGCACAGACGGCTCTGCGATGACCGGACGGGGTGGCCGCATTCCTCGCACACGCGTGAACAGATGATGCACCGGCCGGTGTCCTGCTGCAGGACGCGGTCTCGGCCGCAGCCAGGGCAAACAGCCCTGGCTGCCTGCTCGTTCAGTCGGCGCCGGCACCGGCAGCAGTGCTGGCGGTCGAGATACCCGACGGGGGCACCGCAGGTGACACAGTCCCGTTGCTTCTTGCCCATGGCAGCCTGCCGGTCACAAAGGCGGCATCGACCGGCCCCTGGCGGAGGCGGCCTGCGGCAGGTCAGCGACTGGACGGGGGGGTGCGATGGGCCGTTCGACGGGGGTGGTGTCGACCTCGATCAGGTCGTTGGGAGTGCACTCCAGCGCGGTGCACAACGCGGCCAGCGTGGTCATCTTCACCTGCGAGGGTTCCTTGGTGAACAGCGCGGACACCGAAGCCGAGGACAGTTCCAGGCCGGCCTTCTCGGCCAGCAGCCGCCGCAGTTCCGTCCCGGTCCACACCTCGCGCTGGGCGGCAGCCATCCGCAGCCGCCATTGGATCTTCATGCCGTGGTGTCCTTCCCGGTCAGCTCGGCCAAAGTGCTGGCGACCGCGCGCTGATAGGCGTCCTCGATGAAGGTCGCGGAGGGCCGGACATACCGCATGGTCGAGCTGACGGTCCAGTGACCGAGCAGCTGCTGGATCGCGACGAGATCGACGCCACGTTCGTAGTTGTGCGTCACGCAAGCTCTTCGCAGAGCATGCGGGCTGAACCGCTCGGATGCCGGGCGTCCTTCGAGTTCCATCAGATAGCGGAGCCGGTTGCGGATGGTCCCGCGATGCAGGCTGCCGCCGGACTCGTCGGCGAAGAGCACCGGCGAGTCGGGGAACTTGGGCCGCACGTCCTCCAGGAACCACCGCAGCACCAGGTCCAGGCCGCGAGCATGGGCACCCACCGAGGCCGCGGCCCGGACGTGTGGGCTCCCTTGCCGAAGCGGACGTGGAGCTTGCCGAACGGGCCTCGGGTGAAGTGCAGGTCCGGCTTCTCCAGCAGCGATGCCTCCTCCGAGCGGAGCCCGGCGTGATACAGCGTCCGGAACATCGCATAGTCCCTCGCTACGGGTCCGTACTTCCTCGCGGTCGCGATCCTCTGTTTCATGAAGGAGAAGAACTCGTTCACCCGCTCTGGTGTCGGCGGCGGCAACAGGGTTGGCGAGTCATCGCCGACATGGCGGGAGGCGTTGAATTCGTCGACCGGGCAGACCAGTCGGACGCCGAATGCGGCCTCGATCTCGGCCGCTTTGCGGGCCTGCAGGAACCGGTGGAAGCCCTTGAAGATCTGCACGTACTCGCGGCGGGTTGACGTCGCCCGGCCCTTCACCGCGAGATCACCGACCACCCGGTCAATGTCCTCGGGCGTGACTTCCCACGCAGGCCGTCCCAGCGTGGTGAGTGTCCGCTCCAACAGGCCGATGTCGTTGTCGATGGTCACCGGACTGAACCCGCGGGCCCTCCACGAGGCAACGAACGCGTCAACGCACATGGTCTGGAACTGCCACGGGTCCGTGGTCAGCGGCCCCTGCGGGACGGCCCCGCCCGCGATGACCTGCAGTCTCGCCTCGGCCACCGGCACACCTTCCTCGCACCTGAACGGTCAAGGCAGCACCTTGAAAACCGGGGTGCCACCACGAGAACCAACGAGGACCCCAGGAACGGGATACGGCCAGGTGGCAGCGGCAACCCTTGTGAGGGAACAAGTGCCAGCCCCAGATGGCTGGACCAAGACCTTCACCGACCCCCGCCTCTGCGCGGCCATCGTCGACCGCCTCACCTTCAACGGCACCATCATCGAGACCGGCACCGACTCCTACCGCCTTGCCCAGACCCGCGCACGAGCTCACGAGCACGTCAAGGCCGGCTGACCTTCCAGCCGCCGAGCGTGAACCGAGACGATGTGACCGGCCTCACAGCATTCCCATGGCGTCTGCTGTCGATCCGGCCGCTGCTGGTTCGTTCTCCCAGCAATGCGGTCGCCGGCCGCCAGAAGGCAAAGCGCAAGGAAGGGTCTGATCATGGACTACGTGGTGCTGATCTATCGGGACGAGTCGAAGGACGGCGAGGTCGACTGGGATCAGCTCGGCAAGGACTACGGCGCCTACGCCGCCGCAGCCGTGCAGGCAGGTGTGATGCGAGGCGGCCAGAAGTTGCAGCCATCGGCCACCGCGACCACGGTGGCCATCCGTGAGGGCGAGCGCCTGGTCACCGACGGCCCGTTCGCCGAGGCCCGTGAGCAACTGGGCGGATTCTTCATACTGGAGTGTGCCGATCTGGACGAGGCGCTGGAGTGGGCGGCGCGCTGCCCGGGTGCGAGTCACGGCACGGTGGAGGTGCGTCCGGTGATGCCAACCTGACCGGCGGCGAGGAGCTCGGGCAGATCTTCCGAGCCGAGCACGGCCGGGTGCTAGCCCGGCTGGTGAGCCTCCTTGGCGACCTGGACGTTGCCGAGGAGGCCCTCGCCGATGCCTGCCTGCAGGCGGTACGGCGCTGGCCGGCCGACGGCGTCCCGGACCATCCGGCCGCCTGGCTGACCACGGTGGCTCGCAACGCGGGGATCGACCGGATCCGCCGCGAGCAGAACCTTGCGGGCAAGCTCGCGCTGCTGCGAACGGAGACCACCATGGCCCAGACCCAAGCGCCACCCGAACCGGCAAAGGACGACATCCCCGACGAGCGGCTGCGGCTGTTCTTCACCTGCTGCCACCCCGCCCTGGCCCGGCCTGCTCAGGTCGCGCTCACCTTGCGCTGCCTGGCCGGCCTGACCACGCCCGAGGTCGCCCGGCTGTTCCTGGTCAACGAGCCGACCATCGCCCAGCGCATCGTGCGGGCCAAGCGCAAGATCCGCGACGCCGCCATCCCCTACCGCGTCCCGGGCAGCACCGAGTTTCCTCAGCGGCTGCCGGCCGTGCTGGCAGTGCTCTATCTGCTGTTCACCGAGGGATACGCGGCCACCGCCGGACCCACGCAAGTTCGCCCAGAGCTGTGTGAGGAGGCCATCCGTCTGGCCCGCATCCTGCACCGCCTGCTGCCCGGCGAAGCCGAGGCCACGGCACTGCTGGCGTTGATGCTGCTGACCGACGCCCGCCGCCCCGCCCGCACCACAGCCGACGGCCAGCTGGTCATGCTCGAGGACCAAGACCGCACCCTGTGGGACCAACAGCAGATCGCCGAGGGCCGCCGACTGGTCATCACTGCCCTGCGCACCAGGCCTCCCGGACCCTACGCGCTGCAGGCAGCGATCGCCGCGGTGCACGCCGACGCCCCCACCGCACAGGCCACCGACTGGCCGCAGATCGCCTCCCTCTACGGCCTGCTCGCCCAGACAGCCCCCTCACCAGTGGTCGAACTCAACCGGGCCATCGCCCTCGCCATGGCCGACGGCCCCACCGTCGGCCTGCGCATCCTCGACCAGCTCCAGGAAGACGGACACCTGGCCCGCTCCCACCTGCTGCCCGCCGCCCGCGCCGACCTCCTGCGCCGCCTCGGCCGCACCACCGAAGCGGTCGCCGCCTACGACACCGCACTCGCCCTCGTCTGCAACCAAGCCGAACGCGACTACCTCCTGCGCCGACGCAACCAGCTCACCCCACCCGAACAAGGACCCACCCATGACCCCCGATGAACTCTTCGACGACATCGCCGCCGACCTTGCCCACCACGGCGCTACCGCCGGTGCGATGTTCGGCAAGCGCGCCCTCAAGGCCCACGGCAAGGCCTTCGCCTGCCTCAAGGACGACTACCTCGCCTTCAAACTCGGCGACGGAACCCCCGCCCACGCCGAAGCCCTCGCCCTGACCGGGGCTGAACTCTTCGACCCGTCGGGGAAGCACCGTCCGTTCAAAGACTGGGTCGCCGTCCCCCACGCACACGCCGCTCAGTGGCCCGACCTGGCCGAAGCCGCACTGAACAGCCTCAGCTCATAACCCGCTGCCGAGCGCCACGGCCTGCCTCCCGCCGGAAGCAGCGCCGTCATTTCTCATGGACAAACACAAGCCCAGTAATCACCAACTGCTGCTGAAACTCACCCACAAACGCTGTTGCTGAACGTGAACGAAGCCACCGGGAACCTCCCCGGCACGGCGGCCGGAGCTGGTAAAAGGCGTCCGGACGGGGGCTGTCACTCTCCCCGTCCGGACGCCTGGAGCGTACGGGCCAGGGCAGCGGCACCGGGCATCTGCGGATGCCGCAGGTGCTGCCCCGCCGCCGTAGACGTGCAGCGTGAACGTCTCCCTCCCCGGCCAGCCAGCCGTGTCGTAGGCGTCCAGGAACCTCATCGCCACCCGCGGCCCCGGCCAGAGCCGCGCCTCGCCCGCCGCTGATCGCGGGCGCCTTCGTCCTGGCGATGAAATTCAATGCTCTGCTCACGAACGCGGTGATCTTCCATAACGCCCTGGACATCGCCGAGATCGTGCGTCAGTTGCTGGACGAGGGATGGGAGATCGACCCCGAGGACCTGGCCCACATCTCGCCGTACCTGACCGAGCACATCAACCCGTTCGGTGAGTACTCCACCCACGAACTCGATATCACACCCGAGGCGTACGAACCGCACCTCGATGTCGACTTCACGACGCTGCGCGACAACTTCGCCGAAGCAGCCTGACCAGGACAATTAGCCACGAGCACGGCGCCGACGGCACAAAGCCGTGGTGCTGCGCCGACGGCACAAAGCCGTGGTGCTGCCTCCCTGCAGAACCAGCAAGGGTGCCGTCCGCTGGTCCAGGACTCTGCCTGATCTGGACAGGAGCTCGGGTGGGCTGTGGCAGCCGCCGCAGCCCACCCGAGTCGTACCGCGAGCGTGGGGGCTATTCCGCTGCGCAGCCTGATTGCGCGCCGACCGCCTGCAGGAGTGCTTGACGGCAGGCACGGACGGCGGGGTGCTGGCTCCGGCCGGTACGCACGACAGTGAACAGTCTGCGCGCCCGATGGCCGCGAGGCAGCAGTCGCAATGCGACGTTCGGGGAATTGCCACTCCACACGAGATCCGGTAGCAGCGCGGCGGCATACCCCTGCTCCACGAGGCGGAGGTGGAAGAGAAGGTCGGTGGACTCGAAACGTACGTCGGGCTAGAACCCCGCGTTACGACACAATGTCATGGCCCATTGCCGGGCGGCTGTGCCCTCGGGCTCCATGACCCGTGGATGGCTCGCCATTGCGTGCAGCGCCTTCGTGGGGCTGATCGCATCTGCGATCTGTGCTGCTTTCGGCAGAGCCAAGTGCAGAGGGTCGTCGCACAGGTCTTCCTGCTCCAGTTCGGAGGGCCGAGGGTTCGGGTTGCCCGGGTATTCCTCGGCGATGACCAGGTCGAAGTCTTGGGCTAGTAGCGCGGGTAGGGCGTGCTCGAGGTCCGTCTGGGTGACATGTATGCGCAGGCTGGGGTGGGCGTCGTGCAGCAGGCCCAGCGCGATCGGCACCAGGGTCAGGGCTGAGGTCTGGAAGGAAGCGATGCGCAGAGTGCCGGTGAGGTGGATGAGGGACGTGGCGATGTCCGCCTCGGCCCGCTCCAGCCGTTCGAAGACTGCTTCGGTGTGGGCAACGAGGATTTCCGCCTGTGGGGTGAGCCGCACGCGCCGACCCACGGGTTCAAGAAGCGGGACACCGACTTCGGCCTCAAGCTGCGAGAGCTGTTGAGAGATGGAGGAGGGGCTGTAGGACAGGGCAGCGGCAACCGCGGCGAGTGTGCCGCGGTGTTTGAGCTCGCGTAGCAGGCGCAGCCGGTGAAGGTCGAACATCGGTGGCACACTTCCTTGTTTCGCGCCGGAGCTATTCGGTGGGCTATGCACTCTGCCGCGTTGTGCCTGCGACTCTTCCAACGGCCCGCCGGCTCGCCGCATGTCTGGCAACAGCTGGCCCCGGGGAGGCCCTGGAGCTTCGTCCCCGGTGACGAGGTCGTGCTCTTCGGGCCTGGTGACAGGGGAGAACCCACAGCACAGGAGTGGGCCCGGGCTGCCGGCACCGTCCCCTACGAGATCGTGACCCGCATCGCCCCGGGCCTGCCGCGTACCTATGTAGGAGGCAGATAGATGACGCACCCGCGCACCACGCCTGCGAATCGAGGAACGGAAATGCCCCGGCCGGTCAGACCAGATTGTGCTGACAGTCATCCGCGTGTGCTGGGCGTACCAGGCCAGCGCCTGCCACCTCTGTGAAGTAATAGCGCCCACGCTCGCATCCCTCAGCTTCAGCGATTGATGGACTGCCAGACCTGCCGCAGTAAATGCCGGATTTACTGCGGCAGAGCCTCTACCGTGATCATCGCGACCTGCGGTGGGCCATTCCGGCCGCCGGGCGAGGTGTACGCATTTAGTGCTCCAGCAGCGGTTCGTGTCCTGAGCTGGCGGTTGTCGTTGTCCTGGTATGGAGGGGATGACTGAAGTCGCTGGCTGGGCTGTCGAGTTGGAGTCGGTGTTTGCTCGGGTGGCGGGCAGGATCGCTCGGGCAGATCTGCGGTGGCGGATGCGGGACTACGTCCGCGGTCTGCTGGGGCGAGCGATTCGCAAGAACGGCTGGCAACTCGCGGAATGGGCGGGTCACCACACCCCTGACGGCTTCCAGCGACTGTTGAACAGCAGCGTCTGGGACGCAGACACCGTGCGTGACGATGTGCGTGATTACGTAGCTGAACGGCTCGGACCAGGTGGTGTGTTGATTCTCGACGACACCGGGTTCATGAAGAAGGGCACTACCTCGGCCGGGGTCGGCCGCCAGTACACCGGCACTTCGGGGGCTGGTTTCTGAATAACTGTCAGGGTTGATCTTCCGGATGCTCCTCGTCAGGCAAGCGAACTCGAAGCTGTTCAAGGGTCCGGGCGGGCGCCCCAGGCAGCGGTGTAACGGCGATGCGATGCAGGTCCAGGAGCGGGTGCCCGTCTTGGAACTGGTTGGAGAGGTTGGTGCGGGTAACGCCCAGCAGCTGGGCCAGGAGGGTGCTGGTGATCGCCCTGCGTCGGCGTAAGAGCGCTGCCAGGAGGCGGTGGTAGTGGTCCAGGCTGCTGGTCTGCGGGTGGAGGTAGCTGCGCGGACGGTGGAAGCGTCGCTGGAAGGCCGCTTCGGCCAGGGCGTCCCAGTACGGCTCGGAGACTGCCACCAGGCGTTCGAAGTCGGACCGCGGCATGCCGGTCAGGGCCGGATCGCTGAGCATCGTGGTCAGGTCCGGGTCGATCCGCCGGGCGGTCGCCGGCGTCTGCGGCGTTCGGGGTGGGACTGGCGCCAGCATGTAGTTCCAGTCGCCGTGAAACGCGTCGGGCGTGATCGGCAGGGCCTGGAACTCGACGGGGGTCACTGTGGTGCCCAGGCGGTAGCTGCCGGTGTCCAGCTCGGCGCCGATGGTCAGCCCGGTGCGTGTGGTCGTCGCGCCGATGGTTTCGAGGACGACCTGGTAGCTGGTCAGTGGTCGGCCGCGCCAGTTCGCGGTGATGTGGCAGAACATTCGGTGTTCGATTTTGTTCCATTTCGACGTACCCGGCGGAAAGTGGCAGACCGTGATCTCCAAGCCGCTCTCCAGGGCGAAGGCGGCCAGGTGTTTCTTCCAGGTCCAGCGGCGGGGATCGTTCGAGCCTCCAGCGTCAGCAGTGATCAGCAACCGGGTTGCGTCCGGGTGGTGCACCTGTCCGCGGCGCTGCCACCAGCGGCGTATGGACTCCACCGCGAACTCGGCGGTGTCGTGGTCGGTCCCGACGTTGACCCAGCCGGTGTTGGTGGCGAGGTCGTAGATTCCATACGGGATGGCGACAGGCTGGTCGCTGGTGGTGAAGGTGTGGCAGTCGACTTTGATCGGGTCCCTGCCCGGCCGCCAGGTGCGACCGGGCCGGTCTCGGTTGCCGAGCCATTCCTTGGCCTTGGTGTCGACGCTGATCACCGGCTGTCCGTCGTCGAGGAAGGCGGTGGCCGTGGCGTTCAGGTGGGCGAACTGGGCGTCGAGGTCCGGATGGCTGGCGCCCTCGGTGGTCTTGACGGTGCCCTGCCGGCTATAGCCCAGGCCGTGCAGCAGGCGCCCGACGGTTGCGGCACTGACCGGATGGCCCTGCGACGTCAGAGTCGAGGCGAGGGCCCGCAGCGACAAGGTGGTCCACCGCAACGGGGAGACGGGATCACCTCGGGTGTGCGGCTCGATCAGCGCCTCCAGAGCCTCCAGCAGGCCGGGGTCGGTGACGGTCAACGGCTTGCGGCCAGCTCCCGCAGCCCGGACCCTCCGCGTCGGCACCGGGTCCCCGGCCAGCTCGGTGACGCCACGCGCGACGGTGGCGGAACTGGTCCCGGAGGCGGCAGCAACCAGAGTGATCCCGCCGTGGCCGATGGCCGCGGCCTCGCTAGCCAGGTAGAGCCGACGGCGGCGCTCGTCGAGATGCGGCAGGATCCGATCGAACTTGGCCCGTAAGGCGGAGACGGGCGGACGCACGGTCATGGTCCACTCCCACTAACTCCGCCCGAACAAGCACTAATTGAAATACAAGCCCCTGCCGTGCCGGAGTACTGGCGCTGCACCCCAGCCGAACGGACACCAAAGACGCAGCTAGAGGCGGTAGTCCGTGGTCCGAGCCCGCTGTCGTCTGCCGGCCGTGGGGTGGAGCCAACTCCGATGTCGGAGTGGTACCAGCGCAACGTGTCACAAACACCCGTGTTGCCGGTGTCGACCGTATGACCGTTCGTAAGTGGCTCGGGAAGTAGACGCGTACGCCCGTGGGGCCGCTTCTGTCAGTGCAGGGGCGGCCCCACGGGTGTTCCACTGCCCGAACTCGTCGACCTCCCCTGTCACTTCTCGCGCGTGTGTAGCCATCCGAGGACATGCCAAGTCGCAGTTGCCTTACTTGCCTGCACTGTCGATCAGTGGCCTGGCCTGGGCGAAGGGGCTCCGCCCTCTAGATAACACCTGATCCCGTAACCCTTCCGCCGGTGCCCGCCGACCCGGAGACGGCCTGGAACGGCGAGCGTGTGGACGCGCACCAGTGGCCGGCATCCTCTTCCTTCGCCGCGCTAAGGCTGATGGGCATCGCGCGCGAGGGGGATGGCAACGCCGGCACCGTCGACAGTGGTGCCGCAAGAGATACGCGCTAGAGGCCGACCCCGGCTCGGGGGCGGACGGTCATCCGCAGGTCGCGCGGCCGTACGGTGAGCCGGGCGACCTGGCGGATGACCTGGCCCTCGGCGAGTTCCAGCCGTACCGAACGGAGCATCGTCGCGAGCGCCGTGACCATTTCGGTGAGGGCGAAACGGTCCCCCATGCACTTGTGCTTGCCGTCCCCGAAGGGCACGAACGCGCCCGGCGGAGGCTCCTGAGCGGCGTCGGTCCACCGGTCCGGGTCGAAGGTGAGCGGGTCGGGGAAGCGCCCGGGGTCGCGGTGCATGGCGTGCTGGCAGTAGGCCAGCTCCGTGCCAGCGGGCAGCGTCCACTTGCCGAGCTGGGTCTCCTCGGTGGTGCGGCGGGTGACCAGCCAGCCGGGGTGGTGCAGCCGCAGGGTCTCGGTGATCACCCGGTCCAGGTACGGCAGCCGGATCACGTCGTCGAAGGCGACCGGCCGTTCGCCGAGGACCTCGTCCAACTCGGCCAGGACCCGGGCCGCGATGCCGGGGTTGCGGGCGAGCTCGTACAGGGTCCAGGACAGCAAGGACGCGGTCGTCTCGGTGCCCGCCACGGCCAGGAGGAAGATCTCGGAGCAGATCTGATGCCCGGTCAGCGGCTCGCCGGTCTCCTCGTCGATGGTGCGCAGCAGCATGGAGAGCATGTCCCCGGTGTCGTGCCCGGAGGCCTGTAGTTCGTCGACGGCGGTGTTGATGGTGGCGCGCACCCCGGCCCGGGCCCGGTCGAAGCGGCGGTTGAAGGGCAGCGGCAGGCGCTCGGCCCAGTCGGGCAGCATCATGCGCAAACCGACGCCGCTCATCACCACCGACACGTCGCTGCGCAGCCGGCGGAAGACGGCGTCATCGAGGCTACCGGCGAACACTGTCTTGGCCAGCATGTCGAGGCTGAGCCCGACCATCGCCTCGTGTACGTCGAGGGGCCGCCCGCGCTCCCAGGCGGCGACGGTGGCCGTCACCTCGGCGCGCATGAGGTCGACGTACCGGCTGATCTCGGTGTGGGCGAACGCGGGTTGAAGCTGGCGGCGTTTGCGTACGTGGTCGCGGCCGGTGGCGGTGACGACGCTGTCGCCCAGCAGCTGGCCCAGCTTGTCGTAGAGCCGGCCCTTGTCGAGGCTGGGTCCCAGGGCCTTGAGCATCTGGTGGATCAGGGCCGGGTCCTGGACCACGATCGTGCGCGTCCCGGGTTGCAGGATGATCTCGACCAGTGGTTCCCGTGTCTCGCGCAGCGAGTCGATGAAGCCGAGGTTGTCGCGCATCTTCAGCGCGTGGCCGATGAGCGGAAACGATCCTGCGGCCCGGGGTATGGGGGGAGGCGCGGTGGACGTCACGGGTGATCCCTTCACGGCGGTCATGGGCGCCCTATGACTGCCCTGAACCTTCCCCAGCGCAATCCTGTCTTGAACGTGCCCTGCGCCACGTGGGACAAGCTGGTTGGTCACCTGCGGCGCCGGGCATCAGTGCGGTCACCCCAGCGAACTGCTCCGGCTCCTCATTCCTCACCGGCCAGCCGTAGCCGTCGGCGTCGCGGCCGCGTCCTTCAAGAACGCACGCGGCCGTAGGGCTGTGGATCGGGTGCCGGTACGCCCAACTGGCGCCTCAGAAGCCACAGGAGGCTCCGTGGGCGCTCCGTACGGCGCGGCGGGCGTTCGGGGGCGCGTGGCCCATCATCGGCGGCGAGGGGGCGTCCGGGCCGGTGTTTTGGCCCCTTGTGGCTTGGTGGGGCGGCGTGGCCTGGACAGGTGTCAGGTGGGGGTGGTGCGTTCGCGGAGGGCATGGCGGACGCGGTTGACGTCGGCGACGGGGATCATGCCGCGTTCGGGTAGTCCGGCGTCGCGCCAGGCCTGGCCGGCGAGGCGGGTGTCGCCGCCGGCGTCGGCGGTGACCAGTTCGCGGGCGATGGCGAAGGCGAGGGCGCCTTCGCCGAGGTCGACGAGGCGGGCGACCATGCGGACGGTGCTGAAGTCGCCGCGCTGCTTTTTGCTGGCGGCGGTGGGCTCGTTGTAGCGGTAGACGAGGACCCAGCGGCCTTCGAGCTCGCGGGCGCGTTTGATCATGGCATCGCCGCGTTCGGTGTCCTGCTGTTCGGTGCGGATGGTCTCCGCGGTGCCGCCGCTGTCGGGGCGGAGGGTGAGCACGCCGCGGCGGCTGGTGGGTTCGATCTCGACTTTCTCCAGGTAGGCGGCGAAGGGGCGGGTCTGGTCGAGGGCCTTGACTGCCTGGTCGACCTCGCGGGAAGTGAAGACGAGGTCGACGGCCAGCTGGTGGACGCGGCGCTGCCAGGCGGCTTCCTGGCCTTCGGGGCAGGGGCCGGCCGCGTGTGCGGCGGCGGCCACGAGGTGGGTGTAGTCGCTCACGCCGCCCATGATGGCGCGGCCCTGTGACAGCGTTCACGTCCGGTGCTGGCGCCATCGGGCGAACGGACACCGGCGCCGAGCCCGAGGACGGCGGCCAGGGGGAGTCCTATGGGGCGGCCGAGGGGTTCGGCCCAGGAGAGCAGGAGGGCGTTGACGGCCCCGACGGCCCGCGCGATCCAGGATGCGTGCCGCTGTTCGCGCAGAACGCGCCGGATGGCCATGACGGCGCCGGTGAGCAGGCGCAGGCCCGCCTCAACGAGCAGGGCCGAGCCACGGCGCGTCCGCCGGCCGACGGACAGCCACAGAGCCTTGTGGTGCTCGCCGGTGACGGCGACGAGGAGCGTGACGGCGGCGCCGCGGCGCTGAGCCCCGAGGCGATCCGCATGTCCTGCTCTGCATGGTCTTCCCGGCTCACGATTGCCCCCACGTGCCCTGCGTTCGCTGGCGGGCTGATTGTCCTTTGCCATCGAACTTAGTCGGCGAGGAGCTTCTGGCCAGCGGCGACTAAGTTCGATGGCAAAGGTGATGCGTCGCCGCAGGCACCCCTTGGACCACACCACCAGGAGGAACCAGTGTCATACCCGCAACTGCTCACCCCCGAGGAGAAGCTCGCCGACGCGAAGAAGCTGTTGAGCCTCCCGCGTATCGTCGTGATCTGCGGCTCCACCCGCTTCATGACCGAGATGAACGAGGCCGATCTGCGGGAGACCAAAGCCGGAAAGATCGTCGTCAAACCGGGCTGTGACATGAAGTCGCCGCACGAACTTCGGTCCGATCCTGTCGAGGCCGAGGCGCTGAAGGCTCGACTCGACGATCTGCACCGGGCGAAGATCCGGCTCGCTGATGAGGTGCTCGTAGTCGGCGACTACATCGGAGACAGCACCCGAGCCGAAGTCGCCTACGCCCGGTCGCTGGGCAAGCCCATGCGGTTCACGCACCCCGAAGTCGACCCTGACGCCTGACCGTCCGCTGCCACCTCGACAACCAGGGCCGGCAGCCCGCCGCCTGACCGTCTCGCGGTGGCTTCGGCCGCCGCGGTCCCGCTCCAGCCGTGACTCGAAACCGACATGCCGCCCGGTCGTCGCCGCCCAGTACCAGCCTGGGAAGTGACGCTCACGAAGCGGACGCCGCCGAGACTCGCGTACAGCATCCACGTACGACAACTCGACGTACGGTCCCGCAAGATCCGCCCCGACCGGTACGGCCACCCAGCACCCCCAGCAGGTCACCTCGTACGACTGGGTTCGCTGTCAAACGCCTCGATTGGATGACAGCAGACACTGATCTTGTCAGACCGGCGGCGGCAGCCGCTCCGACTCTTCTTGATTACAGCAAAAAGCGCCCCTCGGGCAGAGACGGGGTCCCAGTAGTACCCGCCGGAAAAACAACGGAGTAGCCCCTGAGCTGCGGCGATCCTGGGGCTATAGGGTGTTTGCGGCCTGCTGGGGCAGGACTCTGTTCAGGTGGCGGTAGATGGTGGGGCGCGTGACGCCGAACTCGTCGGCGATCTGCTGGACGGTGTAGTCACCTGAGTCGTACATCTCCCGGGCTAGCTTGACCTGGCGGGGGCCGAGCTTGGTGTCAATGTCCGAAGTCGCATACACGGATACCTGAAGTCGCGTGCACATGCCCGAGTGTCAAGGCGGGGTCCTCCGCAGCTTGCTAGTGCTGTGACCGCACAGGTTCGCCGGGTTGGTGGTCGTGGCGGTTGGATGTGCGGTGACATCCGATCCGATCACTGGAGGCGCGGTGGCTGAGCCTGTCCGAGTACGCCGACTGACCGACCAGGAAGGACAGAAGCTGCAGCAGATCGTGCGTCGGGGCAGTACCAGCTCGGTGCGCTACCGACGCGCAATGATGCTGCTGGCCTCGGCCGGCGGGAACCGCGTCCCGGTGATCGCCCAGCTGGTCCAGGCCGACGAGGACACCGTGCGCGATGTGATCCACCGGTTCAACGAGATCGGGCTGGCCTGCCTGGACCCTCAGTGGGCGGGAGGCCGTCCCCGCCTGCTCAGCCCTGACGACGAAGACTTCGTCGTGGCGACGGCCACCACCCGCCCGGCCAGGCTCGGCCAGCCATTCACCCGCTGGTCGTTACGGAAACTCGTCGCCTACCTGCGCAAAGTCCACGGCCGGGTGATCCGGATCAGCCGCGATGCCCTGCGGTGCCTGCTCGCCCGCCGCGGCGTGACCTTCCAGCGGACCAAGACCTGGAAGGAGTCCACCGACCCCGAGCGTGACGCCAAGCTCGACCGGATCGAGTACGTTCTGGAGAACTTCCCCGACCGCGTATTCGCTTTTGACGAGTTCGGCCCGCTGGGCATCCGCCCACGGGGGAACGTGCTGGGCTGGGCAAGGTCGCCCCGACCGGGTCCCGGCGACCTACCACCGCACCCACGGCGTGACCTACTTCCACGGCTGCTACTCGATCGGCGACGACACCTTGTGGGGCGTCAACCGGCGTCGCAAGGGAGCGGGCAACAGCCTGGCCGCGCTCAGGTCCGTCCGGGCCGCCCGCCCGGACGGCGCCCCGATCTACGTGATCCTGGACAACCTCTCCGCCCACAAGGGCACCAAGATCCGCCGGTGGGCGCAGAAGAACAAGGTCGAGCTGTGCTTCACCCCGACCAACGCCTCCTGGGCCAACCCGATCGAGGCGCACTTCGGGCCGCTGCGGCAGTTCACCCTGGCCAACTCCCACCATCCGAACCACACAGTCCAGACACGAAAACTGCACGCATACCTGCGCTGGCGCAACGCCAACGCCCGCCACCCCGACATCCTGGCCGCCCAACGCAAAGAGCGCGCCCGCATCCGCAGCGAGAAGGGCATCCGCTGGGGCGGACGCCCACCCGCCAGGGCTGCGTAACTCCAGCCGTTGGCCATCCAACGCCTGGACAGGCACCCCTTCAGCCGATCGGGACCGACCGCACCTCCAGGATCTCGTTCTCCAAATTCATCGCAAGGAATTCTCCGCCCGACAAGGAATCGAACCTGACGGTCGGTTCGTGACCGGCGTGTACCGCTTCAACGAACACGGTCGCGAGGGGAGTATCTGCCTGCTCCCAGCGCCCGTAGGTGAACCACATGTCCACCTTGGGCTCTGTGACCCAACCAACGACATGACCTTCATAGAACAACGGCACACGCACCTTGGGCATGGCAGCTGATCATACCGACCGGCACCATCTCTACGGCCGAGTCGACCCGGCGCCGTGGACCCGCCTCGATCAGGAAAGCCCGACGGTGAGAGGGAAATGTTCGATGCCGGACCTCAAAGTCCGCCTGCACCTCGATCTGCGCGCTCTTGAACCCGGCGAACCTTCCCGGTCACAGCACTAGTAGGGCTTGGTCAGCTTCAGTTGTGAGTGGCGTGTCCGTTGGGTGGTGGGTGTCGTTGTGATGGTGTGACACCTGGGGAGATGGCCTTGGTCCGGGAGGATCTGGAGGCGTTCACGGCGGAGTTGTTCGATGGGTTCTTCCGTGCTGACCAGCGGCGGTGGGGTCAGGTGTATGTACGGGGACTGCTGCTGGACGGCAGACGCAAGTCGGTGGAGCCTATGGCGGCGAGACTGGGCGAGGACGGCAACCGGCAGGCACTGGCCCACTTCGTGACTTCCAGTCCGTGGAATCCGGCGCACGTGCAGGCCCGCCTGGCCTGGACGATGCAGGACGCGATCCGGCCGGAAGCGTTGATCGTCGACGACACCGGGTTCCTCAAGAACGGGGACGCCTCGGCTTGCGTGTCGCGGCAGTACACCGGCACCGCGGGCAAGGTCACCAAGTGCCAGGTGGGAGTGTCGCTGCACCTGGCCACCGACCGTGCCTCGGCCGCGATCGACTGGCGGTTGTTCCTGCCGGCAGGCTGGGACCCGGCCTCGCCCGAGGCGGACCCCGACAAGGTCGCCCGCCGCGGCCGCTGCGGTATCCCCGCCCAGGCGGGACACGTGGAGAAGTGGCAGCTGGCTCTGGACATGATCGACGAAGCACGATCGTGGGGCGTCGCTGTTCCCCTGGTCGTTGCGGACGCCGGATACGGTGACGCCGCCGCCTTCCGCAGCGGCCTGGAGGAACGCGACCTGCCCCACGCGGTCGGCGTCTCCGGCCGCCACAGCGCTCACCCTGCCGATGCCCGGCCCGTCCAGCCCGACTACGCGGGCACCGGCCGGCCACCGCAAGTGCAGTATCCCGACCGGCCACAGACCATGAAAGACCTCGTCATCGCGGCCGGGAAGGCGGCTGCTCGGCCAGTGTCCTGGCGGGAGGGATCCCGTCCGGGCAAGGGCCGAAGCGGCTTCAGGCGCATGTACTCGCGGTTCGTCGCCCTCAGGGTCCGGCCGGCCGGGCGAGGCATCCGCAAGGCCGCCGGCGATCCGGAGCTGCCCGAGCGCTGGCTGCTGGCCGAATGGCCGGCCGGTGAGAGCGAGCCGGTGAGTTCTGGCTCTCCAGCCTGCCTTCCGGGATGCCGCTGGCCACTCTGGTCCGGCTGACCAAACTGCGCTGGCGCATCGAGCACGACTACCGCGAGATGAAACAGGCACTGGGACTGGCCCACTTCGAGGGCCGCACCTGGAACGGCTGGCACCACCACGTCACCCTTGTCTCCGCCGCCCACGCCTTCTGCACCCTCCAACGGCTGGCACACGACCCAAAAGACGGGGTGAGGGACTGAGCCTCTACCGAGTCGTCCACGAACTGCAGACACTCCTCGCGCTCTGGGCCGGCGCCTGCCCCACCTGCCACCGCGACATACCCACACCCAGACGAACCAGACCAAGTCCTACTAGGGAGCGTATTTGGTTGTGATCAAGCGGTGGCTCGTGTGAGGTCCTTGATCCAGATCATTGAGGCGCGAAGGTGGAGACCGGCGAGGTAGCT
>NZ_JBVIVK010000047.1:0-15724 GCF_055595715.1 Streptomyces sp. NPDC040410
AGCTACCTCGCCGGTCTCCACCTTCGCGCCTCAATGATCTGGATCAAGGACCTCACACGAGCCACCGCTTGATCACAACCAAATACGCTCCCTAGATCGAAGCGTGACCTGCACCATCGCGGATCGGGTTCGCGCCAGGTGCCGGGCGTGGCTAAGCGGAACTCCTTGCCGTGCTCGGGCGCGCGTCCGTGGGCAGCACCGTTCAGCCCGGCACCCCGCCCTGGGGCGGTGAGATCCACGGCACCGGGACCGGCTTGCGCATCACGCGGTCCGTGCGCATCCGCCCCGAGGACTCCACCGGCAGTCCTTCCAGTAGACAGGCCATGCGCGGAGCGTCGTAGCCGGCGTCGAAGACGATCAGGATATCGAGGTCGCCCGCCTTCCAACGGCCCATGTCGATGAGGTCCTCGACCACGTGGCGGACTTGGGCAGCGGTGACCCCGGCGACATGTCGGCCCGGCCCCAGCCGCCCGGGGCTGCGCCCAGGTCGAATAGCCAGGAGGCGAGTTCCTCTCAGCTACTCGACCTGGTACCCGCTGACGGCGGGGCGAGCCTCCAGCCGTTCGGGGAAGGACTCCTCCACGCCGGGAAGTAGCAACGGCGAGCCCGCCCGAGCCGCCGCGAACGCCCGGTCCCAGTCGAGGATTCCGTAGTCATCGAGCAGGTCTTGTCGGAAGTAGCGTTCGACTTCAGCGCTCGTGGGAATGTCTGGCTCCAGCGTCTTCCACCAGCCCGCGCCGCCGTAGATCAGTGATCGGATGCCACCCCTTGCGAACACCGGCGTACAGCCGTCGAGGACGAGCAGGGACGTGTCCAGCTCTCCGCTGATGTGGAGCATGGCATTACGATCGCCTCCCGTCCCGAAGCATGCCTCCGCGATGACGGCCGACCCTTCCACCAGTACACGGGCTCCAAGCTCGAACCACAGTGTTCTCGCGCGCAGAGCGCCTGTGACGACAACCAGCCCTGGGACGTAGTCGTCCGTGCTGAGGCGGACGTAGTCGGTCGTGGTGAGGTCGCCGTCGACGACCACCACGAACGGACCGTCAGCGGTCTCGATCGGCTCGTTGGTGGACAGTCCTCCCGAGTAGACCCGCACCGACCCGGCCTGTTCGGCTTCTTCCTGGCCGTCCTCGTCCAGGAAAGTCAGCTCGTCGTGAAGCCACTGCCGGGTGCCTCCGAACCGGGCGAGCAGGCTGGCTATCGTGCTCGGTTCACCTTCCCGATCGAGCCGCACGGTTGCCTCCATTCGTACTACGTCCGCAAGATCATAGACGCTGGTGAACCTGTCCACACTTTGCCATGAACGTGCGAAGCATCGCGTCCTCGCTGAGGGCGCTGCGGCACCGGGTGAGCAGCAGATCGACAGGGGGTTCAAAGTCGTCCAACTGCCCCCTTTTGGTTTGCTTTTGGGCCGTTCTCCCGAAGGGTTCATCTCGGACGTGCTGGCGGGCATGTGTGAGTTGCGCGTCCATATCGGCGACGCGGGGGAGCAGGGCTCAGCTGGCGGGCGCCGGTTTCCTTGGCCGGCCGGGGTGGCGCCTTGGCTGCGACGCGCATGCCTGCGGAGCGAACGCCGGTTGCTGATGAGGCCTGTGACCTGTGCGCAAGGGACTCGCTGGTGATCCGAAGGCCAGGGTGAAGGCGGCTGAGGCCGGCGCCGTGAACACCAGGCGCTCATGCAGGCCTTCGAAAACCTCATGCACGGTCTGAGCGAGGCCACCGACGGGCCACTGACCGTCATGAACATCTGCGACGAAGCCAGTGTGTCACGCGCCTCTTTCACCGCTCGCCCGTCGCGTCGGTCATCAAGGCGGTCCTTGCCGCCCCCGACATCCGCCGGCCCCAGGTCGAAGAGCTCCGCTCCGAGATCACCGGCTGAGGAAAGCAGAGCGCAAACTCCGGCAGGAACACGCGGCCGACGTCCGCGACCTCCGGGTGGCCGGAGCCGCCTACGCGAACCAGATCCAGGTGCTCGCCTTGAGGAATGCCGAACTCGAAGCCGAGAACACCGCTTTGCGCGGACGGCTACAGACAGGACCGAGAACGTGAGCGTCCTGCCCACCCAACACCGACTCGGAAGAGACAGACACGCCCCGGACAGCTGGACAGATCACACCCCTTCCGGGCAGCGGCGGCAGGCTCCTCACTGCTGGATCAGCTGAACCGTGGGGTGCGTGTCGTCGCCGGCGAGCACGGCATCGACGGTCTGGGTGAACTTGACGAGTTTGTCGGCGCTCAGCCCGGCCGCCGTGTCCAACGGTCCCTCCGAGGCAACCAGCCACGACTGGTAGTCGCGCAGGAATTCCCGGAACTGCGCGACACGCCCGTCGTCGGTCAGATAGTCGTCGGCGCACACGTCCGTGAGACCGTTGGGCTGCCGCCCGATCGACCTCAGCCAGAAGGCCTGCCATTCGCGCAGCCACGGCACCGCGCGGTAGGTGGGATTGGCCTCGACGTACATCGCCGCCAACGCCATGAACGTCTCTTGCTGGACGTCGTGCGCGTGTGCCCAGTGCTCGCGGAACCTGAACATCGACCAGCTCAAGGGTTGTCCGCCTTTCCGTGTCCAGGCCGGCTCTGCGGACCGGTTCCATGTGGTGGCCGCTGTCGAACGGCCCGCATCCGGCAGTAGCTCCACGAACAGCGCCAACGACCGTGGCATTCACGGTAGCCTGCCGAACCCCACGGCTCCCGCGGTTATCCGACACGTCGGTACCGTCGCGGCCGCAGCAGGGCACGGGGACGCCATCGAGGTCGGTGAGCGGGCCACAGAAGACCCTCGGACGCTCGTGTGTTCGAGTAGGGTGGGGCGCCTTGAGAGTCGGCAAGGGGGGACTTGATGGCTTCGTCGGCCGACGGCTGGCAGTCGCGGGTGCACGAGCTCTACTGGGAAGGGGTGGAGGCCCGCGCGCAGGCTCAGCGAGCCCAAGGCGCGGAGCGCCGACGGCTGCTTCTGCGGTCGCTGGACCAGCACGGCCGGGCGGCAGGGGTCCTGCGCGCGGAGCTGGACGCCCGCCCGGACGAACCGCGGCTGAACGAACAGCTCGCGTCGTTGCTGTACTCCATGGGGTCCTCGCAGACCGCCGTGGACCTGATCGGCGAGGCCCTGTCGTCACTCGATGAGAGCGAGAGCCGCTACGAGCGATCCGGGCTCGCGGCACCGGAGCTGGCGATACGGATCGGCGATGTCCGTGCACGCCGCGCCGTGGCCCACTCCGCCGCCGGGCACGCGGCTTCCGCCCTCACCGACACCGACCTGGCCGTGGAGGCGTATGCAGGAGCTGGGTTGCAGACCGCGGGGCCTCCCCTCTCGCTGGACTTCGCCCGCCTGCTCAGCCTGGTCGCGGTCGTGCAGGCACAGCACGGTGACCCGGACCAGGCCCTGTTCTGTGCCGGACAGGCCCTGGGCCGGTACCAGGACGCGATCGACACCCTGATCGCCGAACCCGACGCGCACATCGGCTACGCCACCGACATGGCCGCGGCGGTCGCCTCCAGGATCGAAGCCGCCCGTGCCAACTGGGACCACGCCCTGGCCGTGGACGGCTTCACGCTGAGTACCGCCGAGCAGGGCTGGGGCGACCTCGCGGGTGCGCTGGCCCGCACAGGCGTGCACCTGCGCGCTGCGGGCCGCCCAGCCGAGGCAGCGCCACTGCTCGCCCGGGCGGCCTCCCTCGATCCGGCCGCCGTACCGGCCCAGGAGCGCATCCTGGCCGACGGGGTACCGGTCACTCTCGGCGAGGCGGTTCTGCGAGCGGGAGCGGCCTTGGGCGAGCCCGTCGAGGCCCTGCACCGTGCTCTCGCCTCCGGCGAGTCCGCCTCGGTGACGGGCCGGTTGCCGCATCCGGAGGCGGCAGCGCCGTATGCCCGGCGCCTGGGCCAACTGGCAGCGGGCCTGCGGCAGTCGGAGGGTGACCCGGATGTCGCCTGGCGGCTCGCGCTGGAAAGCCACCTGTTGTACGACACCGCCTTCCGGCACCTCGTCGGGGATCCGCGAAACTGGCTGCGGGAGCACGGCGAGGGGTGGACGCAGACCGGGATCACCGCCCTGCATCTGGCCCTTGCACGGGGCAGCGAAGCGGTCCACGACGACCTGTGCCGCCCGCTGGCAGAGCTGTCCGGGCGCGTGGCGGAACTGGCGAAGGCGGGCCACCCTGTTGCCGCGGCTGCGGAGCTCGCGCGGATGACAGCAGGATGACAGCAGGATGAGCCCCTGGATTGGACCGTTGGCGTTCAGCCGTCGGCTCGTGTGAGACACCAACCCGCTGAGACACGATTACAGGTCACACAACGCAGGGATCGACCAGCGGCTGATCGGCTGGCAGTCGACCCGCCGTCAGCAGATCGCGGACGCGATGTCCGTCCTCGTGGCCGACTACGAAGAGGCGCAGGGGCACCCGCCGGGGGAGCGGGCCTCCTACTCGCCGGACCGGCGGGGACCAGACGCGCCGGCCGAAGCGCAAGGTGCCGCGGTCACGCGGTTGGCGATCCCGTTCGGGCACGTGACACGTCTCCTGCCCCGGTCCACGGTGAAGACGTCCCGGACGTGGTAACCCGTTCGGGCCTGCGGGTTGGTGACCGATGCGAGCAGGCCGTGTGCTTGCGACTCCGTGATCGCGGGCGTCCGCCATCGTGTTGGCGTTGGCGTCGCCTCAGCCTGGTGACTCGCAGTGGACCACTGAAGCGCGCACCGCTCTACGTTACGGGTGCGCTACCGGACGCTGACTGGCCAATTTCCCATGTCTCCCTGGGTAGTTCCGGGCCGAATGAGCGGGCCGGAACACCAGGGCAATCCCGGCTCCCTAGGCTCGGCGGGGCCGCACATCGCGTCGATGACCGCGGCCACCTGTGTCCGGCCATGTGCCAAGGGGGGACATCCAAAACCGTGCCCAGCAAGCCAACACGCCTATCCGCCCTCACGGCGCGGGCGCTACCACGCACCATCCGCGGCCGACTGCCACTGCTGTTGGCGCTGCCTACCTGCGCCCTTGTGGTGGTCGCCACAATGGGAACCATCACGCAGTCCTCCCACTACGGGGCAGCGGGGCGCACCCGCGACCAGGTCGTCCTGGTCCTCGGTGCCGAGGAGTTGGTCCACCAGCTGCAGCGGGAGCGCGGCCTGACTGCGGGGCTGCTCGGCGGTGACCAAAGCTTCCGCAGCCGGGTGGATACCCAACGCAAGGCCTCCGACCAGGCGCGTACCGCGCTCGACCGGCAGCTCGCTGCGAACTCGCCCGGCGTCGGCGCTGTACGCGACGCTCTGACCCAGCTGGGCGGCCTGGCCACCGTACGCGGCGAGGCCGACAGCGGGAGCGTCAGTCGTGCCGAGGCACTCGCCTTTTACACCCACGCCATCACCGCGCTCACCGACGCGGCCTTTCGCGGCGGTACGGAGCTGGAAGACCGTCAACTCACGGACAGCCTTGCCACATTGCGCAAGCTCGGCGACGGGGCTGAAGCAGCCGCGCTGGAACGCGGCACGCTCAACGGGATCCTCGCTGCCGGGTCCTTCAACGATCGCGACTACCGGACCTTCATCACGCTGCTGGGCACCAAGGGCGACGCCCTTGCCGAGGTGCCACGTACCGCGACAGCGGCGCAGACTCACGCGCTGGACGCCGTGCTGCGCAACCAGTCCGCAGTCGCGGTCGCGCGCATGGAGCAACGTGTACTGACCGCGCACGATGCCAAGAAGCTGCCGGTCACTCCGGCCGATTGGTGGCAGCCCGCCACCGCTTTGGTGGACGGCCTGCACCAGGTGCAGATCCGTGTCGCCGACGACAGCAGCGCTCGCGCCGAACAGCTGCGCTCGGACGCACTGCGGCAGCTCCTCCTGGGGGCGGTCCTGGCCCTCCTGGCGATCGCCGGCGCGGCCGGCCTGGCCTTGGCGGCGACCCGGTCCATCCTGCGGCCACTGCACGCGCTCACCGAAGAGGCCCACCGTCTCGCCGACCTCACCCTGCCAAAGGCCGTAGCACGGGTGCGGGAAGCACAGCACCAGGCAGATCCGGCCGAGCTCACCGAGGGCTTCGCCGGCTCCGAGCTGGCCGCGCGCGGCGACGAGATCGCCAACGTGGCTGGCGCGCTGGACCGGGTCGCGGACACCGCGCTGCAACTCGCCGTCGATCAGGCTGTCCTGCAGCGCAACAGTACCGAATCCCTGGCCAGCCTCGGGCGCCGTAACCAGGAGCTGGTGAGCCGTCAACTGGGCTTCCTCAGCGCACTGGAACGCGCTGAAAACGACCCGGGGATCCTCGCCAACCTCTTCGAACTGGACCACCTGGCGACCCGGATGCGGCGCAACGCCGAGAGCCTGCTGGTTCTGGCAGGGGAGCGCAGCCCGCGCCGCTGGGCGGATCCGGTGCCGATAGGCGATGTGCTGCGGTCCGCCCTCGGCGAGGTGGACGACTACCGGCGGGTCCTGCTGCGCCACACCGACCCTGCGCTGCTCGACGGAGGCGCCGTATCCGAAGTGGCACACCTCCTCGCGGAGTTGATAGAGAACGCCCTCGCCGCCTCATCCCCCGAGACCGATGTGGAGCTCTACGCCCAAGGGCACGGGGTGGACTACGTGATCGCCGTCGTGGACCACGGCGGCGGACTCTCCGAAGCGGAGCTCGCCACGGCGAACCGGCGCTTGTCCGGACAGGAGAGCTTCCTGGTGGGGCGAACCCAGCTGCTCGGCCACTATGTCGTCGGCCGACTGGCCGTCGGGCTCGGCGCCCGAGTGTGGCTGGCTCCCTCGCCGATGGCCGGGGTGACTGCCTCCGTCCTCCTGCCCGGGCGGCTGCTGTCCGGGCAGGCCGATCTGGCCGCGGCGCGATGAAGCCTGCCGAAGATGCATTCGAAGCCGGGGAAGTGGTCCGGCCGTTCATCGTGACGCGCGGCCGCACTCGCCCGGTGAGCAATCAACTGCGGCTGGAGACACTCGTGTCGGCGGCGCCCGCGGCGCTGACCGCGCCCTTGGACTTCGAGCGCCGAGCGATCGTGGAACTGTGCCAGTACCCGCGCTCGATCGCCGAGATCGCCGCCATGCTTCCAGTGCCGCTCGGGGTGGCCCAAGTACTGGTCGCCGATCTGTCGATGGATGCCCACGTCCGCGTGCACAGTCACCTGTACGGGCACGACGACAGGCCCTCCGTAGCCCTGCTGGAGCGGATCAGGGAAGGCCTGCTGCGCTTGTGACATCAGGCGGGTTCTCGGGATCTCTCGAATCCAGAACTGCCAGCCCCACTCGGGTCGGACATACCATGGCGTTATGTCCGACCCGTAGGGGGCGCGTCATGGGACGGTCTGGAAGGCCACTACCGTGAGTTCCTCGGCAAGCTCCACCCGGAGGGACCATCCCCGCACGCGCGGGGAGCAGTGGCCGACGGGGCGGCCGGAGCGTTCGGACCAGGGAACATCCCCGCATGTGCGAGGAGCGGATAGGTAGTTGTACTCAACTGTGCTGCGGCGGTGGCCTGTGGGGCGTGGTGTGGGGGTGGGTGTGGGTACCGTGCGGGCCATGTCTGATGATCGGAATGTGGATGGCCCGGGTTGCGGCGGGTCGGTTCTATCGCGCTCGGTGGTGGATGACCTTGCGCGTGTTCTGACCGGGTCCGGGCTGTCGGCGCGGGATGTCGAGCAACTCGTACGGTCGGTGGCGGCGACAAGTGAGCCCGAGGCGGTGGCTGACATCCTCCTGGCGAGGCCGCCTGAGTGTGCCGCGTGGATCCCCCTTTTCGACGGGTACATGAACCAGGTCGGGTCGGGCTACCTGCTCACCGAGGAGGCCGCCCCCGCAGACGACTACGCGCCGGATACGTCGTGGCCGGAGACGTTGGGCGGAGGCGTCCGGTGCTCGTCGGGTTCGCGTCAGGGATGGCTTTTCGGCCCACTCGGCGGCAGAGTGCTGCGCGTACCCGTCGGGAGCAAGGTCAAGGCCGGAGAACCGCTGACCGATGGCGTATGCGATCCCCATGACCTGCTCCAGATGTTCGGTCCGACCCCAGCCGTGGCAGCGGTGAGGGATCGGCTCGCCGACCTGTGCGCGCTCGACCTGGAGGCAGCGGAGCGGGTCGCGCGGCCATTGTTCGACGCAGTCGAGATCGTCGAGGGGGATTCCGGCGGAGCGTTGCCCGGTCCGCGTCTGGGAACTCTCTGTACCTATCGGCGCTTCCGTGTTGATCAGGGTCGCGCCATCAACCATGCGCTGCGTGATCTGCCCCCGTCGGCCGACCCTCGCCTCCATGCCCTGGCGGGTATCCGCGACGACGCGGAACGGACCGAGGCCTTCTTCGGGCAACGGCTTTACCAGGTTGCGGACGATGCCGGACTGTCGCCTAGTTTCACACTGGGTCGCCGAACGCACCTGGGATGTTCCGATCTCGCTGTCCTCCTCGATCAGGGTGGCGCGACCCCACCGGGGACCAGGTACGACGTGGGCACCTTCGAGGTGACGAGCGGAGCCCTGCGGGTGGCGGACCCCTGCTACCTTGAGGAGCTTGCTCCGGAGTTCGATCGCGTCCATGGGGTGACTCTGCCGGCGCAGGTGGGGACGTGGCGGGTGTTCTCGTTCGTGGCTGATCGGGATGAGTGGGGTCCGCGGGTTTCGGAGTTGCGGATGTGGGCCGACGGCCATTCCGCGAGGTTTGGTCATATCCCCGATGACAGGTTCGATGTGCTGGTCGACTCGGGGATGGCGGGGTCCTTCGACATCGGTGACTCCGATCGGATCTGCGTCACGGACCCAGAACTGGTGGAGACCGTCGGCGATCGGCTCACAGCCGCGGGCTCATCACGTGCGACGGTCGTTGACGACTGCGGGGTCGTTGCCAGGACCGGACTCGGCGACGGCCGGTATCGCGGCAGTGCGTGGCGTGACGACGCAGGAGTGGTGATCGCCGTGTCCCTCGATCTCTACGACTGGGCAGGCCCAGCGGGCCGACACACCGCCTCTCGTCCCCGGGGGATATCGGATGGGGGAGCTACGCCCGTGGCCACGTCCGGACGACCCGATTTCTCGCGGTTCCCGAACGTCACGTTCGTTGAGGGGGAATCCAGCGTCGAGGGGGAATCCAGCAGCTCGGTGGTCTACACCCCGGACGAGGTTTGCCACACGGACGACGTCTTCGCCATGTACGGGCGCGCAGGCACAGGCCATGACTGGCAGTCGGCCGTGCACGCCACCCTCGTCGAGCGACAGGAGTCGCTGCTGCGGCGCATCTCGTTCGACTCCGAGGCCGGCATGTTCTGCGCCCATGGTTACGACCTCGAGGCCCTGGAGGCGGTGGCGGTCACCCTGGAGTCGCTGCTGGCCGACCCCAAGGCGCTCGCGGCGGCGCTGGCGGCGGCGGTGGATCGGGACCGTTACGGCCGGTAAGTGAACGGTTGTCTTCCGCCGTTCCGATGCGGACCATCACAAAGGCCACTGGCACGGTTCCTGGTGCCGGAGCGAGGTCACGGCTCATGCTCAGCACAATCGGCTTTCACTGTGCCCCCGCGCGTGGACGATGACCGGTCCGCAGTTTTCGCATCCGTCTGGACCGGGTTCCTCGACGCCTTCGGCCACGTTTCCGACCGGGGCACCCGCATTGGAGGGCCTGCTCGTCTCCCTGGTAGCGCTGTTGGTCTCGCAGAGCTGCAACATCGGCCTGACCCCGGTCGTCGACCCGGAGAACAAAGCGCTGACCCGCTCGCGCTTGTCTCACGTCGACCAGAACTACGTGCGCGCCGACACCCTTGCCGCAGTGAACGGCGCGCTCATCGCCGCCCAGTCCCGAATCGTTGGCACAGATGTGGGGCGACGGGCTGCCGGCTTCCGCGACCTTCAGGACCAAGGGGTCTGGCCGGGCGAGCTGCTCCAAGGCGAGGGATCGTCCTCCGGGTACGGGCCGCTGGAGGCCGTGGCCTGCAACAACGTGGCCTCAAGCGGATCGCGACGCACTGGCCGGACATGCTCCGGGTGGCCGGGGCTCGCTCGTCAGCAACCAGGTCCGCGCCTACGACCTGCTGCGGATGTTCGGCCGTGAGGGCCACCCCGCTGTGGCCGCGTTCGCCGAGTACGGCCGCATCGACAAGACCATGCACCTGCCCGCCTTGGTCGACCCGGCCGACGACACCTACCGGCGCCTGATGAACCGGCAGCTCACCGTTCAGGAGTCCCGCCACCGCCTGGCCCGCCCATCTGCCACGGCGGTTGGGGCCGGATCCGTCAGGCGTACCGCGAGGGCCAGGAGGACCAGTTGGCCAGTCTGGGTCTCGTCCTCAACGCCGTCGTGCTGTGGAACACCCGCTACCTCGACGCCGCCGTCGCCCAACTCCGCGCCGCGGGCCACGACATCAAGGACGAGGACGGCTCCCGACTGCCGCCGCTGAAGGACCGGCACATCAACTTCCTGGGCCGCTACCAGTTCAACATCAAGGCCAGCGACACCAACGCGGGGGCGTCGAGACGTTCTTGCGAGACGCCGTCGACTTCTTTGGCGCAGTGGGCCAAGAAGCTGCCCGGCCGCGTGGCGACCGCGGGGCGGGGGAGTAGCCATCGTCACAGGACACCCCCCTCCACGTGGAAGCCGCTGCGGAGGGCGTCATGCCGGGCGACGAAGGAACGCAGCGCTATGTGACTCGGCAGGGGCGCCGGGGGTGCGGATGCCACCTTGTCCAGGCTCAACACCACGGTTGCCGATGTCGCCGAACTCGGGTCAGGGGCGCTCGCCCCTGTCGCGCAGCTTCCTGACTGCCTCTTGAATGACTCCGAGAAGGATCATGGCGGCTAGCAGTGAGAGGAACACCATGAGTGATCCAAGGATGGCCCAGGCAGCGATCTGATCGGCGGCGGTCATGGAATCCTGTCGCGTCAACGTGGTCAGCTGCTGCCAATGAAGCCAATCGTGCTGCGGATATCGAGAGTATTGACTACTCAGGTCGCCGATTCCGAAGACAGTTCATGGCAGCAGCTAAAGGTTCGGGTGGGACGGTGGTGTGTTCAGCGGGCGGCCGACGTCGGTCGGGCGCACTCCTGCGGCGCCGCGATCGCCTCCCCGGGGGACGACCCCGCAGCAGCCTGCCCCCGGCGGGTCCGGGTGCATCCGGCCGCGGCGTGCGCAGGCGATACCGCGCTCCTGCTGCACGACGGGACGGCGCGTACTTGAAGCGCTCGACGCCGTCTCGAGGTCGAGGAACTGGAGGTGCGCAGGCGGGCACCACGGACTCTTCGGACGGCCTGAGCCGGGCTTGAGGATCTGCGCAGTGACGTGATCACGAACGCGGGGATCGCCACGCCGAGCGGAGTGGCGGGCCGTCCCCCGGTGGATGCGGGACGGCGGGTGGGGCCGGATGGTCAGCGGGGTGGTCCGATGATGCGGTGGCCGCGCAGGGCGGTGGCTTCGTCACAGCGGCTGCGATGAGGGTGGTCATGGTGCTCACCTCCTCCTTGTGGGGTGTTGGTGTCATGGGGTGGGCGGCCTCGCCGCCGAGTGTCCAGAGCCCGCTCGTCGTGGGCGGCCTGCGTCGCGGTCGGCCGGTAGGGCCCGTACGTGAACTGGGGTGCGGTGCGGTCCTTGACCGACCGAGCGCGGCCTGCTGTTTCGGGGATCCCGGGTACACGCCCGCCCGGGCCCCGGCCTTGAAGCGGCGCCAGGCCCATGCGGCGGCCGCGTACGTAGCGCCGACAGCGGTGCCGATCGGGTAGAGGAGGGCAAGGTTGGCCATGGCGGGGCCTCCTGTCGATGTGGTGGGGCCCTGCCTTTCGGGGCTGTTCGGTGGTGAGGTCCGGCTGCTCGTGCTCGATGGCGCGCCCCTGGTCCTCCGGCGGGAGGGTCCGGTAGCAGGCGCCACGGCGGTGCTCGTGCAGCCAGTCCCCTCGTGGCGGCCGCGGTACTGCGGGAGAGTCCGCTTCCCGCAGCGGGTGAACGGTGAGGTGGTGAGCCATCGCAACCCGGGCAGCGCCGCCGGAAGCGCCGGTCCGTCCGCGGTGGGTGCGGGACGGCGGGTGGGGGCGGACGTGGTGCGGGTGGACGTGGTGCGGGTGGATGGTCAGCGGGGTGGTCCGATGATGCGGTTGCCGCGCAGGGCGGCGGCCTCGGCCAGCTTGTCTTTGGTGATCTCGAACCCGTCGGGGCGGGGCGTGGTGACGTCGCGTCCGGCATGGCGGAACATTTCCTCTATGCCCGCGGGGGTGGTGATGAGGAGGAGGTCTGCATGGTCGGACGTGATGCGGTAGCCATGGGGGATGTTGCGGGGCAGGTAGACGACGCCGCCTTCGGACAGTTCGTGGCGTTCGTCTCCGACCCACACGAGTGCCTCGCCCTTGAGGAGGAGGAACACCTCGTCCTCGCGGGTGTGGAGGTGGAAGGGCGGGGCCTCGCCCTTGTGGATGTCGAACCGTCCGACGGTGAGCTGTCCTTCGGTGGCCTGGCTGTCGAGCAGGATCGTGAACAGCCCGCCGTCGAGCCATTCAAGGGTCTGCTGCTGGTCGGGTTGGGCAAGGTAGGCCATGGTCATGGCGGTCTCCAAGGCGGGTGCGTGGCTCGCGTGGGCGAGTCAGGCGGGCAGGATGCCGACGCCGGCGTCGGCGACGACCTGGACGCGGGAGCCCTGGTGAAGGGCGGTAAGTACGGTGCAGACGGTGTAGACGCCGTCAGTCACACCGGTGATGTCTCTACGAGCTGTTCGGACGGCCAGAGCCGGGCGTCAAGATCGGCGTAGTGACGTGTTCACGAATGCGGGGATCACCGCCGCGCCGACGATCAGGTGCATCAGGGCCAGCAGGAGCTGGTCGGACGTTGTGACGCCGGCCCCGTTGTAGGGAAGACTGGCGACGAACACCAGAGCCGTGAGCGCCTCCCAGATGACGATGGCCCGCCGTGGGACGAATCGTTCCAGCAGCTCCAGCAGTCCCCAGCCGAGCAGCGCCGGGACGACGGAGGCGGTGATCACCACGCTGATCAGGATGGACTGGGCCGGCCGGCCGAACACAGCGGGAGTCCTGAGGTCGTACCCGGCCACGTCGGTGAGGACGAGCACGTACGCGAGGTTCGCGAGGAGAGCGACGCCGATGGCGGCCGGTCGCAGTACCCGGGCGTTGGTTTTGGTGAGGCAGCGGGCGGATGGTCTCGGTGCAGACGATGCGGTGGCCACGATGGTTGCTCCGTTGGAAGAGGTCGGGGCTCAGCGGATGACGGGCAGGATGAGGTGGGAGGGGTGGTCGGCGTCGTGATGGATGAGGTCGCGGCCCACCTGGTGGCCGTAGTAGTGGTGGAACAGGCCGTCGGCGACCGGGGAGTCGCCGTTGGCGATCTCCAGGCGGATGCGGCTGCCCTTGGGGAAGAGGTAGGAGGTCGGCCAGACCTCGATCTCGTAGCGGACGACGGTCCCCGGCTCGATCGGCTGGGGCGGATGGGTGCGGTGGGAGGCCTTCAGCCAGCCGCGGGTGACCATCGCGGAGGGCGGCGGTACGTTCTTGGCGACCTTGCGCATGAGGGCCTCCTTGAGCTTCGGAAGAGCCTTCTGCTCGGAGACCTTGACGTGGAAGTCGGTGTCGGTCCGGTCGGACTCGGCGTACAGCACGAGGGTGATCTTCCCGGTGACCTCGGTGTCGTGTTCCAGCGGCGGGGTGGTGAAGGTGAGGATGCCGCGGGTGGGCTGCGGGATGCCGTCGGTGATGACGGTGGTGCCCACCGTCCACTCGGGGTTGGGGTAGTCGTAGACGGTCGGCTCGTCGGTCGGCTGGGTTGGCGGGGTAGTGGTGAGGCTGCCGTCGTTGAGTGAGCGGACGGCGTGTGCGGATTCGGGGTGCAGGTAGAACGTGGTCGGCACGGCGCGCAGGGGTGGCCATTCGGATTCCGCCCGCGGCTGGCTTCCGGTGTTGCCGACCTGGATTCGGACCGGCGGGCCGTCCATGACACCGTTTCCGATGCCCTTGAGCCAGTGGTCGTACCAGGGGCGGATGTAGGTGTCGAGGAACTCGGTCTGGTAGTAGCGCTCGTGGCTGTCGATGCCGGCGAGCACGACGAGGCGCTTGTCGGTGCCCCTGAGCCGTTCGTAGCCGTCGAGCTGACCTCGCAGGTGCAGGCCGACGCCGTACCACCAGGCGATGTTGAGCACCGGGACATCGATGTCCTCCACCTTCACCGCTCGTTGGTCCCACCAGTCGTCGACGACGGGCCGGTCCAAGGTCATGCCGATGATGTCGGCGGTGATGCCGCCGGGCCGGGGCGGGGTGCCGCCGCCGATGGTGGCGCTGGCGCGGAGGTGGTCGGTCGACCAGAAGTTGAGGAACCCCATGGAGTAGACCCCGCCGTGGTAGACGGCGTCGTGGTAGAGGTTCGTGAACGCGCTGTAGACCAGCGCGCAGGTCAGGTGCGGCGGGCGCTGCGCGGCGGCCAGCCACTGGTTCACGCTGTAGGCGCTCTCCCCGATCATCGACACCTTCCCGGTCGACCAGGGCCGGGAGGCGATCCACTCGATGGTGTCGTAGAAGTCGCGCTGCTCGGCGGGGCCGAACAGCTCGAACTCCCCCTCGGACCTGCCGGTGCCGCGCTGGTCGCCGATCACGACCGCGTAGCCGTGGCCGGTCCAGTAGTCGATCGGTCCGGTCTCGATGTACCGGAACATCGACACCGCCGGCAGGTACAGCAGGTCCTTCTGGTAGGGGGCTACCGCGTACAACGCCGGGAACGGGCCGTCCCCGTCGGGCAGGTACACATCGACGCAGATCCGGACACTGTCGGACGCCGTGATCCACTCATCCTTGGACGCGCGCATGACCATCTCCTAATTTCCTCACGTGTGGAAACTAATTTCAGCGTATGATGAAACTGTCGCGGACGGGAAGTCCCTTCTCTGACCTGTTACGGAAGGTGATGCGGTGTGACTGGGCGAGGTCCCCGGGGAGAGCGCGGAGAGCAGGCGGACAAGATCATCGCCGCCGCCCGCAGATCCTTCGCCACCCGTGGCTACGCCGCGACCTCACTGCGGTCGGTCGCCCAGGAAGCCGGCGTCGACCCTGGCCTCGTCCACTACTACTTCCGCACCAAGACCGGGCTGCTGGAAGCGGTCATGCAACCCCCCGAGGCGTTCGGCGCAGCCGTGGCCGCCGCCGCCGAGCAGCCCATACACCAGCGCGGACGCGCGTTCGTGCAGGCCACCTTGCGTCTGTGGGAAGACCCCGCCTCCGCCGAGATCCTGCGTTCCATCATCCTCACGGCCGCCCAGGAACCCGCCGCCATGCACCGCCTGCGGCAGTTGTTCTCCGAACTCGTCCTGGCCGTCGTCTCCCACGGCCTGCCCGACACCGAACGCACCCTGCGCGCCAGCCTCATCGCCACCCAGATCGTCGGCATGGTCATGAACCGCTACATCTGGCAGGTCGGCGACATCGCCACCCTCCCCGCCGACACCGTCACCGACCTCCTCGCCCCCACCATCCAGCACTACCTCGCCGACACCCTGCCCACGAAACCCGGCAACGGCTGGAGGCTGAGCTGACCGGGCCGGGGCTGTAAAAACGTCGGTGAACGGCTAGGCCGTTTCTGATGGCTCTTGTTGCGGTGGGTGGATCAGCTCTCGGGCGGGGCAGGGGCACTTTATGGTGCGGCGACGTGAACTGACGGACGCGCAGTGGCAGCGGATCGAGTCGTTGCGAAGCCGTGCGCAAACAACATTACGATTTCGCATGGGTATTCGATTCCTCCCTGGCTTCGACATAGCGGAGAACTTCTTCCGCGCTGTGAAACCG
>NZ_JBVIVK010000048.1:0-10366 GCF_055595715.1 Streptomyces sp. NPDC040410
ACGCCTTCGCCCCAGCCCGTGCCGTCGGCACCGGCCGCGAACGCCTTGCACCGGCCGTCGGGCGACAGCCCGCGCTGCCTGCTGAACTCCACGAAGACCGTCGGGCCGGCCATGACCGTGACGCCGCCGGCCAGCGCCATCGTGCACTCGCCGCCCCGCAGGGCCTGGACGGCGAGGTGCAGGGCGACGAGCGACGAGGAGCAGGCCGTGTCGATCGTGACGGCGGGGCCCTCAAGGCCGAAGGCGTAGGCCACACGCCCGGAGGCGACGCTGCCGGAGCCTCCGGTGGTGAGCAGGCCCTCGACGCCCTCGGGCAGTTCGCGCGGGCCCTGGCCGTAGTCGTGGTACATCAGGCCGGTGAAGACACCGGTCCTGCTGCCCCGGATCGTCGCCGGGTCGATCCCGGCGCTTTCGAACGCCTCCCAGGACGCCTCCAGCAGCAGTCGCTGCTGCGGGTCCATCGCCAGGGCCTCGCGGGGGCTGATGCCGAAGAAGCCGGCGTCGAACTCGGCCGCGTCGTGCAGGAAGCCGCCGTCGCGGGCGTAGGTCTTGCCGAGGCGCTCGGGGTCGGGGTCGTAGAGCCCGTCGACGTCCCAGCCGCGGTTGTCCGGGAACCGGGAGATGCCGTCCCGGCCGGAGGCCACCAGCCGCCACAGGTCCTCCGGCGAGCGCACCCCGCCCGGGAGGCGGCAGCTCATGCCGACAATGGCGATGGGCTCGTCGGCGGCGGCCGCGGTCTGCCGCGCCGGGGTCGCGGGCGTGGCGGCCGGGACCTCGCCGAGGAGTTCGGTGCCGATGTGCCGGGCGAGGGCGGCGGGGGTGGGGTGGTCGAAGACGAGGGTGGCAGGCAGGCGCAGGCCGCCGGCCGTGGACAACCGGTTGCGCAGCTCCACGGCCGTCAGCGAGTCGAAGCCCAGGTCCTGGAACGTGTGCGCGGGCTGTACGGCCCGGGGCGAGGAGTGCCCCAGCACGGCGGCGACCTCGGCCCGGACCAGTTCCAGGAGGGTCTCGTCGCGCTCGTCGCCGGCCAGCCCGGCGAGGCGTTCGGCCAGGGATCCGGTGGCGGCGCGCTGGGCGGTGCCGCGCATGGAGACGCGGACGAGTCCGCGCAGCAGGGCCGGTACGGTTCCTGCGGCCCGGTTCCGCAGGGCGGCGGTGTCGAGGCGGACCGGTACGAGCACGGGCTCGTCCGAGGCGAGTGCCGCGTCGAACAGCCGCAGGCCGTCCTCGGTGGAGAGCGGCAGGACACCGGAGCGCGCCATCCGCGACCTGCCCGCCTCGTCGAGGGCGTCGGCCATGGCGCCCTCCTGCTCCCACAGGCCCCACGCCAGCGAGACCGTGGGCCGCCCCTGGGCGCGGCGGTACCGGGCGAAGGCGTCGAGGAAGGCGTTGGCCGCGGCGTAGTTGCCCTGGCCGGGGTTGCCGAAGACGCCCGCGGCGGAGGAGAACAGTACGAACGTCGTGCTCTCGCCGGTGAGCTCGTCCAGGTTGAGCACGGCGTCGGCCTTGGGCGCGAGGACGGCGCCCACGCGCTCCGGGGTCAGCGCGGCGATCACGCCGTCGTCGAGCAGGCCGGCGGTGTGCACGACGGAGTCGACCGGGGTGGCGGCCAGCAGCCGGGCGAGGGCGTCACGGTCGGCGAGGTCGCAGGCGGCCCACGTCGCTTCGGCGCCGAGCGCCGCGAGTTCGCCTTTCAGCTCCGCGGCGCCCGGGGCGTCCGCGCCGCGGCGGCTGACGAGCAGCAGCCGGCGCACGCCGTGTCCGGTCACCAGGTGACGAGCGAGGGTTCCGCCCAGCGCGCCGGAGGCGCCGGTGAGCAGCACGGTGCCGAGGCGGGAGGCGGCGCCCTCGGCGAGGGCGGATTCCGCTTCGTCCGCAGGGCCGGTGGCCGCGTCCGCCGTTGCCGGGGAGGCGGCGCGGGCCAGGCGCGGTGCGCCGGCCGCCCCTTCGCGGACGACGACGTGGGGCTCGCCGGACAGCACGACGCCGGGCACGAGCACGGCCGCCTCGTGCGGGCGGTCGGTTTCGAGCAGCACGATCCGGCCGGGGTTCTCCGCCTGGGCCGAGCGCACCAGTCCGGCCGCCGCGGCGTGCGCGAGGTCGTCACAGCGCGCCACCAGCACGAGGCGCGACGTCCGGTCCTCGGCGAACCAGCGCTGAACCAGCGCCAGCACCTCGGTGGTGACCGCACGGACCCGCTCGGCCTCGGTCGCCCCGTCCGGGCCGTCGGGGCACGGGACCACGACCACGTCCGGCTGCGACGACCCGTCGGCCTCAGCCAGTGCGGCGATGTCCGCGACGTACGCGACCGCGGTCCCGTCCGCGTCGTCGGAAGGCAGGGGGAGCGGCGCCCGCTCGACGGTGAACAGCGCGTCACCGGAGCGCTCACGGAGCTGCTCGGCCGACACCGCGCGCAGCGTCAGCGACTCGACGGACGCCACCGGCTCGCCGGCGCCGTCGGCCACCAGCAGGGACACCGCGTCCGTACCGGCCTGCGCCAGCCTGACCCGTACGGTGGACGCGCCCATGGCGCGCACGGACACTCCGGAAAAGGCGAACGGCAGGAGCGGCCCGTCCGCCTCGGCAAGGAGCGAGCCGCCCGCACCGCCCGCGCCGATCGCGTGCAGCGCCGCGTCCAGGAGAGCCGGGTGCAGGAGGAAGGAACCGGTGTCCGTGCCGTCGGGGAGGGCAACCTCCGCGAAGACTTCCTCGCCCGCGCGCCAGGCGTTCCGCAGTCCACGGAACGCCGGTCCGTAGGCCAGGCCGAGGGCGGCCAGCCGGTCGTAGAAGCCGTCGAGGCCGACAGGCTCGGAGCCCGCCGGCGGCCACACCGTGAGCGCCCGGTCGGCAGCCGAGGCGCCCGCCTCTCCCGACCCTTCGGTGACCAAGCCGGTCGCGTGGCGGAGCCACGGCAGGTCGGCGTCGTCCTCGGGGCGCGAGTGCACCGTCAGCGGCCTGCGGCCGGTGCCGTCGGCCGCGCCGACCCACACCTGAACCGCGACGCCGCCCTGCTCGGGCACCACCAGCGGCGCTTCGAGCGTGAGGTCCTCCAGCAAGTCGCAGCCGGCTTCGTCGGCGGCGCGCACGGCCAGTTCGACGAACGCGGTGCCCGGCAGCAGCACGGTTCCGAGCACGGCGTGGTCGCTCAGCCACGGGTGCGTGCGCCGGGACAGCCGGCCGGTCAGCAGCCGCTCGTCGCCGCCGGCCAGGGAGACGGCGGCGCCCAGCAGCGGGTGGTCGGCCGAGCCCAGGCCGGCGGCGCGGACGTCACCGGGAGTGGCTGGTAAGGCGTCGAGCCAGTAGCGCTCGTACTGGAAGGCGTAGGTGGGCAGGTGGACGCGGCGGGCGCCGGGGAAGAAGGCGTGCCAGTCCGGGGAGACGCCGTGCGCGTGCAGTTCGGAGACGGCGGCGACGAGTGCGGCCCGCTCGGGGCGGTCGGCGCGCAGGGCGGGCACGGTGACCACGTCGCCGTCCAGGCAGCCCTGGGCGAGGGCGCTCAGCACGCCCCCCGGGCCGATCTCGACGAACGTCGTCACGCCCAGGTCGTTCAGAGTCCGGACGCCGTCGGCGAAGCGGACCGCCTCGCGGACGTGCCGGACCCAGTACTCCGGGGTGTACGGCTCGGCCAGGCGGCCGGTGAGGTTGGAGACCACCGGAATGTGCGGCTTCTCGAAGGTCAGCCCGCGGACGACCTGGGCGAACTCCTCGAGCATGGGGTCCATCAGCGGCGAGTGGAACGCGTGACTCACCTTCAGCCGGGAGGACTTGCGGCCCTGCTTCCGGAAGACCTCGGCGATCGCGGTGACCGCGTCCTCGGCTCCGGAGACCACGACGGACCGCGGACCGTTGACCGCCGCGATGCCGACGCCGTCGGTGAGGTGCGGAAGGACTTCGTCCTCGGTGGCCTGGACAGCGGTCATTGCACCGCCGGCGGGCAGGGCCTGCATGAGGCGAGCGCGGGCGGACACCAGCTTCGCCGCGTCATCAAGCGACAGGACCCCGGCCACGTGCGCGGCCGCGATCTCGCCGACCGAGTGACCGGCCACGTAGTCCGGCCGGATGCCCCACGATGCCAGGAGACGGAACAGCGCCACCTCGACCGCGAGGAGTGCGGGCTGGGCGGCGCCGGTGCGGTGCAGTTCTTCCGAGTCGACGTCGACCGCGGCGTCGAGGTGCTCGCAGACCTCGTCGTACGCGGCGGCGAACGCCGGGTAGGACGCGTACAGCCCGCGCCCCATGCCCGCGCGTTGCGATCCCTGGCCGGAGAAGAGGAACCCCACGCGCCCGCCGGTGCCGGAGAGGCCGCGCGCGACGCGCGGGGCCGGGGAGCCGGAGACCACGGCCCGCAGCCCCTCGGCGAGTTCCGCCGACGTCTCGCCCTGGACCACCGCGCGGTGCTCCAGGGCCGTGCGCGTCGTGGCGAGCGAGAACGCCACGTCTGGCGGGGGGACTTCGGCGTCCGTGCGGGACAGCAGGCGTTCGGCCTGTGCGCGCAGGGCCTCCTCGGTCTTGCCGGAGATCACCCACGGCACCGGTCCGCCCTCGGCCGGGCGCGCCGTCTCCGGGACGACGGCCTCGGCACTCTCCGCGCCTTGCTCCGGCGCTTCCGGGGCCTGGTCGTCCTGTGCGAACGCTTCGGCCGACGGGGCTTCCTCGATGATCGTGTGCGCGTTGGTGCCGCTGATCCCGAAGGAGGAGATGCCGGCCCGGCGCGGCTGGTCCGACGCCGGCCAGGGCGTGCGCTCGGTGAGCAGCCGTACGGTGCCCGCCGACCAGTCGACGTGCGGGGACGGCGCGTCGACGTGCAACGTGCGCGGCAGTTCGCCATGACGCATGGCCATGACCATCTTGATGACGCCCGCCACACCGGCCGCGGCCTGGGTGTGGCCGATGTTGGACTTGATCGAGCCCAGCCACAGCGGCTTGCCGTCGGGACGGCCCTGCCCGTACGTCGCGAGCAGCGCCTGCGCCTCGATCGGGTCGCCGAGCCGGGTGCCCGTGCCGTGCGCCTCCACCGCGTCGACCTGTGCGGTGGTCAGCTGGGCGGCGGCCAGGGCCTGGCGGATCACCCGCTGCTGGGAGGGGCCGTTGGGGGCGGTCAGGCCGTTGGACGCGCCGTCCTGGTTCACGGCGGAGCCCCGGATGACCGCGAGGACCTCGTGTCCGTTGCGGCGGGCGTCCGAGAGGCGCTCCACGAGCAGCAGGCCGGCGCCCTCGCCCCAGCCGGTGCCGTCGGCACCGGCCGCGAACGCCTTGCAGCGGCCGTCGGGTGCCAGTCCGCGCTGGCGGCTGAAGCCGACGAAGGTGGCGGGGCCGACCATCGCGGTGACGCCGCCCGCCACGGCCAGCGAGCACTCGCCGTTGCGCAGCGACTGGACGGCCAGGTGCAGGGCCACCAGGGACGACGAGCAGGCCGTGTCGACGGTGACGGCCGGGCCTTCGAGGCCGAAGGTGTAGGCCACACGGCCGGAGGCCACGCTGCCCGAGGTGCCCGTCCCCAGGTAACCCTCCAGGTCCTCCGGGGAGTTCTGGAGGGCGGCGAGGAACTCGTGGTTCATCACGCCGGCGAACACGCCGGTCCTGCTCCCCGCAAGCGAGGCGGCATCGATACCGGCCCGCTCGAAGAGCTCCCACGACGTCTCCAGCAGCAGCCGTTGCTGGGGGTCCAGGGCGAGCGCCTCGCGGGGCGAGATCCCGAAGAGACCGGCGTCGAACCGCGCCAGGTCGCGCAGGAACGCGCCCTCGCGGGCGTAGCTGGTCCCGCGGGACTCCGGGTCCGGGTCGTAGAGCGCGTCCAGGTCCCAGCCGCGGTCGGCGGGGAACTCAGAGACGGCGTCGCGGCCGCCTGCGACCAGCTCCCACAGGTCCTCGGGCGAGTCGACCCCTCCCGGGTAGCGGCAGCTCATCCCGATGATGGCCACCGGCTCCCCGGCGGCGTCCTCGTAGTCACGAAGGCGCCGCCGGGTCTCCTGGAGATCTGCGGTGACTCGCTTCAGGAAATAGCGGAGCTTGTCCTCGTTCGCCACCGAAATCGTCCCTCACCCCTGCGAAGACTTACCGGAATTCGGCAAGGGGTCACCGGGACGCGCCGGAGCGGTCAGGAAATCCCGAATTCCTTGCCGAGCAGATCGAATACTTCGTCGTCCGTGGCCGATTCCAGATTGCTGCCGCCCATACCAGGGCCTTCCTGGGCCGGCGCCTTGCCGAATTCACTGGCAATCGCCAATACGGTCTGGAGCTTTGACAGGATCCGGTCGCGAGCTTCACTCTCTGACAACTTCGTGACCAATTCTTGTTCGACCCTGTCCAGGTCGGCAAGTAGGGAATCCACTAGGGCCGGTTCGGCCGCCCCCGCCGTCTCCGTGAGCACGTGACGGGCCAGGAGAGCGGGTGTCGGGTAGTCGAAGACCAGCGTCGCGGGAAGCCGCAGACCGGTGGCCTTGTTCAGCCGGTTGCGCAGTTCGACGGCCGTGAGGGAGTCGAAGCCCGAGTCCTGGAAGGCGTGATCCGGCCGGACCGTACGGTCCGGCGCGTGCCCCAGGACCGCAGCCACCTCGGCCCGGACCAGGTCCAGCACGGTCTTCTCCCGCTCGGCCTCCGGCAGCCCCTCCAGACGCTCGGCCAGCGAGGGCGCGGCGGCGGTCTGCGCGGTCCTCCGGGCGGCCGCGGCCGGCACGAGGGCGCGCAGCACCGGCGGTGCCTCACCGGCGCGCAGCGCGCCGGTGTCGATGCGGACCGGGGCGAGTACCGCCTCGTCCGAAGCCAGTGCCGCGTCGAACAGCCGCAGCCCCTCCTGCGGCGGCAGCGGCTGCACGCCGCTGCGCGCCATCCGCGCCCGGTCGGCCTCGGCGAGGCCGTCCGTCATCGCACCGGACTGTTCCCACACACCCCATGCCAGCGATGTGGCGGGCAGCCCCTCACGGCGCCGGTGCGCCGAGAAGGCGTCGAGGAAGGAATTCGCCGCCGCGTAGCTCGCCTGACCGGCGCTGCCGACCATGCCGGCGACGGACGAGAACACCACGAAGGCGGTCAGGCCCATTTCCCGGGTGCAGTCGTGCAGGTTCAGCACGGCGTCCACCTTGGGGCGGAAGACCTCCCTCATCCTCTCCGGTGTGACCGAGGCGACGACCCCGTCGTCGAGGACACCCGCGGTGTGCACGACGGCCGACAGCGAATGCTCGCCGAGCCCGTCCAGCATTCCGGATACGGCATCCCTGTCCGCGACGTCGCAGGCCGCCCAGGTGACCTCGGCACCCCATGCGGCCAGTTCGGCCCCCAGCTCGGCCACACCGGGTGCGTCCGCGCCCCGGCGGCTCGCCAGCAGGAGCCGGCGCACCTTGTGCTCGGACACCAGGTGCCGCGCGACGAGCGCGCCCAGCGACCCGGAGGCACCGGTCACGAGGACGGTGCCGTCGGCGAGGGCCGGCCGGTCGCCGGCGGCTGCCCCGGTGGCCTTCACCAGGCGCGGTACGAAAACCTCCGCGTCGCGGACCGCGAACTGCGGCTCACCGGCAGCGAGCGCGGCGGGCAGCACACGGACCGCCTCGTCGGTGTCCTCGGCCTCCACCAGCACGATCCGGTCCGGGCTCTCCGACTGCGCAGACCGCACGAGCCCCCACACCGCAGCATGAGCCAGATCACCCGGACGCGTCACCAACGCCAAACACCCCGCACGCTCCTCCGCCAACCACCACTGCACCAACGCAAGAACCTCACTCGCGATGCCGTGCACGCGGTCGGCGGTCTCCGTACCGGACCCCGCCGGGCACGGAACGACCGCGACCACCGCGACATCGGGAAGGGCCGGCTCGGCGGACAGAGCGGCCAGGTCCGCGTAGCTCCGTACGTCGAGGCCGGCGGCAGCGTCAGTCTCCGTGAGGGCCGCGGGCTGCCATGCGAGGCCGAACAGCGAGTCGACGGCACGCCTGCCGGAGCCGCCCGCCGCGAGCAGTTGCTCACGCGACACCGGCCGCAGCGACAGTGAGCCGGCCGTGGCCACCAGTGCGCCCGAGGCGTCGGCCACGGTCAGCGACACCGCGTCCGTACCCGTGCGAGAGACCTTGACCCGCAGCGCCGTCGCCCCCGCGGCACGCACACCCACCGCGGACCAGGCGAAGGGCAGCAGCGGCCCGTCGACGACGGGGACGAGCCCGCCCGCGCCGATCGCGTGGAGCGCCGCGTCCAGCAGCGCCGGATGAACGGCGAACGCGCCCGCCTCCGTGCCCTCGGGGAGGGCGACCTCGGCGAGGACGTCGTCCCCGCTGCGCCACACCGACCGCAGGCCGCGGAAGACCGGGCCGTAGCCCAGGCCGAGTCCGTCCAGGCCCTCGTAGAACCCGGTCAGGTCGACGGCCTCCGCACCCGCCGGCGGCCACGCGCCGAGGTCCGCGCGGTGCGGCGGCTCGGGCAGCGCGTCCGTCAGGAAGCCGACCGCGTGCCGCACCCACGGCGCGTCGTCCGGGGCGTCCTCCAGTCGCGAGTGCACGCTCAGCGCGCGCCTGCCCGGCTCCTCCTCGGCCCCGACCCACACCTGCACGGCCACACCGCCGCGGTCCGGGATGACCAGCGGTGCTTCCAGCGTCAGGTCCTCGACCTGTGCGCAGCCGGCCTCGTCGCCCGCACGCACCGCCAGCTCCACGAGCGCGGTACCCGGCAGCAGCACGCTGTCCATGACCGTGTGGTCGGCGAGCCAAGGGTGCGTCCTGAGCGACAGCCGCCCGGTGACCAGGAACCCGCCGGCGCCGGGCAGCGCGACCGCCACACCGGCCAACGGGTGCTCCGCCGCACCCAGCCCGAGTCCGGTGGCAGCGGCCCTCCCGGTGAACTCCTCGGGCGCTTCCAGCCAGAAGCGCTCGTACTGGAAGGCGTAGGTCGGCAGGTCGACACGCCGGGCGCCCGGGAAGAGCGCCTGCCAGTCCGGGGAGACGCCATGGGCGTGCAGCTCGGCGAGCGCGGTGACGACGGCCTGCGGCTCGGGGCGGTCGGTCCGTACGACGGGGACGGTGACGATGTCACCGTCGAGGCACCCCTGGGCGAGGGCGCTGAGGACGCCGCCGGGGCCGATCTCGACGAAGGTCGTCACACCCAGCTCGTACAGGGTCTGGATGCCGTCGGCGAAGCGCACCGCCTCGCGGACGTGCCGCACCCAGTACTCGGGGGTGTACGTCTCGGCCAGGCGGCCGGTGAGGTTCGAGACCACCGGGATCCGCGGCTCACTGAACGTCAGACCGCGAACGACGTCCGCGAACGCCTCCAGCATCGGGTCCATCAGCGGCGAATGGAACGCGTGACTGACCTTCAACCGGGAGGTTTTGCGGCCCTGTTGGGTGAAGACCTCGGCGATCTCCAGCACGGCATCCTCGGCTCCGGAGACCACGACCGACCGCGGGCCGTTGATCGCCGCGATACCCGCCCTGTCGGTCAGATGCGGCAGCACCTCGTCCTCGGCCGCCTGGACCGCCACCATCGCACCACCCGCGGGCAGCGCCTGCATCAACGCGGCACGCGCCGACACCAGCTTCGCCGCCTCCTCAAGCGACAACACACCCGCCACATGCGCAGCCGCGATCTCACCCACCGAATGACCGGCCACATAGTCCGGCCGGACACCCCACGACTCCAGCAGCCGGAACAGCGCCACCCCGACCGCGAACAACGCCGGCTGCGTCGAACCCGTCTGATGAAGCGATTCCGCATCTACGTCGACGGGCGCGTCCAGATGCGCGCACACCTCGTCATACGCCGCAGCGAACACCGGGTAAGCCGCGTACAGCTCGCGCCCCATGCCGATCCGCTGCGAGCCCTGACCCGAGAACAGGAACCCGGTCTTGCCCCCGGTTCCCGGTTCACCCCGGACGACCCGGGTGGACGGGGACCCTGCGGCCAGCACGCTGAGCCCTTCGAGGAGTTCGTCCCGGTTCTCCCCCACCACGGCAGCTCGGTGTTCCATGGCCGAGCGTGTGGTGGCGAGCGAGAAGCCGATGTCGGCCGAGTGCAGGTCCGTGTGCGGGGCCAGGGACAGCAGGCGCTCCGCCTGTGCCCGCAGCGCCGCCTCCGTCCTGCCCGACAGCACCCACGGCACGACCGGGCCGGCGCCGGGCGCGGGCGGCAGCTCCGCCGAAGCGGGAGCCTGCTCGACGATCACGTGGGCGTTGGTTCCGCTGATACCGAAGGACGACACGGCGGCACGGCGCGGCGCGTCGGTCACCGGCCACTCCACGGCCTCGGTCAGCAGCCGTACCGCGCCCGCCGACCAGTCCACGTGCGGCGTCGGCTCGTCCACATGCAGGGTCGGCGGCAGCACGCCGTGCCGCATCGCCATGACCATCTTGATCACACCACCGACACCCGCAGCCGCCTGCGAATG
>NZ_JBVIVK010000049.1:0-9327 GCF_055595715.1 Streptomyces sp. NPDC040410
AGATCGAGTCCGTGCTGCTGACCCACCCGGAGGTGGTCCAGGCGGCGGTGGTCGCCCGTGAGGACTCGCCCGGCGACAAGCGCCTCGTCGCCTACATCGTCCCCGCGGACACTCTGGAGGCCCGGGTCGTCCGCGAGTTCCTCGCCGCGCGGCTGCCCGGTCATCTGGTCCCGGCCGCCGTCGTCACCCTCCCGGAACTCCCGTTGACCGCCAACGGCAAGCTCGACCGCAAGGCACTCCCCGCACCCGACTACCGGAGCGGCACCGGCGGTGGGCGCAGCAGTGTGACGGAGGAACTCCTCAGCTCGGCTTTCGCTCACGTACTGGGGTTGGACTCGGTCGGATCCGACGAAGGCTTCTTCGAACTGGGCGGGCACTCGCTGCTCGCGGTGCGCCTGGTGTCCCGGATCCGTGCGGTGCTGGGCGTCGAGGTGTCGCTGCGGACACTGTTCGAGGCGCCCACCGTCGTCGCGCTCGCGTCGCGACTGGCAGAGCAGGGTGACATCCGGGCTCGTACGGCATTGCGGGCGGCGGCTGAGCGGCCGGAGCGGGTGCCGCTGTCGTACGCGCAGCGACGGCTGTGGTTCCTCGCCCAGCTCGAAGGACCGAGCCCCACGTACAACCTGCCGACGGTGATCCGCCTGAGCGAGGACGTGGACGCCGCCGTACTCGGCGCGGCGCTGCGGGATGTGATCGGGCGGCACGAGTCGCTGCGGACGGTGTTCCCGGCGGCGGACGGGGAGCCGTATCAGCGGATTCTCGACCCCGGGGACCTCGACTGGGAACTTCAGGTCACCGAGGTGGCGTCCGGTGACCTGGACGGGGCTGTGGCGGATGCGTCCGCGCACGCCTTCGACCTCTCGGCCGAACTGCCCATTCGTGCATGGCTGTTCGACCCTGCCCCGGACTCCCGGGTGCTGGTGGTCGTTGTGCACCACATCGCCACCGACGGCTGGTCGCGCGGTCCGCTGAGCCGGGATCTGGCGACCGCGTACGAGGCCCGGCGCCAGGGGCGGGCTCCGGCGTGGGAGCCCCTGCCGGTCCAGTACGCCGACTACACGCTGTGGCAGCGTGAACTCCTGGGCCGGGAGACGGACCCGGACAGCCTGCTGTCCGTCCAGGTCGACTACTGGCGGCGGACGCTGGCCGGCGCGCCGGAAGAGCTGGCCCTGCCGACGGACCGGCCGCGCCCGGCGGTCAGCAGCCATCGCGGCCACCGGGTGCCGGTACGGGCCTCGGCCGAGGTGCATCAGCGGCTGACGGAAGTGGCACGGGCCGAGGGCGTCACGGTGTTCATGGTCGTCCAGACCGCGTTGGCGATGCTGATGTCACGGCTAGGTGCCGGCACGGACATCTCGATCGGGTCGCCGATCGCGGGCCGTACGGATGAGGCGCTGGACGATCTGGTCGGGTTCTTCGTCAATACGCTGGTGATCCGGACGGATCTGTCCGGGGATCCGGAGTTCCGTGAGGTGCTGGGCCGGGTGCGGGAGGCGAGTCTCGGGGCGCTGGCCCATCAGGACGTGCCCTTCGAACGCCTCGTCGAGGAACTGGCCCCGGCGCGGTCCATGGCCCGGCATCCGCTGTTCCAGGTCATGCTGACGCTGCAGAACACCGAGGGGACCGCCTCCCCGCTTGGCGCCACAGGGCAGAGCGACGACGTACCGTCCTCCGGCTCGCAGGAACCCACACCCGTCACGGCCACGGCGGCGAGGTTCGATCTGGACGTCACACTGTCCGAGGTCTTCGACGACCGGGGGCATCCGGCAGGGGTGCGCGGCTTCGTCACGGGATCGACGGACCTGTTCGCGCCGCAGACCGTCACCAGGATGGCAGGCCTGTTCCTTCGGATGCTGGACAGGGTGACCGCCGTACCGAACGTCCGGCTGCACGCGGTCGAGGTCCTCGACGCACACGAGCGGCAGCAGATCCTCGCCAACTGGAACGACACGGCGGTGCCCATGCCGCAGGCGACGCTGCCCGAACTCTTCGAAGCCCAGGCGCGCCGGACTCCCGACGCCATCGCGGTGGTGTTCGAGGACACCGAGCTGACCTATGCGGAGCTGGACAGCCGTGCGGAGCGCGTCGCACGTCATCTGAGGGACCGGGGCGCGGGCCCGGAGACGGTGGTCGCGGTCGTCCTGGAGCGCGGCGTCGAGCTGATGGTCGCGCTGTGGGGCGTACTGAAGTCCGGGGCGGCCTATCTGCCGGTCGACCCGTCGTACCCGGCCGAGCGAGTGGCCCTGCTCCTGGAGGACGGGGCGCCGGTCGTCGTACTCGACGACGCCGAGACGGTCGCCCGGCTGTCGGTGGGCGACGAACTCCCGGGTACGGGTTCGGGATCCGCCGATGCCCGGCTGTCGGCGGGCGGGGACATCTCCGACATGGGTCCAGGATCCGCCGACGCCCCGCTCCCGTCGGCCGCCGACAACCCCTCCGGCATCCGTCCGGAACCCGCCCACCTCGACGGGCGTCACCCGGCGTACCTGCTGTACACATCGGGGTCGACAGGCCGCCCCAAGGGGGCGCTGATCTCGCACGACAGCATCGTCAACCGGCTGGTGTGGATGCGCGACCACTACCGTATCGGCGCCGGCGACCGGGTGATGCAGAAGACGCCGATGGTGTTCGACGTGTCGGTGTGGGAGCTGTTCTGCCCGCTGATCTCCGGGGCGACCCTGGTCCTGGCCCGCCCCGGCGGACACCGCGACCCGGGGTATGTGGCGGACCTCATCCGCGCGCAGCGGATCACCGTGCTGCACTTCGTGCCGTCCATGCTGGACGCGTTCCTGCTGCACACCGGTGCGGCCCGGCTGCCCAGCCTGCGGCATGTGGTGTGCAGCGGCGAGGCACTGTCACCAAAGACACAGGCCCGGTTCCACAGCGCGTTCACCGGTGTGGCCCTGCACAATCTCTACGGTCCCACCGAGGCCGCGGTGGACGTCACCGCCTGGGCCTGCGACCCGGCCCAGGACGACGGCCCGGTTCCCATCGGTGCTCCTGTCGCCCGGACCCGGGTGTACGTCCTGGACGACCATCTGGAGCCGGTGGCGCCCGGAGTGACCGGCGAACTCTATCTGGCCGGAGCACAGTTGGCGCGAGGGTACGCGAACCGTCCGGCGCTGACCGGTGAGCGGTTCGTGGCCGGCCCGTACGGGAGCCCGGGGGAGCGTATGTACCGCACCGGGGACCTGGTGAAATGGACGTACGACGGGCAGCTGCTCTTCATCGGACGCGCCGACGACCAGGTGAAGGTGCGCGGCTTCCGGGTCGAGCCCGGCGAGATCCAGGCCGTGCTGCTCACCCACCCGGACGTCACCCAGGCCGCCGTGATCGCCCGTGACGACGCCCTGGTCGCCTACGTCGTACCCACGAACCCGCACACAGCGGCGCAAGGGGACGCGGCGGACGCCGTACCCGCGGCCCCGCACACGGCGGCACAAGTGAACGCGGCCGGCGCGCAACTGGACGCGGCCGAGCTGCGCGAGCTGGTCGCCAGGCGGCTGCCGGACTACATGGTGCCTGCCGCGTTCGTCACGCTGCCGGAGCTGCCGCTGACCGTGAACGGCAAACTCGACCGCAAGGCGCTGCCCGCGCCCGAGTACGCGACGGGCGCGGGCCGGGCACCGGCCACCGTCCAGGAAGAGCTGCTGTGCACGGCCTTCGCCGAGGTACTCGGCGTCGGGGCGGCCGGCGTAGACGACGACTTCTTCCAGCTCGGCGGTCACTCCCTGCTCGCGGTACGCCTGCTGTCCCGGATCCGGGCCGTCCTCGGTGTAGAAGTGCCGCTGCGCACCCTGTTCGAGGCGCCGACCGTGGCCGCGCTGGCCGCCCGGCTCTCCGGGACGGACACGCACCGCGCCCGCACCCCGCTGCGGGCGGTGACCGAACGCCCTGAGCGGGTGCCGCTGTCGTTCGCGCAGCGACGCCTGTGGTTCCTCGACCAGCTCGAAGGAGCCGGACCCACCTACAACATCCCGGTCCCCGTCCGGCTCAGCGGCGACGTGGACGTCCCCGCGCTGGCGGCGGCCCTGCGCGATGTCATCGCCCGTCACGAGTCGCTGCGCACCGTGTTCCCGGCCGTGGACGGTGAGCCGTACCAGCACATCGTCGATCCCCAGGATCTGGACTGGGAGCTGCGGGTGTCCCGGGCCGAGCCCGGGGCACTCGCCGACGAGATCGCGCGCGCCGCCGGGTACACCTTCGACCTGTCGGCCGAACTGCCCATCCGCGCCTGGCTGTTCCAGTCCGGACCCGACACACACATCCTCATGGTGGTGGTGCACCACATCGCCACCGACGGCTGGTCGATGGGACCGATGGGCCGGGACCTGTCCACCGCCTACGCCGCCCGGGTGCGCGGCGAGGCCCCCGGCTGGGAACCGCTGCCCGTGCAGTACGCCGACTACACCCTCTGGCAGCGGCACCTGCTCGGCGACGAGTCCGACCCGGACAGCCTGCTGTCCGCCCAGGTCGACTACTGGCGCCGGACCCTGGCCGGCGCACCGGAGGAACTCACCCTGCCGATCGACCGGCCCCGCCCGGCGGTGGCCGGCCGCCACGCCCACCGCGTACCCCTGGAGGTGCCGGACACCGTCCACCGGCGGCTCGTCGAACTCGCCCGCGCCGAAGGCGTGACCACCTTCATGGTCCTCCAGGCCACACTCGCCGTGACCCTGTCCCGGCTCGGAGCCGGCCACGACATCCCCATCGGTTCGCCCATCGCCGGCCGTACCGACGAGGCCCTGGACGACCTGGTCGGCTTCTTCCTCAACACCCTCGTGATCCGCACCGACCTCTCCGGGGACCCGCACTTCCGGCAGGTACTCGGCCGGGTACGGGAAGCGAGCCTCGGAGCGCTCGCCCACCAGGACGTACCGTTCGAGCGGCTGGTCGAAGAGCTGGCGCCGTCCAGGGCCCTGGGACGCCACCCGCTGTTCCAGGTGATGCTGACCCTCCAGAACAACGAGCGCGCGGCCCTCACCCTGACCGGTGCACGCAGCGGCGGCGAAGGGGCCGCCCCCGACGCCTCGGCGATGGCGCCGGGCCGCTACGACTTCTTCGTGTCCGTCGGGGAGACCTTCGACGACCAAGGCCGTCCCGCCGGGCTGCGCGGCGCCGTGACGGTCACCGCCGACCTGTTCGACGCGCCGGCCGCGGACCGGATGGCCGGGCGGTTCCTGCGCGTGCTGGACGCTGTGACCGCGACTCCGGACCTGCGGCTGCACGAGGTCGACGTCCTCGGCGAACAGGAGCGCGAGCTGCTCCTCGCGGGCGGCGGCACGCCGACGGCACCCGGCCGCCGGCCGACCGTCGTCGAACAGTTCCAGGAGCGTGCCGCGGCCGACCCCGACGCCATCGCCCTGGTCGCGGACGGCGCCCAGGTGTCGTACGGCAGCCTGGACGCGGCGACGGACCGGCTCGCCCACCGTCTGCGCGACCTCGGGATCGGCCCGGAGAGCGTTGTGGGCCTGTGCCTGCCGCGCGGCCTGCGGACGATCACCGCGATCCTCGCGACCTGGAAGGCCGGCGCGGCCTACCTGCCGATCGACCCCCACCTCCCGGCCGACCGGATCGCCTTCATGCTGACCGACAGCGGCACCCGGCTGGTCCTCACCGCGGGCAGCGGCGCGCGCGAGGCGACCGGGACGGAAGCGGGTGAGCGGGCCGACGCGCTGGCCGGCGTACCGGTGATGTCCCTGGACACCCCGACGCCACCGACCGAGCAGCCGGAGCAGCCCGCCCCCCGGGTGACGGCCGCCCCCACTCAGCTCGCCTACGTGATCTACACCTCGGGATCGACGGGCACACCCAAGGGCGTGGCCGTCACCCAGGGAGGACTCACCGACTATGTGACCTCCGCGTCGGCCCGACTCGGCTGGTCAGCGGCGGGAGCACGGTACGCGCTGCTCCAGCCACAGGTCACGGACCTCGGGAACACCGTCCTGTTCCTCAGCCTCATCAGCGGCGGCCAACTCCACATCCTGGACGAAGCCATGGTCATGGATGCCGAAGCGGTCGCCCACTACCTGCACGAACACCGTATCGACCATCTCAAGGCGGTGCCCTCGCACCTGACCGCGCTCTCCGCCGCGACCGGCGTACAGAGGATCCTGCCGGCCCGCTCACTGGTCCTCGGCGGCGAAGCCGCCCCGGCCCCCTGGGTGAGCGAACTCGTACGGGAGGCCGGTGACCGCGCGATCCACAACCACTACGGGCCGACCGAGACCACCATCGGGATCGCCACCACCCCCCTGACCCCCGAAACAGACGACGCGGGGGTGGTACCGATCGGGACGCCGCTCGACGGCAACCACCTCTACGTCCTGGACGACACACTCGCCCCGGTCCCCATCGGTGTCGTCGGCGAACTGTACGCGGCGGGCGGACAGCTGGCCCGCGGCTATGTGGGCAGCCCCGCCGCGACCGGCCAACGGTTCGTGGCCTGCCCGTACGCTTCCGCCGGTGAGCGGATGTACCGCACCGGGGACCTGGTGAAACGGACGTCCGACGGGCAGTTGGTCTTCGTCGGACGCGCCGACACACAGGTGAAGGTACGCGGCTTCCGCATCGAACCCGCCGAGATCGAGGCCGCGCTGCTCAGCCACCCCGCGGTCGCCCGCGCCGCGGTGATCGCCCGCGCCGACACACCGGGAGACACCCGCCTGGTCGCCTACGTCGTCCCCGAGAAAGCCGACACAGGCGAGGCAGGCAGGGCGGGCGAGGCAGCAGCCGGCGATGGCGACGCGGAAACGGCACACGGCCCCGGCGGCGAGCAAGGCGCCGCCGCCCTCCGCCGACACCTCACCCGCCTGCTGCCCGACCACATGGTTCCCGCGGCCATCGTCCCGCTGCCCGAACTACCGCTGACGGCCAGCGGAAAACTCGACCGCAAGGCGCTCCCCGCTCCTGGGCACACGGCGGCCGGCACGACCCGACGCGAGCCCGCGAACGAGAAGGAAGCGGTCCTCTGCGAAGTGTTCGCCGAAGTCCTCGAACAGGACTCGGTCGGGGTGGACGACAGCTTCTTCGACCTGGGCGGACACTCACTGCTCGCCATCAGACTGCTGTCCCGCATCCGCGCCAGGCTAGGCGTGGAAGTCAAGATCCGAACCCTCTTCGAGGCGCCGACCCCGGCGGCGCTGGCGGCGAAGTTGGGCACTCAGAAGTCGGCTCGGCCGGCGTTGCGTCCCATGCGTAAGGAGAACGAGCGATGATTCCGTTGTCGTATGCGCAGCGGCGGCTGTGGTTCCTGAGCCGGCTTGAGGGCCCGACCCCCACCTACAACCTTCCGCTGGTCGTCACCCTCACCGGGGACCTGGACGTCGAGGCACTCGACGCCGCGCTGCGGGACGTCATCGTCCGCCATGAATCGCTGCGCACCCTATTCAAGGTCGCCGACGGCGAGCCTTACCAGCACATCCTGGCGCCGGAAGAACTGGACTGGGAACTTCAGGTGCACAGCGTCGCCCCAGGCGAACTGGCCGGAGCGGCGGAAGAGGTGGCCTGGACCGGCTTCGACCTGTCGGCCGAGATCCCGATCCGCGCGTGGCTGCTGCTGACGGACGGTGACACCGGGCCGGGCGCGGAGGGCGGTGGCCTGCTCGTTCTCTCGGTCCATCACATCGCCGGCGACGGCTGGTCGATGGCACCCCTCGCCCGTGATGTGTCGACGGCCTACGCGGCCCGGCTCCGTGGCGAGGCCCCCGGCTGGGAGCCGCTGCCGGTGCAGTACGCCGACTACACCCTCTGGCAGCGCCAGCTCCTCGGGGATGCCGAGAACCCCGACAGCCTTCTGTCCGGGCAGGTCGAGTACTGGCGGCGGACGCTGGCGGGCGCGCCGGAGGAGCTGCCCCTGCCCGTGGACCGGCCCCGTCCGGCCGCCCCCGGCCACCGCGGCCACCGGGTCCCCCTGCATGTGCCCGCCGACGTCCACCGGCGCCTGACGGACCTGGCCCGCGAAGAGGGCGCCACCCTCTTCATGGTGGTCCAGGCCGCCCTGGCGGTACTGCTGTCGCGGCTCGGCGCCGGCACCGACATCCCCATCGGTTCGGCGGTCGCGGGCCGCACGGACGAGGCCCTCAACGACCTGGTCGGCTTCTTCGTCAACACCCTCGTCATCCGCACCGATCTGTCCGGCGACCCGGAGTTCCGGCAGGCGCTCCGCCGGGTACGGGACGCGAGCCTCGACGCCCTGGACTACCAGGACGTCCCCTTCGAACGATTGGTCGAAGAACTCGCCCCCTCCCGCTCCCTGAGCCGCAACCCGCTGTTCCAGGTCATGCTCACCGTCCAGAACACCCGCCGCACGGCGCTGGACCTGGCCGACGTACGGGCCGCGCGCGGCGGCCAGAACCTGGGCGAGCCGGTGATCGTACCGGCCAAGTTCGACCTTGAGATGGTCGTCGGCGAGCAGTTCGACGCCGAGGGGCGACCGGCCGGGCTGCGGGGGTCCCTGACCGCATCGGCGGACCTCTTCGACTCGGCTTCGGTGGAGGTGATCGCGGAGCGCTGGGCGCGGGTGCTGGCGGCCGTCACGGCGAGGCCGGAGGTACGTCTCGGCGCCGTTGACGTCCTTGACACGGATGAGCGGGACCGGCTGCTGGTCCAGTGGAACGACACGGCCGCCGACTCTGCCGACAGCACCGTAGTCGAGTCCTTCGAGCGGTGGGTTGCGTCGGCTCCGGACGCGGTGGCGGTGGTGAGTGAGGGCATCGAGCTGTCGTACGGGGAGCTGGATGCGGCGGCGAATCGGCTGGCGCAGTATCTGCGGGGTCGGGGGGTTGGGCCGGAGTCGGTGGTGGGGCTGCGGTTGCCGCGTGGCGCTGGGATGGTCACCGGGATTCTGGGTGTGTGGAAGGCGGGGGCGGCGTATCTGCCGATCGATACTCAACTGCCCGGTGAGCGGGTTGAGTTCATGCTCGCGGATGCGGGCGTGGGTGTGGTCGTCGGTCCAGAGGAGCTGGAGCAGCCGGGTGAGTCGGATGCGGCTCCCGGTGTTGCCGGTGATCTGGCGTATGTGATCTATACGTCGGGTTCGACGGGGACGCCGAAGGGTGTGGCGGTTTCCCATGGCTCGCTGGCGAACTTGGTGTCGGTGTTCGGGCCGGTGATGGGTGCTGGTCCTGGTGTGGGCGTCTTGCAGTTCGCCTCGTTCAGTTTCGATGCGTCGGTGCTGGATGTGGCGGTGGCGTTGTCGTCGGGTTCGGCGTTGTGGATCGCCAGTGATGAACAGCGGGAGCAGCCGCAGCGGTTGGCGGAGTTGGCGGGTGTTCGGGCCGCGAGTGTGGTGCCGTCGCTGCTTGGGGTGCTGGAGCCGGCTGATCT
>NZ_JBVIVK010000050.1:0-8425 GCF_055595715.1 Streptomyces sp. NPDC040410
GACTCGCCGCCGCGTCCAGGTCGCCGTACGACACCTCGACGCCCTCGCTGACCACCGCCACCGCGTCCGGAGCCGACGCGGCCCACCGCTCGAACGACTCCACCACCGATGCGTCCGATACCTCCGCCCCGGTGTCATTCCACTCCACCAGCAACCGATCCCGCTCACCCGAATCCAGAACCGGCACGCCACCGAGCGCCATGTCGGAGTCGGCGTCCAAAGCGTCCAGCACGTTCCGCGTCGTCGTCGCGAGCAGCCGTCCGACCACCGCCGCGTCGACCGGTGCCACCGCCTCCACGGTGAAGCTGACGGTGTCCGGCCCCAGGTCGTTGACCGCAACGGTCAGCGGATAGTTGGTCCGCTCCCGGACATGGACTCGCCGGATCCCGTCGATCGGCTGCTGTTCCCTCTCCGCGCTCGCGCCCTGGTCTGCGTGCCGGTAGTTGAAGAGGGCGGTGAACAGCGGGGTGTTGCCCGCGATCCCGCTGGCCTGCTGCGCCACCGCCAGGGGTGCGTGCTCATGCTCCAGCAGCGCGGCCAACTGGTCCCGCATGGCCTCCACCGCGGCCCGTACCCCTACCGGACCGGTCTGTACGCGGACCGGGAGCGTGTTGATGAACGGGCCGAGCACCCGGTCGGCACCCTCACCGGCGTTCATCCGCCCGAACAGCACGGTTCCGAACACCACGTCGCCCCGGCCGGACAGCACCGCCAGCACCCGCGACCACACCACATGCAGCACCGTCGCCGAACTGACCTCCAGAGCCCGCGCCGACTCCCGCAGCCTCATCGCCAAGTCACCCGGCAGCGGAACCAGTTCGGTGACGACATCCGACCCGTCGCCGCGTACGTCCAGCACTCCGAAGGGTGCGGTCGGCTCGGTCACATCACCCAGCAGCCCGGCGAAGAACCGCTCATGGTCCGCGCGCGAGACCCGCCGCGTCTGCGCCACGAAGTTCCGGAACGGCAACGCCGGCGCCAACTCCTCCGCCCGACCCGTCAGCACCGCCCGCAACTCCCGCAGCAGCACATCCATGCCCAAGTGATCCTGCAACATGTGATGCATCCGCACCGCAGCCAGCCACCGGCCCCCGACCACCTCCGCCACATGCAGATCCATCAGCGGCGCACGCCCCAGATCCATCACCGACCCGACGGCATCCACCAGGCGCGCGGGCTCAGCCATCTCGGGACTGAGCGAGTGCTCGACAACGGGCAGCACAGCACGCCGCCACACCACCTGGACCGGCTCTCGCGGTCCCTCCCACACCACGGCCGTCCGGTAGATGTCATGGCGATCCACCACCTGCTGGAGCGCCCGCGCGAACTCGTCCAGTCGAGCGCGTGAGTCGAAGTCCATCACCCGCGCGGTGACATAGACGTCCGCGCCGTCACCGGCCATGAGGTGGTGGAAGAGCATGCCTTCCTGCAACGGTGCCAGCGGATACACATCGGCCACGTTCGCCGCGCCACCCTCGACCGAGGCCACCACCCGGTCGATCTCGGCCTGCGACAGCTCCACCAACGGCAGCATCTCCGGCGTGATCCGGTCCGCGTCCGGCGGAATCAGGTTCTCGGGCACCTCCGCCGACCCTGTCCCCGCGGCCCGCGCCAGCCCTGCCGGCGTCGGCGACTCGAACAACGCCCGCACCGACACCGACACACCGCGCCCGCGCAGCCGCTCCACCAGCGACACCGCCAGCAGCGAATGCCCACCGAGCTGGAAGAAGTTGTCCTCCACCCCGACCGTGTCCAGGCCAAGCACCTCGGCGAACACCGCGCAGAAGACCTCCTCCTGCACGGTGGCCGGAGCCCGACCCGTACCACTGGCGTACTCAGGCGCGGGCAGAGCCCGCCGGTCCAGCTTCCCGTTGGCGGTCAGCGGCAGCTCATCCAGGGCCACGAACGCCGCCGGCACCATGTACTCCGGCAACCGCGACCCCACCAGCTCCCGCAACCCGTCCACGTCCGGCTCGGTCGACACGACGTACGCCACCAAGGCACCCTCGCGAACCACCACAGCAGCCTGAGAGACATCGGCATCCGACAGCAGCACGGCCTCGATCTCACCCGGCTCGATTCGGAAGCCACGCACCTTGACCTGCTGATCCGCCCGCCCGGCGAAGACCAGTTGCCCGTCGGCCGTCCAACGCGCCAGGTCGCCGGTGCGGTACATCCGCTGACCCGTGCCGAACGGGGACGCAACGAACCGCTCACCCGTCAGCCCCGGACGGTTCACATACCCGCGCGCCAGCCCGGCACCGGCCACATACAGCTCACCGGCGACCCCGGTGGGAACCGGCTCAAGCCCGTCGTCCAGCACATACAACTGGGTGTTGGCGATCGGCCGACCGAACGGCACCGCCCCCTGACGGTCACCGTCCACCACCTCGGCCGCCACCATCACCGTCGCCTCGGTCGGCCCATACGTGTTCACCAACCGACGGCCGACCGACCACTCCCGCGCCGCAGCCTCACCGATCGCCTCAGCACCGACGAGCAGCGTCTCCACCTGAGCCAGATCGTCCGGCTCCAGAACCCCCAGCAACGACGGCACCACACTCGCGGAACGGACCCCGGCCAGATCCCGCAGCCGCCGGGGCTCTTCCCGCTGCTCATCACTCGCGATCCACAACGCCGAACCCGACGACAACGCCACCGCCACATCCAGCACCGACGCATCGAAACTGAACGACGCGAACTGCAAAACGCCCACACCAGGACCAGCACCCATCACCGGCCCGAACACCGACACCAGATTCGCCAGCGAAGCATGCGAGACCGCCACACCCTTCGGCGTCCCCGTCGAACCCGACGTATAGATCACATACGCCAAGTCCCCAGCCACACCGGGAGCCCCATCCGACTCCCCCGGCTGCTCCAGCTCCTCCGGACCGACGACCACCCCCACACCCGCATCCGCGAGCATGAACTCGACCCGCTCAGCAGGAAGCCCCGCGTCCACCGGCACATAAGCCGCCCCGGCCTTCCACACACCCAGAATCCCGACGACCATGCCCGCACCGCGCGGCAACCGCAGCCCCACCACCGACTCCGGCCCAACCCCCTGACCCCGCAGATAGTGCGCAAGCCGACTCGCCGCCGCGTCCAGGTCCCCGTACGACAGCTCCACACCCTCGCTGACCACCGCCACCGCGTCCGGAGCCGTGACAGCCCACCGCTCGAACAACTCCACCACCGAGGCGCCCGGCACCTCCGCCGCCGTGTCGTTCCACTGCTCCAGCACCAGCCCGCGTTCGGCCGCGTCCAGCACGTCCACCGTGCGCAGCCGGATGTCAGGCGTCGTGGTCACCGTGTCCAGTACGCGGGCGAACCATTCCGTCATCCGTTCGGCGGTGGTCATCTCGAAGAGATCCGCCGATGCGATCAGCGCGCCACGCAGCCCGGCCGGTCGGCCCTCGTCGTCGAAGGTCTCCGTCAGCGAGAGGTCGAGGTCGAAGCGCGCCGCCCTCGCTGTGGGGGTGTCCAGCGGTGAGCCGTCGGTGCGTACATGGGGCAGGTCCAGGACCGCGCGGTCGGTGTTCTGGACGGTGAGGGTGACCTGGAACAGTGGGTGCCGGGAGAGTGACCGCTCCGGGGCCAGTTCCTCCACGAGGCGTTCGAAGGGCACGTCCTGATGGGCCAGCGCCCCGAGACTCGCCTCCCGCACCCGGCCCAGCACCTCACGGAACTCCGGATCCCCGGACAGATCCGTCCGAATCACCAGCGTATTGACGAAGAAGCCGACCAGATCGTCCAGCGCCTCATCCGTACGGCCCGCCACCGCCGAACCGACCGGGATGTCCGTGCCGGCACCGAGCCGGGACAGGGTCACCGCGAGCGCGGCCTGCAGCACCATGAACGCCGTCACGCCCTCGGCCCGTGCCAGTTCCACCAGCCGTTCATGCACCCCCGCGGGCAGGTCCAGCGGGACGACATGGCCCCGGTGGGTGGCCATGGCCGGACGGGGGTGGTCAACGGGCAGGACGAGTTCCTCGGGGGCGCCGGCGAGGGTGCGGCGCCAGTACTCCACCTGGGCCGACAGCAGGCTCCCGGAGTCGGACTCCTCCCCCAGCAGCTCCCGCTGCCACAGTGCGTAGTCGGCATACTGCACCGGCAGCGGTGTGAACTGCGGTGTCTCACCGCGTGACCGGGCCTCGTACGCCGTGGAGAGGTCGCGGCCCAGGGGGCCTAGTGACCAGCCGTCTCCGGCGATGTGGTGCATCACCACGACCAGGACCTGGGTGTCGGCGTCGGTCTGGAAGAGCGATGCGCGGATGGGGAGTTCGGTGGAGAGGTCGAACGCGTACCGGGCGGCGGTGGTCGTGGCGTCGGCCAGTTCGCCGGAGGTCACCTGGGACACCTGGAGTTCCCAGTTCATGTCCTGCGGGTCGAGGATCTGCTGGAAGGGCTCGCCGTCCCGCAGGGTGAAGACGGTCCGCAGCGATTCGTGCCGTGCGATCACATCGCGCAGTGCCTCGGCCAGTGCGGGGACGTCGAGGTCTCCGGCCAGTCCGAGGACCGCGGGGATGTTGTAGCTCGGCCCGTGCAGTTGGGCCAGGAACCACAGGCGTCGCTGCGCGAACGACAAGGGCAGCCGCTCCGGGCGTTCGACGGCCGTCAGTGGGCCGCGGACCTGGCCGCCGCCCTCGCTGGTCAGGCGGGCGGCCAGGGAGGCCACGGTGGGCACTTCGAACAGGGTGCGGACCTCGATCTCGACGCCGAGTGCGGCGCGGATCCCGGACACCAACCGCACGGCCAGCAGCGAGTGGCCGCCCAGGTCGAAGAAGCTGTCGTCGACGCCGACCGAGCCGACCCCGAGGATCTGGGCGAACAGACCGCAAAGGATCTCTTCCTGTGCCGTGGACGGGCCTCGGCCGGCACCTGCGGCGCCCGCGTATTCGGGGGCCGGGAGTGCCTTGCGGTCGAGTTTGCCGTTCGCCGTCAGCGGCAGCGCCGGGAGGGTTGTCATGGCGGCCGGGACCATGTGGTCGGGCAGGCGCTGTGCGAGGGATTCCCGCAGTCCTTCGAGGTCGATCTGTGTGTCGGAGGGGACGAGGTATGCCACCAGTCGCCGGTCTCCGGGTGTGTCCTCCCGGGCGACGACGGCGGCCTGGGTCACCTCCGCGTGCGCGGTGAGGGCGGCCTCGATCTCGCCGGGCTCGATGCGGAAGCCTCTGATCTTGACCTGGTCGTCGGCGCGTCCGACGAACATCAGGCGTCCATCCGGCGTCCAGCGCGCGAGGTCCCCGGTGCGGTACATCCGCTGCCCCGCGTCGAACGGGGACGCCACGAACCGCTCACCCGTCAGCCCCGGACGCCCCACGTATCCGCGTGCCACCCCGGCGCCCGTCACATACAGCTCGCCCGGTACACCGGCCGGGACGGGCTCAAGGGTGTCGTCGAGGACGTAGAGACGGGCGTTGGCTACGGGTGTGCCGATCGACGGTTCGTCATCGGGTGTGAGCGGCTGTGACATCGACGCGCAGACGGTGGTCTCGGTCGGGCCGTAAGCGTTGATCAGCCGGCGGCCGGGTGCCCAGCGCCCTACGAGGGCCGGGTCCAGTGCCTCGCCGGCCGACACGAGGGTCCGTACGGAGGCCAGGTCGGCGGTCTCCAGTACGGCGAGCACGGCCGGCGGGAGTGTCACATGGGTGACCGAGTGGCGGGTGAGGAGATCGGCGAGGCCGCCGCCCGGGGCCAGTTCGTCGGCCGGGGCCACGACGAGCGCGGCACCGGAGCACAGGGCCATCAGTACTTCGGAGGTGGCGGCGTCGAATCCGATGGACGCGAACTGGAGGACTCGAGCGTCGGGTTCCACCGCGAACCGCTCGATCTGCGCGGTGGCCAGGTTGACCGCGCCGCGGTGCTCGACGGCGACACCCTTCGGTGTGCCGGTCGACCCCGAGGTGTAGATCACATAGGCCAGTGCGGCCGGCCCGATCGCGACCCGGGGCGGGGTGTCCGGGCAGCCGGCCAGCTGCGCCTCGACGTACGGGTCGTCGAGGGCGATCGGCAGGACGCCGCGCAGGGGCAGTTCGTCGAGCACGTCCTCGGTGCCGAGTACGACCGGGGTGCGGCTGTCGGCCAGCAGGAACGCGATGCGTTCGGCCGGGTACTGCACATCGACCGGCAGATAGGCCGCTCCGGCCTTGAGGACGCCCAGGATCGCGGTGATCAGCCGTGTTCCGCGGGGCAGGCAGATCCCGACCACCGACTCGGGGCCCACGCCTACGCCGCCCAGACAGTGCGCGAGACGGTTGGCCTCGGCGTCCAGTTCCCGGTACGTCAGCACGGTCTGGTCGCTGATCAGCGCGGTGGCCTCGGGAGTGACCGCCACTTGGCGCTCGAACGCCTCGACGACGGTGATGTCCGGCGCGGTCGTGGCGGTGTCGTTCCAGTCGGCGAGTACGCGTCGGCGTCCGGCCGGGTCGAGCAGGGCCACGGTGTGCAGCGGCACGTCGGGGCCGCCGCGCAGGGTGCCTGCGAGGGCGGCGAGCACGTTCTCCATCGCCGTGCACATCAGGCGGGCGACGCTCTCCGGGTCGATGGGGTCGACGGCGAGAACGGTGACGCTCATCTTGGCGGGGCCGTGGTCGTTGACGGCCGCGGCCAGGGGGTAGTTGGTCTTGTCGCGGGCGAAGACACTCTGGACGCCCTCGACGGTGTGCGTGTCGGCGGAGCCGGGCCCGTAGTCGTCGTGGCGGTAGTTGAGGAGCGTGGTGAACAGGGGGGTGTTGCCCACGATCCCGCTGGCCTGCTGCGCGAGCGCCAGCGGCGCGTGCTCGTGCTCCAGCAGCGCGGCGAGTTGGTCCCGCATGCCCTCGACGGCGGCCCGCACCCCGACTCCGCCGGTCCGTACCCGCACCGGCAGCGTGTTGATGAACGGTCCCATGACCCGGTCGGCGCCCTCGCCGGCGTTCATCCGCCCGAACAGCACCGTCCCGAACACCACGTCGTCCCGGGCTGCAAGGGTGCCGAGCACCCGGGCCCACACCACATGCGACACCGTCGCCGGGCTGACTCCCAGTTCCCGGGTGACCCGTCGCAGCTCCGCCGTGACCTGGTCGGGGAGTGGTACTTCCCGGGTCACGACATCACTGCCGTCGCCCTGGACGTCGAGCAGTCCGTACGGCGCGGTCGATTCGGTCACATCGCCCAGCAGCGCGGCGAAGAACCGCTCGTGCTCGGCCCTGGGGACCGCGCGGGTCTGCGCGACGAAGTTGCGGAACGGCAGTGCGGGCCTCATGTGGTCGGTCCGACCGGTCAGCACCGCCCGCAACTCGCGCAGCAGCATGTCCATGCCGGTGTGGTCCTGGACCATGTGATGCATCCGCACGGCGCCGAGCCATCGGCCTCCGGCCGCCTCGGCCACATGCACATCGAGCAGCGGGGCGCGGCGCAGCTCCATCACGGAACCGGCGAGGCCCAGCAGTGCCTGGGTCGGGTCCGGGTGCGTGCCGTCGACGGTGTGCTCCAGGACGGGCAGTTCCGCGTGCCGCCACACCACCTGGACGGGTTCCGGCAGCCCTTCCCAGACCACACCGGTCCGGTAGACGTCATGCCGGTCCACTACGTGTTGCAGGGCCCGCAGGAACTCGTCCAGCCTGTCACGGGTGTCGAACTCGACCACGCGCACGGTGAGATAGACGTCTTCGCCGCCGCCCGCCATGAGGTGGTGGAAGAGCATGCCTTCCTGCAAGGGCGCCAGTGGGTAGATGTCGGCGACGTTCGGCGCACCGCCCTCGACCGTGGCGACCACCGCGTCGGCCTCGGCCTGCGACAGCTCCACCAGCGGCAGCATCTCGGGCGTGATCCGCTCGGCCCCGGCCGGAATCAGATTCTCCGGCACCTCCACCGGCCCGGCCCCCACCGCACGCGCCAGCCCCGCAGGAGTCGGCGACTCGAACAACGCCCGCACCGACACCGACACACCCCGGGCACGCAACCGCTCCACCAGCGACACCGCCAGCAGCGAATGCCCACCGAGCCGGAAGAAGTCGTCCTCCACCCCGACCGACTCCACGCCCAGCACCTCCGCGAACGCCGCGCAGAGGATCTCCTCCCGCACAGTGGCCGGACCTCGCCCACTGCCCGCGGTCCGCTCCGGCTCCGGAAGCGCCCGCCGGTCCAGCTTCCCGTTGGCGGTCAGCGGCAACTCGTCGAGGGCCACGAAGGCGGCCGGCACCATGTACTCCGGCAACCGAGAGGCGACCAGGTCCCGCAGCACCTCCGTGTGCTGGTCCGCAGGCACGACGTAGGCCACCAAGGTGCCTTCGCGGACCACCACAGCGGCCTGGGTGACATCGGCATGTGTGAGCAGTACGGCCTCGATCTCGCCGGGTTCGATACGGAAGCCACGTACCTTGACCTGCTGGTCGGCTCGCCCTGCGAAGACCAGTTGCCCGTCCGACGTCCACCGCGC
>NZ_JBVIVK010000051.1:0-8298 GCF_055595715.1 Streptomyces sp. NPDC040410
CACTTTCGCAACAGACCCTAGTCATCTCTCGTACTGTTTTCGGAGAAGATGATCGAGGGCATGCGCCGCCGCCCCCACACATGCGGGCCCGCGACGGACGGGCAGGAGCTCAGTGGCTCGCAGGTCGGTCGGGTGCCGGTGTTGGAGCCGTCTTCCGGCTCCGCAAACCTATGCCTGGCCCACCGGTGGCAACCGGCAACGAGCGGCCAACTCGGGTGAACAAACCGTCCACCAACATTTGGCTTGCCTCACCGCAGAGTTCGTTGCGGATTGCAGGGGATTCGATCAGGAGGCGTTATCAAGGAGGCGCACAGCGATCAGTAGTTCAAGCACGTCAGCGAAGCGGCGCAGATCGCATCCGGTTCTCTGCGCGATCCGCTCCAGCCGGTGGTAAGCGGTGTTGGTATGGACGTGGAGGGCCTGTGCCGCCGTCTTGGCGTTTAGGTCACACGCGGTGTATTCGAGCAGGGTCCTGATCAGCACGCTGTCCCTGACCATGTCTTCCTGAACAAACCGGCGTATTCTTGGTCGGATGAGCCGTCTCGCTGTTCCGTCATCCCGCAGCACAAGGTAGTCAAGGGCGGTGAGCAGTTGCAGCGCGACCACTCCGGGCCTGCCATCAAGGCTGTCTCGGGCAATACAGGTCTCTGTGTAGGCTTCAGGGATCTCGTTGATTCCGGTGTGTACCGTGCTGATACCTAGGGCTACGTGTGTCCCCTGGCGTTCGAGCCGGTGGAACACCTCCTCCAGGTCCCGCACGGCCGCCGCTGGATTGCTCAGAGCAACTGGCACGATGGACACGAGCTCGTCCTGGCGTACAACTGCCAGGCCCGGTGCCCCAGTTGCAAGTCCGCGGACAGCATCTGCTGGGACGTGCGACCTGTCCTCTGCCGAAGGAAGAACCAGCGCCGAAGACACGACATAGGACGAGTGCGGTTCGATACCTGCTCCGCGCAGCATCGCTTGCTTGGGGCCGGGAGAAGGATCGCGGCGGGCAAGCAGGTCTTCGAGCAGGTCTCGCCGAATGCGGTCGCGTTCTGCCAGATGGTGCTGCTGTGCATGTAGGTACCCTGCTGCTGCAGCGGAGCTCCCCACCTCGATCATGTGCATGATTTCCTCTGCCATGAACAAGGCTCCGTCACGGGCCCCTGGATGTTGCCGGACAACATGAAGCACGGCGTCCCAGAGACTGAGCTGGGCAACGCGAAAGGCCTGCAGGAAGTCGGCCAGGGAGATGCCTTGGCCGACGCGCCGTGCAGCCATCGCTTCGGTGATCGGAAAGTCCTCGCGGCGCGCCGGTCTCTTCTCCTTGACGCTGGTCAGCCAGCCACGGAAGATCGAATCCACGTGCTTCGTCACATCGCTGCGGAGCTGTGCAACCGTACTGGATCGGTAAGCTGGAACCTGTTCAAAGATGGCGTCCACCGCCGTGCCGACCACCTTAGTGAGGGTCGTCTCGATCTCTCCGAGGATGCGGCGCACGGCCGGATCAATATCGTTTTCCGGCGCTTCCATGGACACGCTCCATTGCATCAATCGCCGCGCCGGTCGAAGCACCAGGCGTCACGTCGATTTTTTCAGCTTACGCTCCGGTTTGTGACCGAGCCACAAGGCGGCGCTGAGTAGTGTGTGGGCCGATCATCTCGGTGTGAAGGCCGTGGGAGCCGATGCTGCAAGGAGAGACATCCTTCGAGCATCGCAGCGTTGCAGCGAGCTCCCTCGCTCCGGAGATGGCGACACGTCCGTGACGCGTCCCACTCGATCACATCCGCACGCCGGAGAACGCCATGGCCAGCGACGTCCAGACCATCGGAAGTACCCGCCTCCCCAGGCAGAGCACCAGCTTTGCTGCCCTGAGCCGGCAGTGGGTGGTGCCCTTGATGCCAGAAGGGCCGGGAATGGCAAGGCGGTTCACCCGGAATCTCCTGGACAGGTGGATGCTGGCCGAGCACTCCGACACTGCCGAATTGCTCGTAAGCGAACTCGTCACCAATGCACTGACGCATGGCGCCGGCCCCGTCACGCTGCGTGTGCACAAGCAGCACGGCACTCTGCGATGCGAGGTTTCCGACGGTATCCCCACTGCCCCGCAGGTCCGTCCGGTGTCGTCGGACAGCGAGTCGGGCAGGGGCATGCAACTGGTGGAGATGCTCGCTCGCCGATGGGGCGTGCGGCCGGGAGACATCGGCAAGACCGTCTGGTTCGAACTGGCCACCTGCTCCGGGTAGAACTGTGGTTCCTGACCATCGGTTTGGAATCAGATCCTAAGGAAGGCCCTCGAAAATCCGCCCCCAAATTCAGCCACCGGCCCGGATGCCCCAGCTCTTGCCCGCGCAGTCTCCATCTGGGGATGGCGTCGGCATAGGGCACAGGCAACCATGAGGACAACAGGACCATGATCACAGGCCGGAAAGGCCTGGTTGGAGGCATTCAACCATGACAGTAGTGCAAGTCCAGCAGCGCTCCGACCCTGAGCTGGACATGCTGTTCGAGCTCACCGATGGCTACAGCCAGATCATGGCCCTCCTCGACAGTTCATTGGCAATGCGCCGGATCGTCGACGATGTCCCAGCCCGCAGCGGCGTGGACGTGGCCTGGATAGGAGAACCCCACGGCCCTGACAAGATCGTGCTCTGTCACACCGTCAATACCCGCACCCCAGCGGTCAACGGCATCGTTGTGCCCATAGGATGCGGTCTCGGCGGCCAAGTCCTTCTGCAGCGTCGGCCGATGTGGGTGGGCGACTACCGACACTCCGAAAGCATCACCTCTCACTTCAAACCCGCTGTGGAGACCGAGGGCCTGGGCGGAATGATCGCCGTCCCGATGATTCACGAAGACCGACTGCTCGGCGTGATATACGGAGCCCAGCGGTCTGAAGGTCCCTTCGGCGACCGCACCACACATGCACTGGAGCAGGCAGCCCACCGGGCGGCAGCCGCCGCAGTCGTAGCCGAGCGGGCCAAACACGCTGTCGAAGTCGCTGTCCACGAGGAACGCCGCCGCGTCGCCATAGAACTCCACGACACCGTCGGGGCCATGTTGTTCACTATAGGCGCCGGAATCCGCACCCTGGCCGGCCAACTCCCCTCCGGGGACACCATTCAGGCTCGCCTGGGCGACATCGAGCAGCAGGCCAAAGAAGCAGCGGCAGCGCTGCGCGGGTCCCTCCACGCGCTGAACGCGCCACCCGAGCAGGTCGCCCTGGGGGTGGCTCTGCGCGGCGACTGCCGGGCGTTTCAGGAACGCACCGGCACCGTCGCTCGCTTCATCACTATCAGCGACCTGCCGGCACTACCGCCTGCGCATGCCAAGGCGCTGACCGACACTGCCCGCGAAGCGCTGCTGAACGTGGAGAAGCACGCCAAGGCCCGCTCCGTCGTGCTCAGTCTCTTCGCGGCCTCCAACGGCATCACACTGACCATCGCCGACGACGGCGTGGGCCTGCCGATGGGTGGAAACGTCGGTGAAGGGATCGGCCTGCCCACCATGTCCCAACGCCTGGCACGGGTGGGTGGGCGGCTGAACATCGGCCGTAACGAGGATGGCGGCGTCACCGTCCATGCATGGGTCCCCGCATGACCAGGCCCGATGTTCGAGTGCTGGTCGTGGACGACCACCCGATCGTCCTCGACGGGGTGACCCTGGCATTGGGCAGCGCCGAATGGATTACTGTCTCGGGCTACGCACGGTCCGGACGGGAGGCGATCACTGCAGTCGGCAACCTCAGCCCCGATGTCGTCCTACTCGATCTGCGGCTGCCCGACATGCTGGCGCCCGAAGTCATTCGCTCGTTGCGCTCACACTCCCCCGGGGTCAAGGTCGTGATCTTCACCGCCTATCCGGAGCACGCGGCCCTGAACGCAGCACTCGACGCGGGAGCCCACGCCGTCATCGTCAAAGACACAGAGCGATCCGATCTCGTGGACGTCATCCGCCGTGTGTACGACGGCGAGCGTGTGATCTGCGCCGATCTTGAGGAACATGACCTCAGCGTAATTCTGCTTCGGAAGCTGAAAGAGACCGGTCTCACGCGTCGCCAGTACGAGATCCTGCGCAGGGTCGCCATGGGCGAGACGAATCCGGAGATCGCTGACGCCCTCGGCCTTACCCGGAACACGGTGAAGACATATCTCCAGCGGGCAATGGAGGAACTCGGAGCCCGCAATCGGGTCGAGGCGCTGGCCAGGGCAAACGAGCGGGGAATCCTCTGACACCCATGCCCGGCTCTACAGGGATGGCGGCGGAGTGACGCCGCGACGGCCAACTTCTCTGCGTGACAGGACGATGCGCCACCGGGCTCGCGACCAGGCATACAGTCTGCGCACTTCTACGGGGCTCAGGAACAGGGGGAGATTCGCCGTGCCCGTATGCGCCACAGAACGATATGAGTGACTGACACCACCATCTAACCAGCGAAAATAGTCTCCCAATGGAGACTCCCAAGGTGGCACGCAGTGCCGAAACTAATGGAACTGAGTGCCACCCAAAGGAGGCAATGATGCCCGAAGTCTTCGACCTGTACCGCCCGTCCGAGGAGCACGACATGCTCCGTGACGCCGCGCGTTCGCTAGCCGAGGCGAAGATCCCGCCGTGCGTCGCCGCAGTGGACGAGGAGGCCCGCTTCCCGCAGGAGGCGCTCCACGGCCTCGTGGCGAACGACCTGAGCTGGCGGCCGGCCTCATGACTAACAACGCCGGCATCTCCAAGGTCGGCATCGTCGGCTGCGGCCTCATGGGCTCAGGGATCGCGGAAGTGTGCGCGCGCGCCGGGCTCGACACCCTCGTCTATGACGTGAGCGCCGGTGATCTTGCCGCAGGACGCAAAAGGATCAAGGACTCCCTGGAACGAGGCGCAAAGCGCGGAAAGATCAGCCAAGAAGACCACGACGCCGCTCTCAGTGTGTTGACCTTCACCACGGATCTAGCGGACTTCGCCGACCGTGATCTCGGCATCGAGGCCGCTACCGAGAATGAAGATCTTAAGATCGAAATATTCACGTCACTCGACGAAATCATGACCCGCAGCGATGCCCTCCTCGCTTCCAACACATCGTCCATTCCCATCATGAAGCTGGGGGCCGCCACATCCCGCCCGGGCCAGGTCGTCGGACTGCACTTCTTCAACCCTGTTCCGGTGCTCGACCTTGTGGAACTCGTGCCGTCACTCGTCACGGACGACGACACGTGGCAACGGATGCGCAGTTTCGCCAAGGAAGTGCTCGGCCGACATGTGATCACCTCTCAGGACCGGGCTGGGTTCATCGTCAACGCCCTGCTGATCCCCTACATCCTTGCCGCCATCCGAATGTTCGAATCCGGTTTCGCCAGCGCCCAGGACATCGATGTCGGCCTCGTACGAGGCTGCGCCCATCCCATGGGTCCCCTGGAGTTGGCTGATCACATCGGTCTCGACACGACGCTCGCGGTCGCGGAATCTCTGTATGCGGAGTTCAAGGAGCCTCTCCACGCCCCACCGCCACTTCTCTCACGCATGGTCCAGGCCGGACACGTGGGCCGGAAGGCGGGGCAGGGATTCTACAGGTACGGTCCCCGCTCAGCTGACTGCATTGTCACGTGATGACGCGCCTCACAGCCGCCTCTTGCCACGATGCACACCGAGCGGTCGGACAACCGCGCAGGCTGCGCGGCCTGGCCATGGAGGCAAGAGCCTGCGCGGTGGCGCCAAGGCGAATGGGCGGAAGATCCATCTGTTCGCCGCGCTGGATCACACCTTCGGCCTGGTCTTGGCCCAGCTGTACGTCGGCGAGAACACCAGCGAGATCACCTGCTTCCAGCCGCTCCTGGACACCATCGCAGACCCCGCCGGGGTTGCCTCCACGATGTATATGCAGGGTGTGCCGGGTAGTGGCACGTCCGCTGTCGCGCGTAGGTGGCTGCGCAATCACCAGGACGAACTGACGGGACCGCAACTTGAAGCGTCGCTGGGCAGAGATCCCTGGGGAAACCTGCCGGAGCCCTCAGCGATCCTGGAACGCTGGTTCCGCGAGCTGGGAGTGCAGGCGGGAGACGTGCCTGCCGACCCCGGCGACCGGTCGAGGTACTTCCGCAGTGTCGCTGCTGACCGTGTTCCGATCGTCGTGCTGCTTGAGGATGTCGTAGTCGCCTCCCAGGTCGAACCGCTGCTGCCGGGCACTCCGGGCAGCGTGGCTCTCATCACCAGCCACTCCCGCCTGCCCGGACTGGTCCGCACCGTCGGCGCGGAGCCCTTCGAGATGAAGTCGCTGGGGCGGGTGCACAGCCGGAAGCTGCTCGTCAACGTGGACGCGTTCGAGGTCGGCGATTGCGGCTTCGGCTCGGCTGGGGTCGAAGGGATGCCACAGCCGCCACCCTTCGTCCGCCAGGGGTTGGATGGCCTCCCAGCACGCGCGGGTCTTGCCGGTAGATGAGGAGCCAACCAGGACGGCCATCCGGCTGTGCCCGGCTGCAGCGGCGGCCACAGTCTCCGCCAGTGCCTCGTCGTGCGGACGGCTTATGTAGCCGGGCAACGCACCCCGGCGGGGAGCGTCGTCTGCCATGGTGGACGGTGCGGGTACGGCGGGGTGGACCTCGAGGTCGAGGGGGTCCCAGTCGTCGATCGGCCGCCCCAATACGGAGGCCTGATCGTCACGGTCACCGTTGCCGGCTGTGGTGGCGAGGAGGTCCAGTAGCGGCGACAAAGACATACGTAAGGCGCGGGCAAGCGCACCGAAGGTGTCCTTCGTCGGCGGTTGAGCGTTGGGGCTGAGGGCCTGATTGACGGTGGTGCGCCCCAGGTTGGCGGCTCGGCCAGTTGAGTCTGGTTCAGACCCTGTGCTGCCCGTGCGTCGTCCAGCCGGCGGCGGAGTGCGGTGAGTGCTTCTGCGGGGCCGGTCGCCGAGGCGTTCGTATCTCGGGTGGTCATGTGGGCTGTCCGCCGCCGTGTGTGTCGTGGTGCTGTTCGTCGGTGTTCATCTTCGTTCGCCCACACCACGGCGAACAGGTCATTCGCGAGATTCGAAGGTGTCAACTGCGTCGAGAGGAAGGATTGAGACGACATGAACGTTCATATGGTTGTGGTCGTGATGGCCCTGGGCCTGGTGTTGGCTTCGATGACAGCGGTGGGGCCGGCTATCTGGCCCGCCGGGACGGCGCCTCCTACCCGGCAGAACTGACGCGTGCAGGTGCGGCATTCGCGGCCACGCTAATGGTGGTGGCCGCCGTAAGTGCAGCCCTAGCTGCTCTGGGGAGCCGGTGGGTGCTCGCGGATAGGAAACTAACAAGGCTCCTGAGCTGGCGAGTTCAGACCACGAACACCCCCCTCAAGGACACGGGAGCCTTGTCCGTTGCGGGTGCCGTCGTCACCCGGTCAGTGGCCACGCTGAGAGACCTAACGTCATGAACGCTGCTAGGAGTTGTCTTCAAATGTCACGCCCACATCAGGAGCGAGGCGAGGGTGACGGCTGCCTGGTAGGACTCGGCGGTCTTCTCCTTGCGGGTGGCAATACCTCGCCACTGCTTCAAGCGGTTGAAGCATCTTTCGACCACGTTGCGCCGCTTGTAGAGCTGCTTGTCGAAGGCGGGCGGGCGCCTGCCTCGGTCTCCGCGCCGAAGCCGGTTGCGGATCTGGTCGGACCGTTCCGGGATGGTGTGGCCGACACCCCGCATCCTGAGCCAAGCCCGGATTGCTTTGGAGCTGTAGCCCTTGTCGCCGATGACGTGGTCGGGCCGGGCACGGGGCGGTCCCGGACCGAGGCGGGGCACCCGTATCGCGTCCATCACGGCGGTGAACTGGGTGCAGTCGTTGGTGTTCTGGCCTGTGACGGTGAAGGCGAGCGGGCGCCCCAGGGCATCGCATGCCAGGTGAATCTTGCTGGTCAGGCCGCCTCGGGACCGACCGAGTCCGGGGCTGCGGAGCCCCCTTTTCGGGCCCCGGCGTGCTGGTGGGCACGGACCACGGTTGAGTCGATCGACATGAGCCAGTCGATGTCGCCGGTCGCGTCCGCCCTCGCCTGGGCGGCCTGGAACATCCGCTCGAACGTGCTGTCCAGGGCCCACCGGCGAAACCGGGTGTGCAGCGTGGCCCACGGACCGTACCGCTCGGGCACGTCCCGCCAAGCCGTCCCGGTACGGAACTTCCACACGATCCCGTTGAGCACGGTGCGGTCGTCCGACCGCTTCCTGCCCCGCAACGACTCGGGCAGCAGCGGCCGGACGAACTCCCACTCGGCATCCGACAGTTCATGTCGATGAATCACCCGACCATGATCCACCACTCAAGATCATTTGAAGACACCGCCTAGGGTCTGTTGCGAAAGTA
>NZ_JBVIVK010000052.1:0-7369 GCF_055595715.1 Streptomyces sp. NPDC040410
CGACGGCTCCAGCCGGCCGGAATCCAGCGCTCTCGCGCATCCCGTCCCGAAAGGTTTCTCCTAGAAGAAGACCGAGCGGCGCTGCACCAGCACCTCGGCCGCTCCCCTCTGCCGCCCTCGCACTGCTTCGCAGGCTTCGGACAGCTGCGCCGGACTCCGTCCGACGGCTCCAGCCGGCCGGAATCCAGCGCTCTCGCGCATCCCGTCCCGAAAGGTTTCTCCTAGAAGAAGACCGAGCGGCGCTGCACGAGCAGCTTGTACAAGGTGTGCTGGATCTGCTCCCGGACCTGATCGGTCAGGTTGAACATCAGCATCGGGTCCTCGGCCGCCTCCGGCGGATAGCCGTCCGTGAGGATCGGCTCGCCGAACTGGATCGTCCACTTCGTCGGCAGCGGGATCGCGCCCAGCGGGCCCAGCCACGGGAAGGTCGGCGTCAGCGGGAAGTACGGGAAGCCGAGCAGCCGCGCCAGCGTCTTGGCGTTGCCGATCATCGGGTAGATCTCCTCGGCCCCGACGATGGAGCACGGGATGATCGGAACCCCCTGGCGCAACGCCGTGGAGACGAAGCCGCCGCGGCCGAAGCGCTGCAGTTTGTAGCGCTCGCTGAACGGCTTGCCGATGCCCTTGAAGCCCTCCGGCATCACCCCGACCACCTCGCCCTGCCCCAGCAGCCGTTCGGCGTCCTCCGCGCACGCCAGGGTGTGGCCGAGCTTGCGGGCGAGTTCGTTGACCACCGGCAGCATGAACACCAGGTCCGCGGCGAGCAGCCGGAGATGGCGGCCCGCGGGGTGGTTGTCGTGGACGGCGACCTGCATCATCAGACCGTCCAGCGGGAGCGTGCCCGAGTGGTTGGCGACGATCAGGGCGCCGCCGTCCGACGGGATGTTCTCGATGCCCTTCACCTCGACCCGGAAGTACTTCTCGTACACCGGACGCAGCAGTGACATCAGGACCTGGTCGGTCAGCTCCTCGTCGTAGCCGAAGTCGTCGATCTCGTAGTCGCCGGTGAGGCGGCGGCGCAGGAAGGCCAGGCCGCCGGCGATACGCCGCTCCAGGCCGCCGTCGGCCCGCGGCTGCCGCGGCGGCTGTTCCTCACTGGTCACAGGTCCATCATCCTGCGCGACCGGCGCCGTGGGCAGGGGCTGGACCTCGCGTACCAGCCCGGGTTCCGCGCTCTTGCGCCGACTTCCCGCGCTCCGGCGCCTCGGCGGCCGCTGCACGGCGCCCGCGCGGGACCGGTCGTCGTCGAACGGAATGACCTTGGCGTCCGCCATCGTTGATGCGCTCCTCAGTTGGCGCTCTGCGTCGGGGGGTGGCCGCCGCCCGCGATGGGCAGCGCGGCGATCCGGTCGACGGCCCCGGCCACGGCCTCGGGCGGCAGGAGACCGGGACCGTGGCTACGCGCGAATTCCGTGAAGGTCTCCGCCGTCGTGTACTTCGGCGTGAACCCGAGCGTCTCGCGCATCTGGTCCGTCGCCACGACCCGGCCGTGGGTCAGCAGCCGGATCTGTTCGGGCGAGAAGTCCGTCATGCCCAGCGTACGTACCAGCGAGCCCGCCCAGGTGACCGCGGGAAGCAGCAGCGGCACGGTGGGGCGGCCCAGGCGCCTGGAGCACTGGGAGAGCAGCAGGACGCCGTCGCCGGCGATGTTGAAGGTGCCGCTGTTGAGGGTGCCGCGCTCCGGTTCGTGCGAGGCGATCCGCAGCACCTCGATCGCGTCGTCCTCGTGCACGAACTGCAGCCGCGGGTCGTACCCGAACACGGTCGGCAGGACGGGCAGCGAGAAGTACGAGGCGAGGGGGGTGTCCGCCGTCGGGCCGAGGATGTTGGCGAACCGCAGCACGCACACGGCGACATCGGGCCGCCTGCGCGCGAATCCGCGGACGTACCCCTCGACCTCCACCGCGTCCTTGGCGAAGCCGCCGCTGGGCAGGGACTTGGGCGGGGTCGTCTCGGTGAAGACGCCGGGGTCGCGGGGCGCGGATCCGTACACGTTCGTACTGGACTTCACCACCAGCCGCTTGACGTTCGGGGACTTCTGACAGGCACCGAGCAACTGCATGGTGCCGATGACGTTGGTCTCCTTGACCGTGGCCCGGCTGCCGCTGCCGAGCGCGGTCGCGGTCACGTCCATGTGGACGACCGTGTCGGCGGCCGTCTCGGCGAGCACCCGTGCGATGGTGGGCTGCCGGATGTCGGCCTGGATGAAGTCGGCGCCGCCCAGGTGGTGCTCGGGCGGAACCGCGTCCACGGCGACGACCCGGTCCACCTGCGGGTCACGCTGGATGCGTCGGACGAACCGGCCCCCCAGCCTGCGGGCCACTCCGGTCACGAGCACGACCTTGCCCAAGATCAGCGCCTTCCTTCCAGCCCATCAGGAGTTCGTAGCCTGCCGCGTTCCCCGTGTACGGCCAACTTAGCCGGTGGACGTTGCGCTGTGATGACCACCCGCTGCACGAAGTGACGACATTCGGCCCCCGGACACGCGTGTGGCCCCCCACCGCCTTGGGAGGGGGGCCACAGAACACGCTCTCGCGGCGTCGCCTACTTCTTGTTGCGACGCTGAACGCGCGTGCGCTTGAGCAGCTTGCGGTGCTTCTTCTTGGCCATCCGCTTGCGCCGCTTCTTGATAACAGAGCCCACGACTACCCTCGCTCACTTCTCATCACTCGGTGTTTGGGCGCCATGGGCCCACACGACCTACAAGGGGCTAGCCTACCCGCCCGAGCGCTGAGGTCGTAATCGAGGCGTCGGGGGGAGACCCGGAACAGCACAGAGGGTCTCCCCGAACCGCCGTCGTCAGGCAGTTTCCACCCCCACATAGCTCTCGCGGAGGTATTCGTGAACCGCTTGCTCCGGGACACGGAACGACCGCCCCACCCGGATCGCGGGCAGATGACCGCTGTGCACCAACCGGTACACGGTCATCTTCGACACTCGCATCACCGAGGCGACCTCCGCCACGGTAAGGAACTGAACCTCGTTCAGAGGCCTCTCGCCAGCTGCAGCCATGACACACCTGAACCTTCCGCACTCGACGGCCACCGGCTTCCCCTTCCGGTGACTCTTCGTCGCTGCGTGCTCACTCCCCAATGTAGGGGCGGGTGATGCAAGTGGGGAAGAGGTGCACCCATCGGCGGCCTACTGTGACAGACACGCTCGTTCGAGTACGTAGCGGGTCAGCGGCAGGTAGTAATCAGACCGCACGCCGTCATCAAGTGGAACGACGACGGACACGCGCCCCTCGGCCTCACCCACGAACAGGGCGGGGTCGTCGGTATCGGCGAGCCCCACGGCCTCGAAGCCCAGCTGACCTGCCCCGCAGACCCAGCCGTGATCCCCGATCACCAGCTCGGGCAGCGGGCCGCCGGCCTCGGCGGCCCCGGCCAGCGCGGTACGAACCGGCAGCGGCGAGTGCGTGTGCGCGCCGGTCGCACAACCGGAGCGAGGCGCGCCGGGTTGTCGCAGGAGCGCGACTCCTCGTACGTAGTCGAGGTTGTACGTACGTAGACCGAACCGGGTCGTTATGTCGACACAGTGACCCTGCGCCGGAGTGAGGACGGCACATCCCGCCGCCGACAGCGCGTCCGCCAAGGCGGCGTAGAACCCGAGCAGCCGGTGGGGGTGGCCGGTGCCGAGGAGCACGGGGGCGGCACGCCCGGCCGCCGCGGCGAGCCGGTCCGCGAAGGCGTCGAGTGCGGCCACGGTTCGCTCCGGATCAATCACATCATGGCCGGAGATGCACTGCGGATCGGCCGAAACACCGCACTTGTCCGCCATCAATCCGATCAAATCCGGTTGCCGCCAAGTCCATTCGGGATCGATCCCGATCAGCACGCGAGGGTCGCGAGCAGCGAACAGCCGATAACTCCGCAGACTCACCTCCCGAGAGGTCGCCACGGTCCCGGCAAGCCGGGCCGCGAGGAGATGCGCGCGCAGGGCGGAGGTGCTCACCACGTGAGTGATGGTGACGGACGAAGGCTGGGGAGGGGAGGGAAGTCGGGGAAGACCCCACGGTTGGCGTAACCATCCTCCCGCCCCCCCCCCCCCCCACGGATGGGACGGGCAGGGGCGGCGGGGGCGAGAACCGGACGACTTCGGACCAGCCCCCGACCCGCCTACGCCAACAGTCCCCGCAAGGGAAACACCGCCCGCCGAGCCGCCAGCACCGCCTGATCCAAACGGTCCGCAGGGTCGTATCCCGCCTCCCAGTCGGCCCAGCCCACCGGCCACCGGCCATCGGTCATCCGCATGGGCGCCAACTGCCGCGTCCGAGCGAAAACTTCCTGCCGCCAGCTCTCAGGAATGACCGTCTCCGGCTCGACGGGACGCCCCGCCGCAATCCCCACCAGATGCGTCCACGACCGCGGCACGACCTCCACGATCGCGTATCCGCCCCCGCCCAGCGCAACCCACTTCCCGTCGGCGTACTCGTGCGCCAGGTCATGGCAGGCCACCTGCACGGCCCGCTGCGCGTCCAGCGAAACGGCAAGGTGTGCCAACGGATCCTCGAAATGCGTATCGGCCCCGTGCTGCGTCACGAGCACCTGCGGCCGAAAGTCGGCGATCAGCTCCGGCACCACGGCATGGAACGCCCGCAACCACCCCGCGTCCCCGGTCCCGGCCGGCAGCGCCACATTCACCGCGCTTCCCTCCGCCAAGTCCCCGCCCGTCTCCTCCGGCCAGCCGGTCTGCGGAAACAGCGTGCGCGGATGCTCGTGCAGGGAAACCGTCAGAACCCTCGGATCCTCCCAGAACGCCGCCTGCACACCGTCCCCGTGATGGACGTCCACGTCGATGTACGCGACCCGCTCGGCCCCCAGCTCCAGCAGCCGGGCGATGGCCAACGAGGCATCGTTGTAGACGCAGAATCCCGACGCTCCCCCGGGCATCGCATGATGCAGCCCGCCCGCGAAGTTCACCGCGTGCGACGCCTCTCCGCGCCACACGGCCTCCGCCGCCCCGACCGACTGCCCGGCGATCAGCGCGGCCACCTCGTGCATCCCCGCGAACGCCGGATCGTCCATGGTCCCCAGCCCGTACGACGTGTCGGCCGCCCCCGGCTCCGCCGAGGCCGCCTTCACGGCCTCGATGTAGTCCTGCCGGTGGACGAGCCGCAACGTGGACTCCCCGGCCGGCCTGGCCGAGACGACGTCCACTTCCCGGTCGAGCCCGAAGGCGTCGACGAGCCTCCGGGTCAGGGCGAGCCGTACCGGATCCATCGGATGGTCCGGACCGAAGTCATAGCCCGTTACTGCCTCGTCCCACATCAGCTGTGTGCGGCCGTTCATGCCCGACACCGTATCGGGCCGGTTGAGCGGCGAACGAACGGGCGTACACGAGCGTCACCAGCACCAACACCATCGGCACCAGCATGGCCCCGCGATAGCTCCACGCATCACCGAACGCCCCCACCAACGGCGACCCGATCAGGAACCCCGCGTAGTTGAAGACATTGAGCCGCGCGACGGCCGTGTCGGACGCCCCGGGAAACAGCCGCCCCGCCGCCGCGAAGGTCTGCGGGACCAGCACGCACAACCCCAGCCCCAGCAACGTGAAGCCGACCATCCCGACCCACGCCCCGGGCGCCACGGCCACCACCGCGAACCCGAGCGCCGCGACCAGCGCCCCCACCCGTACGACCGTCACGGCCCCGAACCGCCGTACCCCGAAGTCCCCGATCGCCCGCCCTAGCAGCGTGGTCACCATGTACACGTTGTACGGCACCGTCGCGAACTCCTCCGAGCTCCCCAGCACGTCCTGCAGATACTTCGCGCTCCAGTTGGAGACGGTCGAGTCCCCGATGTACGCGAAGGTCATCACCAGACACAGCGGCAACAGCACCTTGAAGACGACGGGCCCGGCCCGGCGCCCCACGTCCTTCACGTCTTCGACGGGGCCGGTTTCCCCGTCGACGTACCACCGGCTGCCCGCGAGGGCAGCCGGCAGCAACACCGCCGCGACCGGCAGATACGACACCCACAGCGTCAGATGCCAGTGCGCCCCCGCCCACGCGAGCGACGCCCCGACGATCCCGCCCAGGCTGTACACCGCATGGAAACCGAGCATGATGCTGCGCCCGTACGCCCGCTGCAGGCTCACCCCGAGCATGTTCATCGAGGCGTCGAGCACACCCACGGCGAGCCCGAACGCGCCCAGCGCGACCGCCAGTTGGGCCATCGCGTCCCCTGTCCCGACCCCGAGCAGCGCCAGGAGGACGACGGGTTGGGACCAGCGCAGCAACCGGCTGGGCCGTATTCGCTTGACCAGCTGCTCGGTCGTGACGCTCCCGACCCCGGCGAGGATCGGCACAGCGGCCAGGAACGCGGGCAGCAGCGCGTCGGAGACGCCGTACCGGTCCTGGATGGCCGGAATCCGCGTCACCAGCAGAGCGAAGGCGACGCCCTGGGCGAAGAAGCCGAACGCCAAAGAGGCCCTACCGCGCCGCAGCAGAACTGTCATGGCGGCGAGCGTAGGGCCCCGGTCTACCCGTGGGTAGATCCAGCCAAAGATGAATTACCCTCAGCTTCATTTGCGAGAGGCGACCTTGGGTACGGCGGCCCGTCCAGCGGCGCCCCTGCCGTCCACCTCCGCCGGTCCGATGGCCCGCATCACACCAGCAGGTCAGCCAACTCTCCCATGCCGGAGAAGAGTTGCCCGGCCTCCGACAGTTTGCCGGCAGGCGTCATGGCGGTGAACCCGAACACGTCCATCCCCGCCGCCACGGCCGCCCGCACACCCAGCGGACTGTCCTCGATCACGACGCACTTAGCGGGCTCGACCCCCATCCGCCGGGCCGCGTACAGGAACAGATCGGGTGCCGGCTTCCCCCGTCCGACATCCTGCGAACTGAAGATCCGCGAGTCGTCGAACCAGCGGTCCAGCCCGGTCTTCCGGTGCCCGACCCGGATCCGCTCATGACTCCCGGAAGACGCCACGCAGTACGGCACCCCGTCCGCCGCCAGCTTCTCCAGCACACCGACGGCCCCGGGCACCGGCTCCAACTCCCGCTCGAAGGCAGCGAACACGCGCCGGTGGAACACGTCGTCGAAGTCGTCCGGGAGCCGCTGCCCCGTGCGCTCCTGGACGAGGTCATGGATCCGGTGCATCGCGGACCCCATGTAGTCACGTATGGAGTCCTCGTAGGAGGTCGGGTGCCCGAGCTCGGTCAGATAACCGGCCAGCAACCGGTTGGAGATCGGCTCGCTGTCGACGAGGACGCCGTCGTTGTCGAAGATAACCAGGTCGTAGCGCATGACTAGACCCTAAACGAGCCCGAAACGCAGAAAACCCCCGCACCTTTTCGGTGCGGGGGTTTCCCGTAATAATTGTTCGGCGGTGTCCTACTCTCCCACAGGGTCCCCCCTGC
>NZ_JBVIVK010000053.1:0-6415 GCF_055595715.1 Streptomyces sp. NPDC040410
AAGTCCGGTGCGGGCAGAGCGCGCCGGTCCAGCTTCCCGTTCGGAGTCAGCGGGAACTCCCCGACCGTCATCACCACCGACGGCACCATGTACTCAGGCAGCCGCTGCCGGAGGAACGCGCGGACGCCGAGGGCGAGTTGTCCGCGATCGGCGTCCGGAGCCGGCACGGCGTAGCCGACCAGCCGCTTGTCCCCGGGAATGTCCTCGCGCACCAGCACGGCGGCCTGCGCCACCGCCGGGTGCTCGGCAAGCACGGCTTCCACCTCACCCGGCTCGATCCGGAAGCCGCGGATCTTCACCTGCTCATCGGCTCGGCCGACGAACTCCAGCCGCCCGTCCGCGCTCCACCGCACCAGGTCCCCGGTGCGGTACATTCGCTCGCCGCCGCGACCGTACGGATCGGCGACGAAGCGCTGCGCCGACAGCCCCGGACGACCCAGATAGCCGAGGGCCAGACCCTCGCCCGCCGCGTACAGCTCCCCGACCACGCCCGGCGGCACCGGCCGCAACCGGGCGTCGAGGACGTGGACGCGGGTGCCGGAGACGGGGCTTCCGATCGGTACGCCGGTGGAGTGGGCGAGGTCGGCGGGGCGCACCGCGTGTGTGGCGGTGAAGGTGGTGTTCTCGGTCGGCCCGTACCCGTTGATCAGACGCACGCCGGGCAGGCGGTCCAGCACCGTGCGACAGTGGGGCAGCGCGAGGACGTCCCCTCCCGCCAGAAGGCGGCGCAGGCCCGCGAGTGCCTCGACGTCGGTGTCCACCACCTCGTGGAACAGGCCGGCCGTCAGCCACAGCGTGGTGACGCGGTTCTCCGTGAGGAAGGCGCGCAGATCGGCGACGGACTGCGCCCCGGGCGGGGCGACCGCCAGGGTCGCCCCGTTGAGCAGGGCACCCCAGATCTCGAAGGTGGCCGCGTCGAAGGACACCGAGGCCAGCTGGGCGACGACGTCGTCGGAGCCCAGCTCGGCGTAGCCGGCACGATGGACCAGCCGCACGACGGCCCGGTGCGGGACGACGACGCCTTTGGGCCGGCCAGTGGAGCCGGAGGTGTAGATCACGTACGCCGGATGACCCGGCTGCAGCCCGGTGACGCGCACGTCCGCGCCGTCGAGGGCCGCCAGACGGTCCCCGGTGGCAGGCTCGTCCAGCACGAGGCAGTCCGGTCCGTCTGCCTGTGCCAGCGCGGTCCGTGCGGTCCGGCTGGTGACCACCAGTGCCGGCCGGGCGTCGTCGAGCATGTAGGCGATGCGGTCGGACGGGTAGCCCGGGTCGAGGGGCACGTACGCGGCGCCGGCCTTCAGGACGGCCAGCAGCGTGACGATCAGTTCGGCAGACCGCTCCATCAGGACCGCGACCGTGCTGTGCGGACCCGCCCCGCGGGCGATGAGTTCGTGTGCCAGGCGGTTGGCCCGCGCGTTCAGTTCCGCATAGGTGAGCTGAGTGCCGCCGCAGACCACGGCGACGGCCTCCGGGGTGCGGACCGCCTGGGCCACGAAGAGTTCCGGAAGCACATGCGTGGTCTCCTGAACCGCAGCGCCGCTCCAGTCGGCCAGCAGGCGACGCTCGGCGGGGTCGAGGATGTCCCACTCGTCGATCCGCAGGTCCGGGTCGCTCGTCACGCCTTCCAGCACCCGCACGAGGCGGGCCACCAGCCGCTCGGCGGTGGCGGCGTCGAAGAGGTCCGTGGAGTACTCCAACACGCCGTCCAGGCCGGCCGGCTCTCCCCGCTCGTCGAAGAGCTCGCCAGTGTTGAGCAGCAGGTCGAACTTGGCGTCCCCGGTGGCGAGCTGGGTGGCCTCCACACTCAGGCCGGGCAGGCTGAGGCGGCCACCGGCGTTGTTCTGGAAGGCCAGCATCACCTGGAAGAGCGGGTGGCGGGCGGCGGAGCGGGTGGGGTTGAGGATCTCCACCAGCCGTTCGAAGGGCAGGTCCTGGTGGGCGTAGGCCCCCAGGTCCGTCTCGCGCAGGCGGGCGACGAGTTCCCGGAAGGTGGGGTTGCCGCTGGTGTCGGCGCGCAGAACGAGGGTGTTGACGAAGAACCCGACGAGGTCGTCGAGATCCTCCTCGGTGCGGCCGGCGACCGGTGAGCCGATGGGGATGTCGGTGCCGGCGCCCAGCCGGGTAAGGAGGGTGGCCAGGGCTGCCTGGACGACCATGAACAGGCTGGCGTCGCACTGACGGGCCAGCTCTGCGAGCCGACGGTTCAGCGCGGCATCGACTGTGAAGGGAACCGTGCCGCTGCGGTGAGCGGCCACTGCCGGGCGGGGCCGGTCGGTGGGCAGGGCCAGTTCCTCGGGCAGGCCGGCGAGTTGCTTCGTCCAGTGGGCGATCTGCTCGTTGATCAGGCTGTCCGGGTCGTCCTCGCCGCTGAGCAGCTCCTGCTGCCACAGGGCGTAGTCGGCGTACTGGACGGGCAGTTCGGGCCAGCCGGGGGCGAGGCCGCTCCGGCGTGCCTCGTAGGCCGTTGTCAGATCGCGGGCCAGCGGGGCCATCGACCAGCCGTCGCCGGCGATGTGGTGGATCACCAGCACCAGCACATGCTCGTCCGGCGCCACGGCGAACAGCGTGGCGCGCAGCGGAGCGTCACACGACAGATCGAAGCCACGGGTGCCGAACTCGGCGATCCGCGTGTCCACGTCGTCGGGGGACGCCTCGTACACCGGCAGCTCCGGTGCGGCGTCCTCCGCGGCCACGATGACCTGGTACGGCTCGCCGTCGACTTCCTGGAACACCGTGCGCAGCGCCTCGTGGCGGGCGACGACGTCCGCCAGCGCGGCCGCCAGGGCCTGACGGTCCAGCGTGCCCCTCATCCGGAGGGCCATCGGCATGTTGTAGGCGGCGCCCGGTCCCTCCAAGCGGTTGAGGAACCACAACCGGCGCTGAGCGAACGACGCGGGGATCACGAGTCCTCCTTGATACGCGCCCTCGGACGCAGCGCGGGCCGCTTCCGCTTGGCTTGGTTGGTCGAGTTCGGTTCCGGCAGCCGTTGTGCCAGAGCGGCGACGGTGGGTTCGCCGAACATGTCACGGATGGCGAGTTCGACCCCGAGGACCGTCCGCACCCGGGAAATGAGCCGGGTGGCGAGCAGGGAGTGACCGCCCAGTTCGAAGAAGCTGTCGTCGATGCCGACCCGCTCCACCCCGAGCACCTCGGCGAACAGCCGGCACAGCGACTCTTCTCGCGCATCGCGCGGGCCACGGCCCGAGGCGGCGGCGCTGCGATCGGGGGCGGGCAGTGCACGACGGTCCAGCTTGCCGTTGGGGGTGAGGGGGAACGCGTCCAGGACCACGACCGCCGACGGCACCATGTGGTCCGGCAGCAGTTCCCGTGCGTGCGCGCGCACCGCGGCAACCAGCGAGGAAGTCTCCAGGCGGCTTGCCGGATTGTTGGTGTACGAGCGCAGCGGCGCCGTGCGGGGAGCGGCCGGCTGGTAGAGAACCGCCGGAGCGCCGCCATCATCCGCGTCTGCGGGGGTGAACACCACGTCGAGGGCGCCCTCGACGCTGTCGCCCGACCAGGTCACCGCGACCCGGTGGCCGAACCGCTCGCCGAGGCCGTACAGCTCCTCGAGTCCGGGGCCGTCGGCGTCGAGGGCCGGCGCCATCAGGTGTTCGCGGGCTGCCGTCGCTGTGCCACCGGATTCCAGCGTCCGCAGCGCCGCGGTCTCCCGACCGAGACGCCGGTTCGGCACGTGCCGTACTCGCAGACCGGCGGCAGAGGCGTCCGGGGCGGCTGCCGACAGAGCGTGCTCCAGGTCCGGCAGGCCGGCGATGTCCCGTCCCCACTCGGCCTCGCGGTACACGCTGCTCGCCGCGGGCGCGTCGGGCGTCTTGCGCAGGGTGACGTCGTAGCGGTACCGGGTCAGCTCGTTGTCCCAGCGGCCGCGCTTGACCTCGATGTCCACGGCGCCGAGGGCCGGTTCCAGCTCCCGCAGGGCGACGAAGAAGTCCGGGTCGACCAGGAGTTCCTTCTCCAGCACGACGCTCTGGTCGACGGCCTTGCGCAACACGGCGGAATCCGCGGCCGGAGCGGCCCGGTGCAGTTCCACGGCGGTACGCAGGCATCGCAGCAGCCGGGCGTTGCGTACGTCACCGACGAGCACCGAACCGCCCGGGGCCAGCAGGCGCAGCACCTGCCGCAGCACCTGGGCCAGATACTCGGGATTGGGGAAGTACTGGATCACGGAGTTGAGCACGACGGTGTCGAAGTGGCCCGCGGGCAGGCCGCTGACGTCATGCGCGGGCTGCGCGCGCAGCTCCACGCGCTCGGCGAGCCGGGCGTCCCGGACGACATGCGCACGGACACCCTCCACCACGCCGGTGGAGATGTCGGTCCCCCAATAGGTCTCGCAGTGCGGCGCGACCTGCGAAAGGATCAGTCCGTTGCCGATGCCGATCTCCAGCAGCCGCCGCGGCCGCAGCGCCAGGATCCGCGTGACGGTCTCCGCCCGCCATTCGCGCATCTCCTCCAGCGGGATGGCGTTGCCGGTGTAGCTGCTGTTCCAGCCGGAGAAGTCCTCACCGAACTCCTGGGCCGGCAATCCACGGTAGAGCGAGTCGTACGTCTCACGCCACTCGTCGACCTGCTGTTCCTCGCGCGTCTCGTCACGGCGGGCAGCGTCCTGGCGGGGCACCAGGTAGGCGGTGATCCGACGGTCGCCGGGAGTGTCCTCGCGGGCGATCACAGCCACCTGGCCCACCAGTTCGTGGCGGTCCAGAGCGGCCTCGACCTCGCCCAGTTCGACACGGAAACCGCGCACCTTGACCTGGTCGTCGGCACGGCCGACGAACTCCAGCTGCCCGTCCGGACGCCGCCGCACCAGGTCGCCGGTCCGGTACATGCGCTCGCCTGCTCCGGCGAACGGGCAGGCCACGAAGCGGCTCGCGGTCAGTGCGGCACGGTCCAGGTAGCCGCGGGCCAGTCCGGCTCCGGCGATGTACAGCTCACCGGTCACGCCGTGGCCGACCGGCTGCAGGGCCGTGTCGAGGACGTACAGCCGGGTGTTGTCCAGGGGACGGCCGATCGGCGGGATCCGCGCGCCCGACAACGGTTCGCTGATGGTCGCGCACACGGTGCTCTCGCTCGGCCCGTACGAGTTGAGCATCCGCCCGGTGGCCCGGGACCAGCGGTCGGCGAGCTCGCCCGGGCAGGCGTCACCGGCGACGATCAACGTCATGTCGGCCGGCAGACCACCCTCGGGGAGCCCGGCGAGGACCGGCGGCGGCAGGGTCGCATGGGTCACACGGTGCTCCAGCGCCAGCTTGGACAGTTCCTCCGCGGACATCAGCTGCTCGGCACGGGCGACGACGAGTGTGCCGCCGGCCAGCAGAGCCATGCACATGTCGGAGAACGAACCGTCGAAGCTCGGGGACGCGAAGTGCAGCACCCGGCTGTCCGGACCGAGCGCGAATCGCTCCGTCTCGCTGACGGCAAGGCTGGGGATGCCGGTGTGCTGGACGACCACACCCTTGGGCGTCCCGGTGGAGCCCGACGTGTAGATGACGTAGGCGGGGTGGGCGGGCAGCAGCGGCGCGATCCGCTCGGCGTCGGTGACGTCGCCCGGGTCGTATGCGGCCAGTTCCGCCGCGAGGCCGGGATCGTCCAGGTCGATCCGGCGCAGACCCTCGGGGAAGGTTCCGGTGGTCGCGCTGGTGGAGACCAGCAACGCGGGCCGGGCGTCGTTCAGCATGAACGCGATGCGCTCCGCCGGGTACTCCGGGTCGATCGGCAGGTAGGCGCCTCCCGCCTTGGCCACCGCCAGCCGCGCCAGGATCATGTGCTCTGACCGGGGCACCGCCAGAGCCACGAACCGCTCCGGCCCCACGCCCTCGCGGATCAGCAGCCGGGCCAGCCGGTTGGCACGGGCATTGAGCTCTCCATAGGTGAGTTCGCGGGCCTCGAAGCGCACCGCGGTGGCATCGGGGGCCCCTGCCACCTGTGCCTGGAACAACTCGGGCAGTGTGGCGGCCGGCACCGCGCGCTGGGTGTCGTTCCACCCGTGGAGCAGCTGGTGGCGCTCGTCGGGGCCGAGGACGTCGGCGCTGTCCACCCGGCCGTCCGGGGCGGCGGCCAGCGCCTCGAGGACGCGGACCAGGCGGGCCGCGATCCGCCGCGCGCCGGCTTCGTCGAACAGGTCCGCGGAGTACTCGACGACGCCGTTCATGCCGGTCGGCCGCCGACGCTCGTCGAAGTGTTCGAACACGCTGAACGCGAGGTCGAACTTGGCCGTCTCGGTGTAGACCTGTTCGGCCTCCACCGACAGCCCGGGCAGACGCAGGTCGACCGCCGCGTTGTTCTGGAAGGCCAGCATCACCTGCACCAGGGGGTGGCGGGCGGCGGAGCGGGTGGGGTTGAGGATTTCCACCAGTCGTTCGAAGGGGAGGTCCTGGTGGGCGTAGGCGGCCAGGTCGGTTTC
>NZ_JBVIVK010000054.1:0-5578 GCF_055595715.1 Streptomyces sp. NPDC040410
GAGGGGTTGCCGTTGACGGTGAACGGGAAGCTGGACCGGCGGGCGCTGCCGGCGCCGTCCTACGGCGTGCGCGAGGGACGACGCCCCAGCACCGTGCAGGAAGAACTGCTCTGCGGGGCCTTCGCCGAGATCCTCGGCGTTGACTCGGTCGGCATCGACGACAGCTTCTTCGATCTGGGCGGGCATTCACTGCTCGCCGTCCGGCTGATGTCGCGGATCCGGGCCGTGCTCGGCGTGGAACTGTCGCTGAGGACCCTGTTCGAGGCGCCGACGGTGGCCGGCCTCGCTGTCCGGCTGGCCGGAGGCGCCACCGAGCGAGCACGAAACGAGCTGCTGGCTGCCGTCGAGCGGCCGGAGCGGGTGCCGCTGTCCTTCGCACAGCGACGGATGTGGTTCCTGGCCCAGCTCGAAGGACCCAACGCCCTCTACAACCTGCCGACGACCATGCGGCTCAACGGCGAGGTCGACACCGCCGTACTCGACGCGGCGCTCCGTGATGTGATCGCCCGGCATGAGTCGCTGCGGACCGTCTTCCCGGCGGTGGACGGCGAGCCGTATCAGCACATCCTCGACCCGCGTGACCTGGACTGGGACGTGCAGGTGTCCCAGGTGGCATCCGGGCAGCTGGCGGAGGCCGTAGGGCGGGCGACGCAGTACCGCTTCGACCTGGCCGCCGAACTCCCGATCCGGGCTTGGCTGTTCGAGACCGAGGAAGATGTGCGTGTGTTGGTCGTGGTGGTGCACCACATCGCCGGTGACGGCTGGTCGATGGGTCCGCTACGACGTGATGTCGACACCGCGTACGCGGCCCGGTCACGCGGTGAGGCACCGGCGTTCGAACCGTTGTCGGTGCAGTACGCGGACTACGCCCTGTGGCAGCGGGAACTGCTGGGAGACGAGTCGAACCCGGAGAGCCTGCTGTCGGAGCAAGTGGAGTACTGGCGCCGGACACTGGCCGGTGCTCCGGAGGAACTGGCACTGCCGGTGGACCGGCAGCGTCCGGCGGTGGCCGGTCACGTCGGTCACCGGGTACCGCTCCAGGTGTCGGCCGAGGTGCATCAGCGCCTGGTCGAACTCGCGCGGGCCGAAGGCGTGACCGTGTTCATGGCGTTGCAGGCAGCGCTGGCGGTCACGCTGTCCCGGCTGGGCGCCGGCACGGACATCCCCGTCGGTTCGGCGGTGGCCGGACGTACCGATGAGGCACTGGACGACCTGATCGGCTTCTTCGTCAACACCCTGGTGATCCGGAACGATCTGTCCGGTGACCCGGAGTTCCGGCAGGTGCTGGCACGGGTGCGGGAGGCGAGCCTCGGGGCGATGGCCCACCAGGACGTGCCCTTCGAACGCCTCGTGGAGGAGCTGGCCCCCCAGCGGTCATTGGCGCGGCATCCGCTGTTCCAGGTCATGTTCACCGTCCAGAACATCGAGGCCGCCGGGCTGGAACAGCCCACCGGGCAGCGGCCGACCACGGTGTCCGCGAAGTTCGACCTCGATGTGATCGTGGGCGAGATCCTCGACGACCAAGGCCGTCCCGCCGGACTGCGCGGTGCGCTGACGGCGTCGGCGGACCTCTTCGACGTGGCCTCGACCGAGGTGATGGTCCAGCGGTGGCTGCGCGTCCTCGAATCGGTGACCTCGGCACCCGACATCCGGCTGCACGCAGTCGATGTACTGGACTCGGACGAGCGCGAATCGGTACTGGCGCGCTGGAACGACACGGCCACCGACAGCCTCGACAGCACCGTTGTCGAGCTGTTCGAGCGGTGGGCCGCGTCGGCTCCGGACGCGGTGGCGGTGGTCAGCGAGGGCGTCGAGGTGTCGTACGGCGACCTGGACGCGGCGGCGAGTCGGCTTGCGCACTATCTGCGGGGTCAGGGGGTTGGGCCGGAGTCCGTGGTGGGGCTGCGGTTGCCGCGCGGCCCGGAGATGATCACCGGCATTCTGGGTGTGTGGAAGGCGGGCGCCGCCTATCTGCCGATCGACCCGCAACTGCCCGCAGAGCGGATTGAGTTCATGCTCGCGGATGCGGGCGTGGGTGTGGTCGTCGGCCCGGAGGAGCTGGAGCAGCCGGATGAGTCCGACTCGGCTCCCGGTGTTGCCGGTGATCTGGCGTATGTGATCTACACGTCGGGTTCGACGGGGACGCCGAAGGGCGTGGCGGTCTCGCACGCCTCACTGGCGAACTTGGTGTCGGTGTTCGGGCCGGTGATGGGTGCTGGTCCGGGTGTGGGCGTCTTGCAGTTCGCCTCCTTCAGTTTCGACGCGTCGGTGCTGGACGTGGCGGTGGCGCTGTCGTCCGGTTCGGCGCTGTGGATCGCCAGTGATGAGCAGCGCGAGCACCCGCAGAGGTTGGCGGAGCTGGAGGGCGTCCGTTCCGCCAGCGTGGTGCCTTCACTGCTCGGGGTGCTGGAGTCGGACGATCTCGAACAGGTGGAGACGCTGCTCGTCGGCGCTGAGGCGATCAGTGAGGCGGCGGCCAGGGAGTGGTCCGTCGGCCGACGGCTGGTGAACACCTATGGGCCGACCGAGGCGACGGTGATGGTGGCGGCCGAGACGGTGGACGCCGACCGTCCGGGTCCGGTGCCGTTCGGCCGCCCGATCGCCAATACCCGGCTGTATGTGCTGGACGACGGTCTTGCGCCGGTGCCGGTGGGTGTGACGGGTGAGCTGTATGTGGCCGGTGCCGGGCTGGCCCGCGGGTACGTCAATCGCCCAGGGCTGACCGGCGAGCGGTTCGTGGCATCCCCGTTCGACACCGGACAGCGGATGTACCGCACCGGCGACCTCGCGCGCTGGACGGCCGACGGGCAGCTGGTGTTCGCCGGACGGGCCGACGACCAGGTCAAGGTACGCGGCTTCCGTATCGAACCCGGCGAGATCGAGACCGTCCTGCTGACCAGCCACGATGTCACCCAGGCCGCTGTAGTGGCCCGCGACGGCGCCCTGGTGGCGTACGTCGTACCGTCAGTCCAGGATGTCGACCGGCTGCGGGACCTGCTTGCCTCGCAGCTGCCGGAGTACATGGTGCCGGCCGCCTTCGTGGCCCTCGACGAGTTGCCGCTGACCGCCAACGGAAAGCTGGACCGGCGGGCCCTGCCCGCGCCGGAGTACGCGACCGGAGGTGGCCGCGCCCCGGCCACGGTGCGGGAAGAGATCGTGTGCGCGGTGTTCGCCGAGGTGCTGGGGCTGGACACGGTCGGGGTGGAGGACAACTTCTTCCAGCTCGGAGGTCACTCCCTCCTGGCGGTGTCGCTCGTCGAACGCCTGCGTGCCCGGGGTGTGTCGGTGTCGGTGCGGGCGCTGTTCGAGACGCCTACCCCCGCCGGACTCGCCGGTACGGCCGGAGCCGAGTCGGTCGTGGTGCCGGACAACCTGATCCCGGCCGGTGCCGATCACATCACCCCCGGGATGCTGCCGCTCGTGGAGCTGTCGCAGGCCGACATCGACCGGGTCGTCGCGGCGGTCGAAGGAGGCGCCGCGAACGTCGCCGATGTGTACCCGCTCGCGCCCTTGCAGGAGGGCATGTTCTTCCACCACCTCATGGCGGCCGGCGGAGCCGACGCCTATGTGACGGTACGCCTCGTCGAGTTCACCACGCGGGCCCGGCTGGATGAGTTCGCGGGCGCGCTGCGGCAGGTGCTGGACCGGCACGACATCTACCGGACCGCCGTGGTGTGGGAGGGCCTGCGGGAGCCGGTGCAGGTGGTGTGGCGGCATGCGGCGCTGCCCGTCGTCGAGCATGTCCTCGACGTCGAAGGCACGGAACCCGCGGGCTGGGTGGACGCACTGATGGCCGCCGGCGGACTGGTGATGGACCTGGGGCGTGCCCCCCTGATGGATCTGCATGTGGCCGAGGTGGCCGACGGCCGCTGGCTGGGACTGATCCGGATCCACCACATGGTCGAGGACCACATGGGCACCGATGTGCTGATGCGGGAACTGCGCACGATCCTTGTCGGACAGAAGGATCGGCTGGCCCCGGCGGCGCCGTTCCGGAACTTCGTGGCACAGACCCGCGCGGTGCCGAGGGAGGAACACGAGCGGTTCTTCGCCGAGTTGCTGTCCGATGTGACCGAGCCGACCGCGCCCTTCGGAGCGCTGGACGTGCATGGGGACGGCAGCGGTGCCGTGACGGAAGTGGTCACGGTGCCCGGCGAGCTGGCGGTCCGACTCCGGGATGTGGCCCGCGGGCTCGGCGTCAGCGCGGCGACTGTGCTGCATGTGGTGTGGGCGCGGGTCCTCGGGGTGCTGTCCGGCCGGGACGACGTGGTGTTCGGGACCGTGCTGTTCGGGCGGATGAACGCCGGCGACGGCGCCGACCAGGCACTCGGCCTCTTCATCAACACCCTCCCGGTACGCGTCCGTACCTCCCGGGTCGGCGCACGCGCCGCGATCGAGCTAATGCGGGACCAGCTGGCCGCGCTGCTGGAGCACGAGCACGCGCCGCTGGCGGTCGCGCAGCGGGCCAGCGGCATCACGGAGAACACCCCCCTGTTCACCTCGCTCTTCAACTACCGGCACGCGGATCCGCGTACGGGTGGCGGCGAGACCGTCGAACAGCAGCCGATCGAGGGCATCCGCAATGTCATGGTCCGGGAGCGGACCAACTATCCGCTGACCGTGGCCGTGAACGACCTCGGCCCGGACAACCTCGGTTTCACCGTGGCAGCGGTTGCCCCCATCGATGCCGCAGCGGTGGGACACCTGCTTCAGACCACGTTGGACAACGTGCTCGGCGCGCTGACTCTCGCGCTCGACGGCGGCCCCGACACCACCCTTGACCGTGTGCTCGTCCTCGACTCCGCCGAACGTGATCGGATCCTCGGCGCGTGGAATGACACGCCGGCGGAGGTGTCGGACGCGTCGGTGGTGGAGTTGTTCGAGCGGCGGGTTGCGTCGGCCGCGGGTGCGGGTGCGGTGGCGGTGGTGGGTGAGGGCATCGAGCTGTCGTACGGGGAGTTGGACGCGGCGGCGAATCGGCTGGCGCAGTATCTGCGGGGTCGGGGGGTTGGGCCGGAGTCTGTGGTGGGGCTGCGGTTGCCGCGTGGCGCCGGGATGGTCACCGGGATGCTGGGTGTGTGGAAGGCGGGGGCCGCCTATCTGCCGATCGACCCGCAACTGCCTGCTGAGCGGGTTGAGTTCATGCTCGCGGATGCGGGTGTGGGTGTGGTGGTGGGTCCGGAGGAGTTGGATCAGCCGGGTGAGTCCGACTCGGCTCCCGGTGTTGCCGGTGATCTGGCGTATGTGATCTATACGTCGGGTTCGACGGGGATGCCGAAGGGTGTGGCGGTCTCGCATGCGGGGCTGGTGAATCTGGTGATGGCTCAGGGTGAGCGGTTTGCGGTGGGGCCGGATGCGCGGGTGTTGCAGTTCGCGTCGGTGGGGTTTGACGCGGCGGTCTCCGAGGTGTGGGTGACGCTGTGCGCGGGCGGGGTGCTGGTGGCGGGGTCGGCGGAGGAACTGGACTCGGGCGCGGGCGTGGTGGGTGTGGTGGCACGTCATGGGGTGACGCATGTGACGTTGCCGCCGGCGGTGCTGGGGGCGTTGGGGACCGCGGATCTGGAGTCCGTGACGACGC
>NZ_JBVIVK010000055.1:0-5504 GCF_055595715.1 Streptomyces sp. NPDC040410
GTCGCCGCGCGGCTGCCCGAACACATGGCCCCGGCCGCCGTCGTCACCCTCCCGGAACTCCCGTTGACCGCCAACGGCAAACTCGACCGCAAGGCCCTGCCGGCGCCGGAGTACGCGAGTGGTGGCGGCCGAGGGCCTGCCACGCCGGAGGAAGAAGCGCTGTGCGCCGCCTTCGCCGATGTCCTCGGCCTGGAGTCCGTCGGTGTCGACGACAGCTTCTTCGACCTGGGCGGGCATTCGCTGCTGGCGGTCCGTCTGGTGTCCCGGATCCGTGTCGTGCTCGGCGTCGAGATCGAGGTACGGACGCTGTTCGAGGCGCCGACGGTGGCCACCCTCGCGGCCAAGCTGGCCGAGGAGGGCGGAGGACGCGCGCGGACGCCCCTGCGGGCTGCGGACGAACGCCCGGAGCGGGTGCCGCTGTCGTACGCGCAGCGACGGCTCTGGTTCCTCGGTCAGTTGGAGGGGCCGAGCCCGACATACAACATCCCCACACCGATGCGGCTCAACGGTGTGGACGCGGCCGTACTGGAGTCGGCGTTCCGGGATGTGATGGCCCGGCACGAGGCGCTGCGGACGGTCTTCCCGGTGGTGGACGGCGAGCCGTATCAGCACATCCTCGACCCGCGTGACCTGGACTGGCAGCTCGAGGTGTCCGAGGTCGCCCGCGAGGAGCTGCCGGACGCCATGGGCCGGGCGATGCGGTACGCGTTCGACCTGTCGGTGGAACCGCCGATCAAGGCGTGGCTGTTCACGACCGGCCAGGACGAGCAGATGCTGCTGGTGGTCGTGCATCACATCGCCAGTGACGGCTGGTCGCGTGGCCCGCTGGTGCGGGATGTGACCGCGGCCTACCAGGCACGGCTGGCGGGGCGGGCCCCCGAGTGGGCGCCGCTGCCGGTGCAGTACGCCGACTACACCCTCTGGCAGCGGGAGCTGCTGGGTGACCCGGAAGACGCGGACAGTCTGCTGTCCCGGCAGGTGGAGTACTGGCGGCACACACTGGCCGGAGCGCCGGAGGAGCTGCCGCTGCCCGTGAGCCGCACACGCCCGGCGGTGGCCAGCCATCGCGGGCACGCCGTCGGATTCCGGGTGCCGGCCGATGTCCACCGGAAGCTCACGGAACTGACCCGCGCCGAAGGTGTCACCGCGTTCATGGCGTTGCAGGCCGCGCTGGCGGTGACGCTGTCCCGGGTCGGAGCCGGTACCGACATCCCCATCGGGTCGCCGATCGCGGGACGCGGGGACGAGGCACTGGACGATCTGGTCGGCTTCTTCCTCAACACGCTGGTGATCCGCACCGACCTGACCGGTGATCCGGAGTTCCGGCAGGTACTGGGGCGGGTACGGGAGGCGAGCCTCGGGGCGTTCGCCCACCAGGACGTACCGTTCGAACGGCTGGTGGAGGAACTCGCACCCGAGCGGGCGATGGCCCGCCACCCCCTGTTCCAGGTCACCTTGACCGTGCAGAACATGGAGCAGGCCGGTGCGCAGTCGCCGGGCGGACCCGGCGGCGGTGGGACCTCCGCCGACGCCTCGGTGCCGCTGCCCGCCAAGTTCGACCTCGATGTGGTGATGGTCGAGCAGTTCGACACCGAGGGCCGGGCAGCGGGCTGGACCGGGGTGATGACCGTCGCCGCGGACCTGTTCGACGAGCCCGCGGCAGCCCGGTTCGCGGGCTGGTTCACCCGGGTGCTGAAAGCGGTGACGCAGACGCCGGACGTGCGGCTGGGCGCGGTCGACATCCTCGCGACCGAGGAGCGCGAACTGCTGGTCGGCGGCTGGAACCACACCGTCGCCGAGGTGCCCGGCGCGTCGGTGGTGGAGCTGTTCCGGCGGCAGGCGCGGACCCGTCCGGACGCCGTCGCGGTCGCGGCGGACGGCGTCGAAGTCTCGTACCGGGAACTGGACGCCGATTCGGACCGTCTCGCCGGCTATCTGCTCGGTATCGGAGTGGGGCCCGAGTCGGTGATCGGTCTGTGCCTGCCGCGCGGCGCCGGACTGGTGACGGCGATCCTCGCCGTGCTGAAGACGGGAGCGGCGTTCCTGCCGGTAGACCGCAGGCTTCCGGTGGACCGGGTCGCGTTCATGCTGGCCGACAGCGGTACACAGCTCGTCCTCGGCACGCGGGAAACCCTGGACGACCTCCCGGTCGGCCGGGTGCCGCTGGTCGCAGTCGACGACCCGACGACCTCCGCACCGCTGGGCGACGGTCCCCTGACCGTGCCCGAGACGGTGATCGACCCGGCCGCGCTGGCGTATGTGATCTACACCTCGGGTTCCACGGGCACCCCCAAGGGGGTGGCGGTGGCCCATGCCGGAATCGTCAACCTGGTGGCCGCGCAGAGCGAGCGGTTCGCCGTCGAACCGGGCTCGCGGGTACTCCAGTTCGCGTCGGTCGGCTTCGACGCGGCGGTGTCGGAAGTGTTCGTGACGCTGTGCTCGGGCGCGTCCCTGGTCCTGGCGCCGGCCGATGAACACACGCCGGGCAGCGCTCTCGTCGGCCGGGACACGTACCGAGGCATCACCCACGCGACACTGCCCCCGGCCGTCCTTCGGACGCTCGACGACGCCGACCTCGCCTCGGTGGTCACCCTCGTCTCCGCGGGTGAGGCGCTGGACGCCGCGCTCGTCGAACGGTGGGCGCCGGGGCGGCGGCTGATCAATGCCTACGGCCCCACGGAGACCACGGTCTGCGCGACGATGTCGGCGCCCCTCGCGCCCGGCGACCAGCCCACGATCGGTACGCCGATCACCAACGCGCGGGTGTTCGTACTGGACGACACGCTCAGCCCGGTACCCGCCGGGGTGCCCGGCGAGCTGTACGTCACGGGCGCCGGTGTGGCACGCGGATATGTGGGACGGACCACCCTGACCGCGGAACGGTTCGTGGCGTGCCCGTTCGGTACCGGCGGGGAGCGGATGTACCGCACCGGAGACCTGGCCACCTGGACCCCGGACGGGCAACTCGTCTTCCTCGGCCGGACGGACGAACAGGTCAAGGTCCGCGGGTTCCGTATCGAACCCGGCGAGATCGAGACCCTGCTCCTCACCCACCCCGACGTCCGCCGGACCGCGGTCGTCGCCCGCGAGGACATCCCCGGCGACCGGCGCCTCGTCGCCTACGTCGTCCCCGCCGACCCCGACGGCGACGACGACCCGGAAGCTCTGCGCGCGTTCGTGGCACGTCGGCTGCCCGACTACATGGTGCCCGCCGCCGTGATCCGGCTGGCGCAGCTGCCGATGACGGTCAACGGCAAGCTGGACCGCAAGGCGCTCCCGGCGCCCGAGTACGCGGCCGGCGCGGGCCGGGGCCCGGCAACCGCCCAGGAGGAGATCCTGTGCGCCGCGTTCGCCGAGGTGCTGGGGCTGGAGTCGGTCGGGGTGGACGACAGCTTCTTCCAGCTCGGCGGGCACTCCCTGCTGGCGGTCCGGCTGATCTCCCGGATCCGGGTGGTGCTGGGCGTGGAGGCCGAGGTCCGCTCACTCTTCGAGTTCCCGACGGTGGCCGCCCTGGCCGCTCACCTGGCCGAGGGCGCGGGTCAGGCCCGTACGCCGCTGCGGGCCCGGGAGCGGCCGGAGCGGGTGCCGCTGTCGTTCGCGCAGCGACGCCTGTGGTTCCTGGGCCAGCTCGAAGGACCCAGCCCGACCTACAACATTCCGATGCCGGTCAGGCTGAGCGGGGTCAACGCCGCGGTGCTGGAGGAGGCGTTCCGCGATGTGATCGCCCGGCACGAGTCGCTGCGCACCGTCTTCCCGGCGGTCGACGGCCAGCCGTATCAGCACATACTCGACCCGCGGGACCTGGACTGGGAACTCCACATCGAACAGGTCGAACGCGGCCGACTGGCCGAAGTCACGGGGCGGGCGATGCGCCACGCGTTCGATCTGTCGGCGGAGGTGCCGGTCCGGGCATCGCTGTTCGAGACCGGCCCCGACGAGCAGGTACTGGTCGTGGTGATGCACCACATCGCCGGTGACGGCTGGTCGATGGGCCCCCTGGGCCGGGACCTCTCCACGGCGTACGCGGCACGGCTGCGCGGCGAGGCACCGCACTGGCGGCCACTGCCGGTGCAGTACGCGGACTATGCCCTCTGGCAGCGGGAACTGCTCGGAGACGAGTCCGACCAGGAGAGTCTGCTGTCCCGGCAGACGGCGTACTGGCGGCAGACGCTCGCCGGTGCTCCGGAGGAACTGGCGCTGCCGACGGACCGGCCGCGCCCCGCGATGGCTAGCCACCAGGGCCACCGGGTGGCACTGCCGGTACCGGCCGAGGTGCACCAGCGGATGACGGAGCTGGCCCGGACCGAGGGCGTGACCGTCTTCATGATCCTCCAGGCCGCGCTGGCGGTCACCCTCTCCCGGATCGGCTCCGGCACCGACATCCCCATCGGCTCGGCGATCGCGGGCCGCACGGACGAGGCCCTCGACGACCTGGTCGGCTTCTTCGTCAACACCCTCGTCATCCGGACCGATCTGTCCGGCGACCCGGAGTTCCGTCAGGTGCTGGGCCGGGTGCGGGAGGCGAGTCTCGGGGCGCTGGCCCATCAGGACGTGCCCTTCGAACGCCTCGTGGAGGAACTGGCACCGTCCCGGTCCCTGGCACGGCACCCGGTGTTCCAGGTCTTCCTCAGCCTCCAGAACACGGGCGAGGCATCGCTCGAACTGCCCGAGGTACGCACGGGCGGGGGCACCGGCGGCGCCGGTACGGGCCCGCTCGACGGGGCGGCACCGGAGCCGGCGAAGTACGACCTGAACTTCGCCGTCGCCGAGATGTTCGACGCCGAGGGCAGGCCGGCCGGTCTGCGAGGGGCGGTGACAGCGGCGGCCGACCTGTTCGACGCGTCGACGGCCGCGCGCATGGCTGACTGGTTCACACGGGTGCTGGACACGGTGACCGCCGCGCCGGACGCGCGGGTGAGCGCGGTGGAGGTTCTGGACACCCAGGAACGGGACCTTGTGCTCGACCAGTGGAATGACACGGCGACGACTGCGGCGGACGCCAGTGTCCTGGAGCGGTTCCTGCGGCGTGTGGCGGATTCCCCGGATGAGGTGGCGTTGGTCGCTGAGGGGGCGGGGCTGACCTACGGGCAGCTCGCCGCGGAGGCCGACCGGGTGGCGGTGGGTCTGCTGGAGTTGGGTGTGGGCCGGGAGTCGGTGGTCGGCCTGTGCCTGTCTCGGGGTGCGCGGATGATCGCGGCGATTCTGGGTGTGTGGCGGGCGGGTGCGGCGTATCTGCCGATGGATTCCGGGGTGCCGGCCGAGCGGCTGGGGTTCATGCTCGCGGACAGTGGCGCGGGGGTTGTTCTGCTGGACCGTGAGGTGGATCTGCCGGAGGGTGCCCTCGGTGTCCCGGTGCTGTGGATGGACGAGCTGCCGGAGGCGGCGGCTGTGGCCCTGCCCGCAGCTGATCCGTTGGGGTTGGCGTATGTGATCTATACGTCGGGTTCGACGGGGACGCCGAAGGGCGTGGGGGTCACGCAGGGGTCGCTGGCGAACTATGTGGC
>NZ_JBVIVK010000056.1:0-5196 GCF_055595715.1 Streptomyces sp. NPDC040410
TGAGATCGAGACCGTGCTGCTGTCTCACCCTGAGGTGACCCAGGCCGCTGTCATCGCCCGTGAGGGTGCCTTGGTGGCGTACGTCGTCCCGGCGGTCCAAGACGCGGCGGCGCTACGGGAACTGCTCGCGTCGCGGTTGCCGGAGTACATGGTGCCGGCGGCGTTCGTGACCCTGGACGAGTTGCCGCTGACCGCCAACGGGAAGCTGGACCGACGGGCGCTTCCGGAGCCGGAGTACGGCACGGGTGCGGGTCGGGCTCCGGTCACCGTGCAGGAGGAAGTGGTCTGCGCGGTGTTCGCGGAGGTGCTGGGCCTGGAAGCGGTCGGTGTCGAGGACGACTTCTTCCGGCTCGGCGGGCACTCCCTGCTGGCGGTGTCGCTGGTCGAGCGGCTGCGCGGCCGGGGCGTGTCGGTGTCGGTACGGGTGTTGTTCGAGTCGCCGACGCCGGCCGGGCTGGCGCGGGCTGCGTCGGTCGGGTCGGTGGAGGTGCCGGAGAACCTGATCCCGGCGGACGCGCAGCACATCACGCCCGAGATGCTGCCGCTGGTGGGGCTGGAGCAGGCCGAGATCGACCGCGTGGTCGGGACCGTCGAAGGCGGCGCGGCGAACATCGCCGACGTGTACCCGCTCGCGCCCCTGCAGGAGGGCATGCTCTTCCATCACCTCATGGCTGGCGATGGCGCCGACATCTACCTCACCGTGCGGGTGGTGGAGTTCGAGTCGAGGGCCCGGCTGGATGAGTTCGCGGGTGCGTTGCAGCAGGTGGTGGACCGGCATGACATCTACCGGACCGGTGTGGTGTGGGAGGGCCTGCGGGAGCCGGTGCAGGTCGTGTGGCGGCGGGTTGTGCTGCCGGTGGTCGAGCACGTACTCGATGTAGAGGTCGGGGCGACAGAGCCCGCACAGTGGGTGAACGCCCTGACCCGGGCCGGTGGGTCGGTGATGGATCTGCGGCGTGCGCCGCTGATGGATCTGCATGTGGCGGAGGTGGCGGAGGGCCGGTGGCTGGGGCTGGTGCGGATGCACCACCTGGTCCAGGACCACCTGGGCATGGATGTGGTGCTTCAGGAGCTGCGGGCGGTGCTGACGGGGCAGGTGGAGCGGCTGGCTCCCGCGCTGCCGTTCCGGAACTTCGTCGCGCAGACGCGGGCCGTGCCGCGTGCGGAGCATGAGCGGTTCTTCGCCGGGCTGCTGGGTGATGTGAGCGAGCCGACCGCACCGTACGGACTGCTGGATGTGCGCGGTGACGCCAGCGGTGTGGTGTCCGGTGTGGTGAACGTGGACGGTGAGGTTGTCGAGGGGCTGCGGGAGGCGTCGCGGCGGCTGGGGGTCAGTACCGCCACGGTGCTGCACGTGGCCTGGGCGCGCGTGCTTGGCACCTTGTCGGGTCGGGACGACGTGGTCTTCGGGACCGTGCTGTTCGGGCGGATGAACGCCGGTGAGGGTGCTGACCGGGTGCTCGGCCCCTTCATCAACACGCTCCCGGTGCGGGTACGGACCGGCGAGGTCGGAGTACGGGCCGCGGTGGAGCGGATGCGGGACGACCTCGCGGGGCTGCTGGAGCATGAGCACGCGCCTCTGGCGGTCGCGCAGCAGGCCAGCGGGATCGCCGGGAACACCCCTCTGTTCACCTCGCTCTTCAACTACCGGCACATAGTCGACACCGCCCGGGGCCCTGCCGGCGACGGCGAGGACCGGCCGGATTCGGTGCAGGGCATCCAGACCGTCTTCATGGAGGAGCGGACCAACTATCCGCTGGTGGTGTCGGTCAACGACCGTGGCGCGGGTGGTCTGAGCCTGGGCGTGCAGACCGTGGACGTACTCGACCCGCAGGCCGTGGGCAGGCTGCTGCGCACCGCCGTCGAGAACACCGTCGCCGCGCTCACGGGCGCACTGGACGGCGGCGCGGACACCGCGCTGCGCGAGGTGCTCATCCTCGACGAGCAGGAGCGCCGACGCGTACTCGTCGACTGGAACGACACGGCCGCCGACAGCCTCGACAGCACTGTTGTCGAGTCGTTCGAGCGGTGGGCTGCGTCGACTCCGGACGCGGTGGCGGTGGTGAGTGAGGGCATCGAGCTGTCGTACGGGGAGCTGGATGCGGCGGCGAATCGGCTGGCGCACTATCTGCGGGGTCAGGGTGTCGGACCGGAGTCCGTGGTGGGCCTGCGGCTCCCGCGGGGCGCCGGGGTGATCACCGGGATCTTGGGTGTGTGGAAGGCGGGGGCTGCGTATCTCCCCATCGACACGCAACTGCCCCCAGAGCGTGTGGAGTTCATGCTCGCGGATGCGGGTGTGGGGGTGGTCGTCGGTCCGGAGGAGCTGGATCAGCCGGGGGAGTCGGATGCGGCTCCCGGTGTGGCTGGGGACTTGGCGTATGTGATCTATACGTCGGGTTCGACGGGGACGCCGAAGGGTGTGGCGGTCTCGCACGCCTCGCTGGCGAACTTGGTGTCGGTGTTCGGGCCGGTGATGGGTGCTGGTCCCGGCGTGGGCGTCTTGCAGTTCGCCTCGTTCAGCTTCGATGCGTCGGTGCTGGATGTGGCGGTGGCGTTGTCGTCGGGTTCCGCGCTGTGGATCGCCAGCGATGAGCAGCGCGAGCAGCCGCAGCGGTTGGCGGAGCTGGCGGGCGTCCGGTCCGCCAGCGTGGTGCCTTCACTGCTCGGGGTGCTGGAGCCGGCTGATCTCGCGCATGTGGGCCCGATGGTGGTCGGTTCCGAGGCGATCAGTGAGGCGGTGGCGCGGGACTGGTCGGTGGGGCGGCGGTTGGTGCATGCGTATGGGCCGACCGAGAGCACGGTGATCGCGGCCATCAGCGAGGTGGATGGTGAGCGTGCGGGGCCGGTGCCGTTCGGGCGGCCGATCGCCAATACCCGGCTGTATGTGCTGGACGACGCTCTTGAGCCGGTGCCGGTGGGTGTCACGGGTGAGCTGTATGTGGCCGGTGCCGGGCTGGCGCGCGGGTACGTCAACCGTCCGGGGCTGACAGGCGAGCGGTTCGTGGCGTCCCCGTTCGATGCCGGTCGGCGGATGTACCGCACCGGCGACCTCGCGCGCTGGACGGCCGACGGGCAACTGCTCTTCGCCGGACGCGCGGACCAGCAGGTCAAGGTACGTGGCTTCCGTATCGAACCCGGTGAGATCGAGGCCGTACTGCTCACGCATGCCGATGTCACCCAGGTCGCGGTGGTGGCTCGCGATGATGTTCTGGTGGCCTATGTCGTGCCGGAAGGCCAGGACGTCGACGGCCTGCGCGAGCTGGTCGCGGCACGGGTGCCGGAGTACATGGTGCCGGCGGCGTTCGTCGCCCTGGACGAGCTGCCGCTGACCGCGAACGGGAAACTGGACCGCAGGGCCCTGCCCGCGCCTGAGTACGCCAGTGGTACCGGCCGGGCCCCGGCCACCGTGCAGGAGGAGATCCTGTGCGCGGTTTTCGCCGAGGTGCTGGGGCTGGACAAGGTCGGGGTGGAGGACAACTTCTTCCAGCTCGGTGGACATTCTCTTCTCGCCGTGTCACTCGTCGAGCAGTTGCGTGCCCGTGGTGTGCCGGTGTCGGTGCGGGCGTTGTTCGAGTCACCGACTCCGGCCGGGCTGGCGCGGGCTGCGGCGGTCGGGTCGGTGGAGGTGCCGGAGAACCTGATCCCGGCGGACGCGCAGCACATCACGCCCGAGATGCTGCCGCTGGTGGAGCTGGAGCAGGCCGAGATCGACCAGGTGGTCGGGACCGTCGAAGGCGGCGCGGCGAACGTGGCGGACGTCTATCCGCTGGCGCCGTTACAGGAGGGCATGCTCTTCCACCACCTGATGGCAGGCGGTGGCCAGGACGCCTATGTGACGGTGCGTGTGGTGGAGTTTGAGTCGCGGGCCCGGCTGGATGAGTTCGCGGGCGCGTTGCAGCAGGTGGTCGACCGTCACGATGTCTACCGGACCGGTGTGGTGTGGGAGGGCCTGCGGGAGCCGGTACAGGTGGTGTGGCGGCAGGTGGTGCTGCCGGTGGTCGAGCATGTCCTGGACGTGGAGGTCACCGATCCCGCGGAGCGAGTGGACGCTCTGGTACGTGCCGTCGGATCGGTGATGGACCTCCGCCGCGCCCCGCTGATGGATCTGCATGTGGCCACGGTCGGCGAGGGCCGGTTGCTCGGGCTGCTGCGGATGCATCACATGATCGAAGACCACATGGGCATGGACGTGGTGCTTCAGGAGCTGCGGGCGGTTCTGACCGGGCAGGTGGAGCGGCTGGCTCCGGCGCTGCCGTTCCGGAACTTCGTGGCGCAGACGCGGTCGGTGCCGAGGGCCGAGCACGAGCGGTTCTTCGCCGGGCTGCTCGGTGATGTGACCGAGCCGACCGCACCGTACGGGCTGATGGATGTGCGCGGCGACGGCAGCGGGTTGCGTGCCCAGATGCTGCCGGTCCCCGATGAGGTCGCCGGTGCCTTGCGGTCGGTGGCCCGGCAGTTGGGGGTCAGCGCGGCGACGGTCCTGCATGTGGTGTGGGCGCGGGTGCTCGCGTCGCTCGCCGGGCGGGACGACGTGGTGTTCGGCACCGTGCTGTTCGGGCGGATGAACGCCGGCGAGGGCGCCGACCGGGTGCTCGGCCCCTTCATCAACACGCTCCCGGTCCGCGTACAGACCGGTCCCGTAGGGGTACGGGCCGCAGTGGAGGGCATGCGGGACCAGTTGGCCGCGCTGCTGGAGCATGAGCACGCGCCGCTGGCGGTAGCGCAGCAGGCCAGCGGGATCGCGGGGAACACCCCGCTCTTCTCCTCCCTCTTCAACTACCGGCACACCGCCGGTGCCACCCGGGCCCCCGCCGAAGACGGACAGGACCGGCCGGAGTCGGTGCAGGGTATCCAGACCGTCTTCATGGAGGAGCGGACCAACTATCCGCTGGTGGTGTCGGTCAACGACCAGGACGCCGCCGGTCTGAGCCTGAGTGTGCAGACGCTGGACGTACTCGACCCGAGCGCCGTCGGCCTGATGCTGTGCACCGCCATCGAGAACGTCGTCGCCGCCCTGGCCGCGACGCTCGACGGCGGCCCGGACACCGCCCTGCGCGAGGTCAGGGTGCTCGACGAGCAGCAGCGCCAGCGCGTACTCGTCGAGTGGGGTGGGTCTTCGCTTGAGGGTACGGGTGTGGGTGTGGGTGTGGGTTCGTCGGTGTTGGGGTTGTTTGGTGGGTGGGTTGGTGTGGATGC
>NZ_JBVIVK010000057.1:0-5104 GCF_055595715.1 Streptomyces sp. NPDC040410
CGCCCTCGGCCCAGCCCGTACCGTCCGCAGCGGCGCCGAACGCCTTGCACCGGCCGTCCGCCGACAGGCCGCGCTGACGGCTGAACTCCACGAACACGGACGGGCCTGCCATCACCGTGACGCCGCCGACGAGGGCCATCGAGCACTCCCCGCTCCGGAGCGCCTGCGCGGCGAGGTGGAGGGCCACGAGCGACGACGAGCACGCCGTGTCGACCGTGACCGCCGGCCCCTCGAGCCCGAACGTGTACGAGACACGCCCCGAAGCGACGCTGCCCGCGCTGCCGTTCACGAGGTAGCCCTCCAGCCCTGGGGGCGAGGTGTGCACGCGCCCGCCGTAGTCGTGGTACATCACGCCGGCGAAGACACCGGTCCTGCTGCCCCGCACCGTCGCCGGGTCGATCCCGGCCCGCTCGAACGCCTCCCACGACGTCTCCAGCAGCAACCGCTGCTGCGGGTCCATCGCCAGCGCCTCACGTGGCGAGATCCCGAAGAACTCGGCGTCGAAGTCCGCCGCGTCGTGCAGGAAGCCGCCCTCTCGGGTGTAGCTGGTGCCCCACTGGTCGGGGTTCGGGTCGTAGAGGTTCTCGACGTCCCAGCCGCGGTCCTCGGGGAAGCCCGACACGGCGTCGCGGCCGGAGAACACCAGCTGCCAGAGGTCTTCGGGCGACTGCACGCCGCCGGGGTAGCGGCAGGCCATGCCCACGATCGCGATGGGCTCGTCCGCCGTTCCGGTGGCCGTGGAGAGGGTCGCCGGCGCGGCTGCCGCTGCCGCTGCCGCGCCGGATCCTGCGGCTTCGGCGGTGAGGAAGCGGGCGAGGGTAAGCGGGTTCGGGTAGTCGAAGATCAGGGTGGCGGGCAGGCGCATGCCGACGGCCGAGTTGAGCCGGTTGCGCAGTTCGACGGCGCTCAGCGAGTCGAACCCGATGTCCTTGAACGAGTCGTCCGCGCCGACCGACTGTGCGCCGGCGTGCCCGAGCACGGCGGCGACCTGGGTACGCACGAGGTCCAGCACCACGTGCTCCCGCTCGGCCTCCGGCAGCCCGGCCAGCCGCTGAGCCAGCGATCCCTTCGGCGTGGTCTGCGCCGTGCGCCGCACCGGCGCGAACCGCACCAGTCCGCGCAGGACCGGCGGCACGGGCTGCCCCTTTCCGTCGTGGAAGGCGGACGTGTCGAGCCGGATCGGGGCGACCGCTGCCCGGTCGGTGGCCAGTGCCGCGTCGAACATCCGCAGGCCGTCCGCCGACGGGATCGCGGCGAGGCCCATGCGCTTGATGCGGGTGAGATCGGTGTGGTCGAGGCGGCCGGTCATGGCGCTCTCGCTGTCCTGCGCCCACAGGCCCCAGGCCAGTGACGTGGCCCGCTGGCCCGCGGCACGGCGGTGCTCGGCGAGGGCGTCGAGGAAGGTGTTGGCAGCGGCGTAGTTCGCCTGGCCCGGCGTGCCGAGGGTGCCCGCCACCGAGGAGAAGAGCACGAACGCGGACAGGTCGCCGGACAGCTCGCCCGCCAGGTCGTGCAGGTTCAGCGCCGCGTCCACCTTCGGGCGGAACACTGCGTCCAGCCGCTCGGGGGTCAGCGCGCCGATGATTCCGTCGTCCAGGACGCCGGCGGTGTGGATGATCGCGGACAGGCTCTTCCCGGGCCCGGCCAGGAGTGCACGGACGGCGTCGCGGTCGGCCACATCACACGCGGCCCAGGTGACGTCGGCGCCCTGCGCGGTCAGCTCGGCGGTGAGCTCGGCCGCGCCGGGTGCGGCGCCGCCGCGGCGGCTGACGAGCAGCAGAGTGCGGACGCCGTGCTCGGCGACCAGGTGCCGGGCGAACAGCCCGCCCAGCCCGCCCGACGCGCCCGTCAGCAGGACGGTGCCGGAGCCGAGGCAGGGAAGCTCCGGCTCGGCGTCCGGCGCGGCGACGCGGACCAGCCTCGGCACCCGGACCTCGTCGCCCGCGTGCACCGCGGCCTGCGGCTCGCCCGACGCGATCAGGCCGGGCAGCACCCGGGCAAGACCGGCGGCGTCAACACCGCTGCCGGCCTCGGCATGGGCATCGGCGGAGGTCTCGACCAGCACGATGCGGTCGGGGTTCTCGGTCTGCGCCGAGCGCACCAGTCCGCGGACCGCCGACTGCGCGAGGTCTCCCGAACGCGTCACCAACACCAGGCGCGCCGGGCGTTCCTCGGCCAGCCACCACTGCACCAGCTCCAGCACGGCGTGGGTGACCTCACGGACCCGGGTGGCCAGGTCCGCGCCGGTCCCGGTCGGGCAGGGCACGACCACGGCATCGGCGACGGCGTCGGCTTCGGCGTCGGCTTCGGCGTCGGCTTCGGCTTCGGCTTCGGCTTCGGCGTCGGCGTCGGCTTCGGCTTCGGCTTCGGCTTCGGCTTCGGCTTCGGCGTCGGCTTCGGCTTCGGCTTCGGCTTCGGCTTCGGCTTCGGCTTCGGCTTCGGTGTCCGCCGACGAGTCAGCGGCCCGAAGAGCGGCGAGATCCTCGTACGTCTCGATCCTCATGCCGTCCGGCGCGGACGGCAGGCTGACCGGCGTCCACTCCAGGCCGAAGACCGCGTCGTCGCTGCCGGAACCGGCGCGCAACTGGCCGGCGGGCACCGGGCGCAGCGTCAGCGAGTCGACGTGCGCGACCGGCTCACCGGTGCCGTCGGCCAGCACCAGCGACACCGTGGAGGTGCCGGTGCCGGCGTGCGAGACCTTCACCCGCAGGTCGGAGGCTCCGGCAGCCGCCAGGCGCACGCCGCTCCAGGCGAACGGCAGCAGCCCGTTTCCCGTCCCGGCCTCGGGCTCGACCGCGCCCAGCCAGACGGTGTGCAGAGCGGCGTCGAACAGGGCGGGGTGCAGACCGTACGCGCCCGCGTCCGTCCGCTCCGCGCCGGGCAGCTCCACTTCGGCGAAGTAGTCGTCCCCGCTCCGCCACGCGGCGCGCAGCCCCTGGAAGACGGGGCCGTAGTCGAGGGTCATGCCGGCGAGGCGGTCGTAGAACCCGTCGACGTCGACCGGCTCCGCACCCACGGGCGGCCACGGGGTGAGCGAGCCGTCCACGGCCCCGCCCGGGGCGGCGGTCAGCGTGCCGGACGCGTGCCGGACCCATGCCCGCTCGGAGTGGTCCTCGTGGGCGGAGGCGTCCCCGTCGTCGATCCGCGAGTGCACGGTCAGCGGCCTGCGGCCCGAGCCGTCGTCGGCGCCTACGCGCACCTGCAGGGCGACGCCGCCGCGTTCGGGCACGAGCAGCGGTGTCTCCAGTGTCAGCTCTTCCAGCGCGTCGCAGCCCACGGCGTCGGCAGCAGCGATCGCCAGCTCGACGAACGCGGTTCCCGGCAGGAGCGCGAGTCCACTGACGGCGTGGTCCACCAGCCACGGGTGCGTGTGCGTCGAGAGCCGCCCGGTGAGCAGGTGTCCGTCGCCGTCGGCCAGCGGCACGACGGCGCCGAGGAGCGGGTGACCGGCCTCGCGCTGCCCCACCGCGCGCATGTCACCGGCGGAGGCGGGGGCGTCGAGCCAGTAGCGCTCGCGCTGGAAGGCGTACGTGGGCAGGTCGACGCGCCGGGCGCCCGGGAAGAAAGCGTGCCAGTCCACTTCGGCGCCGCTGACGTGCAGTTCGGCGAGCGCGGTGACGACGGCCTGCCGCTCGGGGCGGTCACCTCGCAGCAGTGGGACGGTGACCGCCTCGTCCACACAGCCCTGCGCCATGCCGCTCAGGACACCGCCCGGACCGATCTCCACGAACGTGGTCACACCCAGCTCGTGCAGGGTCCGCACACCGTCGGCGAAACGGACCGCCTCGCGGACGTGCCGCACCCAGTACTCGGCGGTGTACGTCTCGGCCAGGCGGCCGGTGAGGTTCGAGACCACCGGGATCCGCGGCTCACTGAACGTCAGACCGCGAACGACGTCCGCGAACGCCTCCAGCATCGGGTCCATCAGCGGCGAATGGAACGCGTGACTGACCTTCAACCGGGAGGTTTTGCGGCCCTGTTGGGTGAAGACCTCGGCGATCTCCAGCACGGCATCCTCGGCTCCGGAGACCACGACGGACCACGGGCCGTTGATCGCCGCGATACCTGTCCTGGCGGTCAGATGCGGCAGCACCTCGTCCTCGGCCGCCTGGACCGCCACCATCGCACCACCCGCGGGCAGCGCCTGCATCAACGCGGCACGCGCCGACACCAGCTTCGCCGCATCCTCAAGCGACAACACACCCGCCACATGAGCAGCCGCAATCTCACCCACCGAATGACCGGCCACACAATCCGGCCGGACACCCCACGACTCCAACAGCCGGAACAGCGCCACCTCAACAGCGAACAACGCCGGCTGCGTCGAACCCGTCTGATGAAGCGATTCCGCATCAACGTCGACCGGGGCGTCCAGATGCGCGCACACCTCGTCATACGCCGCAGCGAACACCGGGTAAGCCGCGTACAGCTCACGCCCCATCCCCAGCCGCTGCGAACCCTGACCCGAGAACAAGAACCCTGCCTTGTCCGCCGAGTGAGCGCGCCCGGCGACGACGTTCGCCGCCGGTTCGCCTGCCGCGAGGGCCTCCAGCCCTGCCCGCAGCTCGGCCGGGTCGGTGCCGATCACTGCGGCCCGGTGCTCCAGCGCCGACCGCGTCGTGGCCGACGAGAATCCGGCGTCGACGGGCGACACGTCGTCGGCCGCGAAGGCCAGCAGACGCTCCGCCTGGGCCTTCAGCGCCACTTCACTCCTTGCTGACAGCACCCACGGCACGGGCACCGGGCGGTGTTCCCGGGCCGGCTCGGCCACGGACGCGGCGGGCGCCTCCTCGATGATCGTGTGCGCGTTGGTGCCGCCGATGCCGAAGGACGACACCGCGGCCCGGCGGGGCCTGGCGGTCCCGGGCCATTGCACCGGCTCGGTCAGGAGCCGCACGGCGCCCGCCGACCAGTCGACGTGCGTGGTCGGCTCGTCCACATGGAGCGTCTGCGGCAGAACGCCGTGCTGCATCGCCAGCACCATCTTGATCACACCGGCGACGCCCGCGGCGGCCTGCGTGTGGCCGATGTTGGACTTCAGCGAGCCCAGCCACAGCGGCCGTTCGTCGGAGTGTTCCCGGCCGTACGTGGCGAGGAGCGCCTG
>NZ_JBVIVK010000058.1:0-4950 GCF_055595715.1 Streptomyces sp. NPDC040410
GGTGGAGGTGCCGGAGAACCTGATCCCGGCGGACGCGCAGCACATCACGCCCGAGATGCTGCCGCTGGTGGAGCTGGAGCAGGCCGAGATCGACCGCGTGGTCGGGACCGTCGAAGGCGGCGCGGCGAACATCGCCGACGTGTACCCGCTCGCGCCCCTGCAGGAGGGCTTGTTCTTCCATCACCTCATGGCCGGGGGCGGAGCCGACGCCTATGTGACGTTACGGCTGGTGGAGTTCGAGTCGCGGGCCCGGCTGGATGAGTTCGCGGGTGCGTTGCAGCAGGTGGTGGACCGGCATGACATCTACCGGACCGGTGTGGTGTGGGAGGGCCTGCGGGAGCCGGTGCAGGTCGTGTGGCGGCGGGTTGTGCTGCCCGTCGTCGAGCATGCCCTCGATGTCCGGTCAGCCGAGCCCGCGCGGTGGGCGGACGCTCTGGTGGCCGCCGGTGGGTCGGTGATGGATCTGCGGCGTGCGCCGCTGATGGATCTGCATGTGGCGGAGGTGGCGGAGGGCCGGTGGCTGGGGCTGGTGCGGATGCACCACCTGGTCCAGGACCACCTGGGCATGGATGTGGTGCTTCAGGAACTGCGGGCGGTTCTGACGGGGCAGGTGGAGCGGCTGGCTCCCGCGCTGCCGTTCCGGAACTTCGTCGCGCAGACGCGGGCCGTGCCGCGTGCGGAGCATGAGCGGTTCTTCGCCGGGCTGCTGGGGGATGTGAGCGAGCCGACCGCACCGTACGGACTGCTGGATGTGCGCGGTGACGGCAGCGGTGCGGTGTCGGGCGTGGTGTCCGTGGACGGTGAGGTTGTCGAGGGGCTGCGGGAGGCGTCGCGGCGGCTGGGGGTCAGTACCGCCACGGTGCTGCACGTGGCCTGGGCGCGCGTGCTGGCGGTGCTGTCCGGGCGTGAGGACGTGGTGTTCGGGACGGTGCTGTTCGGGCGGATGAACGCCGGCGAGGGCGCCGACCGGGTGCTCGGCCCCTTCATCAACACGCTCCCGGTCCGCGTACAGACAGGTCCGGTAGGGGTACGGGCCGCGGTGGAGGCCATGCGGGACCAGTTGGCCGCGCTGCTGGAGCATGAGCACGCACCCCTGGCGGTCGCGCAGCAGGTCAGCGGGGTCGCGGCCGATATGCCGCTGTTCACCTCGCTGTTCAACTACCGGCATGTCACCGGCAGCGGTGGCCGGGCCTCGGACGGCGCCGAGACCGGCGAGGAGCGGCCGGTCGAGGGGATTCGTACGGTCTTCGCCGAGGAGCGGACCAACTATCCGCTGGTGGTGTCGGTCAACGACCGCGGCGCGGGTGGTCTGAGCCTGGGCGTGCAGACCGTGGACGTACTCGACCCGCAGGCCGTGGGCAGGCTGCTGCGCACCGCCGTCGAGAACACCGTCGCCGCGCTCACCGTCGCGTTGGACGACGGCCCGGACACCGACCTGCGGGCGATCGACGTCCTCGGCGGCGAGGAGCGTGCCCGGCTGCTGCACGCGTGGAACGACCAGGTCCCGATGGGCACCGACGCGACCCTCGCGGACCTCGTCGAACGGCAGGTCGCGGCGGCCCCGGACGCCGTCGCCGTGGTGGCCGGCGGCGTGCGGCTGACCTATGCGGAGCTGGACACGCGCGCCAACCGTCTCGCCCACCATCTGCGCGAACTCGGCGCCGGCACGGAATCGACGGTCGCGGTCATGCTGGACCGCGGCGCGGAGACCGTCGTGGCGCTGCTGGCCGTCCTCAAGACCGGCGCGGCGTACCTGCCCATCGACCCGCGTCACCCGGCCGAACGGGTGAGCTATGTCCTCGCCGACGCCGGTGCGGTGGCCGCCGTCACCTCCACGGCGTGCCTCCCGCAGATCGTGGAGTACGTACCGCCGACCGTCCACCTCACCGTCCTGGACGATCCCGCGACCGAGGCGCGGCTCGCCGAACGCGACGAGACGCCCGTCGCCCGCTCGGTCACGCCCGACAACCGCGCCTATGTGATCTACACGTCCGGCTCGACGGGCCGACCCAAGGGCGTCGCGGTCAGCCACCGCAATGTCGTCGGCATGTTCGCCGCCACCCGCGGGCTCTTCGAACTGGGCCCGTCCGACGTGTGGAGCTGCTTCCACTCGTTCGCGTTCGACTTCTCCGTCTGGGAGCTGTGGGGAGCACTCGTCCACGGGGCCCGGGTGGTCGTCGTACCGTTCGATGTGTCGCGTTCGCCGCAGCAGTTCGCCCGGCTGCTGGCCGACGAGCAGGTCACCGTCCTCAGCCAGACACCGTCGGCGCTGTACCAGCTCCTCGCGGTGGACGAGTTCGGACCGCAGGACCTGCGGCTCATGGTGTTCGGCGGGGAGGCCCTGGACCACGCCCGGCTGCGCAGCTGGTGGCCGCGTGAGAACGGCGGCCCCCGCGTACACCTGGTGAACATGTACGGAATCACCGAGACCACCGTGCACGCCACCCACTGGCGGCTGAACCCCGGTGACGAGGAGACCGGCAGCGTCGTGGGCCGCGGACTGCCCGGACTGTCGACCTACGTCCTCGACGGCTCGCTCGACCCGGCGCCGGTCGGCGTGATCGGCGAGCTGTATGTGGCGGGTGACCAGGTCGCCCGTGGATACGTGGGCCGTCCCGAGCTGACCGCGGAGCGCTTCGTCGCCTGCCCCTTCGGATCCGCCGGCGAGCGCATGTACCGGTCCGGGGACCTGGCGAAGTGGACTCCCGACGGGCAGTTGCTGTTCGTCGGACGCGCGGACGAACAGGTGAAGATCAGGGGCTTCCGGATCGAGCCCGGCGAGATCGAAGCCGCCCTCCTGGCCCATCCCGACGTGGCCCGGACCGCCGTGGTGGCCCGCGAGGACACCCCCGGCGACAAACGACTGGTGGCGTACGTCGTGCCCGCCGACGGCGCCCACCCCACCCTCGACCGCGACGGCCTGCGGGCCTTCGTGGCCGGGCGGGTCCCGGGGTACATGGTCCCGGCGGCCGTGGTGACGCTCGACGAACTCCCGTTGACGGCCAACGGCAAACTGGACCGCCGGGCCCTGCCCGCGCCGGATTACACCACCGGCGGGGGCCGCGGCCCTGTCACGCTCCAGGAAGAGATGCTCTGCGCGATCTTCGCGGACGTCCTGGGTGTCGACTCCGTGGGTGTCGACGACAGCTTCTTCCAGCTCGGCGGGCACTCCCTGCTGGCGGTCCGGCTGATATCCCGGGTCCGTGCCGTGCTGGGTGTGGAGGTCGAGGTCCGGGCGCTGTTCGAGGCGCCTACGGTGGCGGGTCTGGCGGCACGCCTGGGCGAGGGCGGTGGCCGGACTCGTACGGCACTGCGGGCTGTGGCCGAGCGGCCGGAGCGGATACCCCTGTCGTTCGCCCAGCGGCGGCTGTGGTTCCTGGCGCAGTTGGAGGGGCCGAGCGCGGCGTACAACATCGCGGTGCCGGTACGGCTGAGCGGGGTCGACGCGGGAGCGCTGGGCGCGGCGCTGCGGGATGTGATCGGGCGCCATGAGTCGCTGCGGACGGTGTTCGCGGCGGTGGACGGTGAGCCGTACCAGCGGGTGCTGGATACGGAGGAGCTGGACTGGAGGCTGGAGGTCTCCGAGGTCGCGAGCGAGGGCCTGGCGGAAGCGGTGGGCCAGGCGTCGCGATACGCCTTCGACCTGTCCTCGGAACTGCCCGTTCGGGCCTGGCTGTTCCAGGCCGGTGCGGATGAACAGGTTCTGCTGGTGGTGATGCACCACATCGCCGGTGACGGCTGGTCGATGGGCCCCCTGGGCCGGGACCTCTCCACGGCCTACGCGGCACGGCTGCGCGGCCGGGCGCCGGACTTCGAGCCGCTGCCGGTGCAGTACGCGGACTACGCCATCTGGCAGCGCGAGCTGCTGGGGGAGGAGACCGACCCCGCGAGTCTGCTGTCCACGCAGGTCGAGTACTGGCGGAACACGCTCGCCGGAGCACCGGAGGAACTCGCGCTGCCCGTGGCCCGGCCACGTCCGGCCGTCGCGAGCCACATGGGGTACCGGGTTCCCCTCCAGGTTCCGGCCGAGGTGCACCGGCGGCTCACGGAACTGGCACGCGCCGAGGGCGCGACACCGTTCATGGTCCTCCAGGCCGCCCTGGCGACCTCCCTGTCAAGGCTGGGCGCGGGCACCGATGTGCCGATCGGCTGCGGCGTCGCCGGCCGCACCGACGAGGCACTGGACGACCTGGTCGGGTTCTTCGTCAACACGCTGGTGATCCGGACGGACCTGTCCGGGGATCCGGAGTTCCGTGAGCTGCTGGCGCGGGTGCGGGAGGCGAGCCTCGGCGCGTTCGCCCACCAGGACGTTCCCTTCGAACGTCTGGTCGAGGAGCTGGCCCCCGAACGGTCGATGTCCCGCCACCCCCTGTTCCAAGTGGTCCTCACCCTGCAGAACATCGAGCGCGCGGAACTGGACCTGCCCGGCGTACGGACCGGTTCGATTCCGGCGACCGAAGCCGCCGTGGTCACCTCGATCAAGGGTGACGTGGACGTGATGGTCGGCGAACTGTTCGACCGGGACGGCCGTCCGGCGGGTCTGCGCGGAATGCTGACGGTGTCGGCGGACCTCTTCGACGAGCCGACCGCCGCGAGGTTCGCCGACTGGTTCACTCGGGTCCTGGACACCATGACCGCGACCCCGGAAACCCGACTTACCGCGGTGGGCATGCTCAACTCCGCCGAGCGGGAACGGTTGCTGGTGGAGTGGAATGACACGGCGGCGGAGGTGTCGGACGCGTCGGTGGTGGAGTTGTTCGAGCGGCGGGTTGCGTCGGCCGCGGGTGCGGTGGCGGTGGTGGGTGAGGGCATCGAGCTGTCGTACGGGGAGTTGGACGCGGCGGCGAATCGGCTCGCGCAGTATCTGCGGGGTCGGGGGGTTGGGCCGGAGTCTGTGGTGGGGCTGCGGTTGCCGCGTGGCGCCGGGATGGTCACCGGGATGCTGGGTGT
>NZ_JBVIVK010000059.1:0-3880 GCF_055595715.1 Streptomyces sp. NPDC040410
CGCCCTCGGCCCAGCCCGTACCGTCCGCAGCGGCGCCGAACGCCTTGCACCGGCCGTCCGCCGACAGGCCGCGCTGACGGCTGAACTCCACGAACGTCGAGGGAGTCGCCATGACGGTGACACCGCCGACCAGCGCCATCGAGCACTCGCCACTGCGCAGCGCCTGGGTCGCCAGGTGCAGCGCCACCAGCGAGGACGAGCACGCCGTGTCGACCGTGACCGCCGGGCCCTCAAGGCCGAACGTGTACGAGACCCGGCCGGAGGCGATGCTGCCCGCGCTGCCGCTGCCCAGGTAGGCGTCCATGCCCTCCGGAGCCGTTCTCACACGCCCGCCGTAGTCGTGGTACATCACGCCGGCGAAGACACCGGTCCTGCTGCCCCGCACGGTCGCCGGGTCGATCCCGGCCCGCTCGAACGCCTCCCACGACGTCTCCAGCAGCAACCGCTGCTGCGGGTCCATCGCCAGCGCCTCACGCGGCGAGATCCCGAAGAAGTCCGGGTCGAACTCGGCAGCCTCGTGGAGGAAGCCGCCGTGGCGCACGTAGGACTTGCCGGAGCGCTCGGGGTCCGGGTCGTAGAGGTTCTCGACGTCCCAGCCGCGGTCCTCGGGGAAGCCCGAGATCGCGTCGCCGCCGGAGGCGACGAGGCGCCACAGGTCTTCGGGCGACCGCACGTCACCCGGGAACCGGCAGGCCATGCCCACGATCGCGATCGGCTCGTCCGTCTTGGTCACCGCGGCGACAGGGGCCTCGGACCGCTCCTGGACGCCCAGCGTCTCGGCCAGCAGGAAGCGGGAGAGCGCGACGGGCGTGGGGTGGTCGAAGACCATGGTCGCGGGGAGCCGCAGCCCGGTCGCCGCGTTCAGCCGGTTGCGGAGTTCCACCGACGTGAGCGAGTCGAAACCGGCGTCCTGGAACGCGTGTTCCGGCTGGACGGCCTGGGCCGAGGCGTGGCCTAGCGCGGCGGCGACCTCGGTACGCACCAGGTCCAGCACCACCTGCTCGCCCTCGGCCTCCGGCAGCCCGGCCAGCCGCTGACCCAGCGATCCCTTCGGCGCGGTCTGCGCCGTGCGCCGCGCGGTGCCCCGTCCGGGACCGCGCAGCCCTCGCAGGACCGGCGGCACCGGGCCCTGCAGCCCGCCCAGGTCCAGCCGCAGCGGGGCGACCACGGCCCGGTCCAGGGCCAGTGCCGCGTCGAACAGCCGCAGTCCTTCGTCGACGGCTATCGGGGCCAGGCCCACCCGCTTGAGTCTGGCGAGGTCCGCCTGGTCGAGCCGGTCGGCCATGCCGCTGCCCTGCTCCCACAGGCCCCACGCCAGCGACGTGGCGGGGAGCCCCCGGGCGCGGCGGGCTTCGGCGAAGGCGTCGAGGAAGGTGTTCGCCGCCGCGTAATTGCCCTGTCCCGCGCTGCCCAGGATTCCGGACACCGAGGAGAAGACGACGAACGCCGACAGGTCGCTCGTCAGCTGATGGAGGTTGAGCACGGCGTCGGTCTTCGGGCGCAGCACCTTCTCCATACGCTCCGGGGTGAGCGCGGCGATCACGCCGTCGTCGAGGACTCCGGCCGTGTGCACCACGGCCGTCACCGGCGTGCCGGACAGCACCTGGGCGAGGGCGTCCCGGTCGGCCGCGTCGCAAGCCGCCCAGCGCGCCTCGGCGCCCCACGCGGCCAGTTCGGCCTCCAGCTCCGCCGCGCCAGGGGCCTCCGCGCCGCGCCGGCTGAGCAGCAACAGGCTGCGCACGCCGTGCTCGGCGACCAAGTGCCGGGCGACGAACCCGCCCAGCGCACCGGACGCACCGGTCAGCAGGACGGGGCCGGCGCCGAAGTCCGGCGTGCCGGTGGCTGCCCCGGTGGCCTTCACCAGGCGCGGTACGAAAACCTCCGCGTCGCGGACCGCGAACTGCGGCTCACCGGCAGCGAGCGCGGCGGGCAGCACACGGACCGCTGCCTCCGTCTCCTCGGCCTCCGCCAGCACGATCCGGTCCGGGTTCTCCGACTGCGCAGACCGCACGAGCCCCCACACCGCAGCGTGAGCCAGGTCGCCCGGACGCGTCACCAAGGCCAGACGCCCAGGACGCTCCTCCGCCAACCACCACTGCACCAACGCAAGAACCTCACTCGCGATGCCGTGCACGCGGTCGGCGGTCTCCGTACCGGACCCCGCCGGGCACGGAACGACGACGACGTCCGGTGTCCCTTCCGACTCCCGCAGTGCGTCGAGGTCCGCGACGGTCTCGATCATCAGCGCGTCGGTGGCGGAGGGAAGAGTGAACGGCGTCCACTCCAGCCCGAACAGCTGATCGCCGCCAACGGCACCGCGCAATTGCTCCGCCGAGGCGGCCCGCAACGACAGCGACTCGACCGAGGCCACCGGGGCACCGGCGCCATCGGCCACGGCCAGCGTCACCGAACCGGTGGCCGTCCGCGACAGCTTCACCCGCAGCATCGCCGCACCGGCCGCCTGCACGACGACGCCGGACCACGCGAACGGCAGGGCCGGGCTGTCGTCCGGCGACACCAGCCCACCGGCGGCCAGCGCGTGCAGGGCGGCGTCCAGCAGCGCCGGGTGCAGGGCGAACGCCGCCGCCTCGGCAGCCGACTCGTCGGGCAGCTCGACCTCGGCGAAGACGTCGTCCTCGCCGCGCCACACCGAGCGCAGGCCCTGGAAGACCGGACCGTAGTCCAGGCCGGCAGCAGCCATGCCCTCGTAGAACGCCGTCAGGTCGACGGCCTCCGCACCCGCCGGCGGCCACGCGCCGAGGTCCGCGGCGGACGGTGCCTCTGCCGAGGACAGCACACCCGTCGCATGCCGCAGCCACGAACCGCCGTCGACACGCGAGTGCACGCTCAGCTGCCGCCGGCCTGACTCGTCCTCCGGCCCGACAGCCACCTGAAGGGTGACGCCACCGCGCTCGGGCACGACCAGGGGAAGTTCGAGGGTGAGGTCTTCGATCCATCCGCATCCGGTCTCGTCGCCCGCACGGATGGCCAACTCGACGAACGCGGTGCCGGGCAGCAGAACGGTCCCGTTCACGGCGTGGTCGGCGAGCCACGGGTGGGTTTCGAGGGAGAGCAGCCCGGTGAGCAGGACCCCGTCGCTGTCGGCCGTCGCGATCGCGGCACCGAGCAGTGGATGGTCCGCCGCCCCCAGGCCGGCGGCCCGGACGTCACCGGACGCCTGGGGAACGTCGAGCCAGTAGCGCTCGCGCTGGAAGGCGTACGTGGGCAGGTCGACGCGGCGGGCGCCCGGGAAGAGCGCCTGCCAGTCGGGCGAGATGCCGTGGGTGTGCAGCTGCCCGACGGCGGTGACGAGGGCGTACGGTTCGGGGCGGCCGGCGCGCAGGGAGGGAACGGTGACGATGTCTGTGCCGTCGTCGAAGCAGCCCTGGACGAGGGCACTGAGGACACCACCCGGGCCGATCTCCACGAACGTGGTCACACCCAGCTCGCCGAGGGTCTCGATGCCGCCGGCGAAGCGGACCGCCTCACGGACGTGCCGCACCCAGTACTCGGGGGTGTACCCCTCGGCCAGCCGGCCGGTGAGGTTCGAAACGACGGGAATCCGCGGCTCGTTGAAGGTTAGACCGCTGACGGCCTGCGCGAACTCCTCCAGCATCGGATCCATCAACGGCGAATGGAACGCGTGACTGACCTTCAGGCGGGAGGTCTTACGACCCTGCTCCCGGAAGGCCTCAGCCATGGCGAAGACCACGTCCTCGGCTCCGGAGACCACGACCGACCGCGGGCCGTTGATCGCCGCGATACCCGCCCTGTCGGTCAGATGCGGCAGCACCTCGTCCTCGGCCGCCTGGACCGCCACCATCGCACCACCCGCGGGCAGCGCCTGCATCAACGCGGCACGCGCCGACACCAGCTTCGC
>NZ_JBVIVK010000060.1:0-2021 GCF_055595715.1 Streptomyces sp. NPDC040410
GAAGGGTCGACGGCGACGCGGGCGCCTACGGCCAGCTCGGTGACGTCGCGGCCGACGGCGACCACCTCGCCGGCGAACTCGTGGCCGGGGATGATGGGCAGCTGGGGGGCGAACTCACCCTGCAGGATGTGCAGATCCGTGCCGCACAGGCCGCAGGCCGCCACAGCCACCACGACCTCCCTAGGACCGGGGGCGGGATCCTCCACGGTGACGATCTCGATGGTGCCCTGTTCGGTGATGAGGGCGGCCTTCATTTGACGGCTCCCATGGTCAGACCCTGGACCAGCCGGTCCTGGGCGGCGAATCCGGCAATGAGCACCGGGATGGACACAGCGACAGCCGCAGCACAGAGCTTGGCCAGGAACAGGCCCTGGCTGGTGACGAAGCTGGTCAGGAAGACCGGCCCGGTCGACGCCTGCACCCCGGTGAGGACCTGGGCGAACAGCATCTCGTTCCAGCTGAAGATGAAGCAGATCAAAGACGTGGCGGCAATGCCGGGCGCGGCCATCGGGATGATGATCCTGCGGAAGACGGTCGGCAGACCGGCTCCGTCGATCGAGGCGGCCTCCAGGATCGCCACGGGGATCTCCGCGAGGAACGACCGCATCATCCATACCGCGATCGGCAGGTTCATGGTCGTGTAGATCAGGACCAGAAGCCAGATGTTGTCCAGCATGCCCAGGTTCTGGGCCGCCATGTAGATCGGGAGCAGACCGGCGACCACCGGAAGCATCTTGGTCGACAGGAAGAAGAACAGGACGTCGGACCACTTGCGCACCGGCTTGATCGACAGTGCGTAGGCGGCGGGGATGGACAGGCCGAGGACGAACAGGGTGGAAACGACGCTGGCCGTCGCCGAGTTGGTCAGAGCCGGCCAGGGACTGGCCCCGGTCGAGGCGCCGAAGAACTCCCGGTACCCGTCCAGGGTCAGGCCCGCGGCGACCGAGGGCGGATTGGTGGCAGCGTCCGTCTCGCTGTGGAAGGACGTCAGAACCATCCAGGCGAACGGCGCGAAGAAGAACAGGCCCACGGCCCAGGCCACCGGTCCGGTGAAGGCCTGGGGATGACGCCGGAAAAAGGGCTCGCTGTGCCGACGGGGCCGGGCGTGGGCTGTGTTGGTGCTCATGAAGTCTTCTCCTCCCGCAGGAGAGTCGACACGACACGCAGCGCGAAGGTGGCCACCACGATGGTGCCCACGACGACAACGACGCCCGCCGCGGAGGCACGGCCGTAGTCGTGTGCCTGGTAGAAGGTCTGGTAGATGGTGTACGGAAGGTTCGCCGTGCCGAGGCCGCCGGACGTGATGGTGTAGACCGCGTCGAAGTTCTGCACGATGTAGATCGATCCCAGCAGCGCCGCCAGCTCCAGATACCTGCGCAGATGCGGCAGAGTCAGGTAACGGAAGATCTGGAAGGCGCCGGCGCCGTCCACCCGGGCCGCCTCGATGGTCTCCAGGGGCCGGCTCTGCAGCCCGGCGAGCAGGATCAGCATCATGAACGGCGTCCACTGCCAGACCAGGGAGACCGCGACCGCGGCCAGCGGCGAGCTGCTGATCCAGTCGGGCTGCGGCGGGCTGTCCGAACCGAACAATGACCAGATCCAGGTCAGAGCGCCGTTGAGGAGCCCGTACTCAGGGTTGTACAGAGCATGCTTCCACAGCAGCGCCGCCGCGACGGGAACGACGAGGAAGGGGGCGATCAGCATGGTGCGCACCAGGCCACGCCCGCGGAACTTGCGGTCGAGCAGGAGCGCCACACCGAGCCCGAGCAGCAGGCTCAGCAGCACCACACCGGCGGTGAGCCAGACCGTGGTGAGCACGGAGGCACGCATGTCCGGGTCAGTGAAGACCAGCTTGTAGTTGCTGAACCCGGTCCAGCCGCGCTCGTCCGGCCGCAGCGCGTTCCAGTTCATGAAGGAGATCACCAGCGTGGCGACGAACGGCAGCTGCGTGACGATCACCATGTACACCAGCGCGGGCATCAGCGGGGCACGCTTGACCCAAGCCACCGCCCGGCCCGACC
>NZ_JBVIVK010000060.1:2116-3815 GCF_055595715.1 Streptomyces sp. NPDC040410
AGGTTGGGTACCGGGGTTGCGCGGGTCGGCCTCGCTGATGGCGGTCAGCGTGGCCTGGTAGAACGGGCCCGCGGCCTTCTGGTACTCAGGGTTGCTGTAGGTCGACTCCCGCTTGCCGGCCGGGACCCTCGCCCAGCCGAGCTTCTCACCGACGAGCTTCTCGTACTCCTGGCTCGCGGCCCACTTGACGAACTCGGCTCCGGCGTCCTGGTGCTTGCCCGCCTTCGGCTGCGCAAGGGCCCACGTCCACAGCCACCCCGAGCCCTTGGTTTCGCTCACCGGGGCCTGGGCGTAGCCGACCTTGCCCGCGACCGGGGACTTGGGGTCCTCCAGCAGACCCGCTGCCGACGTGGCGTCCATCCACATGGCGGTCTTTTCCTGCGTGAAGTTGTTCAGGCACTCGGCGAACCCGGCCTGCGGAGCGCCCGCCTCACCGTGCTTGCGGACGAGATCGACGTACTGCTTGGCCGCCTTGGTGAAGCCCTTGCCGTTGACCTGGGCCTGCCAGTCCTTGGTGAACCAGGTGCCGCCCTCGGTGTTGACCATGGTGGTCAGCGCGGCTCCGAGCTCACCCCAACCCGGCTTGCCTCGCAGGCAGATGCCCTTCATGCCCTCCTTGGCGCCGTCAGCCTTGGCGGCCAGGTCGATGACCTGCTTCCAGGTCGGGCGGTCCGGCATGGTCAGGCCCTTGTCCTTGAAGACGTCCTTGCGGTACATGAGGAAGGACGACTCGCCGTAGAACGGCTCGGCGTACAGCTTGCCGTCTTCCCCTCGCAGTCCGTCCGTCATGGACTTGAAGACGTCGTCCTGCTTGAAGGAAGCGTCCTTGGCGACCGTGTTGTCCAGCGGTGAGAGCCAGTTGTTCTTCGCCCAGAGAGGGACCTCGTAAGCGCCGACCGTGACCACGTCGTAGGTGCCGGCCTGCGTCGCGACATCCTGCGTGATCTTGTCCCGCACCTCGTTCTCCGGCAGCACCGTGAAGTTGACCTTGATACCGGTCTCCTTGGTGAAGTGGTCCTTGGTCAGCTTCTGCAGGTCGATCATCTGCGGGTTGTTGACCATGAGCACGTTCACGGTCTTGCCGCCGTCGCCCTCGTCGCCGCCGGCGCCGGCGCAGCCGGCGAGCAGGGCGGTGCAGGTGAGGCCGGTCAGGGCCGCGGTCATCACTCTGGCTCTGGACAGTCTGTCGTGCATGGGTGGGCCTTTCTCGGGGAACGACAAGGTGAGGGCGGGCTCCGCGGGGGCACGGGCGTGGACATGGAGCAGCTTGGGCAGGGTGAGCCTCAGGGGTGGGCGGCTCGGGTGAGGGGGATCAGACTCGGAGGACCATGGGTCCGAGCAGCGTGTAGCGCTGGGCTTCGCCGGCGGGCAGGCCCGTGTCGGTGATGATGGTCTCGAAGTCGTCGATCCTGGCGAACCGGCAGAAGCTCTGAGCGCCGAACTTGGTGTGGATTCCGACTAATACCCGGCGGCGGGAGCAGCGCACAGCTTGGGTCTTGACGTCGGCCACCACCGGGTCGGGGGTGGTGAGTCCGGCGTCGCGGGAGATGCCGTTGGCGCCCAGGATCGCCAGGTCGATGACGAAGCTGGAGAGCATCTGAGTCGCCCAGGATCCGACGGTGGCCTGGGTGCGGCCGCGTACCTTGCCACCGAGCAGCAGCACAGTGGCCTGGGAGGTTTCCGCCACCGCTGCGGCGGT
>NZ_JBVIVK010000061.1:0-3510 GCF_055595715.1 Streptomyces sp. NPDC040410
GGTGAGCAATAGTCCCCGAGTTCCGCTCTCGTCTGTAGCTTCCCGGCGCCGCCGAGAGTGCCTGGACCTGGGTCTGTTACCTCGTCCGGGTGACCGCAGGCCGTTCTGACCCAACCGCGTCCAGAGTGCGCAACCCTCATCCTTGTCGGGATTTCTTCAGCCTGGGTGAAGTCGTGGAGGCGTGGGTTAGGTCTGGCTGTAGTACGCGATCTGCGCGAGTACCGGGCGCCGGTGAGCGAGGAGGAGCTCGCCGAGTTCGAGACCGACGTGCTGGCGGGGTTCGTGCTCGCGCGGGCCTCGGCCGGTCTGGTCGACAGTACGATCCGCAACGACACCAACCACCTGGAACTCATCCGGGACTGGTTCGGCCGTCCGTTGTGGGAGATGGAGTCGGCCGACGCCGACGTCTATTTCGGCAAGGTGCTTCGCGACGCCAAGCCGTCGACGCGGACCGGCCGGGCAGGGGCGCTGTCGGTGTACTTCCAGTTCCTTGAGCTGCGGCACAAGGTCGAGTTGCACAACCTCACCGGCCGTGTCGTCGAGTGCCCGCTGGACGAGATGAACCGGCCGCGGGCCTCGGTGGAACCACAGCTGCGGATCCCGCCCAGCGAAGCCGAGATCGAGGCGCTGTTCGCTGGATGGCGCGAGGAGCTCGTGACCTGCCGCAAGTTCGGCCCGGCCGCCCGCAACTACGCGGTCGCCCGCCTCGCGGCCGACGTGGGACTGCGGATCAACGAGGCGCGGATGCTCGACCTGGACGACGTCCGGTGGGAGCTGGGCCGGTTCGGCAAGCTCAACGTCCGGCACGGTAAGGGTTCCCGGCGGCGTGGTCCGAAGCCGCGGCTGGTGCCGCTGATCAACGGTGCTGACCGCAACCTGCGGTGGTTCATCGAGGACGTGTGGGGTCACTTCGACGCCGACCACACCAGGCCGGGCGCCCCGCTGTTCCCCTCCGAACGCAAGAACCGGGACAGCACCAGCGCGCGGGCGACCGCCGACGTCTTCCGCCGGTCGCTGGCCGACGCCGCCGCTCAGCACCTGCCCACCTGGGCCGGAAGACTGACCCCGCACGTGCTGCGGCACTTCTGCGCGTCCCAGCTCTATCTCGCCGGCATGACGTTGTTCGCCATCCAGGAGCTGCTCGGACATACCTGGACCGGCACTACGGCCCGGTATATCCACGTCCATGGCACCCATGTCGAAGACGCCTGGGTGGCCGGACAGCAGCGCGCCACCGACCGATGGAAAGGACTGGCCCAGTGAAGTGGAACCTCCGCCTGGCGGCCGCCAACCGCGGCATCTGGAAGGCCAGCGAACTCCAGCGGATGCTCGCCGAACGCGGCGTGGTGATCAGCGCGGGGAAGATGTCGGGCCTGTGGTCCGGCCAGCCGAACACCGTCAAGCTTGACGAGCTGGACGTCATCTGCGCCGTGCTCGGCTGCGGCGTCGAGGAACTGCTCCTGCCCGAGCCGGAGCAGGTGCCGGCCCCGGCGCCAGCGGCGGACTCGCAGGCCACCGCGGTGGGCCAACCCCGCGCCGTCGCCCCGCGTCCTCGCACGGGCAGGTCCCTGCCCCCTCGATGAACTGCGTGCACTGCGGCAAGCCGCTGCCCGAAGGATCGCGGCGAGACCGGGCCTACTGCAACCGCAATTGCAGTGCCCTGGCCTCCTACCACCGGCGCAAGGCAGGCATCCCGCCCCCGCCCCGCTGGCAGCATCCCGCCCTGAACTCGGACAACCCCGCGCTCCGGTCTGCCGCGGCCCACACCAAGCAGCTCGGCGAGGCCAACGGATGGTCACCGTCGCTCGTCCGGTGCGCGATGGACGGCCTGACGGCGGTGCTGGAGGACCGCCCGCCCGGCAAGCCCGTGAAGCTCACCGAAGTCCGTACGCGAATACCGCGACACGCTTCCAGCCATCGGGTCGCCGAGGTCCTCGCCGACCTGCACCTTCTGGAAGACGACAGCTCCTTGGCGATCCGCTCCTGGATCGAGGCCCGCGCTGGCGAACTGCCCGCCGGCTTCGCCAGCGACGTCCGCGCCTGGCTACTGGTCCTCCTCGGCGGTGACGTCCGCGCCAAGCCCCGGTCCCACACCTGCCTCTACGTCTACTTCGGCTGCGTCCGGCCCCTGCTGGAGAACTGGGCAGCTACCCGTGGGCACCTGCGCGAGATCACCGTCGCCGACGTCACGGCCGCGCTGTCACCCCTGCGCGGATGGCAGCGTCGCAACGCCATCGCCGCACTTCGCTCACTGTTCCGCTTCGCCAAGAAGCGCGGCCTGATCTTCGCCAACCCCACCACCCGGCTCAAGACCGAAGACATCCCGCGCAGCCTGCTGCCGATGACCGACGCCGAGGTCCTCGCCGTCCAGCAGATCGCCGTCACCCCGGCGCAACAGCTGATCGTCGCCCTGGCCGCCGTCCACGCCGCCCGCGCCACGGCCATCCGACGCCTCACCCTGGACGACCTCGACCTGCCCAACCGCCGGATCACCATCGCCGGACACGCCCAACGACTCGGCGAACTGCCCCACCAGACCCTGCTGGCCTGGCTCGCCCAGCGTCGCACCACCTGCCCAAAGACCTCTAACCGGCACGTGCTGATCAACGCGAAGACCGCCCTGGGAACCGGGCCAGTCAGTGCCGAATACCTCAAGCGGCACCTGCTGCACCAGGGCGTCTACCTCGAACGCATCCGCGGCGACCGGGTACTGCACGAGGCGCTGACCGTCGGCGCCGACCCGCTGCACCTCGCCATGGTCTTCAACCTGTCCCACACCGCCGCGAGCCGCTACGCGGCCATCGCCCAGAGCCTGCTCGACGGCGAGATAGAGCAGGCTACCGACAGCGAATGGCGGTCACGTCTCCCTGGTCTCTGACTCAGTCGCAGCCATTCGGAGAATGGGAACGCCTTCGAGCTCGGAAGCACTGATGCCTAGCTCGCTTCGGAGATCTCGCCGCAGAGCGATGAGCAGCCCGTCCACGCTCGCGCTTCCTTCGCGAGCCAGAGAGTCTCGCACCGAAGCTGCGAGCTTGATGTGCTCAGGAGTCCCCAGCAAGAGGACGTCAGCCATGGCCTGTTCAAAGGCATAAGCGCGATCAGGAGACAACTCGCGATGGGCGCAGTTGGTAAGCGTGCGGTATGCGCTGAGCAGGTAGTCGAGGCGCTGTTGGCGACGCAACTGTGCTCGCGCCTCAACGCGTGCCGTGAGAAAGGCCAGTACGCCGCTGACCAAGACAGTGACAACTGGCACGACGATCTTCTCAAGAATGTCCACACCTGGAGTTTTGCACTGCCACTCACCGCGAGGTGGCCGGTCGGCGGAATACGCGGCACCTGAACATGCAACCTCACCAGTCCCTCGTATCCTGCCCATACAGCGGCGACGAACCCACCGCACTTTCGAGCCTGCCTGCCGCAGAGACCGTGGGTTTCCGATGAACGTCCCTCAGTCACGCTGAACCCACGGCCGTCGTGCCGGTAAGAACTCTGTCACCAGCCGCAAACGGC
>NZ_JBVIVK010000062.1:0-3332 GCF_055595715.1 Streptomyces sp. NPDC040410
GTACGTCCAGTACGAGGACTTCCGGCCGGCACGCCGAGAGCACGCACCGGACGCCGCTCCTTGACGGGCAAACCTTGGCTGACGCGGCACTAGGCGCTGGAGGGCGGTCGCGCCGCCCGCTTCGGACGGGTGAACGTCCTGGCCACGCAGGCCGGGATCGTCGCGCTCGACTCGTGGGAGCGGGCGCGGTAGGCGCTCGGGGTTTCGCCGACCAGTTCCGTGAAGCGGGAGCTGAAGGAGCCCAGGGAGGTACAGCCGACCGCGAGGCAGACCTCCGTGACGGTCAGGTCGCCGCGGCGCAGGAGCGCCTTGGCGCGTTCGATGCGGCGGGTCATGAGATAGCTGTACGGGGTCTCGCCGAACGCGCTGCGGAAGCTGCGCTGGAAGTGGCCCGGCGACATCAGCGCTGTGCGGGCGAGCGCCGACACGTCGAGGGGCTCGGCGTACTCGCGGTTGATGCGGTCGCGCGCCTGCCGTAGCCGTACGAGGTCCTCCGTGGTCACCACCCCGTCAGCATGGCACGATCCTCCCCGCCTGCGCGCCCTCGCGCCCCGAACACCCGAAGGGGCCCGGCCGGAGTTCGGCCGGGCCCCTTCGGGCTACCCGCTGACCTGCGATGGTGCACCGATCGCCGGTCGTCGGAGGCTGACGGTGCGTCAGGCCTTCTTGGTCTCCCAGAAGATCTTGTCGATCTGGGCGATGTAGTCCAGCGCCTTCTGCCCGGTGGCCGGGTCGGTGGACGCCTTGGCGGCCGAGAGGGCCTTCAGGGCGTCGTTGACCAGCTGGTGCAGCTCCGGGTACTTCTCGAAGTGCGGGGGCTTGAAGTAGTCGCTCCAGAGCACCGAGACATGGTGCTTCGCGAGCTCGGCACGCTGCTCCTTGATGACGGTGGCGCGCGCCTGGAAGTGCGGGTCGTCGTTGGCGGCCATCTTTTCCTGGACGGCCTTCACCGACTCCGCCTCGATGCGGGCCTGGGCCGGGTCGTACACACCGCAGGGCAGGTCGCAGTGCGCGCTGACCTTGACCTTGGGGGCAAACAGGCGGGAAAGCATGGAGCATTCCTTCCTCGTGATCGTCTTCTCAGGTGGGACATTACTCCCTGGCAGAGGGGAATTCGCGAGTGCCCCCATGGGCTTAGGACAAAAGTCCGGGGTCAGACTGGGACTGGTGGAGGAACGGACCGGGGAGGTGCCGGGGATGCCGGAGCTGTCGCAGGAGAGCGAGCGGGGGAGGGCGGTGCAGCCCTTCGGACGCTTCGAGGTGACCGGGCCGTCGATGGTGCCCACGCTGTACCACGGCGACTGGCTCCTGGTGCGGCACGGGGGCCGGATCAGAACCGGTGACATCGTGGTCCTGCGCCATCCCTTCCAGCAGGACCTGCTCATCGTCAAGCGTGCCGTGCAGCGGCGCGAGGGGGGCTGGTGGGTGCTCGCGGACAACGCGTACGCCGGGAGCGACAGCAACGACTACGGCGTCGTGCCCGACGAACTGATCCTGGGCAAGGTCCGCTTCCGGTACCGGCCGCCGAGGCCGGATCAGCGCTCGCCGCTCGCGGCACTGCGCTGGCTGGTGTCTGCCGCCAGGCCGGTCTTCCCGGACCGGTCCGCCTCGAGGCGCTTGCGGGCGCGGTAGGCGGCCACGTTGGCGCGGGTGGCGCAGCGGTCGGAGCAGTAGCGCCGGGAGCGGTTCGTCGAGGTGTCGAGGTAGGCGTTGCGGCACGGTGCGGCCTCGCACAGTCCGAGGCGGTCGACGCCGTACTCCGTCAGATGGAACGCCAGGCCCATCGCCGCGATCGCCGCGTAGCCGGCGGTCACGTTGGACGGGTGGTCCGCGAGGTGCATGTGCCACAGCGGGCGGCCGTTGTCGTCGCGGAAGTCGTGCCCGGAGATCTGCGGGCTCACGGGGAACTCCAGGAGGAGCGAGTTCAGCAGGTCCACCGCGAGCGTCTCGTCGCCCTTGTCCGCCGCCTCGAAGACCGCGCGCAGCCGGGACCGGACCGAGCGGAACCGGGTCACGTCCGCGTCGGTGGCGCGGCGGGCCGCCGACTGGGTGCCGCCGAACAGGTCGCGGACGGCCTCGACCGAGGTCAGTGAGTCCTTGCCCCGGGCCGGGTCCTCGCTGTTGACGAGACGGACGGCGTAGTCCGAGTAATAGGCCAGTTCCACTTGTAGTCCTTACGAGGGCGGTCTATCGTCATGATGCGGTCGGGTAACAGCTGATCGTGCTTCCAGGGTATTACGTGAACCTGCGCCGCGGAGGGGCTCGATGACGGACACGGACACCACGACGGCCGGGGCCGACTGGCACGCCTGGCAGGACAGCTGGGACCGGCAGCAGGAGTGGTACATGCCCGACCGCGAGGAACGCTTCCGGATCATGCTTGACATGGTCGAGGCCCTGGTCGGCCCGGCCCCGCGCGTGCTCGACCTCGCGTGCGGCACGGGCAGCATCACCGCCCGCCTGCTCGCCCGTCTCCCCGAGGCCACCAGCACCGGCGTCGACCTCGACCCGGCGCTCCTCGCCATCGCGGAGGGCACCTTCGCGGGCGACGACCGGGTCTCCTTCGTCACCGCCGACCTCAAGGACCGCGACTGGCCGGCGACACTGCCGTACGACTCGTACGACGCCGTCCTGACCGCCACGGCCCTCCACTGGCTGCACAGCGAACCCCTCGCGGCCCTCTACGGTCAGGTCGCGGAGCTCGTCCGCGACGGCGGTGTCTTCATGAACGCGGACCACATGATCGACGACACGACGCCCCGGATCAACGCGGCCGAGCGGGCGCAGCGCCACGCACGCATGGATCAGGCCAAGAACGACGGCGCCCTCGACTGGGCCGAATGGTGGCAGCTCGCCGCGCAGGACCCCGTCCTCGCCGGGCCGACCGCGCGCCGCTTCGAGATCTACGGCGAGCACGCCGACGGCGGGATGCCGTCCGCTGCCTGGCACGCGCGCGTGCTGCGCGACAGGGGCTTCGCCGAGGCGCGCCCGGTGTGGTGTTCGCCGTCGGACACGCTGCTGCTGGCGCTCAGGTAACCGAAGGTCGCCGCGGTGCGCGGACCATGCGAAAGGGGCGGTGCGGGGATGACCCGTACCGCCCCTTCTTGTGCGTGCCGTCAGAGGACCTTGGACAGGAACGACCTCGTGCGCTCGTGCTGGGGGTTGGTCAGGACCTCGCGCGGGTGGCCGGACTCGACCACCACGCCGTCGTCCATGAAGACCAGCGAGTCGCCGACCTCACGGGCGAAGCCCATCTCGTGCGTGACGACGATCATCGTCATGCCGTCCTCGGCGAGGTCCCGCATCACGTCGAGGACCTCGCCGACCAGCTC
>NZ_JBVIVK010000063.1:0-2683 GCF_055595715.1 Streptomyces sp. NPDC040410
CCGACGCTCCCACGGCTTGTAGGCACACGGTTTCAGGTACTATTTCACTCCGCTCCCGCGGTACTTTTCACCATTCCCTCACGGTACTATCCGCTATCGGTCACCAGGGAATATTTAGGCTTAGCGGGTGGTCCCGCCAGATTCACACGGGATTTCTCGGGCCCCGTGCTACTTGGGTGTCTCTCAAACGAGCCGCTGACGTTTCGACTACGGGGGTCTTACCCTCTACGCCGGACCTTTCGCATGTCCTTCGCCTACATCAACGGTTTCTGACTCGTCCTGCCGCCGGCAGACGACAGAAGAGAGATCCCACAACCCCGCATGCGCAACCCCTGCCGGGTCTCACACGCATACGGTTTGGCCTCATCCGGTTTCGCTCGCCACTACTCCCGGAATCACGGTTGTTTTCTCTTCCTGCGGGTACTGAGATGTTTCACTTCCCCGCGTTCCCTCCACACTGCCTATGTGTTCAGCAGCGGGTGACAGCCCATGACGACTGCCGGGTTTCCCCATTCGGACACCCCCGGATCAAAGCCTGGTTGACGACTCCCCGGGGCCTATCGTGGCCTCCCACGTCCTTCATCGGTTCCTGGTGCCAAGGCATCCACCGTGCGCCCTTAAAAACTTGGCCACAGATGCTCGCGTCCACTGTGCAGTTCTCAAACAACGACCAACCACCCATCACCCCCGGTACAACCCGGAGTTCACTGGGGCCGGCATCGAAGGCTTCCCGGCCTCACGGCCGTACCTTCAGACACCCAACAGCGTGCCCGACACCCTCGCCGCTTCCCTCAACGTTCCACACTCACAAGGAGCAGTACTAGAAGGAGAAGACGATCAAGTGTGCCGAATAATCAACGTTCCACCCATGAGCAACCAGCACCGGACACTCGCCGGTGTACTGGCCTCTGAACCAGCCCCGAAGGACCGGCTGAGAAGTGCTCCTTAGAAAGGAGGTGATCCAGCCGCACCTTCCGGTACGGCTACCTTGTTACGACTTCGTCCCAATCGCCAGTCCCACCTTCGACAGCTCCCTCCCACAAGGGGTTGGGCCACCGGCTTCGGGTGTTACCGACTTTCGTGACGTGACGGGCGGTGTGTACAAGGCCCGGGAACGTATTCACCGCAGCAATGCTGATCTGCGATTACTAGCAACTCCGACTTCATGGGGTCGAGTTGCAGACCCCAATCCGAACTGAGACCGGCTTTTTGAGATTCGCTCCACCTCACGGCATCGCAGCTCATTGTACCGGCCATTGTAGCACGTGTGCAGCCCAAGACATAAGGGGCATGATGACTTGACGTCGTCCCCACCTTCCTCCGAGTTGACCCCGGCGGTCTCCTGTGAGTCCCCATCACCCCGAAGGGCATGCTGGCAACACAGGACAAGGGTTGCGCTCGTTGCGGGACTTAACCCAACATCTCACGACACGAGCTGACGACAGCCATGCACCACCTGTACACCGACCACAAGGGGGCGACCATCTCTGGCCGTTTCCGGTGTATGTCAAGCCTTGGTAAGGTTCTTCGCGTTGCGTCGAATTAAGCCACATGCTCCGCTGCTTGTGCGGGCCCCCGTCAATTCCTTTGAGTTTTAGCCTTGCGGCCGTACTCCCCAGGCGGGGAACTTAATGCGTTAGCTGCGGCACCGACGACGTGGAATGTCGCCAACACCTAGTTCCCACCGTTTACGGCGTGGACTACCAGGGTATCTAATCCTGTTCGCTCCCCACGCTTTCGCTCCTCAGCGTCAGTAATGGCCCAGAGATCCGCCTTCGCCACCGGTGTTCCTCCTGATATCTGCGCATTTCACCGCTACACCAGGAATTCCGATCTCCCCTACCACACTCTAGCTAGCCCGTATCGAATGCAGACCCGGGGTTAAGCCCCGGGCTTTCACACCCGACGTGACAAGCCGCCTACGAGCTCTTTACGCCCAATAATTCCGGACAACGCTTGCGCCCTACGTATTACCGCGGCTGCTGGCACGTAGTTAGCCGGCGCTTCTTCTGCAGGTACCGTCACTCTCGCTTCTTCCCTGCTGAAAGAGGTTTACAACCCGAAGGCCGTCATCCCTCACGCGGCGTCGCTGCATCAGGCTTGCGCCCATTGTGCAATATTCCCCACTGCTGCCTCCCGTAGGAGTCTGGGCCGTGTCTCAGTCCCAGTGTGGCCGGTCGCCCTCTCAGGCCGGCTACCCGTCGTCGCCTTGGTGAGCCGTTACCTCACCAACAAGCTGATAGGCCGCGGGCTCATCCTTCACCGCCGGAGCTTTCGACCCCCACCCATGCGAGTGGAAGTGATATCCGGTATTAGACCCCGTTTCCAGGGCTTGTCCCAGAGTGAAGGGCAGATTGCCCACGTGTTACTCACCCGTTCGCCACTAATCCACCCCGAAGGGCTTCATCGTTCGACTTGCATGTGTTAAGCACGCCGCCAGCGTTCGTCCTGAGCCAGGATCAAACTCTCCGTGAATGTTTTCCCGTGATCGGGATGACACCACGAGAGCGGTGCGAGAGGAGGAATAGTCCCCTCGCACACAGCGTCCTCGCTGTGTTGTTTCAAAGGAACCTCGTCACCGGAAGAATTCCGGCAGACGGGGTATCAACATATCTGGCGTTGATTTTTGGCACGCTGTTGAGTTCTCAAGGAACGGACGCTTCCTTTGTACTCACCCGAGAGA
>NZ_JBVIVK010000064.1:0-2584 GCF_055595715.1 Streptomyces sp. NPDC040410
GCACGCCGGGGCCCTGACCCTGGTCACCTGCCACCCCGAGAAAGCGCAGGCCCTGGCCGCCTCGCTCATCCTGTGGCCCCGCGATACAGCATGATCATTTGTCGGACACGGCCTGGCGGGGGGCCAGGACCGCGACCTCGCGGCCGAAGTGCACCACCAAGCGACCTTCCGACGCCGACATCACAGAATGAACCGTATCCGGGAACACCAGCTCCGGTCCTACTTGTCGTCTGGTGGCCAGATCCCACACCCGCACCGTTGCGTCGGCGCTGCCGGTGACGGCGATCAGGCGGCCGTCCACCACCGCCGTCGCCACCGTTTGTACCGAGTCGGCATGACCGAACAAGGGTTCACCAAGCTCCTCGCCGGTGACTAGGTCCCACACCCGCACCACCGTTTCGTCGATGTGGGCGGTGACGGCGACCAGGCGGCCGTCCACCACCGCCGTCGCGAGCGCCTGGACTGGGCCGCCGTAGCCGGACAAGGGCATCTTCACGGCCTGTAGATCGAACAAGAGCTCAGCAAGTTCGGTCAGCGGCTCGTCAAGCTGCCGGCCAGTCGCCAGGTCCCACACCCGCACCGTCCTGTCAGCGCTGGCGGTGACGGCGACGGGGCGGCCGTCCACCACCGCCGTCGCCACCGACTTCACAAAGCCGGCATGGCCGGTCAGCGGCTCACCGACCTGCTCGCCGGCAGCCAGGTCCCACACCCGTACCGTCTCGTCGGCGCTGCCGGTGACGGCGACCGGACTCCCCTCCACCACCGCCGTCGCCACCACTCCTACCGAGCCGGCATGGCCGGTCAGCCTGTCAAGCTGCTGGCCGGTGGCCAGGTCCCACACCCGCACCGTTGCGTCGGCGCTGGCGGTGACGGCGACGGGGCGGCCGTCCATTACCGCCGTCGCCAGCGACTTCACAAAGCCGGCATGGCCGGTCAGCGGCTCACCGACCTGCTCGCCGGCCGCCAGGTCCCACACCCGCATGTTCGCGCCACTCGCGGTGACGGCGACCGGGCGGCCGTCCACCACCGCCGTCGCCACCGCCGACACCCCCACGGCATGGCCGGTCAGCGGCTCACCGACCTGCTCGCCGGCAGCCAGATCCCACACCCGCACCGTTGCGTCGGCGCTGCCGGTGACGACGACCGGGCGGCCGTCCACCACCGCCGTCGCCACCGCCGACACCCCCACGGCATGGCCGGTCAGCGGCTCACCGACCTGCTCGCCGACGGCCAGATCCCACACCCGCACGGTTGCGTCGTGGCTGGCGACGGTGACAGCCACGGGGCGGCCGTCCACCACCGCCGTCGCCACCTTCGTTACCGAGCCGGTGTGGCCGGACAGCGGCTCGCCAAGCTGCTGGCCGGTGGCCAGGTCCCACACCCGCACCGTCTCGTCGGCGCCGCCGGTGACGGCCACCGGGCGGCCGTCCACCACAGCCGTCGCCACCGAGTCCACAAAGCCGGCATGGCCGGTCAGCGGCTTGCCAAGCTGCTGGCCGGTGGCCAGGTCCCACACCCGCACCGTTGCGTCGGCGCTGCCGGTGACGGCCACCGGGCGGCCGTCCACCACAGCCGTCGCCACCGCATGCACCTGGCGCTTATGACCGGACAGGCAAGCGACCATGCGCCCCCGCGCGTCGGCGGCCAGGTCCCATACCGCTACCGATTTATAGTCACTGTGGGCGGTGACGGCCACGGGGCGGCCGTCCACCACCGCTGTCGCCACCGACTTCACAAAGCCGGCGTGGCTGGTCAGCGGCTTACCGACCTGCTGGCCGGTGGCCAGGTCCCACACCCGCACCGTCTCGTCGGCGCCGCCGGTGACAGCCACGGGGCGGCCGTCCACCACCGCCGTCGCCAGCGACCACACCCAGGCAGCACGGCCGGTCAGGGGCTCGCCGACCGGCTCGCCAGTGGCCAAGTCCCATACCCGCACCGGTTTGTAAGCGCCGCCGCCGATGCCGGCGACGAGGCGGCCGTCCATTACTGCTGCCGCCAGCGACCACACGAAGCCGGTATGGCCGGTCAGGACCTGCCGACACCGAGGATCCACGCGAGTACCGGTGGCCCACTGAACCGCCCATCCCGGGGTGGGCTCCCCTTCCACCTCGACCGCCGTGATCCGCGCCGACAACTCCCGTGCCCCGTACCGGGCGGCGTCCAGCGCTAGCAACTGCCTCCGTACACCGGCACCCGCATCCCGGTGCAGATGTGCCGACGCCCGATACACCGCCGCCCCCAGACACGCCGCAGGCTCCGATGCCTCGTCCAGCAGCGCGGATATGTGCCCCGGACTCCCGTTCACCAAGAACGCCGGCTCGGCCAAGGACTCCGCCATCGCAGTGGAATCCGCAGCAGCGCTCTCATCTCGTCCCTCGTGATCCATGATCAATGCTCCCTTACCGTAGTGATTGTTCTATTCAATCTGTGGCTTCTTTCGAGGACTGCTGGGATCCCTGTTTCCCGCCACCGCCGGAGGCACTTTCCAGGGCAAGAAGCGCATCGGGGTGCCTGCGCGTCCATGTCGAGGCGGTGGTCGCGGGGTGGTCGCGCAGGCCGGGGCCGTGCCAGGGCCCCGGCGTGT
>NZ_JBVIVK010000065.1:0-2502 GCF_055595715.1 Streptomyces sp. NPDC040410
GATCGGCAGGCTCCAACACCCCCAGCAACGACGGCACCACACTCGCAGCCCGCACACCCGCCAACTCCGCCAACCGCCGGGGCTCTTCCCGCTGCTCATCACTGGCGATCCACAGCGCCGAACCCGACGACAACGCCACCGCCACATCCAGCACCGACGCGTCGAAACTGAAGGAGGCGAACTGCAAGACGCCCACACCAGGACCAGCACCCATCACCGGCCCGAACACCGATACCAGATTCGCCAGCGAAGCGTGCGAGACGGCCACACCCTTCGGCGTCCCCGTCGAACCCGACGTATAGATCACATACGCCAGATCACCGGCCGTGGTCGTTTCGAACTCGACAGGCGCACCGGGCTGATCCAGGTCCTCCGGACCCACCACCACGCCCACACCCGCATCCGCGAGCATGAACTCGATCCGCTCTGCGGGCAGTTGAGTGTCGATCGGCAGATAGGCGCCACCGGCCTTCCACACACCCAGAATCCCAGTGATCATCTCCGGGCCGCGCGGCAATCGCAGCGCCACCACGGACTCCGGCCCAACCCCCTGACTGCGGAGGTAGTGCGCCAGCCGACTCGCCGCCGCGTCCAGGTCGCCGTACGACACCTCGACGCCCTCGCTGACCACCGCCACCGCGTCCGGAGCCGAAACTGCCCACCGCTCGAACGACTCCACCACCGATGCGTCCGACACCTCCGCCCCGGTGTCATTCCACTCCACCAGCAACCGATCCCGCTCACCCGAATCCAGAACCGGCACGCCACCGAGCGCCATGTCGGAGTCGGCGTCCAAAGCGTCCAGCACGTTCCGCGTCGTCGTCGCGAGCAGCCGTCCGACCACCGTCGCGTCGACCGGTGCCACCGCCTCCACGGTGAAGCTGACGGTGTCCGGCCCCAGGTCGTTGACCGCAACGGTCAGCGGGTAGTTGGTGCCGTCTCGGCGGGAGACCTGCTGGATGCCTGGCAGCGACTGTTGTTCAGCGTTGTCTGTGTCGTGTTCTGCGTGCCGGTAGTTGAAGAGGGCGGTGAACAGCGGGGTGTTGCCCGCGATCCCGCTGGCCTGCTGCGCGACGGCCAGGGGTGCGTGCTCATGCTCCAGCAGCGCGGCCAACTGGTCCCGCATGGCCTCCACCGCGGCCCGTACCCCGACCTGACTCGTCCGGGCTCGCACCGGCAGCGTGTTGATGAACGGACCCAGCACCCGGTCGGCACCCTCACCGGCGTTCATCCGCCCGAACAGCACGGTTCCGAACACCACGTCGTCCCGGCCGGACAGCACCGCCAGCACCCGCGACCACACCACATGCAGCACCGTCGCCGGACTGACGCCCAATGCCCGTGCCGATGACCGAAGTTGGGCCACCTGATCGCGCGGCATTTCGACCAGCTCGGTCGCCATACCGCTGGCGTCGCCGCGTACGTCCAGCACTCCGAAGGGCGCGGTCGGCTCGGTCACATCACCCAGCAGCCCGGCGAAGAACCGCTCATGGTCCGCGCGCGAGACCCGCCGCGTCTGCGCCACGAAGTTCCGGAACGGCAACGCCCGCGCCAACTCCTCCGCCCGACCCGTCAGCACCGCCCGCAACTCCCGCAGCAGCACATCCATGCCCAAGTGATCCTGCAACATGTGATGCATCCGCACCGCAGCCAGCCACCGGCCCCCGACCACCTCCGCCACATGCAGATCCATCAGCGGCGCACGCCCCAGATCCATCACCGAGCCCACCACGGCCAGCAGAGCGTCCGCGGGATCGGGGTGCTCGGTGTCGATCCGGTGCTCCTGGGCAGTCAGCGCCGCCCTCCGCCACACCACCTGGACCGGCTCCCGCAACCCTTCCCACACCACACCGGTCCGGTAGATGTCGTGCCGGTCCACCACCTGCTGAAGGGCCCGCGCGAACTCGTCCAACCGGGACCGCGACGCAAACTCGACCACCCGCACAGTCACATAGACATCCGCGCCATCAGCCGCCACGAGGTGGTGGAAGAGCAGGCCCTCCTGCAAGGGCGCGAGCGGATACACATCGGCGATGTTCGCCGCGCCACCCTCGACCGAGGCCACCACCCTGTCGATCTCGGCCTGCGACAGCTCCACCAACGGCAGCATCTCGGACGTGATCCGGTCCGCGTCTGCCGGAATCAGGTTCTCGGGCACCTCCGCCGACCCTGTCCCAGCGGCCCGCGCCAGCCCTGCCGGCGTCGGCGACTCGAACAACGCCCGCACCGACACCGACACACCCCGACCACGCAACCGCTCCACCAGCGACACCGCCAGCAGCGAATGCCCGCCGAGGCGGAAGAAGTTGTCCTCCACCCCGACCGTTTCCAGCCCCAGCACCTCGGCGAACACCCCGCACAGGATCTCCTCCTGCACGGTGGCCGGAGCCCGACCCGTACCACTGGCGTACTCCGGCGCGGGCAGGGCCTTGCGGTCCAGCTTCCCGTTCACTGTCAGCGGCAGCTCGTCCAGGGTCACAAAGGCGGACGGCACCATGTACT
>NZ_JBVIVK010000066.1:0-2448 GCF_055595715.1 Streptomyces sp. NPDC040410
ACCCTCGCCGACGGCCGGCTCATCGACGACACGGCCGGCGCCACCACTTCCCGGGGCATCCGATGAGCCTGCTGCGACTGCGCAAACTCGCCCGTGACGTGTGGCTGGCGCGCACCCGGACGGCGATGATGATCGGGGCGATCAGCCTCGGTGTGCTCCTGGTCGGTGCGTTCCTCACGGCGCGTGTCATCGTCAGCCGTGCCATGGACCAGAACTACCGGGACGCCGTACCGGCCCTGGCGACCCTGCACATACCCCACGGTGTGGACCCGGCCACCCTCGAGGTCGTCGGAAAGCAGCGCGGGGTGCTGGCCGCCACCGCCCGCTCCTCGGTGCTGACCCGGGTCAAGGTCGGCGACGGACGGTGGCGGATGCTCCGCCTGTTCGCCGGCCGGCAGGGCGACCCCATGCTCATGGGCCAGGTGGCCATGGTGCGGGGCAACTGGCCACCGCCTCCTGACGGGCTGGTCCTGGAACGCAGCGCCCTGCCGTTCCTCACCACCGCCACCGGCCGGACCGTCACCGTGGTCGGCCCCGCGGGCCGCGCAAAGCGGATGAAGGTGACCGGCTCGGCACACGACGGCGCGGTGGTCCCGGCCGAGCAGCAGCAGACCGCCTACGGCTACGTCACCACGTCCGCGCTCACCCGTCTGGGGCTGGACGCCAGGCTCACCGACCTCAAGCTCATGATCGGCGACGAGAAGGGTCCCACCACGGACCGGGAGGAGATCGACGAGACCTCGCAGTGGATCGCCACCTTCCTGGAGAGCCGGGGCGTCCACGTCGACCACATCGAGATTCCCAAGCCGCTCACCCACCCGAGGAAGGACACCATGAACATGGTGTCCTTCACACTGCTCTTCTTCGGGGCCGCCTCGCTGCTGCTGCTCGCGTTCCTGGTCGCGACCATGCTCGGCGGCATGGTCGCCGGGCAGAGCGGCCAGATCGGCGCCATGAAGGCCGTCGGGGCCGGCACCCGCCAGATCCTGACCATGTATCTGGCACTGACCGGCGCGATCGCGACCCTCGCCACACTCCTGGCCGTGCCGCCGAGCGCCTGGCTGGGCCGGGTACTGGCCGGGCAGGCAGCCAAGCTGATGAACCTCGACGTGGAGAACACCACCGTGCCCCTATGGGTACGGGTGGTCCAGGTCACCGCGGGCATCTGCATACCCCTGCTGATGGCCCTGGTGCCACTGACACGGGGCACCAAGATCACCGTGCGGGAGGCGATCGCCGGCGCCGCGGCCGGCCCCCGGGCCGGCACCGGCCGTGCCGAACACCTCCTGACCCGGCTGCACGGCCTGCCCCGCACACAGCTCATGGCGGCCCGCAACCTGCTGCGCCGCACGGGCCGCCTCGCGCTGAACATCGGCCTGCTGGGGCTCGCCGGCGCGATGTTCCTCACCGGACTGAACACCGCGGGCAGCTGGACGGAACTGGTCGACCAGGGGATGGGCCACCGGCACGACGACCTGGAAATCCGTCTGGCCAAACCCGTCTCCGCCACCCGGCTCACCGGCCTCGCCCTCGACGTGCCGGGAGTCACCGACGCCGAGGCCTGGGCACTGACCGGGACCACCGTGCACACCCCGGGCCGGATCGACGTCGCCGAGGTCTACCCCGACCAGTCCACCGGAAGCTTCACCGCCATCGCCCCACCCGCCGACACCTCCCTGCTGCGTCTGCCGGTCATCAGCGGCCGATGGCTACGACCGGGCGAATGCGGATCGGTGGTACTCAACAACATGTCATCCCAGCAGCTGCCCCACGCCGCCGTCGGCGACCGGATACGCCTGACCATCGCCGGACACAGCGTCAGACTGTGGGTGGTGGGCAGAGTCTCGGACTTCGGCACCCAGGCCACCGCCTACCTCACCGACCGCGAATACGCCTCCATCACCGGACACAGCGACACCGCCGCAGTCCTGCGCATCGTCACCGAACGACACAGCCCCACCGCCCGCCAGGCCACACTCGAACGCCTGGAAGCCGCCCTGGAAGCCGAACACATCCCCATCGCGGCCGGGATCCGGATCGACGAGATCCGCGACGGCATCGACAAACACCTCGTCGTCCTGGCCAGCGCGCTCATCGTCCTCGGACTCCTCATGGGCCTGGTCGGCACACTGGGCCTCGCGGCCAGCCTCGCCACCAGCATCACCGAACGCACCCCGGAGTTCGCCGTACTCCACGCCATCGGCGCCACTCCCGGACAACTACGCGCCCTCGTGGTCACCGAGGGCATGCTCACAGCCGCCCTCAGCCTCATACCAGCCGCTCTCGCCTCAATACCGATGACCCTGCTCCTGGACGACTTCCTCGGCAACCAGGCGTTCCACATGACCCTGCCGTTCCAGTTCACACCCCAGGCCCTGGCCCTGTGGACCCTCCTGTCCCTGAGCGCCTCCGCCGCGGCAGCCGCGACCGCAGCCCGACGAGTCACCC
>NZ_JBVIVK010000067.1:0-2303 GCF_055595715.1 Streptomyces sp. NPDC040410
GAGGGGTTGCCGTTGACGGTGAACGGGAAGCTGGACCGGCGGGCGCTGCCGGCGCCGTCCTACGGCGTGCGCGAGGGACGACGCCCCAGCACCGTCCAGGAGGAGATCCTGTGCGCGGTGTTCGCCGAGGTGCTCGGTGTGGAGTCGGTCGGCATCGACGACAGCTTCTTCGGCCTGGGCGGGCATTCGCTGCTGGCGGTGCGCCTGATGGCGCGGATCCGGGCGGCGCTCGGTGTCGATGTCGGGGTGCGGGCGCTGTTCGAGGCGCCGACGGTGGCCGGGCTGGCGGCCCGACTTGCCGAGGGCACCGACCAGGCCCGTACGCCGCTGCGGGCCTGGGAGCGGCCGGAGCGGGTGCCGCTGTCCTTCGCACAGCGACGGATGTGGTTCCTGACGCAGCTCGAAGGACCCAGCGCGACCTACAACATTCCACTGCCGATCAGGCTGAGCGGCGCGGACGCCACGGTGCTGGAGGAGGCGTTCCGGGATGTCATCGCCCGGCATGAGTCGCTGCGGACCATCTTCCCGGCGGTGGACGGCGAGCCGTATCAGCACATCCTCGACCCGCGTGACCTGGACTGGGAGCTCCAGGTCGAACGGGTGGAACCCGATGAGCTGGGCCGAGCCGTGGGCCGGGCGACGGGATACGCCTTCGATCTTTCGACCGAACTGCCGATCCGGGTGTCGCTGATCGAGGCCGGGCCGGACGAGCAGATGCTGGTCGTCGTGATGCACCACATCGCCGGTGACGGCCTCTCGATGGGGCCGCTGAGCCGCGATCTGTCCACGGCGTACGCGGCACGGCTTGAGGGACAGGCCCCCGACTGGCGGCCACTGCCGCTCCAGTACGCGGACTACGCGCTCTGGCAGCGCGAGCTGCTGGGGGAGGAGTCCGACCCGGGGAGCCTGCTGTCGGAGCAGGTGGAGTACTGGCGCCGGACACTGGCCGGTGCTCCGGAGGAACTGGCGCTGCCGGTGGACCGGCCGAGGCCGAGCGTGGCGAGCCACCGGGGACACCGGGTCGGGCTGCGGTTGCCGGCCGAGACGCACCAGCGGCTGGCGGACCTGGCGCGGGCCGAGGGCGTGACGGTGTTCATGGTCCTCCAGGCCGCGCTGGCCGTCACGGTGTCGCGGATCGGCGCCGGTACGGACATTCCGATCGGGGCACCCATCGCCGGCCGTACCGATGAGAGCCTGGACGATCTGGTCGGGTTCTTCCTCAATACGCTGGTGATCCGCACCGACCTGTCCGGGGATCCGGAGTTCCGGCAGGTCCTCGGCCGGGTCCGTGAGGCCGGCCTCGGCGCGTTCGCCCACCAGGACGTGCCCTTCGAACGCCTGGTGGAGGAACTCGCCCCGTCCCGCTCGATGGCACGGCACCCGCTGGCACAGGTCGTTCTGACCATGCAGACCACCGGAGACGCGGCCCTGGACATGCCCGGCGTCCGCACCGGCGGTGGCAGCGGCAGTGGCGGCAGCGGTACCGGGCTGGATACGGGTGACTCCGCCCTGGTGAAGTTCGACCTGTGGGTCTCCCTGGTGGAGGCGTACGACGCCGAGGGCCGCCCGGCGGGCCTGCGCGGGGCGCTCACGGTGGCCGCCGACCTCTTCGACGCACCCGCGGCCGGGCGTATGGCCGACTGGTTCACTCGGGTGCTGGACACCGTGGTCGACACGCCGGACGTGCGGTTGAGCGCGGTGGACGTTCTTGACACACAGGAACGCGACCGGGTGCTGCGTGAGTGGAACGACACCGTGACCGACACGGAGACGGTGCCGGTGCTGGAGCGGTTCGAGCAGCAGGTCCGGCAGATGCCGGATGCGGTGGCGGTGGTGGCGGGCGACGAGAGCCTGACCTTCGCCGAGCTGGGTGAGCGGGCCGACCGGTGGGCGTGCTATCTGCGTGACCTCGGTGTGGGACGTGAGTCGGTGGTCGGGCTGTGCCTGCCGCGCGGTGCGGAGATGGTGACGGCGATCCTGGCGGTGTGGAAGGCGGGGGCCGCCTATCTGCCGGTCGATGTGGAACTGCCGGTGGAGCGCGTGGCGTTCATGCTGGCCGACAGCGGCGTCCGGCTGGTGGTGGGGACCGAGGAGACCCTGAACGACCTGCCCGCGGGCCGGGTGCAGATGCTCGCCATCGACGATCCGACGACCAGCATCCTGCTGGAGGCGTATGCCGGCGGGGGGGCACCCGGGGTGGCGTCCGACCCGTTGGGGTTGGCGTATGTGATCTATACGTCGGGTTCGACGGGGACGCCGAAGGGCGTGGGGGTCACGCAGGGGTCGCTGGCGAACTATGTGGC
>NZ_JBVIVK010000068.1:0-2169 GCF_055595715.1 Streptomyces sp. NPDC040410
GAAGCTGTCTGGAAACAACGCGTTGCTGTGCGGGCCCCGTGATCGTTGATCTTGGGTGGTCATATCCAAGTCGACGTTCCGACAACTTGCCTCTCGGTTGGGCGTGTTGCTCCCCCACCTCAACGAAAGGCAGCGGCGGTTGCTGCTGGCCGCAGAGGCCCGTGAGCTTGGGCATGGCGGAATACGTGCGGTGTCCCGCGCGACTGGCGTCAGCGAAACGACGGTGCGTAAAGGCATCGCCGAACTCGCAGATGAACCGTCGCCCCTTCCAGGCGGTCGCATCCGACGTCCTGGAGGCGGCCGCAAGAACGCAGCCGCGAAGGACCCCGGACTGCTGCCCGCCCTCTTGGCATTGGTCGAGCCGGATGAGCGAGGCGATCCCATGTCGCCGTTGAGGTGGACGACCAAGTCGCTGCGACATCTCGCCGACGAACTGACCAAACAGGGGCATCCGGTCTCCGCGACCACAGTCGGGAAACTGCTGCGTGCGAACGGGTTCAGCCTTCAGGGCAATGCCAAGACCCTGGAGGGGAAGCAACACCCTGACCGAGACGCCCAGTTCCACTACATCAACAACCAGGTCAAAGAACACCAGGCTGACGGTGAGCCGGTCATCAGTGTGGATACGAAGAAGAAGGAAATGATCGGCCGGTTCCACAACCCGGGCCGCGAGTGGCGTCCCAAGGGCGAGCCGATCGACGTCGAGGACCACTCGTTGTTCTTCCGCGGAGAGATCCAGCAAGTCATCCCATACGGAATCTACGACATCGCGGCCAACAAGGGCTGGGTCAATGTCGGTGTGGACCACGACACGTCGGCCTTCGCTGTCGCCTCGATTCGCCGTTGGTGGGACAACCGCGGTAAGCGTGACTACCCAAGTGCCAAGCGCCTGCTGATCACGGCGGACTCCGGCGGCTCGAATTCTCCACGATACCGACTCTGGAAGTCCGAACTTGCAAATTTGGCAGAGGAAACCGGCCTGGCGATTACTGTCTGCCACTTTCCGCCCGGAACATCGAAATGGAACAAGGTCGAACACCGCCTCTTCTCCCACATCACGATGAACTGGCGCGGACGCCCGCTGACCAGCCACGAAGTCGTCATCAAGACCATCGAATCCACCCGCACCCGCTCCGGCCTGCGCGTCGAAGCCGAACTCGACACACGCGCCTATCCGACCGGGGTCACCGTGAGCAAGGAGTACTTGGACTCCTTGCCGATCTGGCCGCACGACACTCACGGCGCCTGGAACTACACCATCGACCCACACGATCACTGCACTGCGCCTGCGGCAAGCAGAAACCCCAGGATCATCCAGTCGGAGGTACTGGAGATGCTCTCCCACCCAGTGATGACCGGGATGACTCGGGATGAACTGGCCGAGCTTGTCGCGCTTCTGGCGCCAGCCCAGGAGGCCAAGGCCGAGCAGCGAAACTACGACCGACGAGGCGGGAAGCGACGGCGTGCGAAAGGGGCAGGCGCGATGACGGTGATCACGCCAGCAGCCCGGATTGTGGCCACGCTCGTCCATCTCCGTGGGATCTGCACGCTGCCCGTTCTCCAGGACCTCCTCGGAATCACCCGAAGCGGCCTCCAGAAACCCATGCGTGAGACCCGAGCCCTCCTGGCAGAACACAACCACACAGTGCGCGCCATCGATCTCAGGCTTACCACCACGCAAGCTGTTCGGGACTTTGTCACCTCTGCCGGCTCCCTCCAGGAAATCGATCCTCAAGAAGCACTGCGGCATCCGGCGATCACGGGTATGAGCCATGCCGAACTTGATGCCGTCACCACGCGCTTGGCTATTCGGTACCAGGCCAGGCTCCAAGAGATGCGACACAACCGACGCGGAGCAGAACTGAAGAAGGACCCAGGCGCAGTCATCTACAGGAAGATCACTGACGAGGGCCGCGTTCTTGCCGCGATTCTCGCCATGCGCCAGGTCGCCACCCGGCCGGTAATCGCTGACCTCTTCAAGGTGAGCCCTCGAACCATCGGCAACGCACTCGTGGAACTGCGCCCGCTCCTCAAAGAGGACGGGTGCAACCCAACCCCCGTTCACAGGGCGCAACGGTTTCACAGCGCGGAAGAAGTTCTCCGCTATGTCGAAGCCAGGGAGGAATCGAATACCCATGCGAAATCGTAATGTTGTTTGCGCACGGCTTC
>NZ_JBVIVK010000069.1:0-2070 GCF_055595715.1 Streptomyces sp. NPDC040410
TATCGAGCCCGGTGAGATCGAGGCCGTGCTGCTGTCCCACCCGGAGGTCACCCAGGCCGCCGTGGTCGCCCGTGACGATGTCCTGGTGGCGTATGTCGTGCCCTCGGTCCAGGACGTGGACGGGTTGCGCGAGCTGGTGGCGTCCAGGCTGCCGGAGTACATGGTGCCGTCCGCCTTTGTGACCCTGGACGAGCTGCCGCTGACAGTGAACGGGAAGCTGGACCGCAAGGCCCTGCCCGCGCCGGAGTACAGGGCCGGTGAGGGGCGGCGTCCGGCCACCGTGCAGGAGGAGATCCTGTGCGGGGTGTTCGCCGAGGTGCTGGGGCTGGAGACGGTCGGGGTCGACGACAGCTTCTTCCAGCTCGGCGGGCATTCTCTGCTTGCAGTGCGCCTGATCTCCCGGGTCCGTGCAGTGCTGGGTGTGGAGGTCGAGGTCCGGGCGCTGTTCGAGGCGCCTACGGTGGCGGGTCTGGCGGCGCGGCTGGCTGAGGGCGGCGGCCGGGCTCGTACGGCGTTGCGGGCTGCGGTCGAGCGTCCGGAGCGGGTGCCGTTGTCGTTCGCGCAGCGACGGCTGTGGTTCCTGAGTCAGCTGGAGGGGCCCAGCCCCACGTACAACCTCTCTCTGCCGATCCGGTTGAGCGGTGTGGATGCCGCCGTGCTGAACGCGGCGCTGCGGGATGTGATCGGGCGGCATGAGTCGCTGCGGACGGTGTTCGCGGCGGTGGAGGGTGAGCCGTACCAGCGGGTGCTGGGCGTGGAGGAGCTGGACTGGGGGCTGGAGGTCTCCGAGGTCGCGAGTGAGGGTCTGGCGGATGCGGTGGGGCAGGCGTCGCGGTATGCCTTCGACCTGTCGTCGGAACTGCCTGTTCGGGCGTGGCTGTTCGAGGCCGGTGCGGATGAACAGGTTCTGCTGGTGGTGATGCACCACATCGCCGGTGACGGCTGGTCGATGGGCCCCCTGGGCCGGGACCTCGCCACGGCCTACGCGGCACGGCTTGAGGGGCACGCCCCTGACTGGCGGCCGTTGCCGGTTCAGTACGCCGACTACGCGCAGTGGCAGCGGGAGTTGCTGGGGGAGGAGTCCGACCCGGCGAGTCTGCTGTCCACGCAGGTGGAGTACTGGCGGGACACGCTCGCCGGGGCGCCGGAGGAACTCGCGCTGCCCGTGGACCGTGCCCGTCCGGCGGTCGCCGGTCATCTGGGACACCGAGTGGCGATCACGACCCCCGCCGAACTGCACCAGGGGGTCGTGGATCTGGCGCGGGCCGAGGGCGTCACGGTGTTCATGGTGTTGCAGGCCGCGCTCGCGGTCACGTTGACCCGCCTCGGCGCCGGAACCGACATTCCGATCGGCTCCGCCACCGCCGGCCGTAGGGATGAGGCGCTGGACGACCTGGTCGGCTTCTTCGTCAACACCCTGGTGATCCGGAACGATCTGTCCGGTGACCCGGAGTTCCGGCAGGTGCTGGCACGGGTGCGGGAGGCGAGCCTCGGGGCGCTGGCCCACCAGGACGTGCCCTTTGAACGCCTGGTCGAGGAGCTGGCTCCGGGACGGTCGCTCGCACGCCACCCGCTGTTCCAGGTCATGTTCACCCTCCAGAACGTCGAGCAGGCGGGGCCCGGAGGCTTGGCCGGCATGCGTGCCGCCCAGGACGAGCAAGGTGTACGGGGCCTCAGTGAACCCGTGTTGGTCCCGGCCAAGTTCGACCTTGAGGTGGTCGTCGGCGAGCAGTTCGACGCCGAGGGCCGGCCGACCGGGCTGCGGGGCGCGTTGATGGGCTCGGCGGATCTCTTCGACTCGGCTTCGGTGGAGGTGATCGCGGAGCGCTGGGCGCGGGTGCTGGCGGCCGTCACGGCGAGGCCGGAGGCACGGGTCGGGGCCGTTGAGGTCCTTGGGGCGGATGAGCGGGATCGGTTGCTGGTGGAGTGGAACGACACGGGGGCGGAGGTTTCGGACGCGTCGGTGGTGGAGTTGTTCGAGCGGTGGGTTGCGTCGGCTCCGGACGCGGTGGCGGTGGTGAGTGAGGGCATCGAGCTGTCGTACGGGGAGCTGGATGCGGCGGCGAATCG
>NZ_JBVIVK010000070.1:0-2024 GCF_055595715.1 Streptomyces sp. NPDC040410
GCATCCACACCAACCCACCCACCAAACAACCCCAACACCGACGAACCCACACCCACACCCACACCCGTACCCTCAAGCGAAGACCCACCCCACTCAGTGAGCAGCAGTTCGCGCTCGGCGGGGTCGAGGATCTCCACGGCGGCCAGACGCAGCGCCGGGTCCGCGGTCACCGACTCCAGGACTCGTGCCCACCGTTCGGTGAGGGCCTCGATGGAGCGAGCGTCGAACAGATCGGCCGATCCGACGACGGCACCGCGCAGTCCGGCGGGGTTGCCGTTCTCGTCGTATGCCTCCGCGATCATCACATCGAGGTCGTACTTGGCCGAGGCGGCCATGGCGGCCTCGACGCCCGCGACCGCTCCGGCCCGCACGCCCGGCATCTCCAGTCCGGCCCGCTCGACGTTCTGCAAGGTCAGGGCCACTTGGAACAGGGGGTGGCGGGACATGGAGCGTTCGGGGGCCAGCTCCTCGACGAGTCGCTCGAAGGGCACGTCCTGGTGCGCCCAGGCGCCCAGACTGGCTTCGCGCACGCGCTCCAGGACCTGCCGGAACTCCGGGTTCCCGGAGAGGTCGGTGCGGATCACGAGGGTGTTGACGAAGAACCCGACCAGGTCGTCCAGCGCCTCGTCGTTGCGGCCGGCGATACCGCATCCGACGGGAATGTCGGTTCCGGCGCCCAGCCGTGACAGGGTGACCGCGAGCGCGGCCTGCATCACCATGAACACGGTGACGCCCTCGGCACGCGCGAGTTCCACGACCCGCTGGTGCACTTCGGCGGGCACGTGCAGCGGAATCTGGTGGCCCTGGTGGCTGGTCATGAGGGGGCGCGCCCGGTCTCCAGGCAGCTCCAGTTCCTCCGGTGAGCCGGACAGCGTCTGCCGCCAGTACTCCACCTGTGCGTTCAGCAGACTGTCGGGGTCGGAGGCGTCGCCCAGCAGCTCCCGCTGCCAGAGGGCGTAGTCGGTGTACTGCACGGGCAGCGGCGCCCATTCGGGTGCCTCGTCGCGCAGCCGCGCCGCGTACGCGGTGGACAGATCGCGTCCCAGGGGACCCATCGACCAGCCGTCGCTGGCGATGTGATGCATCACCACCACGAGCACCTGCTCGTCCGACCCGGCCTCGAACAGCCAGGCACGGATGGGCAGTTCGGACGACAGGTCGAAGGCGTGCCGCGACACCCGGCTCACCGTCTCGGCCATGTCCTCGTGGGTGACCTGGGACACCTCCAGCTCCCAGTCCAGTTCCCGCGGGTCGAGGATCCGCTGATACGGCTCACCGTCGACCGCGGCGAACACCGTCCGCAGCGACTCATGCCGCGTGATCACATCCCGCAGTGCCGCATTGAGTACGACGGGGTCGGCGCCGTTCACCCGGATCGGCACCGGGATGTTGTACGTGGGGTTGGGCCCTTCGAGCTGGCCGAGGAACCACAGGCGCCGCTGCGCGAACGACAGGGGTACCCGCTCGGGCCGTTCGGCCACGGCCCGCAGGGGGGAACGGGCCTGCTGGGTGCCCTGGGCGAGCCGGGCGGCCAGCCGTGCCACCGTCGGCGCCTCGAACAGCGCCCGTACCTCGACCTCGACGCCCAGCACGGCACGGATCCGGGATGTCAGTCGCACTGCAAGCAGTGAGTGCCCGCCGAGGCGGAAGAAGTTGTCCTCCACCCCGACCGTGTCCAGGCCCAGGACATCGGCGAACAGTGTGCACAGGATCTCTTCCTGCACCGTGGCCGGGGCACGGCCCTCTCCCGAGGTGTACTCCGGTGCGGGGAGTGCCTTGCGGTCCAGCTTCCCGTTCACCGTCAGCGGCAGCTCGTCCAGGACCACAAAGGCGGACGGCACCATGTACTGGGGCAGTTGCGAGGCAAGCAGTTCCCGCAGCGCCGCTGTGTCCTGGACCGACGGGACGACGTACGCCACCAGGGCACCCTCACGGGCGACCACGGCGGCCTGGGTGACCTCCGGGTGGGACAGCAGCACGGCCTCGATCTCACCGGGCTCGATACGGAAACCACGCACCTTCAC
>NZ_JBVIVK010000071.1:0-1856 GCF_055595715.1 Streptomyces sp. NPDC040410
TGAGGATCGTTGTCACTGTGAAGTACGTGCCCGACGCCACTGGCGACCGGCACTTCGCCGATGACCTGACCGTCGACCGGGACGACGTGGACGGTCTGCTCTCCGAGCTGGACGAGTACGCGGTCGAGCAGGCGCTGCAGATCTCGGAAGGCCGGCGGCAAGGCGGTGACGACGACGTGGAGATCACCGTGCTGACGGTGGGTCCGGAGGATGCCAAGGACGCGCTGCGCAAGGCGCTGTCGATGGGCGCGGACAAGGCGGTCCACGTCGAGGACGACGACCTGCACGGCACCGACGTCATCGGCACTTCGCTGGTGCTGGCCAAGGCGATCGAGAAGGCCGGCTACGACCTGGTGATCTCCGGCATGGCCTCCACCGACGGCACCGCGGGTGTGGTCCCGGCGCTGCTGGCGGAGCGGCTGGGTGTGCCGCAGGTGACGCTGCTGTCCGAGGTCGCGGTCGAGGACGGCACCGTGACGGGCCGCCGGGACGGCGACGTCGCGTCCGAGCGGCTTCAGGCGCGGCTGCCGGCCGTGGTGTCGGTGACCGACCAGTCGGGTGAGGCCCGGTACCCGTCCTTCAAGGGCATCATGGCCGCGAAGAAGAAGCCGGTGGAGTCCTGGGACCTGTCCGACCTGGACATCGAGGCCGAGGAGGTCGGCCTGGAGGGTGCCTGGACCGTGGTGGAGGCCGCGGCCGAGCGCCCGGCCCGTACCGCCGGCACGATCGTCAAGGACGAGGGCGAGGGCGGCAAGCGGCTCGCCGAGTTCCTCGCGGGCCAGAAGTTCATCTGAGCCCCGCAGTCGCCGACCGCCCCTCAACTTCGTTTCGCAGGAGAGAGCAATCCCATGGCTGAAGTCCTCGTCTACGTCGACCACGTGGACGGTGCCGTCCGCAAGCCCACCCTGGAGCTGCTGACGCTGGCCCGCCGGATCGGTGAGCCGGTCGCCGTCGCGCTGGGTGCCGGCGCCGCCGGTACCGCCGCCGCGCTGGCCGAGCACGGCGCGGCCCGCGTTCTGACCCATGAGGCCGCCGAGTACGCCGACTACCTGGTGGTGCCGAAGGTGGACGCGCTGCAGGCCGCGGTCGCGGCCGTGTCCCCGGCCGCGGTGCTGGTGCCGTCCTCCGCGGAGGGCAAGGAGATCGCCGCCCGGCTGGCCTTGCGTATCGGTTCCGGCATCATCACCGACGCGGTCGACCTGCGGGCCGGCGACGAGGGCCCGGTGGCCACCCAGTCGGTGTTCGCCGCGTCCTTCACCACCACCTCCCGTATCACCAAGGGCACCCCGGTGATCACGGTCAAGCCCAACAGCGCCGCGGTGGAGGCCGCCCCGGCCGCGGGCGCGGTCGAGGCCCTGAGCGTGTCCTTCTCGGCGCTGGCGACCGGTACCGAGGTCACCGGCCGCACCGCGCGTGAGGCGAGCGGGCGTCCGGAGCTGACCGAGGCCGCGATCGTGGTCTCCGGCGGCCGGGGGGTCAACGGCGCGGAGAACTTCGCGCTGATCGAGGCGCTGGCCGACTCGCTGGGCGCGGCCGTGGGTGCCTCGCGGGCCGCGGTGGACGCGGGCTGGTACCCGCACACCAACCAGGTCGGCCAGACCGGCAAGTCCGTGTCGCCGCAGCTGTACATCGCCTCCGGCATCTCCGGCGCGATCCAGCACCGGGCCGGCATGCAGACCTCGAAGACGATCGTGGCGATCAACAAGGACGCCGAGGCCCCGATCTTCGACCTGGTCGACTACGGCGTGGTCGGCGACCTCTTCGACGTCGTCCCCCAGCTCACCGAGGAGATCAACACCCGCAAGGGCTGATCCGGCCCGCGTGTCCGAGGCCCCCGCGACCGTACCCACGGCCGC
>NZ_JBVIVK010000072.1:0-1644 GCF_055595715.1 Streptomyces sp. NPDC040410
CCTCCTCCACACCCTCACCACCCACCCCGACCAGCACATCAACACCCTCGACATCCTCCAACCCGACGAACGACACCAGGTACTGGAGGAGTGGAACGCCCCCCACCTCACCGAGGCCACCCCGCACACCCTCCACCAGCTCTTCGAGGCCCAGGCCGCCCGGACCCCCGACGCCGTCGCCGTGTCCTTCGAGGACACCGAGCTGACCTATGCCGAACTGAACGCCCGCGCCAACCGCCTGGCCCGGCACCTCATCACCCGCGGCATCGGCCCCGAACAGCCCGTCGCACTCGTCCTGCCCCGCTGCCCCGAGATGATCACCGCCATGCTGGCCGTGCTCAAAGCAGGGGCGGCGTATGTACCGCTGGACCCGGAGTACCCGGTGGAGCGTCTGCGGCATGTCGCCGCCGACAGCGGCGCCCGGCTGGTGCTGACCCGGCACGGAGTCATCGCGGAGGAGCTGTTCGACGAGCGCGTCAGGCCCGTCTTCCTCGACGAGCCGTGGGCCGGTGAGGACCTGGCCGACAGCGCGGACGACGTGCCCGGCTCGGGCGTACGGCCCGGGAACCTCGCCTACGTCATCTACACCTCCGGCTCCACCGGCCGCCCGAAGGGCGTCGCCATCAGCCACGCCTCGATCATCGGCTTCCTCGCCTGGAACCAGCGGATCTGCTCCCTGACGACCGAGGACCGCGTACTCCAGAACCATTCGGTGGCGTTCGACAACTCCGTGTGGGAGATCTTCCAGTGCCTGGTCTCCGGTGCCCGGCTGCATTTGGTGTCCGCGGAGACGGCCTACGACCCCGATCGATTCCTGGACGCCGTACGGGAGCACCGGATCACGTCGCTGAACGCGACACCGTCGCAGCTTCGGATGCTGCTCGGCGCCGAGCGGAACGTGGCGGATGATCTGCGCTCGGTGCGGATCATCTTCACCGGTGCCGAGGCGGTGCCCCAGGACGTGGCCCGCCAGATTCTCGCGGTGACCCGCGACGACTGCGAGGTCTACAACGAGTACGGACCGACCGAGGCGACGGTGACCTCGGCGGCCTGCCCGATCACCACGGAGCTGCTGGACGCGCACGCGGACCAGCCCAGCGTCCCGTTCGGCCGTCCTACGGACAACGCCCGGCTGTACGTACTCGACGACTACCTCCAGCCCGTGGCCCCCGGCTGCCGGGGCACCCTCTACGTCGGCAGCTCGGCCGTCGGGCGCGGCTATCTGAACAACCCGGTGAAGACGGCGAGCGTGTTCGTGCCCGACCCGTTCGCCGGCACGCCCTCCGCCCGTATGTACCGGACCGGTGACGTGGTGCGGATGCTGCCGGACGGCAACCTCGTGTTCCTGGGCCGGGGGGACGACCAGGTCAAGGTCCGCGGCTTCCGGATCGAGCTGGGGGAGGTGGAGACGGTACTGGCCCGCCACGAGGCGGTGGGCCAGGCGGTCGCCGCGGTCCGGGACGGACGCCTGGTCGGATATGTGCTTCCCGCGCCGGGATGCACGCCCGACATGGCGGAGATCCGTGGCTTCGCGGCCGACGCGCTGCCGGAGTACATGGTGCCGTCGGTGGTGATGACGGTCGGGGAGTTCCCGCTGACTCCGAACGGGAAGCTGGACCGGCGCGCTCTGCCCGCACCGGACTT
>NZ_JBVIVK010000073.1:0-1565 GCF_055595715.1 Streptomyces sp. NPDC040410
GAGTGGGGTGGGTCTTCGCTTGAGGGTACGGGTGTGGGTGTGGGTGTGGGTTCGTCGGTGTTGGGGTTGTTTGGTGGGTGGGTTGGTGTGGATGCGGGTGCGGTGGTGGTGGTGGGTGATGGTGTGGTGGTGTCGCGGGGTGAGTTGGATGTGGCGGCGAATCGGTTGGCGCAGTATTTGCGGGGTTTGGGGGTGGGGCCGGGTTCGGTGGTGGGGTTGTGTGTGCCGCGGGGTGTGGATGTGCTGGTGGGGATTTTGGGTGTGTGGAAGGCGGGGGCGGCGTATTTGCCGATGGATGTGCGGTTGCCGGTGGAGCGGGTGGGGTTCATGGTGGCGGACAGTGGTGTGTCGGTGGTGTTGACGGATGCGGTGATGGGTGGGCGGTTGGCGGGGCGTGTCGGTGATGGTGTGCGGGTGGTGGTGTGGGACGAGGTCCGGGATGAGGTCGGGGCGTGTTCTGGGGAGGCGCCTGGTGTGGTGGTGGGTGGGGCGGATCTGGCGTACGTGATCTATACGTCGGGTTCGTCGGGGGTGCCGAAGGGTGTGGGGTCGACTCATGGTGGGGCGTTGAGTCTGGCGGTGGATCAGGTGGGGCGTTTTGGGGTGGTGCCTGGTTCGCGGGTGTTGCAGTTTGCGTCGATTGGGTTTGATGCTGCGGTGTGGGAGGTTTTGCTGGTGTTGGGTGGGGGTGGTGTGTTGGTGGTGGCGTCGGCGGATGAGTTGGTTCCTGGTGGGGGTTTGGCGGAGGTCGTGGGGCGTCATGCGGTGACGCATGTGTTGTTGCCTCCGGTGGTGTTGGGGGCGTTGGGGGCCGGTGATCTGGGTTCGGTGGAGGTGTTGGTGTCGGGTGGTGAGGCGTTGGATTCGGGGGTGTTGGATCGGTGGGCTTCGGGTCGTCGTCTGGTGAATGCGTATGGGCCGACGGAGTTCACGGTGGTGTCGTCGGTGTCGGGTGGGTTGTCGGTGGGTGATGTGCCGGTGATGGGGCGTGGGTTGTCGTATGTGCGGTTGTTTGTGCTGGACGAGGTGCTTGAGCCGGTGCCGGTGGGTGTTGCGGGTGAGTTGTATGTGTCGGGTGCGGGGCTGGCGCGCGGCTATGTGAACCGTCCGGGACTGACCGGTGAGCGGTTCGTTGCCTCGCCGTTCGATGCGGGGCAGCGGATGTATCGCACCGGTGACCTGGTGAAGTGGACCGTGGATGGTCAGTTGGTGTTCGTGGGGCGGGCGGATCAGCAGGTCAAGGTGCGTGGTTTCCGGATCGAGTTGGGTGAGATCGAGGCCGTCCTGCTGGGTGAGCCGGTGGTGGGGCAGGTTGCGGTGGTGGTGCGTGAGGACACGCCGGGGGACAAGCGGCTGGTGGCGTATGTGGTGCCCGCCGAGGCGGGTGCGGGTGTGGATGTGGAGGGGTTGCGGGGGGTGGTGGCGTCGCGGTTGCCGGAGTACATGGTGCCGGCGGCGTTCGTGGTGGTGGAGGGGTTGCCGTTGACGGTGAACGGGAAGCTGGACCGGCGGGCGCTGCCGGCGCCGTCCTACGGCGTGCGCGAGGGACGACGCCCCAGCACCGT
>NZ_JBVIVK010000074.1:0-1485 GCF_055595715.1 Streptomyces sp. NPDC040410
GGCGCGGACGCGATCCATCCCGGCTACGGGTTCTTGTCGGAGAACGCCGACTTCGCCCAGGCCGTGCTGGATGCCGGACTGATCTGGATCGGGCCGCCGCCGCAGGCCATCCGGGACCTGGGCGACAAGGTCGCCGCCCGGCACATCGCCCAGCGGGCGGGTGCGCCGCTGGTGGCCGGCACGCCGGATCCCGTCAGCGGTGCGGAGGAGGTCGTCGCGTTCGCCGAGCAGCACGGTCTGCCGATCGCGATCAAGGCCGCGTTCGGCGGCGGCGGGCGCGGCCTGAAGGTGGCCCGCACCCTGGAGGAGGTGCCGGAGCTGTACGAGTCGGCGGTGCGTGAGGCGGTGGCCGCGTTCGGGCGTGGCGAGTGCTTCGTGGAGCGCTACCTCGACAAGCCCCGGCACGTGGAGACCCAGTGCCTGGCCGACTCCCACGGCAACGTGGTGGTCGTCTCGACGCGGGACTGCTCGCTGCAGCGCCGGCATCAGAAGCTGGTCGAGGAGGCCCCGGCGCCGTTCCTGAGCCAGGCGCAGGTGGCCGAGCTGTACAGCGCCTCGAAGGCGATCCTGAAGGAGGCCGGTTACGTCGGTGCCGGCACCGTGGAGTTCCTGGTCGGCCTGGACGGCACGATCTCCTTCCTGGAGGTCAACACCCGTCTGCAGGTCGAGCATCCGGTCACCGAGGAGGTCGCCGGCATCGACCTGGTGCGGGAGATGTTCCGCATCGCCGACGGCGAACCCCTCGGCTACGACGACCCGCCGCTGCGCGGGCATTCCTTCGAGTTCCGGATCAACGGCGAGGACCCGGGCCGGGGCTTCCTGCCCGCCCCCGGCACCGTCACCACGTTCGCCCCGCCGTCCGGTCCGGGCGTGCGGCTGGACGCGGGGGTGGAGTCCGGCAGCGTGATCGGGCCGGCGTGGGACTCGCTGCTGGCCAAGCTGATCGTCACCGGCACCACCCGCGAGCAGGCCCTGCAGCGCGCCGCCCGGGCGCTGGAGGAGTTCCAGGTCGAGGGCATGGCCACCGCGATCCCCTTCCACCGCGCGGTGGTCACCGACCCGGCGTTCGCGCCCGAACTGACCGGTTCCGCCGAGCCGTTCACGGTCCACACCCGGTGGATCGAGACCGAGTTCGTCAACGACATCAAGCCGTTCACCGCTCCCACGGCCGTGGAGGCGGAGGAGGAGCCGGACCGCGAGACGGTGGTCGTCGAGGTCGGCGGCAAGCGACTGGAGGTCTCCCTGCCGTCCTCGCTGGGCATGTCGCTGGCCCGCACCGGGCTGGCGGCGGGTGCCAAGCCGAAGCGGCGGGCGGCGAAGAAGTCCGGCCCGGCCGCCTCCGGCGACACCCTGGCCTCCCCGATGCAGGGCACCATCGTCAAGGTCGCCGTCGAGGAGGGCCAGGAAGTCAAGGAAGGCGACCTGATCGTCGTACTCGAGGCGATGAAGATGGAACAGCCGCTCAACGCGCACAAGTCCGGCACG
>NZ_JBVIVK010000075.1:0-1448 GCF_055595715.1 Streptomyces sp. NPDC040410
AGTCTGAGACCTGATGCCGAGCCGATTGTGGTGAAGTGGATGATCCTATGCTGTCGAGAAAAGCCTCTAGCGAGTTTCATGGCGGCCCGTACCCTAAACCGACTCAGGTGGTCAGGTAGAGAATACCGAGGCGTTCGGGTGAACTATGGTTAAGGAACTCGGCAAAATGCCCCCGTAACTTCGGGAGAAGGGGGGCCACACCTGGTGATCGGATTTACTCCGTGAGCTGGGGGTGGCCGCAGAGACCAGCGAGAAGCGACTGTTTACTAAAAACACAGGTCCGTGCGAAGCCGTAAGGCGATGTATACGGACTGACGCCTGCCCGGTGCTGGAACGTTAAGGGGACCGGTTAGCTCCATTTCGGTGGGGCGAAGCTGAGAACTTAAGCGCCAGTAAACGGCGGTGGTAACTATAACCATCCTAAGGTAGCGAAATTCCTTGTCGGGTAAGTTCCGACCTGCACGAATGGCGTAACGACTTCTCGACTGTCTCAACCATAGGCCCGGTGAAATTGCACTACGAGTAAAGATGCTCGTTTCGCGCAGCAGGACGGAAAGACCCCGGGACCTTTACTACAGTTTGATATTGGTGTTCGGTTCGGCTTGTGTAGGATAGCTGGGAGACTTTGAAGCTGTCACGCCAGTGGTGGTGGAGTCGTCGTTGAAATACCAGTCTGGTCGTGCTGGATGTCTAACCTGGGTCCGTGATCCGGATCAGGGACAGTGTCTGATGGGTAGTTTAACTGGGGCGGTTGCCTCCTAAAGGGTAACGGAGGCGCCCAAAGGTTCCCTCAGCCTGGTTGGCAATCAGGTGTTGAGTGTAAGTGCACAAGGGAGCTTGACTGTGAGACCGACGGGTCGAGCAGGGACGAAAGTCGGGACTAGTGATCCGGCGGTGGCTTGTGGAAGCGCCGTCGCTCAACGGATAAAAGGTACCCCGGGGATAACAGGCTGATCTTCCCCAAGAGTCCATATCGACGGGATGGTTTGGCACCTCGATGTCGGCTCGTCGCATCCTGGGGCTGGAGTCGGTCCCAAGGGTTGGGCTGTTCGCCCATTAAAGCGGTACGCGAGCTGGGTTTAGAACGTCGTGAGACAGTTCGGTCCCTATCCGCTGTGCGCGCAGGAGTCTTGAGAAGGGCTGTCCCTAGTACGAGAGGACCGGGACGGACGAACCTCTGGTGTGCCAGTTGTTCTGCCAAGGGCATGGCTGGTTGGCTACGTTCGGGAGGGATAACCGCTGAAAGCATCTAAGCGGGAAGCCTGCTTCGAGATGAGGACTCCCACCCACTTGATGGGGTAAGGCTCCCAGTAGACGACTGGGTTGATAGGCCAGATCTGGAAGCACCGCAAGGTGTGGAGGTGACTGGTACTAATAGGCCGAGGGCTTGTCCTCAGTTGCTCGCGTCCACTGTGTTGGTTCTGAAACCACGAACAACCCCGTTGCCA
>NZ_JBVIVK010000076.1:0-1308 GCF_055595715.1 Streptomyces sp. NPDC040410
CTGAGCGGGAGGGCCTCACCCAGGGGCACCCATCGCTCCTGGGCGCGGGAACTGACCAAGCAGGACGACACGTTCATCGACGTCTGAGGCAGGAGTACCTCACCATGCGCAGCAACATCCTTGTGTTAGGCGCCGGCTTCGCCGGTCTGAGCACGGTGCGCGAGCTGCAGAAGCACGTGGCACCCGACGACAGGATCACGCTGGTCGACCGCACCGACACCCAGGTACAGGGCCTGTCCCTGCTGTGGCTGCTGCGGGGCTGGCGCTCGCTGGACCAAGTGCGGGTGACACCGACCAAGCAGGCGCTGGGCCGGGCCGACCACCTGCCGGCCGACGTGCAGCGGCTCGATCTCGCGACCCGCACCGTCCACACGTCCCAGGGCCCGCTCGACTATGACGCCCTGGTTCTCGCGCTCGGCGCCGAGCTCGACACCGGCGCCGTGCCCGGCCTGAACGAAGCACTCGCGGCCGGAGTGGCGGCGCACTACAACTCACCCGACGCAGCCGTCGACGCACACGCCAAGCTGAACGCCGTCTCCTCGGGCAAGGTCGTGTTCCTGGTGACCAGCCTCCCCTACCGGTGCCCGGCGTCGCCGTACGAGGGTGCCATGCTCGCCTCCGACCTGCTGACGGAGACCGGCGTGCGCGACAAGGTGGTGATCGACGTCTACACCCCCGAGCCGCAACCGATGCCCAGCGCCGGGCCCGTCGTCGGCCACGGCGTGGTACAGATGCTCGCGGCCCAGAACATCGGCTTCCACCCGGGCCGCCAGGTCGAGCGGGTCGACGCGGTGACCCGCGAGGTGGTCTTCGAGGACGGCGAGCACATCTCGTTCGATCTGCTGGTGTTCGTCCCGCCGTATCAGGCCCCCGCCCCGGTCAGGGCAGCCGCCCTGTCCCCCACCGGGTGGGTTCCGGTGGACGCCCACACCCTCAAGACCCCCGTCGACGGCGTCTGGGCACAGGGCGACACCGCCTCGATCACCCTGATCAACGGCAAGCCGCTGCCGAAGGCCGCGGTCTTCGCCAAGGGCCAGGCCCACGCGGTCGCAGCGGGAATCGCCCGGCACCTGGGCCACGACCACACACCGGAGCCGCACTTCGACGGCCACGGGTACTGCTACCTGGAGATCGGCGGTCATCTGGCAGCCAAGGGTGAAGGCGACTTCTACCACCCCGACGGCCCCAGGATCGAACTGTCGGAACCATCCGAGGAACTGCACCACGCCAAACAGCACGACGAACAACAGTGGCTGACCCAATGGACCACAAGCCAGCAGGACGCCTGACCGCACCTCACCCCCTCAT
>NZ_JBVIVK010000077.1:0-1103 GCF_055595715.1 Streptomyces sp. NPDC040410
CTAGGGAGCGTATTTGGTTGTGATCAAGCGGTGGCTCGTGTGAGGTCCTTGATCCAGATCATTGAGGCGCGAAGGTGGAGACCGGCGAGGTAGCTGTCCGGGGTCTTGTCGTAGCGGGTTGCGATGCCTCGCCAGGCCTTCATCCTGTTGATCGCGCGTTCGACGGTGTTCCGCTCCTTGTAGAGCTCGGCGTCGTGGCTGACGGGCCTGCCACCCCTGCTGCCCTTCTTCTTCCGGTTGGCGGCCTGGTCCTTCTTCTCCGGGATCACCGCCTTGATGCGACGTTTACGCAGGTAGGCGCGGTTACCGCGGGACGAGTAAGCCTTGTCTCCGGCAACCGCACCGGGCCGGGTGCGGGGACGGCCGACAGGCCCGCGCACCCGCACCTTCTTCAGGACGGGGATGAACTGCGGGCTGTCCGCCGCCTGGCCCGCGGTCAGGATGAGGGCCAGGGGACGGCACTTCCGATCGGCGGCGAGGTGGACCTTGCTGGTCTGCCCGCCCCTGGAACGTCCCAGGAGGGCGGCCTTCAGCCGGAGTTTGCGCCGACGCCGGATGCGTCGCCGCTCTTCGCGCTCGGCATCGATCTCGGCGTCCCGTCCGTCTTGTTCTTCCAGGCTGCCCCCTTTGGCCTGGCCTTCTCCGCCTCGGTGGCTGCCTTCTCCAGGGCGGTGAGGACATCCTCGCCCAGGTGCATCCCGGCAGCGTCGTGGTGAGCGCGCGCGGTGGTGGAGTCGATGCTGACCAGGGACAGGTCCACCTCACCCCGTTTCGCGGCTTCCGCGACCAGGCCCTCCAGCAGGGCCTCGAAGACGCCGGCGTCACGCCACTGCCGGAAGCGGTTGTGGACGGTCGGCCAGGCGCCGAACTCCTGCGGCATCTCCCTCCACTGTCCGCCGGTCTTGAACCGCCAGATCACACCCTCGAACTGCTGCCGCAGCCGCTCAGGGTACGGGCCGTACTCACCGATCGGCAGGTACGGCCCGATGAACTCCCACTCGGCGTCCGTTAGTTGCACTCGCGTCACGTAAAAGGTCTACCGGTCCAGGCCCCACCATGAAGGCGAATCCCGCAGATCGATCACGACTCGATACGCTCCCTAG
>NZ_JBVIVK010000078.1:0-1056 GCF_055595715.1 Streptomyces sp. NPDC040410
TCATCAGCGACCGCCTGCCGCTGGCCTCCTACGCAGAGGCCCTCAAGCGCTTCCAGGCAGGCGAGGGCCGCAAGATCCAGGTGCAGCCCGGCCTCACTGTGTGATCACCCCCGAATGACAGAGCCCATAACGCGCCGTCACCGCCCCCTTGCTCCACAAGGTGGTGGCGGCACCGGCCGCCCGCCCGTCCTGACCTGCCGATGTGCTGATGGCGCCACGTGCCGTGAAACCACCATGTGCGACCCGTTGCGGTTCATGGCCGACGCCGTGTCAGTAGGGCTTGTCGGGGGACGATCCCTCTCCGGGAGGACACTCGTGTCACCACCTGTCCACTCCTCGGTTCTTGTCGTGGGCGAAGCTCTCACAGACATCGTGCGGGAGTCCTCCCGACATCAAGTCACCTACCCGGGCGGCAGTCCCGCCAACATGGCGCTCCGACTGGCCCGCCCGGGCCACCCTGTGTCGCCAGCTCATGTGCACACCGGCTCGATCGCCGCGGCCTCATCCCCAGGCGCCAACAAGGTCGGTGAACTCCTCGCGGCCGCCCGATCCCACCGCACCATCTCGTACGACCCCAACCTCAGACCAGCCCTGCTGGGCTCCCCGGACAGGGAGAAGGTCCTGAAGACGTCGCGGCTCGATGGGCCCAGGCCTGCCCCGCCCTGGTCGTACTGACCCGCGGATCCCAGGGCGCCGAAGCGTTCTGGGGCTCCTCCCGCCATGTGATGACACCCCTCCAGATGCCGGCGCCGACACCTCGGGGCCCGGTGACGCCTAGGTTTCCGGACTCCTCAGCGGGCTGCTGACTGCAGGCCTGTGGGTGCAGCGGCCGGCCGTCGGAGCACTCGGCACCCCGACAGGCAGTGCGCGCCGCTCTACGAGAGACCGCCGTCCAAGCCGGTGTGGCCGCGGTGGTCGAACGGGCCCGCCCGGTGGCGGTATTCACCTGCTCCCGTCCTGGATCGGACCCACCGACTCCGGCGGAGGTGCCGGCCGATCGTGACGGACTTGGGCTGCCCGCGGCAGCGGTCAGGGCAGGGGTGTGCGTCCCGGGGA
>NZ_JBVIVK010000079.1:0-1026 GCF_055595715.1 Streptomyces sp. NPDC040410
CCGAAGGACTTGTGCACGCCCTCGGCCCTGACCATCGGATGGCCGCCCGTGCTCTGGGCGACGTCCTTGCTGAGAGCGCTCATCGCGGCACCTCCGGGCGGCGGAACGAACCGAACATGCGGAGGTTCTTCTTCAGGCGCTGCAGCGGGGTGGGCGGCAGGCTGCGCTGTGAACCGCGGGCGTAGCGGCGTTCGAGGTAGTACTGGCCGACGCTGAAGACGCTGGTCAGGATCAGGTACCAGATGGATGCCACGAAGTACATCTCGACGACCGCGAGTGAGGTGCTGGAGACGTCGGTGGCCCGTTTGATCAGTTCGTTGAACTGGACCGCGTAGGCGAGCGAGGAGGTCTTGAGCATGTTGATGAACTCGTTGCCGGTCGGCGGCACGATCACCCGCATGGCCTGCGGGAGGACCACGCGGCGCAGTGTCTTGCCGTGGGTCATGCCCAGTGCGTGCGAGGCCTCCGTCTGGCCCAGGTCGACCGACTGGATGCCGGCCCGGACGATCTCGGACATGTAGGCGGCCTCGTTGAGGCCCAGACCGAGCAGGGCCGCCAGGAACGGCGTCATCACCTGGTTCATCTCGTCCTTGTAGAACCCCAGGTTGAGCATGGGGAACACGAGGGCGATGTTGTACCAGAGCAGGAGCTGCACCAGGACCGGGGTGCCGCGGAAGAACCAGATGTACAGCCAGGCCACCGTGCTGGTGACCGGGTTGGACGACATCCGCATCACCGCGAGGATCACGCCCAGGACCAGGCCCAGCACCATGGCGAGGACGGAGATGTACAGCGTGTGCCAGACGCCGTCCAGGATCAGGTCGTCGGTCAGGTAGTCCGGGATGATGTCGTAGTTGATCTTCGCGTTGGAGAAGGCGATCCCGATCAGCACCAGGACGGCGATGACCAGGACGCCGGCCACCCAGCGGCCCCAGTGGCGCACCGGGATGGCCTTGATCTGCTCCGGCGGCACCGACGGCGCCGGAACCTTGTCGGCAATGTCAGTCACAGTGACTGCCCTTCAGT